>JAPKAD010000005.1 GCA_028825445.1 Octadecabacter sp.
AAGGCGACAGCGTGCAGCAAAACCAGTGCGGTAAACGTTACTAGCAAAACCTTGAACAAAAAATAAGCGTTAAACCCGTTCGGACTGAAGCCAATTGTTTCAACATTCCATCGCAAAGCACGGGCCTTGTTCAAGAGGCGTTCAAGACTGTCAGACGCTGACGGATTGGGTACAACCAGATGCCGCCACAAAAAGTACCAACCGTACATCCATGTTAAAATTGCGGCAGGTACCATAAATACTATAGATCCAATCATATCAATAATTCGCTTGGTGCGGTGGCCAACAGCGGAGTACACTAGGTCAACCCGCACATGACCGCCCTGCACAAACGTGTAGGTAACGCACAAACAGACGATCATTGCATTGTAGAACTTAAGACTTTCGGCCCACCAACTGACGTCGAATGTCATCGCAATTCCAAGGCCGATCGACAACTCGGACACTGCAAAAACCCTTTGCATGAAAATGATCATAATTTGGACCAGCACCATCACCAGACCCGACCATGCAAAAGTGCGACCTATCTTGTTAGCAAAACCTTCAAGAACACGCACACAGCCCCACATAAACGCTCGATTAAAAAGCGCCACGCTAGTCAAAACTAGGAAAAGTACAAAAAGGGCAAAAAACAACTCATGCGAGCCGCCATAATAAATAAATCGCATAAGCGATTGCTTATCCTCAGTCGTGTTTGCCCAACTCAACCAATCTAGCCATATATTTGGATGCGTGACCACAAAGATAATATTGTATAGCGCTTCAACTATATTGGAAAAAATCCAAACAAATGTGTTCCAAAGTGCACCCAGAAACGTCATGGATTCTACTATTGGGTCCGAACCTTCAGGGGCGTTACCCTGAAGCCGTTCCAGCCATTGCGTAAATCCGTTTTCGTAGGATAACCAGAACCCACCTGCGCTTGCGGCGTCTTCTTCCATTTCCCTACTCCCAAAAATCTTTAAAATTATATCGCACTTAACGCGCGGTGTGGATAGGCCCCACTATTTCTAGCAGGGCCCCCAATTTTTAATTGATCCAAAAAAGGATTAGAATTTAGACTTAGCTTCCCATCACGCGGGCGCGTTGTGCCGTGTAGACATCGTCAGAGACTGACGTCCACTCATAAGTCGAACGTACGGCAGCTTCCTGACTTTCACGAATACGTGCAAACAACTCATCATCCATGAAGTCATCTAACGCTGCCGTTGCCGCTGTTCCAAACGCATCCCAAACATCGTCCGAGAATTCCAGAACCTTTACGCCCTGTGACTTAAGGCGATCAAGTGCAGCACCGTTGTTGTAGTTTGACTGAGACAAAGACCACTGGTGGGTCGCAGCAGCTGCGGTCGAAATGATTTCCTGAAGTGCAGGTGTCATTTCATCCCAAACGTCGCGGTTCATGGCTGCAACAAGAGCCGAACCCGGCTCGTGCATGCCACCAGTGTAGTAAAAATTACAAACTTCTTGAAAACCAAGACGTTCGTCAGCAAATGGACCGATCCATTCAGCACCATCGATAGCGCCAGATGCAAGTGCTTGGTAGATTTCGCCTCCTGGTACGTTTTGAACAGATGCACCAGTGCGGCCCAACGCAAGTCCACCAAGGCCCGGCATACGAAATTTTAGGCCCTGTAAATCGGCTGCAGAGTTAATTTCCTTATTAAACCAGCCGCCTGGTTGGTGGCCAGTGTTACCCGCAAGGAACGATTTAAGGCCAAAAATGCTGCCCAATTCGTCGTGCAATTCAGCACCACCACCATGGTAGTACCAGCTGGCCATTTCACCACCCGTAGCGCCGAATGGAACGGCTGTCATGAAATAATAGCCGGGATGCTGGCCACCAAAATAATAGTCAGCTGAGTGGTACATGTCAGCCTGACCAGACGAAACGGCGTCAAAAACTTCAAACGCTCCGACAAGTTGGCCAGCAGCCTTCTTTTCGATCGTGATGGCACCATCGGCCATTGCATTTACGCGATCGATGAAATTCACAGCAGCGTCATCAAAAACAGCGAAGCCATCTGGCACAGAAGTGACCATCGTTAACGTGCGATTGCCTTGCGCGTATGCAGGTGCTGCTAGAGTAGTCGCAGCGGCTGCTGTACCACCAATAGCAGAATTTCTAAGAAAAGAACGACGATCCATATAGTATTTCCTCCCGTGGAATTTACGCCCACAATCTTTCAAAAAGTGCAGGCAGATCAGTTTGAGTAGATTTACATTACAATTCCGTTTCCAGATGCGGAAGACCTAATGACTCCAATAACCCTATTATTGTAAAAAATCTTTACCAATACCCACAATTTTAAGTATTTACACGTTGCTTTCGCTTTATTTTAAGTAAATTTAATAAATCTCAGCTGCAATGATTTTTGATATTGATTCTACCCAGAGGAGTATAAAACTAAGCTAGAATCAGAGGAATAGTATGATTTCTCACCACACTGCGCTGTAATCGACAGCACTATTTTTTATTAGACACCATCAAAAAAATTAGTCTGCCCATTCAATCGCAGCATAACAATTACGAAATCTCCAATCAGTTGCAAAAAACTTTATGCAAACTCAGATCAGTTCATAATGCGCTCGGCTCTGCTCACCACTGACAGGTTAGTGTTAAATTGTAGCAATGCGGAATAAGGTAATAGATCACAAACCCAGTATTCAGTAATATTGCAAATGCTGTGAAAGTTCACAGCTCGTTAGTAAAGGGTCATTGAAGCAAACTAGAATTAGCTATCAACTACTTTAAAACAGCAAGACTATTAAAAAGTATCTACCTAAAATTAATCTAAAGTTAACATTTCATCATAATTCATCTCACTAAATAAGATTTCAATTGAAAACTCTTACCACAACCAGACCAGCAGCCTCATTAAGCCTTTATTGCTTATTCTCCATCCAGTAATGTAAGAAAGTTGCGAAAAGCTGCCTTTAAACGACATTTTTGCCATTCTGACTGTTGACCCTGCCTATTCAGAAAGGCATAATATATTATAATTAAATCAGGCGCAGCGTTTTTTACACTTTTATTGTTGTGAAATAAACATCCCGTGCCTGTAAATATTGACCAGACCAGTCCCCGACATGCCTTTAAACCTCGAGGCAGTTTATGTACTACAACTGTCCGACCGGACACAACAATACGACACAATACTAAACCGATAACACGCGAAAAGCTGAGACAAGGAAAATATAATGTCTGCTCACATGACTGGTGCGAAAATGGTAGTTCAAGCTCTAATAGATCAGGGCGTGGACACGGTATTTGGCTACCCGGGTGGTGCTGTCCTCCCAATTTATGACGAGATTTTTCAGCAAAGCTCAATCAAACACATTCTTGTGCGCCACGAACAGGGCGCGGTTCACGCCGCCGAAGGGTATGCGCGTTCTACCGGCAAACCCGGTGTTGCGTTGGTGACGTCTGGGCCTGGTGCGACCAACGCAGTCACAGGTCTGACAGATGCTTTAATGGACAGCATCCCGATCATCGTGCTCACGGGTCAGGTTCCAACGTTCATGATCGGGTCGGACGCGTTTCAAGAAGCCGACACAGTTGGTATCACGCGGCCCTGCACCAAACACAATTGGCTAGTCAAAGAGACTGACAAGCTGGCGGGCGTTATTCACGAAGCATTTCACGTCGCTATGTCCGGTCGCCCAGGCCCAGTTTTGGTCGACATACCGAAGGACGTTCAGTTTGCCACTGGAACTTACACCAAATCACAGCCTTCTAAATCGTACTACCAACCGCAGGTCAAAGGCGACATCGAAGGCATCACAGAGCTAGTTGCCGCTATTGAAAAGGCCAAGAAGCCACTGTTTTATACAGGTGGCGGCGTCATAAACTCTGGCCCAGTAGCCAGCCAGTTGTTACGCGAACTTGTTGGAGCGACAAACTTTCCTATTACATCCACACTTATGGGTCTGGGCTGTTATCCTGCTTCTGGCAATAATTGGCTCGGCATGCTTGGCATGCATGGTTTATATGAAGCAAACATGGCCATGCATGATTGTGATTTGCTGATCAACATCGGCGCACGCTTCGACGATCGGATTACTGGCGTACTTGATAAATTCTCGCCCAATTCGATTAAAGCACATATCGACATAGACCCGAGTTCAATCAACAAAGTCATTCAGACAGATATCCCGATTGTTGGCGACGTTGCCCATGTACTTGAGGATCTTCTCAATATTTGGAAGTCTCGAGGCCGCCAAACTAATGTTGAAGAAATCGGTAGTTGGTGGAAGAAAATTAAAGAGTGGCGCAAGGTAGACTGTTTGGCATTCAAGCAAGAGGGTCAAATCATTAAGCCACAGTACGCGTTATCAAGGCTCGAGGCGCTGACAAAGCATCGCAACGATCGCTATATTACGACCGAAGTGGGCCAGCATCAGATGTGGGCGGCGCAATACCTCGGCTTTGAACATCCTAACCAGTGGATGACATCCGGTGGATTAGGGACTATGGGATACGGCCATCCAGCATCGATCGGTGTGCAAATGGCACACCCTGGTGCACTGGTCATTAACGTGGCTGGTGAAGCGTCATGGTTGATGAACATGCAAGAATTGGGCACAGCGATACAGTACCGCCTGCCTGTCAAACAATTTATTCTAAACAACGAACGTCTCGGTATGGTGCGCCAATGGCAAGAATTGCTGCACGGTGAACGCTACTCATCGAGCTGGTCAGAATCTCTGCCAGATTTTGTCAAATTAGCCGAAGCGTTCGGAGCCAAAGGCATACGTTGCAACGACCCTGCTGATCTCGACGATGCAATCATGGAAATGCTGAACCACGACGGGCCAGTGGTTTTCGACTGCATGGTCGAAAAGCACGAAAACTGCTTCCCAATGATCCCATCAGGCAAAGCCCATAATGAAATGCTGCTAGGCGATGCAGACACCCAAGGAGTCATTGATGCCAAAGGAAGTGTTCTGGTCTAAATCTTATTAAAAGAAATTAGTATTATCTTTATAGGAAAAAATGTATTATGTCAGCTCTCCGTCTAAAAAAAGGTGCTTCATCGCACTCCGCCTACAATCTTCGCCCAACATTCTCTGATGTTGAAGAACGCCACACACTGGCAGTTATTGTCGAGAACGAACCTGGTGTTCTAGCCCGTGTTATCGGTCTCTTCGCTGGGCGAGGTTACAATATTGAAAGCCTAACTGTCGCAGAAATTGACCACACTGGCCACCTTTCGCGCATCACCGTTGTCACAACAGGTACTCCACAAACAATTAACCAGATCACAGCTCAACTAGGCCGTATAGTATCTGTACGTGAAGTTCATGATTTGACCGTCGAAGGCAGGAGCGTGGAACGTGAACTAGCCCTTTTCAAGGTAGCTGGTAAAGGCGATGACCGGATGGAAATGCTTCGTCTAGCCGATGTTTTTCGTGCCAACGTAGTCGACAGCACACTGCAAAGTTTTACTTTTGAAATTACGGGAACTAGCGAAAAGATTGATGCGTTTGCTGACCTTATGCGTCCCATCGGACTGGTAGAAATGGCCCGTACAGGAGTTGCAGCCTTATCTCGCGGAGAAAAATAATTTAAAATAATTAATCTACTATTCCGTAATGAGACAATTCATAAACTTATGATTTATGATCTAAAATTATAATTGCTCACTAAAAACACAAAAAAACTGCCCCCAATGGGACTACCCTTTTTTTAAATTTTTATGCAACACTCAGTGCTGCCGCATCGATCATATCGTTATTAGCTGCGTCAAAACGGACATTTTGCTATAGATGTTTCAGCTTTTTCAACGGCGCCGTAACCATTTTTGATATCATCAATATTGGCTGCACCAACATTTAACTTTAGCCAATTAACACTTTCACTACTGCCAATGACCACAGTACCCCCAGCCTTTTACCATTCATTAAAGTTTGGTCAACTAGGCCAAGTTCTACCACGTCCCGAAAGCCACTGCCGTCCTTGGAGAAAGTTGCTCTCTTTGCGTAACTGATTTTGTCATTAATGGTTATACTATCTTCATTTGTGTTCAGTGAAACATTTAAATGTGCCTTATCAATATTGATCACGTGTCCGTTTCAAAAATTAATACAGCCCATTGTTGGCAATGTAACATCATTCACCGTGAAGGCTGGTTTGAGGATAGTCGCATTAACCAACAAAGCTCCAATCAGCTCAGCATCCCAACATAGTAATTGCCAGCTGTTAAGTAAAAACGCTGTGTACAACTAGTTAAATATATATAGATATTACAAAATTTTGCCATCAGAAAGATCTTGATAAGGCAACTTCAACAGCATGACGTTTATGATAAAAATATATTAATAAGCCACCATTCTCGTTAAAACTAAAACTGATGCAGAAAAATTACGCTTTCATGAGTGTATTGCAATATTTATTAGAAAGCAGAACATAAGCATGAGCCTTATTATCATTAAATGTTTTGTCTTTTTAAAAAAGCTCCTCTTGAGAAACTATTATAGAAAAAACTATGCCGCAATTCTAAGATCCGCTCTGTTAAATCAATTTTGAATTAAAAAGTATAGTTTTTCGTATAACCATAAGATCAATAATGAGGATTCAAAATAAAATCCTCTTTACCTCTTACAAATCACTTTTACTCATTCACCATCATTATTTTTTAAGTAGCAGATTATCAATTTAAAATCATAAAATTTTTTCACACAGATAGTACTATTACGGTGCCACCTAATTGGCGCAGTGTGCACATGTTATCAGCAATAGAAACTTTACTGTCATGTTGATTGGAGGGTTTGTCCCTACACGCTTTAGGGTGCAATTTAAATTTAATTATAACAAAACCATGGTTTTCCCTACTACGAAATCCACACATAACCAGTTCCAGTTGCTAATTATAATTTTAAATTATCAAGAAACTGGAATTAAACCAGCAACTTGTGCTGCCATCACTTCGGCCATATCCAGCAAACTATCTCTTGTTGTATCCATTAAAGAAAAATCAGCTTTCGTAATGTAGGGATACATCGATCCAACTTCAGGATAGCTGTAGAATCCGTCACCGTTTACATCAATAATAGGATTAGCGTCTTGCGCTAATGCGGGGCCGACAATGAGCGCGATCATAACAAGAACCTCAGCGCTCAGTTTTTTTACCTTTAACATTATAAACTCTCCTTTGGCCGCTTAGGGACACGTATGTTTGCATCAGTAACACTTGCTAACCCGCACAAATTTCCAATATTTTTACAACGCGCATAACACTCGGTTTTGTGCAAGGGGGCAAACGTATTGCACCCCTTTTAGACAGAATGACGTTGGTTATATGGGTGCACAATGTCCAGCTTATAACTGTGTGCATTTTAAGCAGTGCTCCACTTAAATTAACCAAAAATCTTTTTTTATGTCGCACTAAAAAAATTCAATTTTTACTCACTTGCCAAGTAAATAAAATAGATTGTGTCAATATGTTTCCAGTTTAAATAAAAAACCCACCACGACTTAAGGTCAATTCTTAAAAAACCTTACATAAGCTAGCCGTCCCATCACAGCAAGCGGGCTCCCCAACACCCAACTCACCAATCCACTGATGTATCTCGGCATCCCGTTATTATTTCTGTAACGATAAAACGGCTTCGTGCAGTTGTTCTAAAACATCTGTTGTCATCACTGTATGAACCTTGTGGATGCGCCACGCGAAATTGAAGGTGCAATTCGCTACCCCTATCATTCGTGATACTCTTTAATTGAGGGTGAATTTTTATATCCCCTCATGTCAGCAGTCCAGGTCATAGCACCCATGTTTAAATCATCAAAGAAACCTCAGCCTAATTGGGGTGCGCAATCACATCTGGCCTGACTTGCTGTTTCTTAATCTGGAAAGCAAAGCTGGTGTATTCAAAATTGTAAACGCCAAAATTATTGTAGGCTGGCATGAACACACAGCGCGGACTCATAATGTTAGCACACATAGTACATTTACTTTAGATGTGGTTGTAAATAGAAACTTACATCAGGAAACTGTGCTAAAACTTATCATTTTTCATGGATACATTTTTTAGCTTGAACAATTATTCATAGCATGAGGATTAGTATCATCTCGAACAACCAATCTCGTCTTCGAGAACCACTAATACTTTGAGCATATGAATATTAGTTGACCGCCAACTCATTGCCAATGTACGTGAAACACTTCCCAATTTGCCAGTCTGTCGAAAAAATTAAATTACTGCGCGTAATACATATGCTTTTAAACTAACGTTTTGCTCGCCGCTCAGCGCGAACATTCCTACGCAATCCAGATTTAACCCATCGATACAAACCATACTAAACAGCACCTCCACATCTGATGTGCGTCATCAGTCGCTGTTACTACCCTATGGGTCAAAAATACTGCGCCGTGAAAAAATTTAAATGAGACATCCGCATCGTTCAAGGCATGTAAAAAGGCCGCGCTACGATAGGGTTTGAGGGTGTTTTGCTTTACCCTGCAATAGCCAGCCTAATACGGTATTTTATAAATAAAGCACTACAAAATAAGTACTATTGTGAACACACAAATGACATTGACATTAAAATGCTCATAATGACCAATTCACCTTTGTAAGTCTAAATACATAAAAAAATGGTGGACCGGCAAACACAACGTGTTTCTACCTCACCAGAGCATATATATTTGCGTTTGACCCCAGACACATTGATGGCGCACTGTTTGAGGTAAGTCTTACCGAACATGTCCGTATCTAACTTTAAAACTAAACGGGAAACTGTCCCACTTCACCTTGGCCCAATGCTCCATTATTAGAACTTCAAGATATTTTTGATTATTAGAAGCTAAGAAGATGAGAGACCCCACCTTTCCCTCATTAAGCGCGCAGATTAGTAAAGAACAATAATTTTAAGGGAATAAAAGTGGCACGCAACATTATTATTGATACAGACCCAGGCCAAGACGACGCCGTGGCAATTCTGCTGGCTTTAGCCTCCCCTGAACTCAACGTTCTTGGCATCACAGCCGTTGCAGGCAACGTGCCGCTGGAATTAACCCAAAAAAATGCCCGCATCATCTGCGAATTAGCGGGGTTTCCTGGTATGCTTGTCTTTGCCGGTTGTGACAGACCGCTAAATCGCCCACTGGTCACTGCCGAACATGTACATGGCAAAACTGGGCTAGACGGCCCACAAATGGCTACACCCACTATGCCTCTGCAAGACCAACACGCCGTCGATTGGATTATCGACACGTTGCGCGCGGCACCAGAAAACTCGATCACGATCTGCGCACTTGGTCCTCTGAGCAATATTGCAACCGCCATGCAACGCGCACCCGACATAAAACCCGCCATTTCGGAAATCGTACTCATGGGCGGTGGTTTTTTTGAGGGTGGCAACATCACACCTACGGCTGAATTTAACATTTACGTTGATCCTCATGCCGCCGACATTGTGTTCAAATCAGGCCTTCCACTCACAGTAATGCCATTAGATGTGACCCACAAAGCCCTTACAAACAAAGCCCGCGTCGATGCCTTTCGCGCTTTGGAGACCATCGTGGGCCACATGACGGCCGAATGGACTGACTTTTTCGAACGTTTTGACAAAGAAAAATACGGTTCAAAAGGCGCACCTCTGCACGATCCCACCGTCATTGCCTATCTAATTGAACCTAACCTCTTTTCAGGACGCCACATCAACGTGGAAATTGAGACTCAAAGCGAGTTGACCATGGGTATGACAGTCGCCGATTGGTGGGGAGTTACGGATCGCGCACCCAACTGCACGTTTATGGGCGGCCTTGACACAGACAGGTTCTTTAAGTTGATTACAGAGCGGTTGGCGCGTTTAAAGTGAAACATTGATATTGATGCCTGCCAGACTGGTCGTGTAAATACTAAGTACTATGTTCTTCAACATCATAAAATAAAGGGACTACAATCATGCCAGATAAAGTCAGTCGCCCCGGTAACCGCCTTATGGACCGGCCCGAATATAAATCAAAACAACAGCCACTGACATGTTCACTCGACACCAGTATCTTTGAAGCCGTCACCTTGATGTCTGAAAAGAATTTTGGGGCAATCGTCGTTATTGATACATATAATAAGGTTCTCGGCGTCGTCACCGAACGAGACGTGATGAACAAACTGGTTGCCAAGGAATTGGATGCCCATAAGTCCGTGGTATCCGACATCATGACAAAAGACCCGCGCGTGGCAAGTGAAACTGATGATATGCTCGATTGGCTCAGAATAATGTCAAATGAGCGGTTCAGGCGTCTTCCCGTTGTCGATAATAACGGTCAAATCAAAGCGGTTTTCACACAGGGGGATTTTGTGTCCTACACGTGGCCAGATTTGATGTACCAAATGAAATCAATAGCGACGGCAACAGTAACAAAAAACTGGCCCTTCTTCCTGATAGGTGGCGGTGTTGCATTATATTCTTTGCTAATGGTTGTGGTGATAAGCTCAATAAATTGAGCCTATTAAGCAATATCATATTAGCGGACAGTGCGCGCCTTTGCTTGAAAACAAGCAAACAGCAAACTGGGCTCAATACTGCCAGGTAATGCAGCTGTCCTTTTAACGCACAAGACGCTATGAAATTGCCTCATCTCGAAAAGGCTCCCTTTAATGACTACTACTATACACCTCGCCAAACTGGACGACGCCCCGCGCCTATTAACGCTTATCGCAGCATTCCACGCCGAAGCCGGAATCAAGCGGAGCGACGAGCAACGCGACGACACTTTAATTCCTTTATTGAAAGGTTCACCGCATGGAGCTGCGTGGCTGTTCGGGCCAGCAAAGGCCGCAACAGGATACACGATCATCACCTTTGGGTGGTCGTTGGAAATGGGTGGGCTGAATGCTTTTATAGATGAATTGTATATCCGCCCCAGCGTGCGCAAACGGGGCATAGCATCAGAAGTGCTGATGGCAATTTCTTCCAGCCTAGCGAGTGCTGGCGTAAAGGCCCTTCACAGTGAAATTGATAACAAAAACGACACAACACAACGTCTCTATGCCCGAGCACATTTTAAATTATGCGATCGGTTTTCGCTGATGACGCGAATACTGTAATTTTAAATCATATAGATGCCCTGTATACAGATTGCGCGCGCTATGTACGCTTTGTTTCATCCGACTAAAGGCTTTCTAAAATGCCCCTGAATATCCCGTTCGACACCACTTATCTTTCCTTGCCCGCACGGTTCTATTCCAAATTGGACGCGGATCCTGTCAGCGCCCCTCACCTCATTGTTTTTAACTACACACTAGCCGCTAAACTGGGGTTAGACACGTCAGAAATGAGTGATGAAGACGCTGCTAACTTATTTTCAGGAAACGATATTCCCAGCAACGCAACACCGTTTGCGCAGGTTTACGCGGGTCACCAATTTGGTGGATTTTCGCCAGAACTTGGCGATGGTCGTGCCTTGCATCTGGGTGAATTAACCACGCCAACCGGGCGAGTTGACATTCAACTCAAAGGTTCTGGCCCAACGCCCTATTCACGCAACGGCGACGGGCGCGCATGGGTCGGCCCCGTGCTGCGCGAATACCTGATGTCATGCGCCATGCATGCACTTGATATTCCGACTACACAGGCGCTTGCTGTAGTAAAAACCGGCGATTTCATTGGGAGGGAACAGGGCCGACTACCCGGTGCCATCCTGACACGCATTGCTTCCTCTCACATCCGCGTCGGAACCTTCCAATATTTTGCCGCCCAGCGCGATGTGGACGCATTAAAACTACTGACTAACTACACAATTGATCGCCATTACCCAGACGCAAAAGATCCGTTGCAGCTATTCGAAATGGTTATGCAAAAGCACGCAACGCTAATAGCAAAATGGATGTCCGTAGGCTTTATCCATGGTGTGATGAACACTGACAACGTCGCAGTTGCGGCCGAAACAATCGACTACGGCCCTTGCGCTTTCATGGATAGCTATCACCCAGATACCGTATTCAGTTCCATCGACCGCCAGGGACGCTATGCTTATAGCAATCAAGGCCCAATCACTCATTGGAATCTTGCGCAGTTTGCCACGTCATTGGTGCAGGTCATGCCAGACACCAACAAAGCCATAGAAGATTTCACCACTCGACTTAATAATTTCCCAAACATGTTCGACTATGAGTGGGCAAAGGCGTTTGCGCCTAAGCTTGGGCTGCCACAAAACGACGTCACAACCGAACTCGCTAAAGGCCTGCTGGCGCAGATGGCAAATGCTAGTGCAGACTTTACCAACACTTTCAGCGCTTTGGACAAAACATCAGCCACCTACCCTGACTGGCACGCAGAATGGCGCGCTGCCAAGCCTGACGATGCGCTATGGCGCAATACTAACCCTAGTGTTATCCCACGCACCCATAAAATCGAACAGGTAATTACTTCAGCAACAGACGGTAATTTCGCACCTTTCCATGCAATGCTCGCAGCTTTGCAACACCCGTTCACACCCAACGCCGGCTATTCCTTGCCCCCTAAAGAATCAGAAAAAATCCATCAAACCTTTTGTGGAACCTAGGGCTTCATCTTGGCAGAAAACGGTCCCCAAAGTTCCAATTGGCCGTAAAAAAACTTACTCACCTAGCATCCAGGCCCCTTCGGGCCAAAACGCATCATAGGCAAAGGCGAACATCACGTCGTGGGCTAGATTATTACCCGCGGCGTCACGCACTCGCACGCTGCCCACATCACGACCAAGCCCGATGTTTTGCGAATCAAGCGCTGATGCTTGTCCTGCTGACCAGCTTAACACGACGTTGTTTTCTGATATCTCGCCTGCAACAGCAATCCGTGTCATTGGCCACGCCGCGTCCCCAACACGCACAACACGAGCAAGTGCTGGAATGCCATGTGGTGGCATTTTACCAGAAAACAGGAAAGGTCGGTTGGAACTGTCATATTGCACATAAGGGTTAGCTCCATAGTTACGGGAAAAATCAGGCTCAGCCATGACCAAACCATCGGGATGGCGCGATTCGAACTCTGACCAGCTTTCCATCCACGACGGCAGCGTTTGCAGCTTAGTTCCAGTCAAATCGCCTACGATGGCCTCACCAATGGCCTGCTGCCACCAGCTTTCAGTTTCGCGATCAAACATGATCATATCAGAATTTCGAAGCTTGCCCGATACACCAAATGTTAGCATGTCACCATCAACACGGCGATCAAACGTAATGCCTGAATTACACAGAGGACAAAAAGTCACCGCTACGGGAATTCCACCTACTTCATCATTCACAATCTCATGCCAAATCAGAAAACGGATCGGATAAGCACGAGGAGTTTCCCCCTGTATTTCCAGTGTGATGACAGGTTCACGAGCACCTAATTTCGCTTCTGCAATGACGGGAATAAACGATGGATTATCCAGCGCAGGAATACCATCTTTCTGCGGCCCACCGGACATAATTTCCACCCATTTTTCGACGCTGGTATTCTCGAAATCCGTGTTCGGCCATTCGTTGCGCCAAAGCTCAGGGCTTGCACAAATTTCTGTCGCTACAAGTGATAATACCAGTACTAAAATGCGCATCGAATTTCTCCCGCTTGCTACCTCAATACGTAAGAGGGACCAGACATCGCTGCCTAGCCCCTCAACGTCATTGTGATATTGTCGCGATCTATTCGGAACCAGGTGCGTCTTGTATCAATTTAACGATATCCGCCAATTCACCTGTATTGACAACGCGGACAATGTCCATCGCATCAGCGCCACCTATAACAGCACCATTTGGCCCAACACCAAGCTTGATCGCATCTACCACGTCCATGCCAACGACTACTTCACCTACTATAGTGTACTGTCCGTCCAAAAACGCACCATCATCCAACATAATGAAAAACTGGCTGTTAGCCGAATTTGGGTTCTGTGAGCGCGCCATACCGACCATACCACGCGTGAAAGACAGCTCTGTCGTGGCCTCAAGCGCGATGTCGTCAAACTCAGAACTGCCTGTGCCAGCGCGGCCCATATCAAACTGCACGTCAGATGCATCACCATACTGAACATCACCAGTCTGTGCCATAAAGCCATCAATCACACGGTGAAAGACCACACCATCATAAGAACCCTCTGCTACCAAGGCAGTAATCTGCGCCACGTGAAGCGGCGCAATGTCTTCAAAAAGGTTAATATAAACGGTGCCAGTTGCGTCACCAGCCACGTCAATAGAAATTCCGTCAGCAGCTGCAGTCCCCACCAGAAGCGTTGCAAAACATGCGGCTTTAAGCATCTGCAGCAACTTTCATCGAAATCATTCGGTCAGGAGCAGTTGGTGGTTCACCGCGAGTAAGCTTGTCAACATATTCCATGCCCGACGAGACCATGCCATAGACAGTATATTGTCCATTTAAGAAATCGTTGTCGCCAAAGTTGATAAAAAATTGGCTATTGGCGGAATTTGGGCTGGCCGAACGTGCTGCGCCAATGGACCCACGTGCGTGTGGGATTTTAGAAAATTCAGCTGGCAAATCAGGCATGTCAGATCCGCCAGTGCCAGCGCGACCAATGTTAAAGTCATTTTCCATGTTGCCGTTGGCGACATCGCCCGTTTGAGCCATAAAACCGTCAATAACGCGGTGGAAGGCCACATTATCATAGGCACCCAATCGAACGAGTTCTTTCATTCGCTCAACATGCTTTGGTGCGACGTCAGGCAGTAATTCAATCGTAACTGTCCCGTTTGTCAATTCCATCAAAATTGTGTTTTCTGGGTCTTTAATATCGGCCATCTATAAGGCTCCTTATCTTAATTAGATTGGCTTGATATCTAGTACGACTAAACACAGATTCCAAGATGCGATTCTAAGATACGGTTGACCACTTGGTAATGATTGCGCATGAACGAGCTTATAAAATAGGAGAGTATCATGGGCTGGAACACACTTAACGACATCAGTTTAGGAGGAAAAGTTGTGTTAACACGGGTTGATATCAACGTCCCTGTTGAAAACGGCATTGTCACAGACGACACACGAATTAAACGTATCAAACCAACGATCATGGATATCCTCGCGGCTGGTGGAAAGCCTGTCTTACTGGCGCATTTCGGACGTCCAAACGGAAAATATATTCCTGAAATGTCATTACGCGTTACCGTCCCAACATTAGAAAAAGTCCTTGGCCGTACCGTTACATTTATTGAACACCCAGACCGTGCAGTAATCGATGCGACACCAGCTGATGCAGTTATATTAATCGAAAATACGCGCTTTTCAGCTATGGAAGAATGTAATGATCCAGAGATGGCCAGCTTTCTCGCGAGTTTAGGCGATGTATTTTGCAATGATGCATTCTCAGCCTCACACCGCGCCCATGCGTCGACCACAGGAGTGGCCGCATTGCTTCCTAATTGCGCGGGCCGCTTGATGGCCGAAGAGCTCTCTGCACTCAAAAAAGCGCTCGGCAATCCGCAGCGACCTGTTGTGGCTGTGGTTGGTGGCGCAAAAGTGTCTACAAAACTCGATCTTCTTGGCAACTTGATAGATAAGGTTGATACAATTATAATTGGTGGCGGCATGGCCAATACGTTCCTTGCAGCACAAGGCCATGGTGTTGGAAAGTCCCTGTGCGAACATGATTTAGCAAGCACAGCGCAGGACATTATGGAAAGAGCAAGATTGGCAAACTGCAAATTAATGCTGCCCTGTGACGTGGTAGTAGCGGCTGAATTCAAAGCATGTGCAGAACATGAAATCGTAGCAGCCAATGCGTGCCCACCTGACATGATGATCCTCGATGCCGGCCCAAACTCCGTCGCCCAAATCAAAGCGCTGTTTGGCACAGCAAAAACGGTTATCTGGAATGGTCCCCTCGGTGCGTTTGAAATCGAACCGTTTCAGACGGCGACCTTCGCTGCAGCAAAAGCTGCTGCGGATATTACCAAATTAGGTGATCTGATCACAGTAGCTGGTGGCGGTGATACAGTGGCTGCGCTAAACACAGCGGGCGTGGCAGATGATTTCACCTACATCTCATCAGCAGGCGGTGCATTTCTGGAATGGATGGAGGGTAAAACTCTTCCCGGTGTCGCGGCACTTGGTGGATAACCGATAAATTAAATAAGGACGGGGATGGAAAAGCAACACAGAAACCCTGTTAGCGCGACCAGTTAGCGCAATCAGAATTGTCGCGCCTTTGGCCATCCTTTAATATAATATTTATATATTAAAGGATAAAGTTCATGGCTCAATTGACGAATGTAAGCTCGACCGAAGCAATGAAAAACCTCATCCGCAACGGCCAGGGGTTCATCGCCGCATTGGATCAATCAGGTGGATCAACCCCCAAGGCATTACTAGCCTACGGTGTATCCGAACATACTTACGTCAACGACGATCAAATGTACGATAAAATACATGACATGCGCGCACGCATTGTAAAGGCACCCAGCTTTAATGGTGACAAAGTTATAGGTGCAATCTTGTTTGAAATGACGATGGATCGCAAGATTGATGGCAAAGCATCCGCAGCCGCACTATGGCAAGACAACGGCGTCGTGCCTTTTTTGAAGATTGACAAAGGCCTTGAGAAGAAAGTTGATGGTGTGCAATTGCTCAAATCAATTCCCAATCTGGATCACATGCTACAACGCGCAGTGGCACAAGGCGTATTTGGCACTAAAGAACGCTCAGTCATCCACGCAGCATCACAAACTGGTATAGAAGCCATAGTTGCACAGCAATTTGAACTAGGTGCACAGGTCACTACCCACGGGCTAATGCCAATTTTGGAGCCTGAGATTGATATCACCATCACAGACAAAGCACAGGCAGAGGACATTTTGCTCGATGCACTAGTACGCCACCTCGACATTTTAGAAAACGGTCAGCAGGTGATGCTGAAGCTGTCGTTACCGGAGGTTGCAGGCCAATACAAAATACTCACCGATCACCCCGCATGCCTCAAGGTCGTCGCACTATCAGGAGGATATTCACGCTCTGAAGCCAACGAACGCTTGTCCAAAAATCAGTCCGTTATCGCCAGTTTTAGCCGTGCTTTGACAGAAGGTCTGTCCGTCCATCAATCTGACGCTGAGTTTAATGCAACAATTGACCAAACCATCGAAAGTATCTTTGCAGCCTCAATCGCCTAGCTTGTAGGTAAGATGCACAGCCCCCCCACATAAAGGGGATTCCCAAGAAGAAGCATATGTGCGAATCTATAATATATCTAAAAGTGAGAAATAGCCAATTGAGGCAGTGAAACATGAACAGCAGACGCACGCCTATTGGTGTATTTCTTTATTTTTTAGTGGCCTTGATGATGGGCATTTATTTCACTTTTGCCGCTGTTCACGGTAATTTTGGTGTATTCAAACGTGCAGAAATTGATGCAGAACGGCGTGCTTTGACAGAAGAATTGGCTGCTCTGCAAATACAAGTTGGACAATTAGAAAATCTGACTCGCCGCCTTTCTGACGATTATCTTGATCTTGATCTGTTGGATGAACAGGCTCGCGACATGCTAGGCATGGTCCGAGCAGACGAAATTGTTATACGCTAAACATTTCTAAACATCGAACATGGGATGAAACACAGCGTTGCCCACGGGTGTATTATCAAAGCCGTTGATTTGAAAATACTTTGAAGGCTTGCCACAAAAAGTTGGACCAACCGCCGCAACAAACCCAAGCCGACTGAAGAACGCCGGATCCCCCATCAAGACCACACCGCCACGTCCATAAATACCACCTACTGCAACTGCGTGATTGACCAGCGCTGAACCGATGCCGCGTTTCTGGCGATTAGGATGCACGGCGACAGGCCTCAAACACAAACACTTTACGTCTCCTACTTTGGCAGGAGACAGCGCCACATGGCCGATGATCTTCTTGCCCTCAACAGCGACCAGCGACAAAACCAACGCACCTGCTTGGCGCAAGTCACCAATAAGAGCGTATTCCGTTTTATCAACGTAGGATTTTACACAAAATGCAGCACGCGTAATTTCCGTAATAGCAACTTCATCACCGGGTTTTTCTTGTCTAATATTCCATGTCATGATCATATTTTGCAACTCCTATGCAGCCAGTGCAAGGCGGGAATTCACTTCCAACTTGCCTCAGGTTACATTGACTGTCGATTTTAATAGTTTACCCATGTAGGATATAGTTTAATACTAAACTATATTTCTCAGACATTTCGCAGATCCGACCGGAGGACGCATGGCCGTTAAGAAAACACTAAAGAAACCTAATGTTTCAGCTGAAGAATTACTTAACTTTTACCGCGAAATGCTTCTTATTCGTCGGTTCGAAGAAAAGGCTGGTCAGCTTTATGGCATGGGTCTAATTGGAGGTTTCTGCCATCTTTACATAGGTCAAGAAGCCGTCGTTGTAGGGCTAGAATCTGCAACTAAAGACGGCGATAAACGAATCACCACATATCGCGACCATGGCCACATGTTAGCCTGCGGGATGGATCCAAAGGGCGTGATGGCCGAGCTAACCGGACGCCAAGATGGATACTCCAAAGGCAAGGGTGGTTCGATGCATATGTTTTCTAAAGAAAAAGATTTCTACGGTGGTCACGGGATCGTTGGGGCCAATGTACCACTTGGCGCAGGTTTAGCATTTTCCGATAAATACCGTGGCAACGATAATGTGACATTTACATATTTTGGCGATGGTGCTGCCAACCAAGGTCAAGTCTACGAAACATTTAACATGGCAGCTCTTTGGGATCTGCCTGTGATATTTGTGATTGAAAATAATCAGTATGCGATGGGCACATCACAACAACGTTCTACCTCGACACCCGACCTTTATACTCGCGGCGAAGCCTTTGGCATTCCAGGTGAAATCGTTGACGGAATGAACGTTCTCGCTGTCAAAGAAGCTTCTGAAAAAGCAGTGTCGCATTGTCGGTCTGGCGCAGGCCCTTATGTGTTGGAAGTGAAGACATATCGTTATCGTGGTCACTCAATGTCTGACCCTGCTAAGTATCGTACTCGTGACGAAGTTCAAAAAATGCGCGAAGAACGCGACCCTATCGAACAAGTACGTAGTCTGCTGCTGACGGGTAAACACGCCACCGATGACGACCTCAAGGCGATCGACAAAGAAATCAAAGCTACTGTGAATGAGGCTGCCGAGTTTGCCAAAGAAAGTCCCGTGCCGCACCTAGACGAGCTTTGGACAGACATTTACGCCGATGAACTTCCGCAGGAGACAGCATAATGGCTATCGAACTTCTCATGCCCGCTCTTTCCCCAACTATGGAAGAAGGTACACTTTCAAAATGGCTCATCAAAGAGGGCGACGTAGTTAAATCCGGCGACATTCTGGCCGAAATTGAAACTGATAAAGCGACGATGGAATTTGAGGCTACCGATGAAGGCGTTATCGGAAAAATCTTAATCCCAGAAGGAACAGAAGGTGTGAAGGTAAATACAGCAATCGCCATAATCAGTGAAGATGGCGATGATATGTCAAATCCGTCCTCGGCACCAACCGAACCCACAGCCGTCAAAAAAGACAACACATTAGTAGCTACGGCACTTGCAGCCCCAACAGTGGCATCATCAAACGCCATTGAATTCAAACCGTCCGATACATCGCCTGACTGGCCAGCTGGTATTGAAATGAAATCAATGACAGTGCGAGAGGCCTTAAATGAAGCTATGATCGAAGAAATGGAGCGCGACGAAAACGTGTTCCTGATCGGTGAAGAGGTCGCCGAATACGAAGGTGCCTACAAAATAACACAAGGCATGCTCGATAAATTCGGTAAAAGGCGAGTGATCGACACGCCTATCACTGAACATGGTTTTGCCGGCATCGCCGTTGGTGCATCATTTGGTGGTTTGCGCCCAATAGTTGAATTCATGACATGGAATTTCGCAATGCAAGCGATAGACCAAATTATTAACTCAGCAGCCAAGACACTTTATATGTCTGGTGGTCAAATGGGTGCACCTATGGTGTTTCGCGGGCCAAACGGGGCTGCAGCCCGCGTTGGTGCACAACATTCTCAAGATTATTCAGCATGGTATGCAATGATTCCAGGCTTGAAGGTTGTAACACCTTATTCCGCTTCCGACGCAAAAGGCTTAATGAAAACCGCAATCCGCGACAATAATCCAATCATCTTTCTTGAGAATGAAATACTCTATGGACGTTCTTTCGATGTTCCCGTGATGGATGATTTCACTATCCCATTCGGCAAAGCCAAGATTGAAGTCGCAGGCACAGATGTCACCATAGTATCGTTTGGCATTGGCATGACCTACGCGATGGAAGCTGCTGAAAAACTGGCAGCTGATGGTATTTCAGCTGAAGTGATCAATCTACGCACCTTGCGCCCAATTGATTACGCCACGATTCTCCATTCCGTAAAGAAAACAAATCGCTGCGTAACTGTTGAAGAAGGCTGGCCCGTTGGATCCATTGGCAACCACCTCGGTGCGACAATCATGCAAGAGGCTTTCGATTACCTTGACGCACCAGTCATTAATTGCACGGGTAAAGACGTGCCAATGCCCTATGCTGCAAATCTTGAAAAACTCGCATTACTGACGACGGACGACGTTATTACCGCTGTGAAAAAAGTCACCTACCGTTAAGGATAACAGACCATGGCTATTGAAATTCTTATGCCCGCGCTGTCCCCCACAATGGAGGAAGGCACACTGGCCAAGTGGCTAGTAAAAGAAGGAGACGAGGTCAAATCAGGCGATCTGATCGCAGAGATTGAGACTGACAAAGCAACAATGGAATTCGAGGCTGTCGAAGAGGGTATCATTGGCAAAATTCTAGTTGCTGAAGGAACAGAAGGCGTGAAAGTTAAGACGCCAATATGCACTATCAGTGAAGAAGGGGAAGACATGTCATCTGAGTCTGCAATTGTGGGAACAAAACCTGAAGCTGCGGCTCCGAATGATGCGGCGCCCTTCGAGACTACAAAAATGTCAATAAGTGCACCTGTTGCCAAAAAAGATTCCCGTCTTTTTGCTACACCGCTTGCACGGCGTATTGCCAAAGACAAATTCCTCGATCTTGCAACCATCGACGGCTCCGGTCCACATGGGCGCATCATCAAAGCTGATGTTGAAAACCTAATCGTACAACCCGCAAGCGTCTCAGCTGTTGCACCATCTGCATCAACTTCGTCTGCTAATGCCACTATTATACCGCCTTCCGGTCCTAACACACAGCAAATTATCAAGATGTATGAAGGCCGAAAATTTCAAGAAATCAAACTTGACGGTATGCGAAAAATCATCGCTTCGCGCCTGACGGAAGCAAAACAAACAGTACCGCATTTTTATCTGCGTCGCGACATTGAACTCGATACATTGCTAAAATTCCGTACCCAGCTGAACAAGACGCTGGAGCTTCGCGATATAAAGCTTTCAGTTAACGATTTCATAATCAAAGCCTGTGCGTTGGCACTTCAACAGATCCCCGAAGCCAACGCAGTTTGGGCCGGTGATCGCGTGCTACAAATGACAGCGTCAGACGTGGCGGTTGCAGTGGCAATTAAAGGTGGTTTGTTCACACCAGTACTACAAGATGCTGAAGTAAAATCACTTTCTACGCTTAGTGCGCAGATGAAAGACCTTGCAGCACGGGCACGAGATCGCAAATTGCTACCCCACGAATACCAAGGTGGCAGCTTCGCTATTTCCAACTTGGGTATGTTTGGCATCGATAACTTTGACGCCATCATTAACCCACCGCACTCTGGGATCTTAGCCGTTGGCGCTGGTACGAAAAAACCAGTAGTTAATGAAGACGGTAAAATCAAAGTAGCTACGGTCATGTCTACAACACTGTCCGTTGATCACCGCGTGATTGATGGTGCAATGGGCGCGAACTTGCTGAATGCTATCAAGAACAACCTTGAAAACCCAATGGCAATGCTTGCGTAAGTTAAGGTCAAAAATAATCAACTAAAATACTTTTAAAGAAGGGGCCGGGTCTGATCACTCAACGCGGCCCTTTTTTCCACCTAATATCATTTTTAGTTCAAAATTGCATCGTTGGCTTTGCCTTGTGATGGGTGTTTCGTGTGCTATCCACTGAGATTAAGGCGTAAATTCTAAATCAACCGTGCGTGCGCAATAACTGATCCATTGTACGCGACGGCTGAGAACAACCCGCCTCGCCAACGACCTTTGATGGAACACCAGCCACCGTCTTCATCGGCGCAACATCTTCCAAAACTACTGAACCAGCAGCAATCCGGCTGCAATGTCCAACTGTAATATTACCAAGAATTTTTGCTCCTGCACCAATCAATACGCCATCACCAATTTTGGGATGACGATCTTCTTCTTCTTTGCCCGTACCACCTAATGTAACCGAATGGAGCATCGACACGTTGTCCCCAACCACAGCTGTCTCACCAATCACAATTGAATGAGCATGATCAATCATCAAACCCTTGCCAATGGTCGCGCCAGGGTGAATATCAACACCAAAGATTTCAGAAATCCGCATTTGAACATAATATGCCAAATCTTTACGACCCTGTTTCCACAATGAATTACCAATGCGATAAGCTTGAACAGCCTGAAATCCCTTAAAAAACAACAACGGCTGTAACAACCGATGGCTTGCGGGATCACGATCATAAATTGCAACAATATCCGCACGCGCAGCATCTGACAAAGACGGATCTGTTGCATAAGCAAGATCCGCAATCTCCCGCAGCATTTGATCCGACATTTCAGAGGAGGCAAGTTTCATAGAAATACGGTACGCCAAAGCATTTTCAAGTGATTTGTGATGCAAAACAGAAGTATGTACAAAACCTCCAATCAGTGGCTCATCTCGGATTGCGTCTTCAGCTTCATTGCAAATACGTTGCCAAACTGGATCAATCTCAGCGAATTTTGGTTTCGTCTGGGCCATGGAGCACCTCACTTTGTTGATCGTTCATACCTCACATAAGGTGAATGTTCCAAGAATAAACCCACAGACGTGCAATTCACATTTCATGATAATTACGCTTGTGCCATTTTCTAGTGCTCGTACTGAGGCTACCCACGCTGCAAAATTTGTAGCGATAATATTTAACACTATTAATAAAATAATCTTAATTATACTAGTTGAAATCTAATCCCACAGGTAACGTGGATTTATCTTTAAGCACTGCCAACAATTCATGTACTACACGATAAAATTCGCTCAATTTAAAAGATAGCATCAAGTGTCTAAAATGAGCACCGCAGCCAGTTAATCATTAAAAACCTCAATCGTTTCTAGCAAATTAATACGCCTTACAACTGCCCAGTCACAGACCTATATCACCTGTATGAGCAGGCATCGTAGTGTGGTCCACACAAGCGCTCTTGGTCAGACGTCGAATAAAATCGCGCCCAAGAACTATTGGTCAATATTAATAAATTTTGACTCACAATTTATTATGGCCATTGATCAGAAGGCGAATATCCAACTTACCCCAAACACTATCACTTCGCAGGATTTCTCAATCGTTTTAAAGAGCAGCCCAAAGTCCAAAATGACACTTAATACCAAAATCGCAAAACGATTTTAATCCAACACTGATCATACCTATTAAGAAAAAACTATCTAAACAGCTAATTTTCAAGTTGGGCGGCTTGATGACTCTTACCCAAAATTCAAAATAGGGGCAACTATTTTAACTGCATTCCTGACAACTCACGCACAAGAAGCTTTATGATATGTAATGACGACAGATGCGGCGAAAACGGCACCCAATCTCAAACCTAACCATCATCAAAGCCGATATCCTACTTTCGTGTGACTTTTTATAATGACAGAATACAGTAACATCTTATATTTTAGCAGTAAAAGTGACGTTGTTATAATTATTTGTCTAAAAACCCCCAATGATCTTCTAAAAAGATTAATTGGTGTGACGGATAGCTACCGACCTTCCACAATAAATTGGTAACCTTTTTATAGTAAATTTTTTTGCTGCCACTTTGGTTGACTAAAAGATTACTTTATAAACTTGAACACTCATAAAATAGTTTTTAGGAAAGCATCAAAAAACTATATGTCTTTCTTCAAGCGGTAGTTGATGAACCACTGAACGGTTGATCTACTGATTTAACAAATTTTAACAAGCATATTAACTTTAGCATCGTCTACAATTCATTAATATTTAGTTGTTGCCGAGTGCTGTGCGTTCCTTTTCAAGGGCCCGATAAATTGCAACGTTCGAATTGTGATCAGCCAGCGACACCGCAAAGTTATGACCATCACGCGGGTCCAATGTTTTTGCAACGAAAAAAATGAAATCCGTAGATGCCGGGTTGAGCGCCGCCTTAATCGTAGCGGCCCCAGGATTTGCAATTGGTGTAGCAGGCAAGCCAGGAATTACATACGTATTCCAGGGGGTTTCAAAACGAAGTTCGCTCTGTCGCAATCCACGGCCCAGCACACCACGACCTTCGGTTACACCATAGATGACTGTTGGGTCCGTCTGCAATCGCATGCCTAGATTAAGTCGGTTTACAAAAACTGATGCCACTTCAAATCGTTCATCAGATGTTGATGCTTCTTTCTCTATAATCGAAGCAAGAATTAGCGCTTCTTGCGGGTTTGAAAGTGGCAATCCATCGGCTCGTCCTGCCCAAGCCTCTGCTAAAATACGAACCTGTGCGGACTCCATCACAGCCAACAATTCAGCAACTGAATTCCCAGGTTGAACTTGGTAGGAATCGGGGGCCAAAGTGCCCTCAAGTGGTATGTCAGCAACATCGCCAGCCATAAATTCCAATGAGTTCAAAGCCTGAACTACCTGCCAACTGGTGACACCCTCAGCAATCACAACACGGTATTGAGTATCGTCAGCAGCGCGCGTTTCGGCATATTCCACAGGCAGAGCTTCGGTCTTATTGGGTTCAAAACTAGCCAACTCAACAAACCGACCTGTCACTGGATTCAATTCGCGTACCTGCGCTACAACACGGGTCACACCAACACGGTAAACAATTTCTGTGCCACAGGTGCTTTGACCACCTTGCGTCACAATATTGACAATTTCAGCCATCGATGATCCTTCAGGGACCAGAAAACTACCAGCTTTTAGCAGCAACGCACTGTCGGAATAATCCGCGCCCATTCTAAAAATCGCTGGGGATGAGATTGCATTTTGCTCTGCCAGATCAACACTAACAAGACGCATGTTGGATCCGGACCGTACCTGAACACAGATTGCTTGATCCAAGGGCCCTCCCGCAGTGTATTCATTAGTTCCCCACACAATCAAACCACCAAATAAGAACAACGCCACTATTAAAAATGTAAGCGTATTAGCAGCAATATGTTTCCACATTCAGAAAACCTTTCCGAACAACACACTTGCATTAGTTCCACCAAAACCAAACGAATTAGACAGCGTTATAGCTATTTCACGTTCAACCTTCTTATTTGCGGCAAGATCAATCGTCGTTTCAACTGCCGGATTGTCCAAGTTGATCGTTGGTGGTGCAATTTGATCACGGATCGCCAACACCGAGAAAATTGCCTCGATCGCACCCGCAGCCCCCAAAAGGTGCCCCGTTGCCGATTTGGTAGAGGACATCGTGACCTTATTTGCAGCGCGCCCCATCAATCGTTCCACAGCACCAAGTTCAATCGTGTCTGCCATAGTCGATGTACCGTGCGCATTGATATAATCAATATCGCTGGCCTGCAGCCCCGCGTCGTCCAGCGCCATACGCATTGACCGCTCACCGCCCTCTCCAGTTTCAGAAGGGGCCGTGATGTGGTGCGCATCTCCAGTCAGACCATAACCCAGAACCTCAGCATAAATATTCGCACCACGCGCAATTGCATGCTCATATTCTTCCAGCACGACCATGCCGGCACCCTCACCCATGACGAACCCATCACGATCCAAATCATAGGGACGGCTGGCTTTTGTCGGTTCATCGGGCCGTTTAGTAGACAGCGCTTTGCAAGCATTGAAACCAGCGATACCAATTTCACAAATCGTCGCTTCAGCACCACCCGCAATCATCACATCAGCGCGACCAGATTTAATCAGTTGTGTCGCGTCACCAATGGCATGCGCGCCTGTTGAACAAGCTGTCACCACTGCGTGATTAGGCCCCTTAAACCCGTATTTAATAGCTATTTGACCTGAAATTAAATTAATTAACGCACCTGGAACAAAAAATGGGGATACCCGACGTGGGCCCTTTTCTTTCATCATAATAGCCGTTTCAGCGATGGATTGCAGACCACCAATGCCCGACCCTGTCAGAACGCCAGTGCGTTCTAAATCTGCAGCGTTTTTCGGCATCCACCCTGAATCCTCAACTGCTTGGGTCGCAGCAGCCATCGCAAACAAAATAAATGTGTCTATCTTACGCTGATCTTTAGGGAGCATGTATTTGTCTGGGTCAAACGTGCCATCCGTGCCATCACCATAAGGAACTTCGCAAGCATAGGTGGTTGCAAACCCAGTCGGATCAAAACGCGTGATTAGCCCCGCTCCTGATTGGCCATTCAAAAGACGCTCCCACGTTTTTTCGACTCCATCGGCCAGCGGGGTTATCAGTCCTAATCCGGTAATGACTACTCGACGCATGGCTCAACCCTCACGTTTAAATTTCTTTTTTACCTGATACAGCGTGACGCGAGAGGTGCCAAGTATAACGACAGCGCGTTTGGTTTTAATTGGTCGGTGACTGCGCAGGGTCACATTTAATTTTGTAAATCAAAAAAACTATTACCGCCACAACGCAGGTAGAGATTACTAACAAATTAGAGAACTGGATCTGCCTCACAATTGCATTATCGCGGCTGGCACCACCAAATGTCGAATTTCTCAACAATATGACTTTAGGAAAACCTAAGTTGAACACTACAAAATTCCAAAGTGCTTAATAAGCGCCAAACACAATACAAAAAAGAGCCCATCACAACCTCGTACAATACTAAATCAAGGGCAAAGAAGATTGTGTTTTCAACGCCTGTATCACGTCAAAATTAACAAAATTTGACTAAACAGCCAATAAAATTTCGAAAATTGTATCTTAATAATACCCTAAATCTTACTCAATAAGCCGTAAAAGAACAGTTCTGATAATCACAAATAAAAAAGGCGGCACCAATAAGGTACCGCCACTATAATCTTAGAACCAAAGGTCGGTTAGGACGCTTCAGTTATGAATTTGACCGCGTCGCCGAAACTCTGGATCGTTTCTGCTGCGTCGTCTGGGATTTCGATGCCAAATTCTTCTTC
Organism: Octadecabacter sp.; assembly: GCA_028825445.1. GTDB lineage: Bacteria > Pseudomonadota > Alphaproteobacteria > Rhodobacterales > Rhodobacteraceae > Octadecabacter. The sequence continues at coordinate 27,188 of JAPKAD010000005.1, forward strand.
GAAGGCCATTACCAATTCAACGGTGTCAAGGCTATCTGCACCAAGATCGTCGATAAATGACGCGCCTTCAACAACTTTATCTTCCTCAACACCAAGGTGTTCTACAACGATCTTACGAACGCGGACTGCTACGTCGCTCATGTCAAATTCCTCATATAGTTTAGGGCTTAAACCCTATTAGGTATGCTACTTCCAACATGCGTCGGGGTAGCTATTCTGATCCGCCTTAGAACCGATAAAACTTGGGACGTTACGTCACAAATCGTAATTCTGCGATGCCTATAACAGAGAATCTTGTCTTGGCAAACGTTTTCAGTGTTCTCCGTCATAGGGACTACAGCATCGCCATACCACCATTAATATGCAAAGTTGTGCCCGTGATGTAAGCTGCCTGCACGCTTGCCAGATATAATGCAGCCGCAGCAATTTCTTCCGAAGTTCCCATACGACCGGCAGGAATTTGTTGTTTAATCTTATCTTTTTGCTCATCCGTTAGCTTATCGGTCATGGCCGTAGAGATAAATCCCGGCGCAATACAATTGACCGTAATTCCACGCGATGCGACCTCATAGGCAATGGATTTGGACATACCAACCATACCCGCCTTGGACGCTGCATAATTTGCCTGTCCGGGATTCCCAGTGGCACCTACAATAGAAGACACATTTACAATTCGCCCCCAACGCGCCTTCATCATGCCACGGATCACGCCTTTACACAGACGCATCGTCGACGTCAGATTGACGTTGATTACGTCTTCCCATTCATCAGCCGACATACGCATAAAAATCTGATCACGTGTAATTCCAGCATTGTTCACCAAAATATCAACGGCACCCATCGCTTCAATAGCCTGCTTGGGTAGGTCATCAACCGCCGCCCCGTCGCTTAGGTTACACGGCAGTACATGCGTGCGCGTGCCCAGTTCGGCAGCCAGCGCCTCAAGCGGTTCAATTCGCGTGCCAGACAAACCCACTGTTGCGCCAGCACCATGCAGCACCCGCGCGATCTCTCCACCAATACCACCTGATGCGCCAGTGATTAGTGCATTTTTACCCGTCAAATCAAACATGGTTTATCCTTTATTTAAAGTAGCAGCGGCTGCTAAAACATCCCCTGGAGTACTAATTGAACGGGTGGTGATGCTACGATTTATACGTTTGATCATCCCAGATAGCGCTTTGCCTGCGCCGATCTCCCAAACTTCAGTGACGCCTTCATCTGACATCCAGTTCACGCTCTCACGCCAGCGCACAGACCCTGTAACCTGTTCAACCAGTAGTGCCTTAATGTCATCCAAACCAACGGCAGTAGCCCGTACATTTGCAATTAAAGGCACCTCAGGTGCAGTCATCGATACATCCGCCAATGCTTGCGCCATAACATCCGCTGCCGGACGCATAAGCGATGAATGAAATGGCGCGCTCACTGGCAATAACATCGCACGTTTCGCACCATGTGCCTTAGCGATCTCAACAGCACGTTCTACGGCAGACCTGTGGCCTGAAACAACAACTTGGCTCGGGTCATTGTCATTTGCGGCCTGACACACCTCACCTTGCGAAGCCTCAGCCGCAACAACCTGCGCACCTGCAAAGTCTAACCCCAACAAAACCGCCATGGCGCCATTGCCAACAGGCACGGCGTCCTGCATCGCTTCACCGCGAATGCGTAACAAACGTGCAGTGTCGTAAATGCTCAATGCACCTGACGCGGCCAGCGCAGAGTATTCCCCTAAAGAATGACCAGCCACAAACGCTGCTGCTGCAATCGTAACGCCTTCAGCCTCAAGAGCGCGCATCACTGCCAATGACGTCGCCATTAGAGCGGGCTGCGCATTTCGAGTCAGCGTCAGATTGGCAATATCACCAGACCAAATAATATCAGACAACTTTTCACCTAATGCGTCATCGACTTCTTCAAAAATCATTTTTGCCGACGGATATGCCTGCGCCACGGCCTGTCCCATTCCGATGGTCTGCACGCCTTGACCTGGAAAAACAAAAGCTTTCATAAACACCCCCAATTATTAATTTATATTAGGGTTAGCGCGGTGACAGTCTGCGCACAAGACTTCCAGAACCCAAAGAGCCAGTACTAACAAACAGCAAATCAACTCATGTTAGAAGCTTTCAACTCACCAAAAAAGACAGCTCATTGCATGTTACACAGTCAATAAAAGCCTGTTCCAGATGACCTTACAGACGAATACATTATTTACGATAACATGAAACTGAACAAACGTTTTAACAATATGCCATTAAAACTACTAACAATTTAACTGGATTTTAACATATGAATTGCAGCAAGTTATTCACACAAAAAATTTAACACAAATTGAAAAAATAATAGAGTATATTTTGCCATTACAAAATATGCTCTGCAAACCGCTGCTCGCAGCAACCAGACACCAGACACCGGAGGTTTCTAACAACGTGGAGAACTTTAAAAACCTGTATGCCACCCCCAACAAATAGTTCAATTAAAAATTGGTGATTGATTTGACGCGTACCGTGAGACTAGAGTTGCTCAGTCACGTTTTGAAATATGTAAATTGTGAGATTATAATTCTTTGATCTTCCAAGATAAAAACCTGGAAAATTAAAATGTAATATTACCTTCCAACACGTTAATATAATAAAATACTTTAAACCAGTATAAAATTTTACAGGGCCAACGGTACAACAATTCACACAACAACCTAGTTTCGCTTGCCCTCACGCGCGACCTTTGTATAAGGCAAATACCTTGCGCAGATTTTTATGAACTGCGCAGTCTCTCGTGGGTGGGAGCGCAAGGTGAAATCCCCACCCTATGAAATGCGCCGGAAACATGAACGGAGCACCCATGCCTTTATATGAGCATGTGTTTATTGCACGTCAGGACTTGTCCAACACGCAAGCTGAAGCCCTCATCGAACACTTCTCCACAGTACTGTCAGACAACGATGGAAAAGTCGTAATGTCCGAATACTGGGGCGTCAAAACAATGGCCTACAAGATCAATAAGAACCGCAAAGGCCACTATGCTTTTATGCGTTCTGATGCTCCGGCACCAGCCGTGCAGGAAATGGAACGTTTAATGCGTCTTCACGAAGACGTAATGCGTATTCTTACGATTAAAGTTGATGCACATGAAGAAGGCCCTTCCGTGCAAATGCAAAAGCGTGACGAGCGTCCAGAACGCCGCGAACGCCGCTAGTTAATCAGATCAAGAAAGGACCATAAGTTATGGCTACCAAACCATTTTTTCGCCGCCGTAAGTCCGATCCGTTTGAGGGCGATAACGCTCCAAAGATCGACTACAAAGACACACGTACCCTGCAGCGTTATGTTTCAGAACGTGGTAAGATTGTTCCATCCCGCATCACCGCAGTTGGCGCCAAGAACCAGCGTGCGTTGGCCCGTGCTATCAAGCGCGCACGGTTCCTCGCTTTGCTGCCGTACGCCGTCAAGTAAAGGACAGACATCATGGATATCATCCTTCTCGAACGCGTAGCGAAACTAGGTCAGATGGGCGACGTCGTCTCTGTGAAACAGGGCTACGCTCGTAACTTCTTGCTACCGCAAGGTAAAGCACTTCGCGTTAATGCTGCAAATATGAAATCTTTTGACGCCCAGAAGGCTCAGCTTGAAGTACAAAACCTGGAGACTAAGAAAGAAGCCGATGCAATGGCTGCCAAGCTTGACGGTGAAACCTTCATAGTGATTCGCTCGGCATCCGATGGCGGCAATTTGTATGGATCCGTCACAACACGCGACGCCGCTGAATCTGCTATTGAAGCTGGGTTTATAGTTGATCGCAAACAAGTTGTGTTAATCGATCCAATCAAAGTGCTTGGCATCCACAATGTTATCGTCAAGTTGCACCCAGAAGTCGAAGCTACAATTCAGTTGAACGTTGCACGTTCTGCCGAAGAAGCTCAACTTCAGGCTGCCGGAAAATCTGTTGCTGAATTGGCTGCCGAAGAAGAAGCTGCAGCTGAATTCGAAATTCAGGAGCTGTTTGACGACTTAGGTGCTGCCGGTCTCGACGACTTTGAAGGTGACGAAACAGCATCCACTGCTGAAGCGTCAGCTGAAGATTAAATTTTCCTAGTTACGATTATTTAATTAAGGCCGCCCTCCTCAATGGGCGGCCTTTTAATAAATTCACAAAACGAATTAACATAAATTAAAAGAGTGTTTAGTACTCATCACACTACCAGTAATGGTTAACTCTTCTAAAGTTGTTTAAGTCAGCTCAAGCCTTTCGACCGAACAGTAATTACTTGATTCTTATGTTTTAGCCAATAAACCAATTTTGACATTTGATGGATTTCTCAACGTAATCTGAGCTCTTCCACTGTCATTGTAATCGACATCATCATAATAATAAAATTCTTCACCAGTGTTGACTAAAATCATATTGTATCACTGAGAGGTGGCAGTAATAAAAAAACTACACGGTCCCATGCCTACAAAAAAGAATGAGAAGTTTATTTAGCTAGCGAAAAAAAACGCTCAATCTTTCAGTAGGCTGACGATAAGGCAATAATTGAATTTTTTGCTACCAACTACGGTGACTTTATAGCTTTTGGTGAGTATATCATATCCTCGGTGGCACTATACTGAACCGCTCCATCCGAAGAATAATTTAGGGCAGACCTGCGCAGCTGCGGTCGATCCTAAAATGGCAAAATGTGCTATTAATTTAAAATTTAACATTATGTTCCCCTATTCCAGATGTGTTTTGGGAAAGCCAAAAGTCTGATCTTTTATAGCAATATTTTTAATTTTCAGGAAATAATTGCGTAACTTAACGCTATACTTTGCATTTTGTCACGAAAAAGGCCGCTTTCAAAATGGAAAGCGGCCTAGAATTCACAAAGTCATCAAGGTTAATCTTCTTCGAGTGCTTCAACTGCTTTCTGTAGGTCGTCTTTGCTGACTTCTTTTTCAGTCATAGAAGCAACTTCTAGAATGTGATCAACAACTTTGTCTTCAAACAGAGGTGCACGGATCTGCTGCTGCATCTGAGGATTTTTCTGAACAAATTCAAAAAACTGACGTGCTTGATCGCCATACTGACGTGCTTGATTCATCACTGCTTGAGTAAATTCGGCATCAGTTACTTGAATTTCAGCTTTCTGACCGATTTCAGCCAACAGCAAACCAAGCCTTACGCGGCGATCTGCTAACTTTGTATGCTCTTCAGTGGTCTCAATCTCCGGATGATCGTGGCCTTCAACTTCAGGGTTGTCCTCATGCCATAATTGGTGCGCAATCTGGCCTGCTTCAGCTTCAACCAAAGATGGTGGAAGTTCGAATGAAACCATCTTGTCTAGTTCATCAAGAAGAGCTCGTTTTGTAACTGCACGAGCCGCGCCAGAATACTCTTCTTCAAGTTTTGATGTGATTTGACCCTTTAAGCCTGCAAGATCCTCAGCACCAAACTGTTTTGCCATTTCATCGTCAATCTCTGATGTTTTTGGTTCTTTGACATTTAAAATTTTGCACTCGAACACAGCAACTTTGCCTGCAAGATGTTCAGCGTTGTAATCTGCAGGGAAAGTGACCTCAACTTTCTTGTCGTCGCCAGCTTTGACACCGATCAGACCTTCTTCGAAGCCTGGGATGAATTGACCAGACCCAAGTTCAAGTGCGTGCCCTTCAGCAGCACCGCCTTCGAATGGTTCCCCGTCTACTTTACCAAGAAAGTCAAAAATTACTTGATCACCATCTTTGGCTTTTGAACCAGCCTTGCGATCTTCAAAGTTCTTTGCAGTATCTGCAAGGGACGTCAGTGCTTCTTGCACGGAGACATCGTCAGCTTTTACAACGAGTTTATCAAGTTTAATTTGAGAGAAATCAAGATCAGGAACTATTGGCAGTGCTTCGTAGGAAACGTTAACGACCACATCATCGCCTTCTTTCCATTCATCATTGGCCATCTTCATCTCAGGCTGCATCGCTGGGCGATCGCCAGACGTTTCCAGATGCGTGTTCATTGCACCGTCAACTGCTTCCTGCATGGCTTCGCCAAGAACTTTAGGGCCAAACTGCTTTTTCATCATAGCCATGGGAACTTTACCCTTACGGAAGCCCTTCATTTCGACCTCAGGCTGCGCTTCTTTAAGCTTTTCAAGGACTTTAACGTCCAGCTCGGCAGCTGTGATTTTGATCTCGTAGCCGCGTTTGAGGCCGTCGTTCAGGGTTTCTTTGACCGTCATGGTGTCGTCCTTTTCTTTGTCTCATAGGCCAAAAGGCCAAAATATAGTGGTGCGGGTGAAGGGACGCTTTTTTTATATAAAAGAGGTGCTTTGACGATCTCATAGTAATAAGATCGTATTGGCACAAAATTTCTTCAAAAAGACCTTCATTATTCTCACCGCCCACTATGCCACTTGAGCTTGTTCTACAAGCTGCTGTTACCCTCACCACTGTGCAAAAGTAGTACTGAAGGGGCCCAATCAAAAATAAGACCCCTTGATCACCCCATATGCCCAAGAACCCTTCTGCGATTCCGGTACAACGTTCTATGTATCCTTGAATGAGGGCTTTAAGTTTGATGGTAGCGTTTAGTCAGACTCACATTTTGTGGTTGAGGCGCTGAGAGCAGTCTTTGATCCAAAAGGTGTATTTTTCCAGAGTGCCAAAAAAATCCCATCTTTCAGGTTTCAAAGAAATTAAAAGACAGTGTTTTTTTAGCTTTTTAAATCTCTTGCAACAAAAGCCTTCAAGGCAATAAACTTGACGGATTAACTTGATTTTCAAAATTACGAATGCACCGCTGAAAACGTGATTGTGATTATAGTGGACCTACTTTGGATCAGTCACACGTTAAATAAAAGCGTGTGACGACACCTGTAAGGTTATTGGTATGGTGATCAGAACCAGATATCGAAAATCACAAAAAAAATATCATCTTTGTTCGTGCAGCCACAGAAGCTTACGAGGGGCACCAACCCCAGTGCTTAACGTTACCACCCTGCACTTATGGACCTGTGTAACCGACAAAGGCCCACTTTCGAAACTGGTGTGATTCAACCCACCATCGAAGTTTCACGCCTCATTAATTATGTCGATGAGGGCCAAATACAAAAAAACTAGATCACGACTAATTCTATAAAGTGGGAAATAGTCGTGTTTTCTACTTACCGGAAAAGTGACCTAATGATCTGCTTCCATGACTTCGCGCAATCGTTGATCACGCCATTTAGGTATGTCCGTAGAAGTAACCGATCGTATTGGCATCTTAAATAGGTTGTCTCGCTGGAACTTAATAAATCGAATGGTTTCCCACCTAACGCCGCGCTTCGTCTGTGAAACTATTCCAACGTACAAATCAAAAGCATCATCAACTGTGTGAGCTTCCGCAGTCTCTTCTTGGTGGTGACTTTAGTATGTTGCTCGATTCGCCCAGTCTTGGGCTTCACACTTGGCAGTCCAGACCTTTGGTTTACAAAAGCCATCAATATACATCATAGCCAGCCAACCCTTTTTTGTATGGAACTATGCTTACCATGAACGCTTCCGTGCGAAATGCCATGTGCTGTTTGTGCGTAACATCTGCCCATCTGTATAAATCTAGCACAATCATGATTTTGCTGAAGGATATTATTTATATGACGCAGAGCTCATTTTGAACACTGCGTCATAATAATCTGGTACGGGTGAAGGGACTCGAACCCCCACGCCTTGCGGCGCTTGGACCTAAACCAAGTGCGTCTACCAATTCCGCCACACCCGCATATTTAGGGAGACGAAGTAGAAGTCACCCTAAGTTGAGCGCTTGTTAGCAAAGTGTTGAGAAGGATGCGAGAGGAAAACGCAAGCCATTTGCGATGATCATACGTTATTTTTCAAGGTGAACGAGAACGCCACAGATTGAAGCCAAAACCGTGACTAAAAACTCACAACAGCGTAATGCTGAACAACCGCACAATTTATGTCAAAATATTTTTTTATAATAAATTCAAACATACAAACCGCATATAATTAGTAAAAAAATTGAAATAAATAATTTTTGGATTTCTAAAAATATTATATTTTAAAATTAGTCAATAACTCTGAAGTCGCTGCGGGACAGTAGTAGTGGCATTGGACTTAAAATTTTTTATCGAGCTCTAAATACCAACAAACATATCATAAACTGAAAAAGTGGCGTGGTGATGCTGCTCAATATTTAGCTTTTAGAGGTCTGCGTAAAAGCTACACAACTTTGGTGCTCAGTACATGAGATAACACGACCAACTGATGTGCCAAGGATTTGTTTAAAGTTGATATGACACCAATATGGGCTAAAATCTCGATTAAATTTATATTAATGAAAAATTTGATGCAAAAAATTGATTGTATTTAAGTTAATCATACTACCCACTACATGACCTATGCAGATGCCCCCGAAGGGGTTGGTACTTTAATTTAAACTAATAGACACAAATTTTTCTTAAGTACTAAAATGCCAACTTGATTTTGAACAATTTTAAAAATTAAAATATATTTTAAATTAATAATATTTTTTTGTGGCTGTATTTTAATTTTGAAACTGTTTTTTTTAAGCTTAAAAAGTTCTTTTATGTACCAATTTTTCAATAAACCTATTTAGTCCGGAAACTATGGCAAACACAAAAAGATGATGCTCACACTTTTAAGGCGGTCTTTAATGTGTTTCATTTGTGATCATAATTTAATCAATATGCCTATTTTTTAGCCACTAATATTGGAAACCAACTTAACATGCCAAACGTCTCTACCTCACTAATTGTGATAGAAGGATTGACGTGATTTATCTCACAAAAATTGATAGTAATGGAGTCGCAGTCATGAAGAAGATCGAAGCGATCATAAAGCCGTTCAAACTGGACGAAGTAAAGGAAGCACTACAAGAAGCAGGTATCCAAGGCCTAAGCGTTGTTGAAGTTAAAGGGTTTGGTCGCCAAAAAGGTCACACTGAACTATACCGTGGTGCTGAGTACGTCGTTGATTTCCTACCTAAAGTGAAAATTGAAGTTGTCCTAGCCGACGATCAAGTCGATGGTGCCATTGAAGCCATTATCACTGCTGCCAAAACTGATAAAATCGGTGATGGAAAGATTTTTGTTTCCGACGTGAGCCAAGCGATCCGAATTCGCACAGGTGAAGAAGGCGACGAAGCTTTATAATTATCGGTCGCTATGTCCAACAGCACGATAAATTCAGTACTATATTTAACCTATCAAACGAAAGACAGCTGATATGACCAACAAAGATATTGTCAAGATGATTAAAGATGAAAACATCGATTACGTTGACGTTCGCTTTACTGACCCTCGCGGCAAATTGCAGCACGTTACCTTGATGTCAGATCAAGTTGACGAAGATTTTCTTGAAGAAGGATTTATGTTCGATGGATCCTCTATTGCGGGTTGGAAGTCTATTGATAAATCTGACATGAAACTAATGCTGGACGTGGATAGTGCCTACGTTGACCCGTTCTATGCTGAGAAAACACTTTGTATTCACTGCTCTGTTGTTGAACCTGATACTGGTGAGGGCTACGATCGGGATCCGCGTGGAACAGCCGAAAGGGCGGAGGCATATTTAAAGTCCACAGGCATTGGCGATACATCTTTTTGGGGACCCGAAGCTGAATTCTTTTTATTTGACGACGTCCGCTATCAAGTTGGCATTAATAAAGTATCATACCAAATTGATGCAATCGACGCATCGTGGAATACGGACACTCAATACGAAATGGGCAACTCAGGGCACCGTCCAGGTGTTAAAGGCGGCTACTTCCCTGTAAACCCTATTGATGACGCACAAGACATCCGCTCTGAAATGCTATCAACGATGAAGCGCATGGGCATGAAGGTCGACAAGCACCACCATGAAGTGGCATCCTGTCAGCACGAACTCGGTCTGATATTTGGCACTCTGACGACACAAGCCGATGAATTACAAAAATATAAATACGTGGTGCACAACGTCGCACAAGCCTATGGAAAAACCGCTACGTTCATGCCAAAACCCATTGCCGGTGACAACGGCACAGGCATGCACGTAAACATGTCAATCTGGAAAGATGGCAAACCATTGTTTGCAGGTGATAAATACGCTGACCTGTCACAGGAAGCTCTATGGTTTATTGGGGGTATCCTGACACACGCCAAGGCGCTAAATGCAATAACAAATCCGTCTACAAATTCTTACAAGCGACTCATCCCGGGTTTTGAAGCTCCTGTTCTTCGCGCCTACTCTGCCTCCAACCGTTCGGGTTGTGTACGTATCCCATGGACAGAATCCCCAAAAGCAAAGCGAGTTGAAGCCCGTTTCCCTGACCCCGCGGCCAACCCATACTTATGCTTTGCTGCATTGTTGATGGCGGGACTTGACGGAATCAAGAACAAGATTGACCCTGGTCCTGCTTCCGACAAAGATCTCTATGATCTACCACCAGAAGAATTGGCTGAAATCCCAACGGTCTGTGGTTCTTTACGTGAAGCACTAGAAGAATTAGAAAAAGACATGGACTTCTTGCTGCAAGGTGATGTGTTCACCAAAGACCAATTGCAAGGCTACATGGACCTCAAGTGGGAGGAAGTTTACGAATATGAGCATACCCCACACCCTGTTGAATTTAAACTATATTACAGTTGCTAATTTCTTATAATTATTTTGTATCACTATCAAAAGGCACCCCAGACTGGGGTGCCTTTTTTGGTTTCAGTTAAGCTCAATCAGTCCACTACGTTATTACCAGAGCAACCACATAAAATTAAAAGACAGGTTGCATCTAATTAACGAATTACTGGTTAAAAATTTTGACATCACCAGTTGAGATTCTAATGTATTACTAAAGTAATCAAATACATAAACTCAACACCATGATTGGTTGGGCAAACGTTCAAGCAGGAGCCAGCACAAAACAGACAAACTCGTGGACCCGTAATGCCGTATATCATAGACTGCATACGCAAGAAGAATTGATGCATCCTCATTGTACCAGATTATCAACAAAAAAACTTCGTAAAATAGCTCTTACAGGCGTCGCCATACTGGCCGATTTTTATACTTCTGTTTTACTTATCCGCGCGCAGATCATCTGCTGCTACTACAGTTGTATGGATGATAAATGCAACAGCATCTGGCTGCGGCAATCTTAGAACTGTTTGCCGTTCGCTGCGCAGATACGGCGCATCAGGCTGCCCGGCACAGCGAAGATCATTTTCCTGTTTCGGCTGATGGAGTTCACCCTTATTATAATGCAATAGATTGGCGCGCCACATCGGACGCCCCTCCTGCACTCCATCAAAAAGTCGTTGAACGCGCATCGCAATAGCACTGTCATATTCTGCTACAGGGCTGTGAATTGCGATCAATGGCTTTCCAATTTTTTGCGCAAGTGTCCAACTTGCTGGGAAACATAAGACAGCTCCACTTAAAACGTGCTCGTCACCGGACCGTTCCATGATACAGACGTCTTGCTGCAACACAGCGCCAATTGATCGAAGTGGCGCAAGCCAGTCTATAACCACCTTGTACCCATCAGGGCACCACACGTGATCGCCCATCCGAACGAACCCATCGGGCAAAGCGTCTAATGCAGCAGCAACGAATCCACACGCAGCCAACAGACCACCCGGCGTCTGGGCATAAACATCCGCCTCACAATTCTGTAATAAACGTCGCCTCAACCCCATTTGTGCATTGTATGCATCATCACACGTTAGCCAAGGGCCAACGACAGGGCGCATTGAGGGAAGTCGCGCAGATGCAACCTCGGTCTGACCTTCGGGTAATTTTTGCTGTAATATTAGATTCGAAATTTCATGCATTTTCATCAACTGTTTGTGACATTATTTAACTGACAGATACAATTTGCTCCGTCACCTTGATGATAGACAATGAGTCTAAGCTATGAACAGCAATTATTATGATACAAGCAACAGACCTCATTATAGTTTCTTTGTCATCTGGAATTGCCAAAATACTATTTAAGAGCGCGCTTAATTCACTTTTGTGCGAGCGCCACGACAGTACTTCGATATTTTACTTTGCAAACTACAACACATATTTGGAATTAAAATCAAGCTTCGCAATAGCGAAATACCTCGGTAAACAAATTTTATGAGCTTGAAAGTTCCTATTTTTTGGAAGGTAAAAAATCCACACTGGCCTGAAACAGATCAACCACTAGCAGTAATTTGACCGCTTGACCGAAATAGCAACATCTTTTGATCTACTTTCAGGTCTACGTCAGGATTCGGATCACTGTGTGGCAGTAATTTGCCCCCCCCTTCAAATGCGCGCGCAAACAAGCAATGAGTGCCAAGATTTGTGCGCATGCCGCTTTCAAAACAGGGGGATAAAACAAAACAGCTAAGCAAGATCGTTGGTCCAAACATTGCTAGACTAGCGCCCCACCTAAGTACCTCGCCTGCAAATCACTTACCAAATGGCAAAATGTCTGACGAGAAATACCTGCGCACTCCAAAACTACACCTACTCACCTTCTTGTGACGTAAGCTTCACATACCTTGCGGGCGTACCCAGCGTGCATCAGTTCTATCTAATTTTTTAATAAAGAGGCGATGCCAGATGCCCACCACCCGTTTCACTTTCTCCAGTCATAATGGCCAAAACTAGCTGCCCGTCTTGATCAACCAGAAGGTTCAAACTCTACAACAGCCCTTTTTGCACACTGTTTTACTTGCTCCAAAGACATTCCAGCAGCGCGGCTTTCGTCAATGGGCATTGCCGTACTGCGCTTTGACTTCACTGGTTTGGGTCATTCCGAGGGTGAGTTTGAAAACACAAACTTCACCACTAATGTTCAGGACCTCGTGGCTGCAAGCGCTGAATTAGCACGACGCAGCATGTGTCCATCCTTACTAATTGGTCACAGCTTAGGTGGTACTGCCGTGCTCAAAGCCGCGCAAGAAATAAAAACTATCAAAAATGTTGTAACTTTAGGTGCGCCGTTCAGCCCTGAGCATATCATCAGAAATTTCACCAATGCTCTGCCTAAAATCATGCGTGACGGCGTGGCTAATGTGTCCCTTGGTGGGCGTCCCTTCCGCATTTCAAATAATTTTCTACTAGACATCGCCAAAAGCTATCTCACCCCAGCGATCACAAACCTTAACGCTGCTCTTTTAGTGCTCCACGCCCCGCGCGACGCAACAGTTTCGATCAACAACGCATCCGAAATTTTACTCACTGCTAATCACCCGAAGAGTTTTGTCACCTTGGATGGTGCCGACCACCTACTTAGCCGCGCAGAATACGCCGCAGACGTCATTGCAACATGGGCTAAACGTTATATTGATCTAACCCATCCAGCGCCGCTTAATGGCGCACCCGAGGGTGTACTGCGCGTTTGCGAAGCAAATCCAAATGGCTATCTGCAAGATGTGCAATCAGGACCGCACCACCTGCTCGCAGACATACCTGCAGCCTACGGCGGCACAAACAAAGGTCTGACACCCTATGGCTTTCTTTCAGCAGGCCTTGGTGCATGCACGTCTATGACAATTCGCATGTATGCCCGACGCAAAGGCTAGCCGCTAATGTCAGTTAGCGTTGATGTGACTCACAATAAAATCCACGGGCAGGATGCAGGAGCGGAAACCAAATCAAAGATCGACAGTTTTCTTCGTACAATCACTTTGCAAGGTGACCTTGATGACAGTCAATGCGCTCGCTTACTCGAGATAGCCGACCTCTGCCCCGTTCAGCTATCGCTAGAACGCTTCAACCATATTAAAACAAAACTCGCTTAAACACTTTTTTGCCTTTTTTGTTCCCCCGCCGATGGAGCAACGATATTTATAATACCACCTGTTAAACTAGGAAGGCCTCACACCAAAAAAAAATGAGGCGTGAAGCAAAACTCCACACCTCCAAATTTTACGACCTTGATTGAGCGACTTAGTTACGGGCTTTACCAACAAATCTCCAGATTGCTGGGACAAGTAATGCCGCCAAAGCCAACTTCAAAAAGTCACCAACAATGAACGGCGTAAAACCCCACTCAAGGATCGGCTTGTCCCAACCATAAAGCGTACCAAGCCACAATAAACCTGGAATGTAGATAAGCGCATTGCCGCCCAACATTGCCAGTGCCATGGTCCCAATGGAACGATCCCAGCCCTTACGTGCCACAAATCCAAGCGCCATCGTCGCACACACGTAGCCCACCAGATAGCCTCCGGTGCTACCCATCATATATTCTATACCTGACGACTCAGCGGAAGACCCCGCAAAAACATCGAAGCCCGCGACACCAACAATCATATAACCAAGAATTGTTGCCATGCCCAAGCGTGGACCATAAGCAGTACCAACTGTTAGCACAGCAAACGTTCCCATGGTAATCGGAACAGGGATCATCGGTATAGAAATCTTTGATGCAACTGCAAGCAAAACGATGCCGAGCATCACCATTATAACCTGTTTAATCCGAAGCGCAGCGCCCTCGGTTGGGCCAAACACTTCTGCCAGTGCTGGGTTATTCATCGTCATCGCCATTTTATTTAGATCCTGTAATTGACTAATTTGTGCAATTAATGCCCCAGTGCCGGTCTTTCTGCAAGCGAGAAGCCAGATAAGGTTAATTAGCTAGTACATAAGTTGTGACCGACAAATAGTTCTTGCGCGGCCCGCTCACCTCCCATGTTACACTCCAACGCGGCCAGCCTGATAGATCATAGCATCCACAATAAATATCTGCCCCGCACAAATGCGCTGTTACAGGTCCACCCACGACGGGATCAAAAATATGAAAGTCACGGCCATCAGCAAAGCGAACACAAATACGCGCTCCTTCTTCGTGCCATAAATAATTACGCTCTGACTCAAACCGTTTACCGCCCATGTTCAATACACCAGTTTCAGAATAGATTGCACCACTGGGCGACATAGATAACACTGCCCGCCCTTCAAATCGCAACTGCACACCCGCCTTACGATCATCAATATCTCGCTCTACGATATACAACCCAATAAATTCAGATAACCGCCCCATTCTGCCTCCCCTTCTCTTGTGACAAGTCCTGCACCCCCTTATGACCCCTTCATCTGCTTTTGCACCTCACAAAAAGGCCAAAACCCATGATTCCTCGCTATTCACGCCCCGCAATGACTGATATTTGGGAACCTTCCACCAAGTTCCGTATCTGGTATGAAATCGAAGCCCATGCCTGTGAAGCCATGGCCAACATTGGCGTAATCCCACGCGAAAACGCTGATGCAGTGTGGAAAGCAAAAAATATTGAATTCGACGTAGCGCGGATTGACGAGATAGAATCCGTGACCAAACACGACGTCATCGCGTTCCTGACCCATTTGGCTGAACATATAGGCAGCGACGAAGCCCGCTTTGTACACCAAGGCATGACATCTTCTGACGTGCTGGACACTTGTTTTAACGTGCAATTAGTTCGTGCTGCCGACATCCTGATCGCCGACATTGAGGCCTTACTGGGCGCCCTGAAACGTCGCGCAATAGAACACAAAATGACCATCCGAGTTGGTCGAAGCCACGGTATTCATGCAGAACCCACAACAATGGGCCTGACGTTTGCGCGCTTTTACGCCGAAATGGATCGTAACCTTACACGGATGAAAACCGCCCGTACTGAGGTTTCAACGGGTGCAGTTTCCGGTGCAGTCGGCACATTTGCTAATATTGACCCTCGAGTCGAAGAACATGTCTGTGCACAATTAGGCCTGACACCTGAACCTATCAGCACGCAAGTCATCCCACGCGACCGCCACGCAATGTTTTTTGCCACACTTGGTGTGATAGCCAGCTCAATGGAAAACGTTTCCACAGAAATCCGCCACATGCAGCGCACCGAAGTTTTAGAAGGCGCAGAATTCTTTTCAGTTGGACAAAAGGGCTCTTCGGCAATGCCGCACAAAAAAAATCCTGTTTTAACAGAAAACTTGACGGGTTTGGCACGTCTTGTGCGAATGACCGTGATACCCGCGATGGAAAACGTCGCACTGTGGCACGAACGTGATATTTCACATTCGTCCGTCGAACGAGGTATTGGGCCAGATGCGACTGTAACGCTGGACTTTGCACTCCATCGTTTGACAGGTGTTATCGATAAGATGTTAATTTTTCCTGAAAATATGCTTGATAATATGAATAAATTTCCAGGCCTTGTTATGTCACAGCGCGTGCTTTTAGCCCTGACACAAGCAGGCACATCCCGCGAAGATGCCTACGCAATGGTACAACGCAACGCATTAAAAGTGTGGGAAGATCGCACAGATTTTCGAGAAGAACTACTGGCTGATGAACAGGTTGTCACGGCACTCGGCGTAGACGCAATCGAGGAGAATTTTAACCTCGACTATCATACTAAACATGTAGACACGATTTTCGCCCGCATTTTTGGCCCCAACGCGTAAATCCTTGATAACTAAACCCGCGAATATTCCGCCATGGGCCCATCATTGGCCCATGGCTTGCCCTACCAGAAGTACACAAAGTTCTGCGCTACATCGGTCCCACTGACCTTGTGCGAGTTTTGGCTTTGGCCGTCAGAACGGGCGGCCCATTGGCTTTTCCCTTGTCACATCCCCTAGACAATATGCCGACGCGCATTGCCAACAACTTGTCACAAGTAGTGTCGACAGCAGGAAATACCAAAAATCTGATTCAGAATCCGCACAAACCGCCATCGCCAGAGCTGTCCACATGGGAGAAAGCAAAAGCAATCATGCTTAATTTAAGTCTTGAAGACTGACACAACTTTTGCAGGGTTCCCTACGCGGGAAACTCAGCTTAACGTCAGTTTATGAATAATGCAAAAAATTCGCCTAACGACCACTCACCGACCTTTAAGCTTGGGCGCCGTTGGCACGACATGGGCGGCGACACCGCTGGCCCAATCACAATGGAACAACTTGCAGACACCAATCATGATTTTTCACTTTGGGAAAAGCGTGTTGATGCCTTGATGATAATAGGCTCAGCAAAAGGTTTTTTTACTGTTGATGGGCTACGCCGTGTTCTCGAAGATCTTGGTGAGGACGCGTTCGAGACCATGACTTATTACGAACGCTGGATCATGGCCGTGAATCAAAACCTCATTGAAGGTGGGGCATATACCACGGCTGACCTTGCGGCAAAAATGTCGCAAGTCGCTGCGCGCGGTGATACTTACGGCGATGCGGCGGCACCCGTTTAATGCAGAAGGTCCGTGTAAAACCCCTCATGCCACCGGGCCACGTGCGCACTCCTGCGTATCTGCGCGGCAAAATCGGCATTATCGAACGCTCACTTGGAACATTTCCAAACCCTGAAGCTCTCGCCTATGGCGTGGCAGCCAGCGATCTTCCACTACACCGGGTTAGGTTTACGATGTCCGATGTCTGGGAGGGAAATGCAGAAAACCCCAACGACACGCTGGATGCCGAAATTTACGAACATTGGTTGGAGCCAGTAGATGCCACATGACCATCATGAGCCTGAAGACATTCACAACAACCTAAGTCCATCAGGACACCCATACCGCACCGATGACGATACCCCGCTCAGCTATTGGCAAGTGATGGAAATATCCGTTCGAGAACTTCTGGCGGAAAAGGGCATCACCACCGCCAGAGAAATTACGGCCCAAATTGATAAGATGGATGCCCGCAGTCCCATTAATGGCGCTCAGGTCGTTGCTCGTGCTTGGTGTGATCCTCAATTTTACGCAGCATTAATGAACGATGCATCAACTGCTACGCGCGATATGGGGTTTGACATCGGGGCGCTCAAATTAATTGCCGTTGAGAATACTGATGATGTCCACAACATGATCGTTTGCACCCTATGTTCATGCTACCCACGCAATCTCTTAGGTCTACCACCTGATTGGTACAAATCACGCGCCTATCGCAGCCGCACAGTGCGTGAACCGCGTTCAGTTCTGGCTGAATTCGGTGTCACTTTTCCAAGTTCAACACAAATACGCGTCCACGACAGCACTGCTGACATGCGTTATATCGTAATTCCGAAGCGGCCCATTGGTACTGAAAACATGCTGCAAAATGATCTTGTAGGGCTTGTGACCCGCGACAGCATGATAGGTACTGGCCTTGCAATCACACCCTCGACGATCATTGAAGAACGGCAGACGCCCTAATTGCACCCGGGCCAGGTTCTTGGACAATAACCACCAACGGTTCTTTACCAGAAGTATTAACTGTCATGTTTAAATCCCCATCACCGTTCCATTCACCAATACTGCTCCATTCGGTAACTATATTAGCATAAGTAAGAGATTTTCCCGCGTTTTCACCATGATGAATATCTACAGTTTCTTGCGGGCTATAACGTATCACCTGCACCACAGTTCCGCTGCGTAATGCACGGGACGTTACGCCCGTAATCTGTAACTGATCACCAGTTCGTTGCAATCTAATCTGCGTACCTGTTGAATTGGCAGTGTGAGCTTGAATTAAATTCGCAACATCCATAGGTTTAGCACCAATCACATGATCCACACCACCAACAATCATCTGCGGCGTGTAAATCGTACTCGCTCCTACAACATAAGCATACCGTTGCTGGCGCACCGTGTGATCAGGATCAGCGAAACTATCCGCCCAACCAATATAGTCCCAATAATCGACATGCAATGCTAATGCGATAACATCTGATCGCATCGCCAATGTTTGCAACATTTTATCCGCTGCCGGGCAACTAGAACAGCCCTGCGAGGTAAAAAGTTCGACAACCACAGGGCCATCAGCCATCACGGGTGTGGCAACAAAAAAGAATGTGGCCCATATGGAAAAGGCTGTGGCGAGGGTATGGTGCATGAAAAATCCTATCATTACATAATGACTGTAACGCAACCACGCACGACAAACCAATCAACCGTTTGCGATTAGAATGTTACAATATTATTGTGGGGTGGTCGCACGCCTACCAATCCAACACCAGATGAGTTAAAATGTATTTATGTATAGTTTGGTACTATCTGTATACAATGGTATACTAAAATTAGAATCATCATCTATACAGCTGTAGGAGAGATCGATATGCCCATCAAAGTAGGCCACGATAGCACCAAAACACGCAAAACTCTCAAAATTGGCGATCAATCACTTGCATATTATTCTATTGCCGCAGCAACAGCCGCAGGTTTAGGGGACTTTTCCAAGCTGCCTGCTGCGCTGAAGGTAGTATTGGAAAACATGCTACGTTTTGAAGATAACAAGACGGTAACTGTGGACGATATTAAAGCCTTCGCCGAATGGGCTATCAAAGGCGGTAAAAACCCACGCGAGATTGCCTACCGCCCTGCCCGAGTGCTAATGCAGGATTTCACTGGCGTCCCCGCTGTTGTTGATTTAGCAGCGATGCGCGACGGAATTGTCGCCTTGGGTGGCGATGCTCAGCAAATTAACCCATTGAACCCTGTTGATCTGGTCATCGACCACTCGGTAATGATTGACGAATTTGGCAACCCACGTGCATTCCAAGCGAACGTAGACCGCGAATATGAACGCAACATTGAACGCTATACGTTTTTAAAATGGGGACAGTCCGCTTTTTCTAACTTCCGCGTTGTTCCACCAGGCACAGGCATTTGCCATCAGGTGAATCTCGAATACCTCAGCCAGACCGTCTGGACTGATGTTGATCAAAACGGTGACGAAGTAGCCTATCCTGACACGCTTGTTGGAACCGACAGCCACACAACTATGGTCAACGGCGCAGCCGTTCTAGGTTGGGGCGTTGGAGGAATTGAAGCCGAAGCCTCCATGCTTGGCCAGCCAATTTCAATGTTGATCCCAGAAGTTGTCGGCTTCAAGCTAACTGGCCGTATGATGGAAGGCACGACTGGCACCGACCTTGTGCTCAAAGTCGTCGAAATGCTGCGCGCCCACGGCGTTGTCAGCAAGTTTGTTGAATTTTATGGTGAAGGGTTAAATCATCTACCGTTGGCCGACCGTGCAACAATCGCCAACATGGCACCAGAATACGGTGCGACTTGCGGCTTCTTCCCAATTGATGACGAAACCCTGCGCTACCTGCGTAACACGGGCCGTGATGAAGACAGGGTTGCATTGGTTGAAGCCTACGCAAAAACAAACGGTTTCTGGCGCAGTGTAGACTATGATCCCGTCTACACTTCCACGCTTGAACTCGACATGAGCACCATAGTTCCCGCGATCTCCGGACCCAAACGCCCACAGGACTATGTGGCACTGACTGGTGCAAAATCTGCGTTCACATGGGAAATGGAAAACACGTTTAAACGCCCAATGTACAAAAAAGTCGCCGTCGTAGGCGAAGATTACACGTTGGAATCTGGCAAGGTTGTAATCGCGTCGATCACGTCCTGTACCAATACATCCAATCCATACGTCATGATTGGCGCAGGTCTGGTCGCCCGAAAAGCCGCCGCATTAGGTTTGAACCGCAAGCCTTGGGTCAAAACATCTCTCGCGCCTGGATCACAAGTTGTATCTGCATATCTTGAGGCTGCGGACTTGCAAACCGACCTAGACAAAATTGGCTTCAACTTGGTTGGTTATGGATGCACAACCTGCATCGGTAATTCCGGACCATTACAAAAAGAAATTAGCGTGGCAATTGCCGAAGGAGACCTAGTAGCCACGTCTGTTTTATCGGGAAACCGCAACTTTGAAGGGCGCATTTCACCTGACGTGCGCGCCAACTATCTAGCTTCACCACCGTTGGTCGTAGCCTACGCACTGGCCGGAACCATGGACATCAATCTGGCAACAGACCCAATTGCACAAACACCAGAAGGCAAAGATGTCTACTTGAAAGACATCTGGCCCACGTCTAAAGAAGTTACTGATTTGGTTGAAAAAACTGTCACGCGCAAAGCGTTTCAGTCTAAATATGCAGATGTTTTCAAGGGTGATGATAAATGGCAAGCCGTGGAAACCACGGGCGCAGAGACCTACGACTGGCCACCACAATCCACCTACATCCAAAACCCACCCTATTTTCAGGGCATGTCAAAAGACCCCGGCGTTATTACTAACATTGAATGCGCCAAAGTGTTGGCTATTTTGGGAGATTTCATTACCACCGATCACATCTCACCTGCCGGTTCGTTTAAGGAGAACACGCCAGCGGGGGAGTATCTTCGTGCACGCCAAGTTCCCGTCCGTGAATTCAACTCTTACGGATCGCGCCGCGGCAACCACGAGGTGATGATGCGCGGCACTTTCGCTAACATCCGCATCAAGAACGAAATGCTGGACAACATCGAAGGTGGCTACACTAAAGGGCCAAACGGCAAACAGATGTCCATCTTTGACGCTGCGATGGCTTATATGAACGCGGGAACACCAACAGTTATCTTTGGCGGAGCACAATACGGTGCAGGATCATCGCGAGACTGGGCAGCCAAAGGTACTAATTTACTCGGCGTAAAAGCCGTGATTGCAGAAAGCTTTGAGCGTATTCACAGATCTAACTTGGTCGGGATGGGCGTCATTCCTTTTGAGTTCACAAATGGTGACAGCCATAAATCACTTGGCTTAACTGGTAATGAAACTGTGTCGATCTTTGGTCTAGACACGGTTACTCCACTGCAAGAGGTACCGTGCAAGGTTACTATGGACGACAGCACTGTTAAGGATATCATCCTGACGTGTCGGATCGATACCGCGATTGAGGTTGAATACATCGAACATGGTGGGGTTTTGCACTACGTGCTGCGCAACCTCGCCAAAGCTGCTTAAGAACAAAACGGCAGACATGTTCCAAAGTTCGCACGCCCAATAAAATACGGCTTTTTTATTTTTACCAATGACTTTCGTATTTTCGAACAAAAGAGGCTGGACGTTTTAAGTAAGGCAGATAAGTTATTAAAATGAAAAACAAATCATTCGAATTCTCACACGCGCTCTGCCGGCTCCCAGCAGTATCTGTAATTGACGGATTGCGCGCTGACGACCACGGCGACCCGGACCCAGTTGCTTTTGCCGCAGAACATGCCGCCTACATCACCGCCCTTCGTGAGGCTGGGTGCGTTGTGGACGTCCTACCCGCAGAAGAGGCCTTTCCCGATTCAGTCTTCATTGAAGACCCCGCTTTAGTCTTAAACGGCACCGCAATAGTCCTGCGCCCCGGTGCAACGTCTCGTCTTGGCGAAATTGCATCAATTCGGCCTGTATTAGTGGAAAAAATGAACAATGTAATTGATTTGGTCACCGACGGTTTTGTTGACGGTGGCGATATACTGTGCACAGATGATCGCGTGTTGTTGGGCCTATCTGCCCGCACCAACTACCAAGGCGCTCAAGATCTGCGCCCTATTGTTGAAAATTTAGGATACACTTTGGAAGTCCTGCAAACACCACCTGAAATACTACATTTTAAAACTGAAAGCTCACTACTAGATGCACAAACAGTGCTGGCAACACCCACATTAGCCGCTTCAGGTGCGTTTAAAGGATTGAAGATAATTAAAACGGCTATTGGCGAAGAGGCCGCTGCCAATGCGATACGCGTCAACACCCACGTATTCTTGTCAGCTGGACACCCAAAAACTGCAGACATTCTAAACGATGCTGGTTACTCAGTTCGGATTCTCAATACTAGCCAAGCCGCACTTATCGATGGTGGGTTAAGCTGCATGTCACTGCGCTACAATCGCTAGATCAATCAGTTGGCCCTACGCGCCGCTTCAAGCGCAGGGCGCAATCTATTAGCCAATTCGCGCTGCGTCACTGGCGCAGCCATGCGCAGCAAAATCGTTCCATCCCCATCGATGAGAAATGTTTCTGGAACGCCATAAACGCCCCAATCAATGGCGTGAAAACCGCGCGGGTCTGATCCAACAGCCAAGTACGGATCACCAAGACTATCAAGGAATGACAATGCGCTTTGATCTAGGTCTTTGTAATTTATTCCGTAGATTGGTACGCCTTCACCTGCCAGTGCAGTTAAGTTCGGGTGTTCCACACGGCAAGGTGCGCACCAACTGGCCCAGAAGTTAACAATCTTGACCTCCCCATCACGCAACATGGCATCGTTTAGCGGAACGAGGCTATTAATGCCAGAAACATTGATTTCTGGTGCAGGCCTACCAATAAAAGCAGACGGTAATTCTGGCCCCTGCCCACCCAAAAGGCCTTGGCCCAATATAATCCCAACAATGCCAGCAAAAACCACAAACGGAACCATCATAAGCTTAGACATTGTTAAGCAACCTGCTGGCTTCAACTTTCAACAATTGTGCGCGAATTTTTCGAGCTCGAAGCAGTGATAATACCAAAATGGTAATTAATAAAGAGATTGACAAAACATAAGCAGACGTAACTTCGACTGCATAAATACCAAGATCAGGTATCATGATCGCATCCTTAACTGAATTGCACGCATGCGACGTACCCGTATTTCGGTCTGTGTTCGAATCAAGACCAATACAAAAAACAGCAGCCCAAATCCCATCATGCAAATCACCAGTGGCACAAAGAATACGTCAGAAATAGTGCGTCCCCCCGTGACGACGGGGACACTGGTACCTTGATGCAAGCCTTGGTTCCAAAAGTTAACGGCGTAGCGAGAAAGCACCGCAAACACCGATCCGACAATACATAAAACGCTGGTTAGATCAGCAGCTGTGTCAGGGTCTTCAATAGCTTCCCACAAGGCGATGTAGCCAAGATAAAATAAAAATAGTATGAGAAATGATGTCAACCTTGGATCCCACGCCCACCATGTGCCCCACATAGGCTGCCCCCATATTGCGCCTGTTATCAAGGTGATGAGGGTCATCACTATTCCCACAGGAGCTGCTGCGCGCGCAACCAATGCGCTAACATGGTGGCGTCTAACCAACCAGATTAGTGATGCCAAAAGCATCATAAACCACGCGTTGATCGCCATGAGTGCGGCTGGCACATGCAGATATATAATCTTAACCGTTGATCCCTGTCGGAAATCGTCTGGCGTCAAGAAAAAACCCCAAACCAAGCCCACAACAAGGCAGGCAATTGCCAAGCCCAAAATCCACGGCACCAAAGGCGTCGTGATCGTGATGAATTTCTTCGGATTGGCATATTCCCAAATCGACATAATGATTAGCTATCCTGCTGTTCGTTATACGACAATAGTTCTCACCTAAGGTTGACCCGCAGCGCGGACGATGCGGCAAATGGCAACAGGGCGAAGCTGAACAACGTGATCCCCGCGAGCATTAATAGCGGTGTTGTGGCATCCAATCCGAGCGCACCACGCCGAACAGCTTCAGCACCAAAAATCAGAGTCGGTACATAGAGCGGTAATACCAAGAGTGACATCAACAAACCACCGCGCCGCAAACCAACAGTCAACGCTGCGCCAAACGTACCTATCATTGATAGTGCAGGCGTTCCAAGAGCCAGGGAGGCGAGCAACCAGACATAGGCAGATGTTTCAAGATTCAATAAAAACCCCAACGCGGGTGCAGCCAATGTCAGGGGCAGCCCCGTTATAATCCAATGGGCTATACCCTTGATCAGTGCCACCCCCTCCAATGGCAGTGGTGAAGTCGCAAGCAGCGGCAAAGTTCCATCTTCAAAATCAAGTGCGAAGATTCGGTCTAGGGACAACAACGCTGCCAACAATGCCGCGACCCATAAGATACCTGGTGCGATTCGGCTTAGCACCGTCGCCTCAGGTCCAACACCGAACGGCACCAGAATTACAACGATCAAAAAAAATGCCAAACCGAGGCCAAATCCGCCCCCAGCCCGCAGCGCTAGCGTGAGGTCACGGCGCAACAGAGAGATCAAGAATGCGCCCCCCGCTTCATAAAAAAAACTCGTCCGACCCGCCGCCAGCGTTCGCAGCCGACCTCAACGGAAACAATTCCAGCTCTGGAGCATCAATACCCAGATCGACGTGCGTTGCGATTACAGCGATGCCGCCTTGCTTCAAATGATCGTTCCAAAGCCAGTTCGTAAACATCTTGACAGAAAATCTATCAAGGCTGGTTGTAGGTTCGTCCAAAAACAAAACCTTACGACCTATTACCCCCAAACGCGCCAAACCGACACGGCGTTTTTGACCCGCTGACAGCGTGCCTACTAGTCGTGAGCGCAAACCATCTAGATCAAAAGCATCGAACACAGTATGTGGTAATTTAGTACCATATATGTTCGCCCAGAAAGCAAGACTTTCAGTTACAGTCAGTTGCTCTTTGATACCATCAGTGTGGCTTGCGTATGCTCCTGCCTCTTCAGGAAAGCTCACAATGCCAGACAGCGCAGGTTGCAAGCCCGCAAGTGTGCGTAACAAAGTCGTCTTACCGATGCCGTTTGGCCCACGCAACAACAGCGCGCAGCCTGCTTGCACTGTAAACGACACGCCTGACAAAACGGGCACACCACCACGTGCAACAGATAAATCTGTGACAATTAATTTCATGACTTCATGCTAATATATTTTTTCATACTGTGACTAGACAGGTAGTAGCGCCAAACCGACACGCCGCCCTTCGGATAATACCACATTGTAAGTGCGACAGGCCGTCGGCGACGACATGACCTCAACTCCAAGGCCTGCCTCTTCCAACAACTTCCGAAACTCCATTGATATGTATGCTATTTCCACACCAGTTCCAATGAACACAACATCAATGGCATCAGCCGCGTCTATCAGTGTTTGCGCATCCTGGAAACCGCCCCATGGCGCGATTCCTGATGGCAATACGACCAATGCCCCTTCATAGACCTCACCACCGATGCGGAAGAAACCAGAGCCGTATCCATCAACTGGTTTGGCATCAGTGTAGACTACCTCGTTCAATCGCATGGCTTAGCCTCCTTAGGCATCGATGTTTGAAAATTGACCGCTAACGTTCTTGTTGTTACCTGACCAGTCGCGCTTTACACCCAATATCAGCAACGTTGTAGATGCTACAAAAATTGAAGAATAAGTTCCAACTATAACACCCCAAATCATAGCAAACACGAAACCACGGATTACATCACCACCCAGAACGTATAGCGAGATCAGCGCAAGCAATGTCGTAAACGATGTCATAAATGTCCGGCTCAGGGTTTCGTTAATTGACAAGTTCAGCACTTCTTTGAGGTCCTTAGCTTTATATTTACGCAAGTTTTCTCGAACACGGTCAAAAACTACAACAGTGTCATTCAGCGAATATCCCACTATGGTTAATAAGGCGGCAATAATCGCAAGATCAAAGCGAATATTCAGCTCTGAAAATATCCCAATCGTCAGCACAACATCATGGACCAACGCCACAACTGCGCCCAATGCAAACTGCCATTCGAAGCGCAACCAAATATAGATTAGCACTGCACCAATGGCCAAAATTACTGCAAGAACTGCTGATTGAATCAACTCACCCGAAACCGTGGGGCCGACAGATTCAACTGCTGGAAATGATATATTAGGATCAAGCGTGCTTAGTGCATCCTGCACAGCTGAAATTGTGTTGTTGGAAACAGATTCTTCGCCAACTTGCGCTTGAATCACGACTGTAGCAACATTTTGATCAGCAGAGAATGTGGGGTCAAAGACCTCAGTAATGGTGACTTCTCCCAACTTTAGAGGAGCAATAACAGCACGGTATTCAGAAATATTTATCATCTGTGTACTGTCTGTACGTAGTGTTGTTCCACCTTTAAAATCAATGCCGTAATTAAGGCCTTGTGCAAGGAATGACACAAAAGCCACCACCACCATGGCGCCTGATAACCCCAGCCATACTTTACCGCGTTTGAAAAAATCAAAAGTAGTTTCGGATTTGACCAGACGTAAATACTTGCCCGCAAATATTTTTTTAGGGCGTTTGCGTTCAAACCAGATCACAACTAACAAACGAGTTACGAAGATCGCCGTGAAAACCGAGGTTATAATACCAAGTCCCAGGGTAATCGCAAACCCACGCACAGGGCCCGCCCCCATGGCGAACAAAATCCCCGCTGTAATGAGAGTGGTAATGTTGGCATCAATAATAGCTGACAGCGCTTTTTCATATCCCAATTCGATGGCTCGCGCGGGGCCTTTTGCTGTGCGCGATTCTTCGCGTATACGCTCAAATATCAACACATTGGCGTCAACAGCCATTCCGATAGTCAATACGATACCTGCGATACCTGGCAATGTTAGCGTTCCACCAATCATCGACAACATCGCAAAGATCAATGCTACATTAACTAGCAAGGCAACATTGGCAAACATACCTAGCAAACCGTAGCTAAGTACCATGTAAATAAGCACCAAAGCAAAGGCTACAATGCAAGCAATGGTGCCTGCATTGATGCTGTCCTGCCCAAGGTCAGGACCAACAGTTTGTTCCTGCAAGAAATTCAACTCAGCGGGCAATGCACCAGCACGAAGTAAAACTGCGAGGTTAGTCGATTCTTCAAGTGTAAACCGTCCCGTGATAATCCCCGATCCACCGGCAATATGGCTTTGTATTGTCGGAGCGCTGACAACTTCATTGTCGAGCACAATGGCAAAAGGCGACCCAATGTTATCGCGGGTATAATCCCCGAACTTGCGTGCGCCTGAAGGGTTAAAACGAAACGTCACAGCAGGTTGATTATTTTCATTAAACGTCGGCTGACTGTCTACAAGCTCTTCGCCCGTAACAACCGGAGAGCGTTCGACAATGTAATACTGACCCTCAACGTCCAAGCTCGGGATCACCATATTTCCGGCACCAGCCCGTGCGTCTGGATCACTTGTGGAACCAACAACAGGGTGAAACCCCAACTGCGCTGTTGTTCCAATAATATCCTTTACTTCTTGCGCAGATCCGACACCAGGAACTTGGATTAGAATTCGGTTCGCGCCTTGACGTTGGATAGATGGTTCACGTGTGCCAGTTTCGTCAATACGGCGACGAACAATTTCAAGCGCTTGACGTACGGTGCGATCATCTGTTGCGATTTTTTCAGCATCAGACAATGTAATTACGAGATCAGTTGCTGACACCGCAGCAACTTCGATGTCTGTCTCCCCAACACTAGTAACACCAACAACTTGACGCGCCAACCCGCGCGTCAATTCTAATGCGCGATCCATGCCAGTGGGTTCAGAAATCCGTATCTGTAGTTCTCCTGCTGTGTTACCAATATTCGTCACAAAACCAACAACATCGCGCTGTGAAGCCAGTACGTCGCGAACTTCGGGCCATAAGCTCCGCATACGTTGTTCATAGACTTGTTCAACTTTCACTTCAGCAAGTAATTGCGCGCCACCACGCAAATCAAGGCCAAGGTTTACCAGATTATCCGGCAGGAACGACGGCCAATCAGCGGCAACCACCTCAAGCTCGAGCGTAGTGCCACTTTCAGTGATGACCGCTTCGGCGTCGTTGGACATTTCAACCTTGCTGTAAAATCCGTTTGGCATGGCAACAATAATGCCAAGCGCCACGACCAGCCAAATCGCAGTACGCTTCCAAAGGTCAATTTTAAGCATGGAGAAGTCCTGTCTAATCTATCAAAGGCCGATGAGCCCGTTATTATTAATTATGTTAAGATGGGCGCGCATAGCCAAGAAAAGTAAGCGCTTTTAAAGTTTTAAACGCAGGTTAGGGGTAAAAACCGTAACTGGGGTCAGATCCGTCGATGACGGGGCTAACTAAAATAAAATTAGCTAATTTTAGCGGGGCGTTTAATAAATTAACAACAAAAAAACTAGCTAAAAATGGCAATAACTTACCTGCCACGCTATCAGCCCAAGCTAAATTACTATCGACTAAATTAGATGATAGCACAGATATTTCTACATCATTTTCATCGTCAAACAGCTTCAAATAAGCATCGTTAAACACCAAAGGTGTTACAACAATGCTTTGCGAACTGCGCATAACTGCCGCTCCAGAACTTAAAAACAACAAACATCCGGTCAAAGAAGAGAAAAATAGCACCCTGAAAACGCCCACGCCAAATGTCATGAGCGTATTTTTAATCATTTTTCAGTAGGCTCAGTCTTATTCAAAACTTGGGTGATTGTTGAACGTACGACACGAACCTTAACGCCCTCAGTCAATTCAACTTCAACCTCTGTTTCATCTTTTATCTTGGACACTTTGCCCATAAGTCCACCAGCGGTTACAACCTGATCTCCCCGACGCAGAGAAGCTACCATCGACTGGTGTAGCTTAAGTTTTTTTTGCTGTGGTCGGATCAACAAGAAATACATGATTGCAAAAATTAGAATGAGTGGAATAAATTGGCCGATGGAGTCCATATGGTCTTTTCCTTGTTCTCACGCAAAGGCATTTCCTTCGCATTTTTGCGACACTACAAATGTGACGCGGGATTCGCAACGAGCAGCTCATCAAATATGTACGTTGCAGCTATATACAATCCATCTAAATTCCATTTGCTTTCCATACCTATAAATTTGGGGCATAGGGATGTGCAGATAAACCGATCAAAGGATCAAATACATGCACGACATTCGCGCCATCCGAAAGAACCCAGCAGACTTTGATGCAGCCCTGTCCCGTCGCGGTGATGCACCCTTGTCAGCTGAATTGATCGCAATGGACGAAGCGCGGCGCACCAAAATTCTTGCGGCAGAAACTGCGCAAGCCGACGCCAACAAGGCTGCAAAAGAAGTCGGGGCCGCAAAAGCTCGTGGGGATGAAGACGAATTTGAACGCTTGCGCGCGCTTGTATCAAAAAAGAAATCACAAATCGCTCAATTAAGCGACGAAGCAAAAGCCCAAGGCTCGGTACTAATCGAGCGTTTAGCAATGATTCCCAACCTTTCGGCTGACGATGTTCCCATGGGTGCCGATGAAAACGACAACGTCCAAATCAGCCAATGGGGTACGCGCCGCACTTTCGATTTCACCCCTGTGGAACATTTTGAAATTACTGCTGTTAAGTCCGGTATGGATTTTGAAACTGCTGCAAAAATATCCGGAAGTCGATTTGTGTTAATGTCAGGTGCTGTCGCCCGCCTGCACCGCGCTTTGGCGCAATTTATGTTAGATATTCACACGGTTGAAAACGGACTGACCGAAATAAATACCCCAGTTCTAGTGCGCGACGATGCAATGTACGGCACGGATAAACTGCCTAAATTTGCAGATGACAGCTACCAAACAACTGAAGGTATGTGGCTGATTTCCACCTCGGAAATACCACTTACCTACATCGCTGCGGGTAACATTATCGACGCCAAAACCCTACCCCACCGCTACACTGCGCACACGCTATGTTTCCGCTCAGAGGCCGGTAGCGCAGGTCGCGACACGTCCGGCATGCTACGCCAACACCAGTTTGAGAAGGTGGAAATGGTCTCTGTCACCCATCCAGACGAATCCGACTCAGAACAGAAACGGATGCTACGTTGCGCTGAGGATTTGTTAGAACGTTTAGAAATTCCTTACAGAACCGTTTTGCTTTGCACAGGCGATATGGGCTTTGGAGCGCGCCGTACGTTCGATATAGAAGCATGGTTACCAGGTCAGAATTCCTACCGCGAAATTAGTTCAATTTCAACGACAGGCGATTTTCAGGCGCGCCGCATGAACGCACGTTTCAAACCCACAGATGGCGGAAAACCGCAATTTGTCCACACGCTGAACGGCTCAGGCCTCGCAGTTGGGCGTTGTTTAATTGCGGTACTAGAGAACGGCCAACAGGCCGACGGTTCCGTTATAATTCCTACAGCCCTGCACGGACAAATGGGTGGTAAAACTACGATCAATGCCGACGGGACGCTGGGCTAGCTAGCGCTTTTACAGACTTTTGAGTGTGTTTTTAGTTTGCTAAAGATACTTGTCGTTACAATTAAATCAATTGTGTGGTACGATCTTTTTTGGGTTGGTCTGAATCAACATCCTTAGGCATGTGGCACACATAGGATAAGGCATTCTTGGCAAAATTAACTGGTACTTCTAACCTATGATTAATGGTAAACGCTAATATTTTAAAAAAAGCTCCACCTAACTTGATACACTCACAAATTTCCTAAATTTTTAGTCCCAATACTCACCTTGAAAAATTCATTATTTAATCTTGTGATAGCATTCTTGGTGCTCACGTGTTGGTTTAAATCGCCAAAATCAATTTCTAGCCCAGCGCTATGCGCACCAAGCACGATCTAATTCAGTGAATTTAGCTAAAATCTGTTTGAGAGAACCCTAACTAACGAACCCGTGATTGCTCAAAAACCAGCGTTACAATTGTTTTAATTTAAAAGTAGCACAATATTTCTTGTTTATTTTTAAATAATTACTTCACGGTTGCTGGTTTATAATTTGTGGTGGTCGTCAATAGCGATGGTATAATAAGTATCCAGAACCATAGGTTTTAGCCGAGTGAATTATTGCATTTACAACCGCACTTAAACTAGCAACATTTAGAATGTATCCATAGCACTGATCGTGTCCTAGACTTCCAAATGAGAGATATTAAGCTGAGTTGCCTAAAAATAAAGAAATCTGCAATTTTTCACAAAATTAGTTATCAACTATTAGTCATAATTTTAAGTAAACAATCCAGCCAGAACTGATGGCTTTCATCTATATATGGTCAACTTTACCAACTCATACTGCCACAAAATACAATTGAAGCTTGTACAATCTTTAGACTGTAACATTTGCTAGGAAAGCCCTTCACCAAAAATGGAACCCCATGATTTTATCACTTGATTCAAAAAATCACATTCATTTGCATTAGGCGTTCTCGATGATCGACGTTAACCCTCAACCAAATGCGCCATCAGAACTAAAAACTGGATTTCCTTACATCCTAGGTATAGCTTTAAAATACCTTAAAACTTGTGGAGTAAAAAATGTCATTTCCCCCTCTGGTCCAATGTTTTCTTGGCAAAAGATTTCAAAGGAAGCCACGGGTAAAAGATTTGCACAGGTCAGACCATATTGTTAAAGATCATTTCTACAAAAAAATTTAAGTATATGTTAAAGTGAGTTCAACTATGCGTTGAATTAGCAAAACTAAAATTCCTGCCTAGTGGCGCGTCCTTGATATCTTCAATGCAGTACTGTTTAATACCTTATGAGATATTCAATTCTTACCCTAATCCTCACTGTGACTTTTGTCATATCACCGTATTTCACATCCCCGTTCAGCGGGTTTGATGTCAATCAGCTGCCAATTCCGCAAATAGACCCGCCGATACAACCCGCGGGCTACGCCTTTGCGATTTGGGGTCTAATTTATGGCTGGCTTATTATTTCAGCTTTTTTTGGGATCTTCAAACGTAGCATTGATCCGGCTTGGGACAAAATGCGCGCACCTTTAATTATTAGCCTAGCACTTGGTACACCGTGGCTTTGGGTAGCAAACCAATCTGCCGTAGGCGCAACTGTTTTAATTTTTGCAATGGCGTTTCCCGCCATCGTAGCAATGTTGCACGCGCCGCGTGAAGATCCATGGCTCGCCCTTTGGCCAATATCGATTTATGCAGGCTGGCTAACCGCTGCGTCTTTCGTATCATTGGGCAGTACGGCGGCAGGGTATGGAATCTTGTTTGGCGCAAATGGTTGGGCTATAGTAGGTATAACATTGTCTCTATTTGTGTCGTTAACACTACAAATAAAGAAACCAACAGCCCCAGCATATGGAATGACGATTATCTGGGCGCTGGTGGGCATTATCGCAGCTAATGGTATAACCGCAGTGGCTGCATTATCAGCAATTGGAATTATCGCAATGCTAACGTTATTAGCAATGCAAATACGACAGCATATTAACGAAACTACCTAACCCCTGAACCGCTTCTTCACATCCGCAGGCGCTTTGCCTAAATGCTTGCGAAGGCGTGATGGAGTTGATTTTGTATTATTTTTATAAGGATTTTTATCTGCTTGGCTGCGAAAATGCAGGCGGATTGGTGTGCCTGGCATATCAAAATCAAGACGCAATCCGTTGACCAAATAGCGTGAATAGCTTTCAGGTAGCATATCAGGATGGCTACACATCACAACAAACCCAGGCGGGCGGGTTTTAACCTGAGTTGCATATCGCATTTTGATACGACGTCCACCTGGCGCGGGAGGCGGGTGCGCTTCGGTCATGCCCATCAGCCAACGGTTCAATTGCGCTGTAGTGATGCGGCGATTCCATACTTCATGGGCCTTCAAAATAGCCTCTTGCAGACGGTCGATGCCCCGGCCAGTTTTAGCAGATACTGTGATCAATGGCGCGCCCTTTAACTGTGGTAGTAAACGGGTAAACTGTTCTTGAAGCTCTTTCAATTTAGCTTGTTTTTCGCTCTCAACGTCCCACTTGTTTACGGCTAGTACTACAGCCCGGCCTTCGCGTTCAGCTAGGTCAGCAAGACGTAAGTCTTGTTGCTCGAATGGAATTTCAACATCAATTAAAATAACTACTACTTCAGCAAACTTCACAGCGCGCAGACCATCAGCAACTGATAATTTTTCTAACTTTTCCTGGACTTTGGCGCGCTTACGGATACCTGCAGTGTCAAAGATGCGTACTGGAATTGTTGAACCTTCTGGTCCCCAATCCATCTGCACAGATATAGCATCACGAGTGATCCCTGCTTCGGGTCCTGTCAAAAGGCGGTCCTCACCTAGAATCTGATTAATCAGAGTCGATTTACCCGCATTCGGACGACCAACAACAGCGATTTGCAACGGTTTTGACTTTGTGGGAATACGTGGGCCGTCTTCTTCATTATTTTCGTCAACATCAACATCTACTTCGGGAGCATCCGCGGCGGCGCGTTCTTCAAACGCATCCGATATCGGCATCAACACGTCATACATCTCGCTAATGCCTTCACCATGTTCAGCTGAAAGACGGATTGGTTCACCCAGTCCTAAATTAAAACCTTCAATTACGCCTGCATCTGCGGCTCGGCCCTCCGATTTATTAGCCGCAAGAATAACTTTGGCACTTTTCTTGCGCAAGATGTCGGCAAACACTTCGTCGGCAGGCATGATTCCAACCCGTGCATCATACATAAAAAGGCAAACATCGGCCATTTCAACAGCACGTTCGGTCAAAGCACGCATACGGCCTTGCAACGACTCATCTGTTGCTTCTTCAAGACCCGCAGTATCTATCACGGTGAACCGTAAATCGCCCAGACGCGCGGCGCCTTCGCGCAAATCGCGCGTTACTCCTGGTTGGTCGTCAACAAGCGCAAGCTTTTTGCCGACAAGACGATTAAATAGCGTGGATTTGCCGACGTTCGGGCGGCCCACAATTGCAAGTGTGAAGGACATTGGATACGACTCTATTAGGTTTTGAAGTCGCTTACACCCTTTGCAGCTTAACGGAAAGCTAACAATTGCCCACGCTTGGTGACTACGTAAAGCGTGTTATTGGCAACAACAGGGTTAGATGCCGCCCCACCAGGGATTTTGAAGCTTCTAATCAGATCACCCGACGTTGGATCAAACTGGCGCATCAAGCCATCACTTGATGCCACAATCAATCGACCACCAGCAAGGATTGGGCCGTAATGGGCAATACGAGTCTTCTGGCGAATTTCACGAATCTCTTCAAAATTAGGCAGTGATACGCGCCAGATCACAGTGCCATCATCTGCGTCAAGCCGCAGC
This sequence comes from Octadecabacter sp., assembly GCA_028825445.1. Classification (GTDB taxonomy): domain Bacteria; phylum Pseudomonadota; class Alphaproteobacteria; order Rhodobacterales; family Rhodobacteraceae; genus Octadecabacter. Next base: position 61,692 of record JAPKAD010000005.1, read on the forward strand.
AACTCACCAATATCGTTAACTAAGAAAACTGAATCACCCGCAGGCCATACAGGACCAACTGCCCCCTCAGTCGCGGTCCAAATGCGATCACCACTTGCAATTTCAAGCACCACAACGCGGCCAGAGAAATTTCCAACATATACTCGTTCACCATCAATTACTGGATCACTTGCAATATCAGAAATATTGGAAGCTGCTTGGCCGGGACGTTGTCCGGTCACAACAGTAGACCAACGCCGCAATCCTCCCTGAGGGAAAGCTGCAAGAACTTCACCAGTCGGAAATGGAAAAATTGCGAAGCCACCAAACACTGCAGCGCCCGCCCCGCCTGAGAAGTTTGAAACAGGTGGTGTGCCACTTTGAGTCCAGCGGATTCGCCCCGATGCCAATTCAATAGCCCACGCACGACCATCACGGGCCACTACATAGGCCAGATCACCAACAATAGTTGGAGCAGATGTGCCGGGTGCATCGAGATCCTGACGCCAGATTTCTGCGCCTGTAGCGGAGTCCAATGCAACAGCTTCGCCGAAGCCGGTAGTGGCCAGCAAAACAGGTCCAGCTACAGCGAGACCGCCGCCCGATGCGTCGCGCAGGTTGTCGGTTGAAGGAATGACGCTGCGAACCCACAGGGTTTTCCCTACGATTGATGTCGCAACGACTTGGCTTTGTGCATCAAGCGTATAAATTGCGCTTGGGGTTATAATCGGATCAGCAGTTATACGAAGGCGACGACTGTTACCTGCACCAATACTATTAGAAAAAAACGGGACAAGGTTCACACCAAGAGCTGGATGGCTAATTATATGAGCCGGACCGCCGTTGCGATGAGTCCAATCGACGTTGATCACCGCGGTAGGCAATGAAATTTGGCGTGTTTGGTTAACAAAGTTAACACTATTAGTCGATTCACCACGAATATTGAGCCGCTCACCTGTAAGGATAATATCCTGTTCCCCGCAGGCCACCAGCGCCGTTGTAAGCGCTATGACCAAGATTTTCGGCCCTTTAAAGACTGTCAAAATTCTGCCTGTCACGTCATTCCCCTTTTCGGGCCGCTTTACGGAGGTCTCAGTTATCAAGCGAATTTGTGGACACAATATCACCCAAAAATGCTTCAATATCACCGCCCAAGGCTACAATCATGCTGAACGCTCTTTCGCGCTGGCCTTGCGTAGCTTCTGCATCTTGGGAAAGAGCTGCAAACTGTGTAAGAGCAGCTTCAACGTCACCATCTTCAACACTTAACAGTGCAAGTTGTTCTTTGGCTACTACACGGAAAGGAGCACCGGCTTCAGCCAAGCCCACCAGTAATGCACGACGATCTTCAGTTAACAGTATGTTAGATTGAACGATTACGGATTTTAATGCAGCAAGATCACGGTAGATCTGCGGCGCGTTCACATCATTAACTACAGAATCAAGCGTACTAGCTGCTCCCATAATATCTTCAGTTTCGGTCAAATCAGCAGCCGCCAACAGCTTAGTTATAGCAGCGGAAGAACCACTTACTTCTATCGACTGCAATGCAGCAGCGCGTGCTTCATCATCATTAATTTCAAGTGCTGCTAGGATTGCATCACCAGCAGCCTGCGCCACACTTGTCGTTTGGCCCTTACGAAACTCCGAATATGCAGTGCCGCCAACTATCAGCAAAACAGCTAGAAATGCAATCCAACCATACTTCCGCATGTAACCATATAGCTTGTCCTTTCGGACTTCTTCAGTGACTTCATCGATGAAGGTTTCAGAGTTGCTCATTGCGCCCTCGCCTAGTTTCGCAACACTCTTATCGCGAAGCTGCCAGCGGGGACAAGAGCCACCCAGTTATGCGTTGAGATAAATTGCGCCTAAGACACGCCTCATTTTGGTGAATGCACCAAGGTAATGACCTTTAACATTTCAGTCTTGCTGAGGGTTTAAACTTTCTTTAATCTAAACCGATCAGTTTAGCGTAATAAAAAAACAAGATTAAGAAACCAATATTTTAATTGCGAGACCTAACTTATGCGAATTATGCCCTTGTTAACTGCCATCATCGTGTCGATTGCACTATATGCTCTCGTGTTTGAAAGGGAATCATTGCTGTCTTTTGCGCAAGTGGAATCAGATATTGAACAACCTATAGACGACACAGCCTTAATTAACTTAATCAGTGTTGTGATTATGTCTTCGCAAGCTACTACGGTGGACAGTGCTGTTATACTGCGCGGCCGCACTGAAGCTGCACGGCAAGTAACTGTCGCTTCAGAAACCTCAGGCCTTGTGATATCAGAACCAATTCGAAAAGGCGCATTCGTCCAAACAGGAGATCTATTGTGTCAACTTGATCCTGGCACCCGCGCCGCGCAATTAGCTGAAAGCAAAGCACTTTTGGCTGAAGCTAGAGGACGCATTCCCGAAGCCCAAGCAACCGTCATGGAGGCAAACGCCCGTGTGCGCGAAGCTGAAATTAACGTAAATGTCGCCCGCCGACTCGCTGAAGATGGCTTTGCATCTGAAACCCGTCTAATCAGCGTCGAAGCCACACTCGAGGCAGCAAATGCTGGGGTGCAACGCGCCTCTAGCCAAGTAATCTCTGCACAAGCGGGTATTGAAGGGGCGCAAGCCAGCGTGGCTGCGATAATGCGTGAAATTGAGCGTTTAAACATCACTGCACCTTTCTCCGGCTTGCTTGAAAGCGACACGAGCGAGCTTGGTTCACTTATGCAGCCCGGCGCACCATGCGCCACAATTATTCAACTTGACCCAATTAAACTTGTAGGTTTTGTGCCCGAAGCTGACGTTAGCCAAATCACAGTTGGCGCTATGGCTGGCGCACAGCTAACCACAGGTCAAGAAGTCGTTGGCCAAGTGACTTTTCTGTCGCGATCAGCAGACGAATTAACCCGCACGTTCCGTGTTGAAATCCGAGTGCCAAACGTCGATCAACGCATTGGCGACGGGCAAACTGCTGAAATCATTGTCGCATCAGACGGATATATGGCGCATCTACTGCCAGCTTCGTCGCTTACTCTTAATAATAATGGCACAATAGGAATTCGTGCTGTCGTCAAAAATGATAAAAACAACCAAGATTTTGCGCAATTTATGCCCGTGAGTATCATTCGCGACACCATTGATGGAATTTGGGTCACAGGCCTGCCTGATAAAGTTGATGTGATTGTAGTTGGACAAGAATACGTCATCGACGGCGTACCCGTAATTGCGACCATGCGTCAGGAGACTGGCAAATGATCAAAATTGTAGATATTGCTGCCGCGCGAGCGCGAATGGTTATAGCCTTCATCGTTTTGTCGCTTTTAGCGGGTGGATTTTCTTATTATTCTTTGCCTAAAGAAGGTGAACCAGACATTGAAATTCCGGTCATCTTCGTATCCGTTCCCTTCCCCGGCATTTCAGCTGAAGATTCTGAAGCACTGCTTGTCCAGCCAATGGAAGCTGAATTGCAAGATCTTGACGGGTTGAAAACTATGACCGCAACTGCGGCCGAAGGTTACGCAGGTGTAGCTTTGGAATTCGATTTCGGCTGGAACAAGACAGAAACCATGGCCGATATCCGCGACGCGATGAACACCGTCGAAAGTCAGTTCCCTGATGGATCAGATAACTATTCTATTAATGAAATTAACTTTTCAGAATTTCCAATCATCATTGTCAACCTAACTGGTAATGTTCCCGAACGAACGCTTATACAAGTAGCTGAAGATTTGCAGGAAGTCGTTGAAAGTATTGATGGTGTGCTTGAAGCCGCGCTCACAGGTCAACGCGCCGAGATGATTGAAGTCGTAATTGATCCTCTAAAACTCGAGGTCTACAATGTTACAGCTAGCGAGTTAATCAACGTCGTTAGTCAAAACAACCTGCTGATCGCCGCTGGAGAAGTTGAAACAGAACAAGGGTCTTTTGCTGTCAAAATTCCGTCAAGCTTTGATGAACCGCGCGACATTTACAACTTACCAGTCAAAACCAATGGTGACCGTATTATCACTCTTGGCGATCTTGCCGAAATCAGTCTGACGTTCGAAGACCGCGCCAGCACAGCGCGATTTAACGGCACCACAACAGTAGCGTTGCAAGTGGTCAAACGCCGTGGCTTCAACCTGATCGACACCGCGCAAGAAGTCCGCGACGCGATTGACGTCGAAGTCGCTGCGTGGCCGCAAGATTTGAAAGACGCCGTGCAGGTTGGCCTTTCTAATGATCAATCACGCAACGTCGATTCCATGGTCCGCCAGCTTGAAGGATCAGTTTTGACCGCCATCGCACTGGTGATGATTGTGGTACTTGCAACATTAGGCACACGGCCCGCGTTATTGGTAGGCTTTGCTATTCCAACGTCGTTCCTGCTGTGTTTTGCATTTCTTGCGGTAATGGGTGTGACTATTTCTAACATAGTTATGTTTGGTCTGATACTTGCGGTGGGAATGTTAGTAGACGGTGCCATTGTGGTGGTCGAGTACGCAGACAAACGCATTAAAGACGGGGCGGGCCCTATGGAAGCCTATACGGATGCCGCCAAACGTATGTTCTGGCCCGTCGTATCCTCCACCGCGACGACACTGTGTGCATTTTTACCCATGCTCTTTTGGCCCGGTGTGCCAGGACAATTCATGGGCATGCTGCCTGTGACAATTATCTTTGTTCTATCAGCATCCTTGATTGTTGCGCTCATTTACCTCCCCGTTATGGGTGGAGTCACTGGGCGCATGTCAAGCGCATTTGGCAGCTTGTCTGAAGTCCTCAAAGCTCGCTTGCCATGGTTTGTGAACGCCCTGCTGGTACCACCTGCAATCATGATTGTATTCACGGGTGCAATGATGACATTAAACCCCGGCTACCTGAGCGGTGAGCAAGTCCAAGATGGTGGTTTTTTTGCCGCGCTACCAGGGGTGATCATATTCATGTTGGGAGGAGTGGCCGTGTCAATCACCCTCGGTGCTGCAAAAATAGAGCTTCGTGCAAAACGCATCAAGGCAGGCTATCGACGCACCCTATTTGGCCGCTTTATCCATTTTATTGCGGGCAATCCAATTATGCCTATCGTGTCCATCGTCGGTATCATCTTTCTGGTCTATTCGACTTTTATTTTTTTTGGAACCAACAACAATGGCGTTGAATTTTTCGTTGAAAATGAACCAGAACAGGCAATTGTATACGTCCAAGCCCGCGGCAATTTATCAATTGAGGAAAAAGACATCCTTGTACGCCAAGTCGAAACCATTACTTTGCAAGAACCTGGCATACAGTCCGTGTTTGCCTTCGCTGGCGAGGGTGGTTTGAACCAAAATACCGCTGGTGCTAGTGGTCCAAAAGACGCCATTGGTCAGTTACAAATCGAGCTGATCCCATGGGATGACCGCCCAGCATTTGCGCGCGCTAACAACATTGATTTAGCTAAGTTGGATGGTGATTTGGTAATCACGCGCCTACAAAATGCCCTCGATACGATACCAGGAATCCGCACCGAAATACTAAACCTGTCGATGGGTCCAGGTGCTGCAAAACCAGTGCATCTACGTCTATCAGGTGATAACTGGGATGAATTGCGCGCGGCAGCTTCACTTGCGCGCGACCAGTTTGACAACACCGAGGGCCTAACCTTAATTGAAGACAGCCGCCCCCTCCCCGGCATTGACTGGGAAATTACTGTCGATGTGCAAAAAGCTGGGCGTTACGGTGCCAATGTTGCCGCTGTCGGTGGTATGGTGCAACTGGTTACAAGGGGAATTTTACTTGACACGATGCGAGTTGCCTCATCAGACGAAGAAATTGAAATTCGTGTGCGCCTGCCCGAAGCTGATCGCGTACTTTCAACGCTAGACTCGCTGCGCGTGCGTACTTCATCGGGCCTTGTACCACTGTCCAATTTCATAACACGCACACCAGTACCCAAACTGTCACAAATTGATCGGATCGAACAAAACCGATACTTTGATGTAAAGGCAGATGTTACGCCAAACTTATTTAAACTTGTAACTGGTGAAGAAGAAGAATTAACTATTTTCGGACTCTTCAAAGAGGTTCAGGAAGGAGATAAAATTCCTGAAACGGGATCTCGCCTAATAATGGAAAATAATATTATTTATGAAGTTGTTAAATTGGAAAATTCAGTAACAAAATCTGAAGTTCTACAAGCAATTTCAGAGGGAATTGTTCGCGTAGTGGCCGTCAACGGCAACGAACGCATTACGACAATAGCCGAATGGCTTGACACAAGCCCTTTTCCTGCATCAGTCCGACATGAATGGACTGGTGACCAAGAAGACCAGGCTGAATCCGGTGCATTTCTAGCCAAGGCTTTTGTGGGTGCATTGGGCTTGATGTTTATTATCCTGCTGGCGCAATTCAACTCGGTATATAATTCCATCCTCGTGCTGCTCGCCGTGATCTTGTCTACCACAGGTGTGCTAATTGGCATGTTGATGATGGATCAGGCGTTTTCGATTATCATGACTGGCACGGGTATAGTGGCACTTGCGGGCATAGTGGTAAACAACAACATTGTGTTGATAGACACCTATCAAGAATACGAACGCTACATGCCACGCACCGAAGCAATAACGCGCACAGCCGAAGACCGCATTCGTCCAGTCTTACTGACGACAATTACCACTATGGCAGGCCTTTCACCGATGATGTTCGGTCTTAGCCTCGACTTCATTGGCGGCGGATATTCTGTTGACAGCCCAACTTCACTTTGGTGGAAACAATTAGCAACTGCAGTGGTATTTGGCCTTGGTATAGCAACAGTTCTTACGCTGGTTTTCACCCCGTCCATGCTGGCCCTGCGAGTCTGGTTCACAACTTATGCGCGCTGGGGTGCTCAGCTCTTGTCCAAGATTTCAATGGGGAAATCCAGCCGCGCGGCGCAAGACTGGGCACTGAGCCGTGAGGCTAAACAAGTTAAGGCCCCAGAAATTATCTGGGATGATCCAGATGAAGCCCCACTAACTTTGATGGTACCAGCCACAGTCATAAAAGCAGCTGAGTAACTCCAAGACACTCATAGATTCTGGCACAAATCCGCTCAAAACTAGCACAAACCTCACTAAATGCAGCAGCAATAATATGGCAAAAGTCCATCGCAAAAAAATATGCAAGCATCATGTTAGCGTTGTTGTGCTACATCTCCGCCTTTATGGTCCTTTGGTGAGCAACAGTACTGCTACCTTAAATCACATTGGTGTTTCCTGCCAACTTTCAGCACGAGTGCGCTCATTGCAGACATTTTAAAACAGTTTTTTCAAGTTAAGGACTACTGACTGGCGACGATGGTATCATTTTAGAAATGAAGTTCCAAATTCTGCGAGATGATGTCAGCGGTTACATTTACAGGTTGGTTAAAAATATTTAAACGCCCAAATAGTTTGCCCCAGTAACGATTGCGCATGGCAGAGAATTCCATCTAAATGCGGCCCTTGATGCAGCGCAACATGTTTGAAATGGACAACTCTAGTTGGATTTACAGGATCATCTACAAATAATCGCATTCCCACAGATTTCACGATATAGATGCCTATTTTAGCGCAATTTTGCATGATAATTTTATGTATTAGCTCTCACATCACACCCTGCCAATACTTATACTTATAATTTGGGAGCATTTCTGCATAAAATCAGAGGCGAAATCAGTCATAGATTCTGAGAAGGTATTCAACTGCAAAACAGAATTTTTATTTATTATTTAAAATTTAAAATTTAAATTATCGGCTAAGTCGGTACTTTAGTAATTGTGCCACCGTATCTAACGCTTCGCATGTCACACATCGCTCACCACTCTCACACGAACGATCTCGACCAAGACACTGAATTGGCGGGCTATACATAACCCCGAAATTAGATGAATTTTTGCATGGTACCTGAGCATAGCGCTAAATTTTGAAGTAAAATTGCAAACATTTTGGGATAATAAAAATGACACCTTAGATCCAGCCATTTCTAACAGTTTCAATTATACACTTTCAACCAAAAGCCAACTGTTAATCGCATTTATGCTGCAATGGCACTTTGCACGCTTATCGTAAGTCCCATCACAATCTTAATATGAGCACTACAGCTGACCCTCAGATTTATAGTCTTAAATATGCACCTCTTGGATAACTACGGATGCTTTCCTTATGTTTTGAAAGATCTCATAAAGTTAGTGAACCTGTTGATCAGATTTCTGGTTTAGAACATACCAAATCATTCAGAACAGGACGCTTATCTAAACGTGCAGTCCCACAAAATACCAAATTTTAACGTGGCAGCAGGACCGCGCTTAAAAGACAAAACGATTAGCTACTTGGCTTTCACAAAACTTATACCACCTCTATAAAATAATGGACACAGAACGGGCCTTCTGTGCAAAGCCCCGCAACGAACCCTGATCAAGCCACCTTTTTATCCTGCTGCTGGCGATGCCAAAGCTGCGCATAACGACCGTTTACCACCAGCAACGCGTCATGAGTTCCTTGTTCAACTATAACACCGTCCTCAAGCACAACAATCCTGTCAGCATCCGCGATCGTACTCAATCGGTGGGCAATCGTTAAAACTGTGCGTCCCTGCCCCATTGCTTTTAGTTCGATTTGGATTTCGCCTTCGGTGACAGTATCCAGTGCACTTGTTGCTTCATCAAGGATCAGAATCGGCGGATCTTTTAGCAAAGTACGCGCAATACCAACGCGTTGCTTTTCGCCACCCGATAATTTTAATCCACGTTCGCCAACAGTCGTTTCATATCCGTCGGGCAGGCTTTCAATAAAGTCATGAATCTTTGCCGCTTTCGCCGACGCTTTAATATCTTCAAAACTGGCACCAACGCGTCCATAAGCGATGTTGTACCGGATCGTGTCGTTAAACAGCACCGTGTCCTGAGGCACGACGCCAATCTGGTCATGCAGACTTTCCTGCGTCACATCACGAATGTCTTGACCGTCAATCCTTATGGTCCCTTCACCAACGTCATAAAACCGGAATAACAACCGCCCTATCGTGGATTTACCAGACCCCGATGACCCGACAATTGCTACGGTCTGACCAGCTAGTATAAAAAGATCGACACCCTTTAAAATGGGTCGCACCGTATCATAGCCAAAGAACACCCCGTCAAAAACCACTTCGCCACCTTGAACTTTTAGAACCTTTGCATCGAGTTTGTCGTACACTTCGGCTGGTTGCCCAAGCAGTGTAAACATATCCCCCATATCGATCAGGGCTTGGCGGATTTCACGATACACGGTGCCCAAAAAATTTAGTGGCATGGTGATCTGGATCATGTAGGCATTAACCATAACGAAATCACCAACAGTCAAAACGCCATTCTGTACACCTACAGCGGCCATAACCATGATACCAACAAGGCCGCCAGTTATCAGCACCGATTGTCCAAAGTTCAAAAATGCAAGCGAGTAAGACGTTTTTAATGCGGCGGCGACATATTGTTCCATTGCACCGTCGTAGCGATGAGCCTCAAAATCCTCAGCACCAAAATACTTTACAGTCTCAAAATTTAGTAGGGAGTCGATTGCCTTTTGGTTTGCGTCAGTATCCTGATCATTCATCTCTTTGCGAATTTTTACCCGCCATTCGGTAACTGTAAATGTGAACCAAATATAAAGTGAAATAGTGCCCACAACGACTGCCAAGTACCAAAAGTCAAATAAGAAAAACAAAATGATTGCGATCATAACTAGCTCAAGAATTAGTGGTCCGATGCTGAACAACAAGAAACGCAGTAAAAAATCTACTCCCTTCACCCCACGTTCGATAATTCGGCTTAATCCACCAGTTTTACGGGTAATGTGATAGCGAAGGGATAAACGGTGAATGTGTGTAAATGTTTCTAATGCCAGCGCGCGCAGCGCTCGTTGTCCGACACGCGCAAAAATCACATCACGCAGCTGCTGAAAGCCAACGTTCATCAAGCGGACAAATCCATAGGCTACTGTCAGACCAACCGCACCAATTGCCAGCATTGACGCCGAACCCTCACCTGAAAGCGCATCAACTGCGCCTTTGTACAAAATTGGGGTACCTACGGCGATTAATTTGGCGACAAAAAGCACTGCCATAGCCGCCACTACGCGCTTTTTAACCCAAAGTTCATCATCAGGCCACAGGTACGGGATTACGCGTTTGACTACGTTCCAGCCTTCCACTTTAGTGTTATCGAGGTTGGCAGACGTTTTGGTCGCACGGCGCATAATAATTTTCCATTTACAATTAAATTTATCTAAGATGAATTGGTTATGTAATCCACCCAAGAGGCGCAACATTGCCAACATCCGTGTTTTATTCCCGCCATCACATAGATCATAAATTGATGCTACCAAGATTTGAAAAAGCAACATGTTATGCCCAATGGGGATGCTGGTGACATCGGGCATCATTGGGTGAGCTTTTTAGGCTTTGGAAAAATTTTTATCCTCATCATTGGAGTAAGCCATTTGACCTATTATAAAGATTTTTCCTATTCGTTTTATTGCCTTGGCCAAATCAATTATTATTATGACCCCACAATCCTGAAATCAGCACAGTGGAGACATCCTAAGCCAGCAGACGGCGGAACCAATCATGATTGAACGCAACGATGTCGACCTCGATCCACGTCACACTTCCTAACCTTGCGCTTTCGCACCAACATCAATCAGCATGAGTTCAAAGTTGCGGGTGTGAAAATGACGGGTAAAAATGCTCAACTGGATATCAGGTATGAAGGCGTAAACATTTTTCCAATGAACGTAGACATGGCTTTGGCAAGCTCAGTCTTACCTATACCCACATGGCTTTTTTAAAAAACTCTTACCAAATCTTTGCTATAAAAGCTGTCTTCGAAAACTAACGACTACAAGTATCCTTCTAATGCAAAGGTCTTATTGCAATTCGTTAATATCTTGCATCAGTTAGCAGCTGTGGTTTCAATATAATTGACGCAAAAACGCTTGCGTCAAGGCGCGCATTGTTCACGCGTTGGAGGCAGGGTACGTTGTACTTAAATGTTATGGAGATCCAAAATGAATGAGTCGTCACCAATATTAACGGGTCATGGTCCTGATTTAGCATCTTTTGAATGGGCAGACGCCCTGCGCCTTGAAGATCAATTGAGCGAGGACGAGCGCATGCTACGCGACGCAGCCGCGACATTCGCCCAAACTAGCCTGCAACCAAAGGTGCGGGACGCATACCGTGAAGAAGTTACCGACCCTGGTATTTTTCGACAAATGGGGGATGCAGGTTTGCTGGGTCTTACAATTCCTGAAGAATACGGGGGGCTGGGAGCGGGCTATGTGACTTATGGCCTTGTCGCGCGCGAAATCGAGCGCGTAGATTCGGGCTATCGTTCGATGATGTCTGTTCAAAGCTCGCTTGTGATGTACCCGATCCATGCCTACGGCTCTGAGGAACAGCGCCGCAAGTTTCTGCCTAAGTTAGCCAGTGGTGAGCTGATCGGGTGCTTTGGTTTAACAGAACCAGATGCTGGATCTGACCCAGCAGGTATGAAAACTCGCGCTAAAAAAACGAGGACAGGATATAAGATCAGTGGCGCCAAGATGTGGATTTCCAACGCGCCCATTGCCGACGTGTTTGTGGTCTGGGCCAAATCAGATCATCATGATGGCAAAATTCGTGGCTTTATCCTTGAAAAAGGTATGGCTGGTCTTTCCGCCCCGAAGATTGGAGGCAAACTTTCCTTACGCGCATCCGTAACAGGCGAAATAGTGATGGACGGGGTCGAAGTTGGTGAGGACGCCCTATTACCAAACGTCCAAGGTCTTAAGGGCCCTTTCGGATGCCTGAACCGTGCACGCTATGGCATCGCTTGGGGGGTCATGGGAGCCGCTGAATTCTGCTGGCACTCCGCTCTTCGTTACGGGCTTGATCGCAAGCAGTTTGGCAAACCACTGGCACAAACGCAGCTATTTCAAAAGAAACTTGCGGATATGCAGACTGAAATCACGTTGGGCTTGCAGTCTGCGCTGCAACTGGGCCGTTTAATGGACGCGGGCAAAGGTGCCCCAGCAATGATTTCGATGATGAAACGCAATAACTGTGGCAAAGCACTTGATATCGCTCGCGCATCCCGTGACATGCACGGTGGCAACGGCATATCAGACGAATATCACATTATGCGCCACATGGTTAACCTTGAAACTGTCAATACCTACGAAGGCACACATGATGTCCACGCACTGATCCTTGGTCGTGCGCAGACTGGATTACAGGCGTTCTTTTAATTTTTATTTTGTAGCAGGCATAAATAGCATGTCTGCTACTCAATATTGTCCTAATAAATAATTAAAGTTGCTAAATGTTGGTGAGATCATTCATTGGATAAAATTATAATATAAAAAATAAAGCTGGTAGGTTTGTCCATGATTTAAAAAAATTTTGATCGTTTGCCATGATTAAAACGGATTCTACCACCTGCTGAAGAATTCAGACATGCAGAACCTGTCAGAAAAAATCATATAGCGCTTTTTATTGCCGCTAGCTGTACATTGCTAATGAGCTTTAAAAATACAGCATCTGTGCGCAAACATAATGACGGTAACGCCCCACTTGGTTAGGGTTCTGTACAAAGCATAGCTGGTCAAATCTGACCTTTGATTTTAAAATCACAACCAGATTGATTTGGCTATTTTGACCGGGTAGTTTACAATAATTTTATAGTGCTGGAGCTGCAATTTACGCTGCTGCAGTTGATAGTGTTACTGCAACAGATATGCAGGTTTTGGTTATCTAACCGCAAGCCAACCTTTGCCCATGTCAAAGGTACTTAGATTGAAGCCATCTCAATGCGCAGCGTTTGAACCTAAAGAATCATTTGATTATGGCCCAAGCATCCAGATAATTAACCATTATACATGACCCGTTTGTAATCGAAGACGCCATACAAGCTTCGCTATGTACAAACTGCAACAACGCTCATCTTGTTTTTTGCAATCTTGGTCCCAACGCAGAGCACACGTTGATGTCGGTGAATGTAATGACAAAGATGATCAAATTGGGCATGGATAAAAATTTAATGCTTGCCAACTTCACGATCCTGTGAACCAGACGGCAGAAATGCATGCCTTATCTGCATACATTATTGCAATGCTTGTACGGCCAGAACCGCCACAAAAAACTTCTTGCCCGTCTTTGGCGTTTTGCTGATACTGTCAGCATAATGCCAATATTCGGAACAAAGACTCAAAAGTCTGAAACTAAAGGCAACTATTTTTAACATAAGTGCTGGTCTGAAAAAATTATCCCACGTGGTTAACCGCGATTATTTTCAAAGGCGCATCGGCCCCAGCGCAGTAGACGTACTCCAAAATATCCCAATGTACCACCTACAGCAAGGCTAAGCGGTGATCCGGCTTCAAATACATTGCAGACAAAGCCCGCAACAATCATTGCTATCATAAAAGCTAGCGCACGCACTTCGTTTTCCTGTAACTCAATATACTGACCCATGAATTTTGCTGCGCGACGCGCCAGTAGATTTTCAATCATGGGTGTCCCAGCGCCACAAGCTAAAGCTATTAAAAAACCAAACATTTAGCTATCCCTTTTATAACTGAATTGGAACTACGCAAACTTACCCCAACTTGGCAAGTGTAGAAGAAAATGGGCACAGCTCAAGACTTAGCTCAATCCCTCTGGTCAGGAGGCGATACGCAGTGTACGGAGCACTACATGATCAAACAACGCCTAGATCGCATCATTATTCGCCAACCTGATGATTGGCATCTCCACTTGCGTGATGGTGCAATGATGCAAGCTGTAGCTCCTCTTTCAGCGGCACGTTTTGGTCGTGCGATCATCATGCCAAATCTTTCACCACCCGTTGTGACAGGTGCACAGGCGAGTGCTTATCGTGACAGAATTATGGCCAGCCTACCCGCTGAAACTAATTTCCGCCCACTGATGACGTGTTATTTAACCGAAGACAGCGATGCCGATGATCTGGCAGCAGCCTACCGCAATGACATCATTACTGCGGTCAAATTATATCCTGCAGGTTCAACCACAAACTCCGCATCTGGCATCGCCAATTTTGACAAAATCCGCCCAATTTTAGAACGTATGGCCGACATAGGTCTGCCTTTGTGTGTGCACGGCGAAGTCACCGATCCAGACGTCGACATTTTTGACCGCGAAGCTGTATTCATTGACAAGGTACTAAAGCCAATCCGCAAAAAAGTACCCGACCTTAAAGTGATCATGGAACACATCACTACGACAGACGCTGTGGATTATGTGCGCGACAGCCGTTCCAACCTTGCAGCCACGATCACAACGCATCATTTGATTATCAACCGCAACCACATACTAGCCGGTGGAATAAAACCACACTATTATTGCCTTCCCGTTGCAAAACGCGAAAAGCATCGCATCGCACTGGTTCAGGCGGCAATTTCCGGTGACAAACGGTTTTTTCTTGGTACAGATTCAGCGCCACATACGGACAGCAATAAACTTCAATCCTGTGGCTGCGCAGGCTGTTTCACCGCAATTAATACTATATCGTGCCTCGCGGAAGTTTTTGATGTTGCGGGGAAAATGGACAAACTTGAAAGTTTTACGTCGCTTGCGGGTCCACGGTTTTATGATCTTGCTCCCAATAAAGGCTTCGTAACGCTCACACGCGGCGATGTTGTAGTCCACCCCGATCACATCAATACCGCAGATGGTCCCATCACTGTATTCGATCCCGGTTTTCCACTGCACTGGCGCGTTGAATAAACTTAAAAAAGAGACCTGAATGATTCCCTCCTCCTTTCCTGAAAAATCTGAAATTGCCCGCCTAACAGCACGTATGCTGATTGAAATTGGCGCTATAAATTTTGACGCAGTTGACCCCTTCACCCATGCATCCGGCAAAAAGGCTCCAACTTACGTGGATTGTCGCAAATTAATTTCTTATCCGCGGATAAGGTCCATATTGATGGATTTTTTGGCCATTACAACAATGCGTGAAGTTGGTTTTGAAGCGTTTGACAACGTTGCAGGTGGCGAAACAGCAGGTATCCCATTTGGCGCTTTAATGGCCGAACGCCTAGCTTTGCCAATGACCTACGTACGCAAAAAACCAAAAGGCTACGGGCGCAACGCACGCATTGAAGGCGTGATGACCGAAGGCCAGCGCGTACTGCTGGTTGAGGATTTGACCACTGATGGCGGGTCCAAGTTATCCTTTGTTGATGCGATCCGTGAAACTGGCGCGACGTGCAATGCGACGGCCGTAATTTTCTTTTACGGCATATTTGAAGGTGTTGAACAAACTTTGGCCGACCACGGCATCCAGTTATTACATCTGTGCAATTGGTGGGACGTTCTTGAAGAAGCTAAAAATTCTAAAGCTTTTGATACTAATACTTTAACAGAAGTCGAAGCATATCTGCGAGATCCAGCTGGCTGGTCAGCCGCCCACGCGTGATCAAAATAAAAAATAAAGCTGCTAATTTTCCTAACTACTACAACATTTGGTAGACGACTGACTGTTAATATTGCACGAATTATGGCACAATAAAATTTGTAATTTTATTTATAGGTTATTTACTTTGCGGTCTTTCATTGCACTTTGTTTAACCTTAAAAAACGATGCGTCACCGGCTGAAGGGAAATTAAATGAACGAAATTTCGACTTTTAACGCGACTGGCACACCTGAGACCAGTGTTGATAGTGCTCCTCATTCTATTGAGGCCGAACAGCAGCTTCTTGGGGCGATACTGACAAACAATGATATTTTTGATCGTATTGCCTCCATTGTTGGACCAGACAATTTTTACGATCCAGTTCATGCACGTATTTTTGAGGTTGCCGCAGCCCGCATCGCTAAAAATAACCTAGCGTCCCCAGTAACGCTCAAAGCGTTCTTGGAGGACGACGAAGGCTTAAAAGAACTTGGCGGACCTGCTTATCTCGCGCGACTTGCAGGCGCAGCAATTTCGGCATTTGCGGCACGCGATTATGCGCAAATAATCTACGATCTCTCAGTGCGGCGAGAATTGATCACTGTCGGACAGGATATTGCAGCAAAAGCCAAAAAAGTAGATGTAGACAGCGAACCAAAAGAACAAATCGTAGAAGCCGAACAGGCACTTTATAAATTGGCTGAACAAGGTTCGACCGAAGGCGGCTTTCAATCTTTCCTTAAGGCCGTTACCGATGCCGTCAATGTCGCCAACTCCGCCTATCAGCGAGATGGTGGGCTGGCAGGCGTTGCCACTGACCTCATCGATCTAGACAGTAAGTTAGGTGGGTTGCACAAATCCGACTTATTGATCCTCGCCGGCCGACCATCTATGGGCAAAACATCGCTTGCAACTAACATTGCCTACAATGTCGCCAAAGCATATAAAAAAGGTAAACTTGCAGATGGGTCTGAAGGAACTGTTGACGGTGGCGTTGTAGGTTTCTTCAGCCTAGAGATGTCAGCAGAACAGCTCGCAGGTCGTATCCTTGCAGAAGCCTCCGAAATTTCAAGTCATAAAATTCGCCAAGGGGACATGACCGAAGTCGAATTTCGCCGATTTGTCGATGCCGCAAAAAATCTCGAAGCCTGCCCACTGTATATTGACGACACTGCGGCTATTCCAATCAGCCAACTCTCCGCCCGTGCCCGACGACTTAAACGCACGCATGGGTTGGATTTATTAATTGTTGACTATTTGCAGCTTGTGCGCGGCACGTCAGAACACCGTGTGCAGGAAATTGGTGAAATTTCCATGGGCCTTAAAGCCATAGCTAAAGAATTGCAGATCCCCGTAATCGCCCTTTCTCAGCTTTCACGTCAGGTGGAAAATCGCGAAGACAAACGTCCACAGCTCAGTGACTTGCGCGAATCCGGTTCTATCGAACAAGACGCCGACGTCGTTATGTTTGTCTACCGTGGCGAATATTACACGGAACGCGAAAAGCCTGAAGACAGCAATATGGAAGCCATGGCGGCATGGCAGAATAAAATGAACGATCAGTTTGGCAAAGCTGAAGTGATCATCGGTAAACAACGCCACGGTCCAATTGGCATGGTTGAATTATCGTTCACACCTGAATTTACACGCTTCGGCAATCTTGCTAAGCGCTGGCATCAAAATAGTGATCAAGAATTTTAAACTTGACTCATACCGCCCCTTGCGACCACGCGCACAGGCTGGCACAAAGACCCAATGAGTACAGGTTTTTTATCAATTGATTTAGATGCGCTGACTGCCAACTGGCGTAGCTTAGACGAAATGACAGACGTGGAAACATGCGCTGTCGTCAAGGCGGATGGCTATGGGTTAGGCGCGGCCAAAGTCGGTCGGGCACTTATGAAGGTTGGCGTCAAACGCTTCTTTGTGGCCGTTGCTGAAGAAGGCGCAACATTACGTGAAGCCCTTGGTCCAAACGTTGAAATTTGCATTTTTGCAGGCCACATGCGTGGCGATACTGACATGATCGCTGACATGATGTTGACTCCGATCATCAACACAGTCGGTCAGCTTACCCGGCATCTCGAAGCACTACCAGAACATCCCTTTGGCGTGCAGCTCGATACTGGCATGAACCGCCTCGGGCTTGAAATCGACGAGTGGGCCTCCGTAGCTGAAATAGCGCTGTCGCAAAACTGCCGCCTTGTTATGAGCCACCTTGCCTGCGCCGACACTCCCGATCATCCAATGAACCATCAACAGCTTGATCAGTTTCACTTGATGACAGACGGTATCAATGTGCCACGGTCTTTGGCCGCGACAGGTGGCATATTACTTGGTTCTGAGTACCACTTTGACATGACGAGGCCCGGGATCGGCCTGTATGGCGGCGCACCCTTCACCAACGCCGTTCCAGTGGTCAAATTGGACTTACCTGTCATCCAAGTTCGCACTGTCGAAGTAGGCGAAACTGTAGGCTATGCAAACTCATGGACAGCCGAACGTCCTTCAAAAATCGCAACCCTGTCAGGCGGTTATGCTGACGGATTTATTCGTGCTCTTTCTGGTAGCGCCAACCTGTGGCACGGGGCGCAAGCGGTACCGCTTGTTGGCCGCGTTTCAATGGACCTTATCACGGCAGACGTGACTGATCTGCCCGAACTGCCTGGCGTGTTATCTATCCTTGGTCCAGATCAAACCGTTGACGAACTGGCTGAGCGGGCGGGCACGATTGGATATGAAATTCTCACCTCTCTCGGGTCTAGATATCAGCGTCAGTTTTCAGACGGATGATCAGGTCACTTGCCTCTCTTGGCGCCAGTGTACTTGGGCTTTTGGCCACAATAGGACATCTGGCAATATTCACCACTCAAACCATTAGTCATCTTGTGCGTCCACCGTTTTACGGACGTGAATTCGGCGCTGCCTTGCTGCAGATTGGCTATTTTTCTCTTCCCGTTGTTGGCCTGACAGCCTTTTTCACAGGAGGGGCACTGGCGCTGCAAATCTATTCGGGTGGTGCGCGGTTTAGCGCTGAAGCCGTGGTGCCCCAAATTGTTGCCATCGGCATGGTGCGCGAACTTGGCCCTGTGCTAGTCGGCTTGATGATCGCCGCACGCGTGACCTCTTCAATCGCAGCCGAAATCGCTACAATGAAAGTTACAGAACAAATTGACGCACTTATCACGTTATCTACGCATCCGATAAAATATCTGATCTTGCCACGTGTATTGGCTGCAACATTAGTGATGCCATTCCTTGTGGCAATTGGTGACATTATTGGCATTTTTGGTGGTTTTTTAGTAGCCACAGAACGGCTGGACTTTAACGCCGCCTCATATTTGCAAAACACTACAGACTTCCTGACGCGGATCGATATCATATCATCGCTAGCAAAGGGTGCGGTATTCGGGTTCATCGCCGCCCTTATGGGCTGTTATTACGGTATGAACAGTGAACGCGGCGCCATGGGTGTTGGCCGTGCCACAAAATCAAGCGTCGTTGCTGCCGCCATTTTAATCCTGGCCGCCAACTTCCTTCTTACCGAAGCGTTTTTCTCCGCATGATTAAAATTTTAGACGTTCACAAAACATTTGGCGCCAACGTTGTACTGCGCGGCGTAAATCTATCGGTAGCCAAAGGTGAAAGCATGGTTGTTATAGGTGGGTCTGGCACTGGAAAATCTGTTTTGATCAAATCAATTTTGGGCTTGGTAAAGCCAGATTCAGGCACTATCATAGTGGATGGAAAAAACGTCAAAAAAGGAAATCGCGACGCTTTCCTAGCGCGGTTTGGAATGCTGTTTCAGAGTGCCGCTTTGTTTGATTCGCTCCCAGTCTGGCAAAATGTTGCCTTCCGCCTGCTACGCGGCAGCCTCAAAAAAACAAAAGAAGAAGCGCGCGACATAGCTGTCAAAAAACTGCGCCGCGTAGGCCTCGGGAGCGACGTCGCAGACCGCCTACCTGCTGAGCTATCCGGCGGCATGCAAAAGCGTGTCGGCCTTGCCCGAGCTATTGCTGTTGAACCAGAAATTATTTTTTTTGATGAACCGACTACGGGCTTGGATCCGATCATGGCAGGCGTTATTAACGACCTGATACACGAGATTGTTTCTGAAATGGGGGCCACAGCTGTGACAATCACCCATGACATGACCAGCGCACGCGCGATTGCCGACAGGGTCGCGTTTCTGCATGCGGGTAAGGTTCAATGGACTGGACTTGTGGGTGATATGGACGCTTCCGGCGACCCATATGTTGATCAATTCATTCATGGCCGGGCAACAGGGCCAATAGCAGCATTGCGCTAGTCGATTTCATCAACTCCAGCTCTATACTAAATGCTTAACGCAGCCTCCAAATTAGAGCTTTCTTTCAAAATCAGACAAAACGCTTACTCGTTTTGTGACTGGAAACCATGTGCTGGTATCAGCACGGGTATCCATCGCGTGCGCAATTAAATTTTAGCACGTCATGGATTAGGCTAACTTATAGACCAAATACAATATTTATGGCATGCTATCGTTGAAATAAAATACTGGCAAGATATTGTTATTGTAAATATTTTTAAACTTTTCATAGGCACATTTAAATTTCTGTTCTGTCATCAAAACCTTACAAACATACTTTATTTTTTAGGTAGTATTTTTTTAAGCATGAAGGGTAAACTTATCTAATCAGTCTTTTATGTAGTTAGGCTAGCATTTTCAAAATTTCACCTCAATATTTATGACCTTGGTGATCGGGTGAATTTTTATGGCTAACTTTAGCGTAAACCCTTGAATTATGTTTGTTGCTGAGATCAGCTAATTAACCTGAGTAGAGCAGAGTGTAATCAAGTGGATTGCAAAGACCAGCGTCCTGATCTCAATGTTTTTTGATGCCCGATACGAGTTGCGTCCTAGTATCTGAATGCTCACTTCACAGTTTTTAGCCAAGCATAGAAGACCTTCAAAGTTTTATAAAGTTGCGACGCTTCAAAACTGTCAGAGATTTTTATACGACAAGCGAATTTGATGCCACGGCTACCACCTAGACCATCGGTCCTGTGAATTGATCAACATTCACAACGACAAAAAAGTAGTTCCCACAAAAATATTTTAAAAAAACCTGCACCAAAAAGAAGCTTAACGTCAACAATAATTGATTCAAAAGGCAGCATCGCCATACATGACAACCCAAAATGATCACAACTAGTTGAATTAAAAGAAAGCATTGTGGCATCGCACTTCAACAAAATGGAAGAACAGCTTGAGGCAGTACTGCCCTCTGTTGGCTAAAAAATAAGCAAATAAAGCTCTACTTTACTTTTACTACCAAGGAGATTGGCTGATTAATAATAACGCTGGCGTCTCATTAGTCTACTTTTTTGAAAATATTTTATAGACAATCCTACGCATTTTTAAATTCTTTCGACTGGTCTTATTCGTGATTTATTTGCTTCGCACTACTCTTAGGCGCAATCCCATTATCAATCTTTTGATACAACTTAGTAATTTTTGTCTTGGAAAGAATCTGGAGGCAGGATATTTTATCTATTTCAATTATTACCGTCTACGCAACTCATGCACATTCTAAAAATAATTGAAATGGTGTTAATGTTTTTTTGATCTGCACAAGACAACGGGATTTACCGTGCTCAGCTACGTGAGAAAACTCACAGTTACAGATATTGTATTTATCTGGCTTAATGAGGCTGTAGTGAACGATGCAAGACATGTGACTGTTGAGGGTAATCGTGAAAATGCATCCACTGAATATTTGCAAGCTTCAATCTTTGATATTGCACCACTCACATTTTCAAAACCAACCCCTAGACGACACCCACCCTTTGGGGCAAAAGTTAATCATGTCTAAAGAACCATCTTTCATCTGCAGCCAGTGCAATACCGCCACCACCAAATGGTCGGGACGCTGCGACACTTGCGAGGCGTGGAACACTATTATAGAGGTAAAACCTCTTTCAAAGGGTCCAAAGTCTAAAAAATCAATGGGCAGCGGACGTGGCAAACAGATAATCTTGACCGACCTAGCTACGCTGGAACCCGAACCACCACGCACGCTCTCTGGAGTTAATGAGTTGGACCGCACATTGGGCGGTGGTCTAGTGAAAGCATCGGCCATTCTGGTTGGTGGAGATCCTGGCATCGGAAAGTCAACTCTTTTATTACAAGCCGCCGCACGCTTTGCCCGAAACGGGCTAAAGGTGCTCTATGTCTCTGGTGAGGAATCTGCAGCACAAATTCAGATGCGGGCACGCCGGCTTGGGCTGACTGAGAGCCCCGTGAAACTCGCCTCAGAAACCAACCTTCGTGACATTCTTACTACGCTTGAAGCAGAAAAACCTGACTTTGTTATTATTGACTCAATCCAAACTATGTGGCTGGACACAGTTGAAGCCGCGCCGGGGTCTGTCAGTCAAGTTCGATCAGCAGCCCACGAACTTACGACCTTCGCAAAAACCAATGACATCGCCGTTGTACTCGTCGGGCACGTCACAAAAGACGGCCAAATTGCAGGCCCGCGCGTCGTTGAACATATGGTTGACACAGTTCTGTATTTTGAAGGTGAACGTGGCCACCAGTTTCGAATCTTGCGTGCGGTCAAAAATCGCTTTGGCCCTGCGGACGAAATCGGCGTGTTCGAAATGACCGGAAAAGGTCTAGCTGAAGTCAAAAATCCATCTGCGATGTTCCTGTCAGAAAGGGGTGATCCCGCATCTGGCTCAGTAGTATTTGCTGGCATCGAAGGCTCAAGGCCCATGCTGTGTGAGTTTCAAGCACTAGTCGCACCGTCCCCTCATTCACAGCCCCGCCGCACGGTAGTAGGCTGGGATGGATCGCGGCTTGCAATGATCCTCGCCGTACTCGAAGCTCGTGCAGGTATGCCGTTCACTGGCCTTGATGTGTATCTAAACGTCGCTGGCGGCCTGCGCGTCACCGAACCTGCCGCCGATTTAGCCGTTGCAGCTGCGTTGATTTCCGCCCGCGAGGACGCCGCACTTCCAAAAGACTGCGTTGTTTTTGGCGAAATTAGCCTCTCTGGTGGCCTGCGCCCAGCCCCTCAAACCGAAAATCGGTTGAAAGAAGCCTCAAAACTTGGTTTTACATCTGCAATTACTCCGGTGCGTGCAAAACGTGGTGGAGAATCGGGGGTGGAGCTTCGTGAAATGAACACTCTCCTCCATTTTGTAGAACAAGTATTTGGGGAACGATAACCCTACAAAGGCAAGGCACAAAAACACATGGGCGATTTAACCATCATTGACGGCATTGTTGCCATTGTCATCGTATTATCAGCATTGCTAGCATACAGTCGTGGGTTTGTGCGTGAAGCTTTGGCCATAGTTGGCTGGATCGTTGCGACTGTTGTGGCGTTTATTTTTGCCGATCAGGTAACGCCCCTAGTGCGACAAATCCCCGTTGTTGGTGACTTTATTGGAGACAGCTGTGAATTATCGGTAATCGCTGCTTTTGCAGTAGTTTTTGCGGTAATTTTAGTAATCGTATCAATCTTCACACCACTATTTTCTTCGCTGATACAGCGTTCTGTGCTTGGCGGCATTGACCAAGGAGTTGGTTTTTTGTTTGGTGCTTTGCGCGGAATTCTGTTGGTCACTCTAGCGTTTTTTGTCTACCAAACTGCATTAGAAAACCAAGATCTCGAAATAGTTGAAAACAGCCGCGCAATTGCTGTGTTTTCAAAATTAACCAACAGTATTGCACAGCGTGACCCCGAAGCGGCTTTGGGCTGGATCACTACGCAATACGAACAGCTTGTTGGTGAATGTGGCGTTACGCAGGTCGATTTCAAACAAATAGTCCCTACAAATGATTAGCGCCTAGCACCAAAATTTAAAACCTACGCAAGGTGCTACATAACCTAATCGCACTAAAGAAATGCTACTGCGATAAAATGTATAGGTTATCCTAATTTGATAAATTCTTGCGTGCTGCGGATCGCATCAGCTATTGCAATGAACTATAGAAACGGCGATCTAAGTTACTGCGCTTGATCACATACGTTTCAACCTTTTTTCCAATCAGACCCTACGGGATAGCCCTCACGATAAACACTAAAAGTCCAACACGTTTACACAAAACGCCTTTACGTTCAGCCAAGCCAGCGAATGCAAAGCCCACTACAAACGTTAAGCCTAGCTACAATAAGTCTATCAATTAAATTTTGTTGCCAACTATACCAACGAAACTGTTCTCTGTAAGCGAGATGTACAGGAACAGCAGAAAAATAAATTATCGAAATTACATCCTCAAAAATTCTGAGCATTTAAAAACTAACATTTTTAATAATTTTAGCGCATGTATTTGATGCTGGCAAAGCTCTTTTGAACTATCGTGCTGCACAAACGGGATCGGTCCGTGACACTCTTATGACAAAGAGGTAGAACAACTCCTATGCGAAACTTTCGGATTCGGAGCTGTCCAACTTGGCTAATAATCTGCGCGATCTTATGCCCCCCGCCCATCCTTTTGATGACGACAAGCTAAAGGAAGAATGTGGCGTCTTTGGAGCCGTTGGTGTGGATAACGCCGCCTCCGTGGTCGCCCTTGGCCTGCATGCCTTACAACATCGTGGTCAAGAAGCTGGTGGCATTGTCACTCATGAGTTTGGCCAAGGGTTTAGCTCAGCACGCCGTTTCGGCTACGTGCGCGACAATTTCACAGACGCTGAAACTATGGCGACACTACCCGGCCCTATTGGCATTGGCCATGTACGCTATTCTACTGCTGGTTCAAAAGGTGCCACACAAATCCGTGACGTGCAGCCATTCTTTGGCGAATTTTCTATGGGCGGCGCTGCAATTGCGCACAATGGTAACATCACAAACGCCCTCGCCCTACGCAAAGAACTGGTTGATCGCGGCTCAATCTTTCAATCGTCGTCTGATTCCGAATGCATCATTCATCTAATGGCACGCTCAATGGGACGAAAAATCCCCGACCGCATGGAAGAAGCTCTGCGCAAAGTTGAAGGCGCATTTTCTGTCGTTGCCATGACCCGCACCAAAATTATCGGCTGCCGCGACCCTTTAGGCGTACGCCCCTTAGTATTAGGAAAATTGGGTGACGGTTGGGTGCTGGCGTCAGAAACTTGCGCGCTCGACATTATCAACGCGTCATTCATCCGCGAAATAGAACCTGGTGAAATGGTCGTTGCCTCCGAAAAAGGTGTTGAATCACATTTTCCGTTTCGCCCTGCTAAATCGCGATTCTGTATTTTTGAACATGTCTATTTCAGTCGGCCAGACAGCATCCTTGGCGGGCGTTCTGTATATGAAACCCGTGAAAACATTGGTCGCCAACTAGCAAAAGAGTCACCGGTAGACGCTGATATGGTCTGCCCTGTTCCAGATTCGGGCACCCCAGCCGCAATTGGGTTTTCATTGGAATCTGGTATCCCCTACGCCATGGGCATCATTCGCAACCAATACATGGGCCGCACTTTTATTGAACCTACGGAAAGTATCCGCAACATGGGTGTGCGCTTAAAACTCAACGTCAATCGTGCTTTGGTCAAAGGCAAACGAATTATTTTGGTAGATGACTCAGTTGTACGAGGCACAACCTCGCGCAAGATTAAGGAAATGATTCTTGAAGCGGGCGCCGCCGAAGTGCACTTTCGCATCGCAAGCCCACCAACCAAATGGCCATGCTTTTATGGTGTCGACACGCCACATCGCGACAAATTGTTGGCCGCTAATATGACTGAAGAAGAAATGCGAGAACATTTGGGCGTGAATTCACTAAAGTTTATTTCAATAGACGGGCTCTACCGCGCCGTAGGCGAGGCCAAGGGCCGTAACCCAGAAAGTCCGCAATACTGTGATGCTTGTTTTAGTGGTGACTATCCAGTCAAGCCCACTGACATGCTCGAGCAAGGATTTAAAATGAAAATAGCTGAGGAATAAAATTCCTTATTAGTCTGACAATAATGGCGCAAGTCAGAAATTTTTTCAAGCTAGCCTATGCCGCATTAAATCATATTCCTTGAATTATAAGACAGTAAAATATTTGAAGATATTTATTGTCTTTATAGTAAACACCACCACGAAAATTACACTAAAATCGTTAAATTTGATTTTCATTTTCTAAATTCTAAACATATTTTGAGAACAATCATCTCTTGTTCCGTTCTGAGCGGCATATTTAGAAATTTTTAGAAGGCATTACTCGATTATGTGACACAGATAATGCAGCGTCATGACTATTAACGTAAATTTTGTTTTGTTGCATAAAGTCATTCGGCTGGTACCGACAAAATGACACTGACCAACTAAGCACTGTGGGATTGCCAAGGCTCATCCTCCCGCCTAAACGCAAACCATGACTAAAACAGCTCTCATCACAGGTGCTACGCGCGGACTAGGCGCAGCACTGGCAGAGGCCCTTGCGCCAACCCATCACATCATTGCCGTAGGCCGCACCTCCGGTGCCCTCGAAGACCTTGATGATCGTATTAAAGCCCTTGGCGGAGATGCGACCTTAGCACCAATGGACATCACCATAGATCCAGCTATGCAGCAGCTGTGCCGATCAATTTTTGATCGCTGGGGTGGGCTGAACCTATGGTTTCACACTGCAGTTCATGCTGCCCCGCTAACCCCCGCCAGCCACATCAACCCGAAAGATTTTACGAAATCCGTTGATATAAACATCACAGCTACATCGCGTATGATCTCCTACGTGGCTCCCCTGCTTGGGGCAGATGGTAAAGCGGTATTCTTTGATGATCCTATCATTGGATTACTTGGCGGCGCCGCATATTTCGGAACCTACGGCGCAACAAAGGCCGCACAAATCGCATTGGCACGCTCATGGGCCGTTGAAACCGTTAAAACCGGTCCGTGTGTGCATATTGTAACGCCAAAACCAATGCCAACAGCCACCCGCGCGCGGTTTTTCCCAGGCGAAGACCGCACCCCACTTGCTAACCCACGTAGCGAAGCTGATAGACTTCTGCGTGTTGTTCTTTCTTAAAGTTTAAGAGTCTTTGATGCAACGCCTTGCGTACCTGTTTTACCCAACCTGACTTGCCCCATTGCCGCAAGTCTCTCCCTGTTTTAACTATATGCAAAATCAAATCATGAAGCGGGATCTACCATGCGCATTCTCATCACCAATGACGACGGAATCAATGCCCCAGGTCTTGTGACGCTCACAGCCATTGCGCATGAGATTGCCGGACCAGACGGCGAAGTTTGGACAGTAGCGCCTGCTTTTGAACAATCCGGCGTCGGCCATTGCATTAGCTACGCCGCCCCAACAATGATCGCAAAGTTATCAGACCGATGTTACGCGGCCGAAGGATCACCAGCCGACTGCGTGCTGGCAGGGCTATACGATGTGATGAAAGATGCGCGACCCGATCTGATCCTGTCCGGCGTCAACCGAGGCAACAATGCTGCGGACAACACACTGTATTCCGGCACCATCGGCGCCATTATCGAAGCTGCTATTCAAGGCGTCAAAGGCATCGCGTTGTCACAGTTTTTCGGCCCTGAAAATCGCAACCTTGATGACCCATTCAACGCAGCAGCCAAACATGGGGCTGCCACTGTTCGGGCCATTCTGGGCAAAGGTATTTGGACCACCGACGCTTATAAAATTTTTTATAATGTCAATTTTCCTCCCTTTGCGGCAGAAGATGTCAAAGGCATGAAAGTCGCGTCCCAAGGATTTCGTGAGAATACCCGTTTTGGTATGCAACCTGAAACCGCACCCAATGGCCGCCGCTTTTTGTGGGTTACAGGTGGTCCACAGGACGAACCGACGGGAGCCGGCACAGACGTGACCGCCAATTTAGAAGGCTACACATCGATAACTCCGATGCGCGCGGATCTGACTGCTCACAACTTACTTGCTGATCTGACTGAACGGCTAAAATGAACGCAAGCTTCACTCTCGCAGAGCGCCAGATGCAATTCCTGTATACCTTGCGATCAAAAGGTGTGACAGACGCGCGAGTACTGACAGCGATGGAAAAGACCGACCGCGCAATGTTTGTAAAGGGGCATTTTTCCACCCGAGCCTATGAAGACATGCCTCTGCCGATTGCCTGTGGGCAAACGATCAGCCAACCTTCTGTGGTGGGTCTAATGACGCAGGCGCTAAACGTGCAGCCGCGGGACAAAGTCCTCGAAGTGGGGACAGGATCAGGATATCAGGCTGTGATACTAAGCCATTTGGCCCGACGAATATATACCGTTGATCGCCATAAGGCACTTGCGAACAATGCCCATATAATTTTTCAAAACCTTGATATCACAAATCTTACCGCCTTCACTGCTGACGGGTCGTATGGGTTACCCGAACAGGCGCCATTTGACCGTATCCTTGTGACAGCCGCCGCCGAAGACCCACCAGGTCCACTATTGGCACAACTTAAGGTTGGTGGCATCATGGTGCTACCCGTTGGCCAATCGAATTCCGTGCAAACCTTGATTCGTGTCACCCGAAATGACACAGGCTTTGAATATGAAGAATTACGCCCAGTCCGCTTTGTCCCCCTGCTTGAGGGCTTGGGGAAAGATTAAAATAACGCTATAAGCTTCAAAAGTTAGACAAAAGGATCCACCGCAATTGAGGAGTACGACATGGGCATTCCCCGTTTCACCCACTACGCTAATCCACGTGACTACTCATGGACCCCATCAATGACACGGCATACTTTGTTCTTATCAGCCACTTTGCTGTTACTTACCGCGTGTGACGATAGTAACAATATTCAAAGTCAAAATTTTGATTGGGACTTGCGTAACTTAGGTAGCGGATTTGACACCACCGATGCCCAGAAAAATATGGTGAACAGACCACGCCCGGATGATAGGGGCATCATCTCTCACCCAAATTATCAGGTGGTTGTAGCAAATCGTGGCGAAACAGTTCGCCAGATTGCCAGCAGACTTAACATTGATACTAATGCATTAGCGACCTTTAACGGTATAGAAGCCGATGTTGCCCTTCGCCCAGATGAAATAATCGCCCTGCCTAATCGTATTGCAGAATTGTCTGCAACAACAGATACCATTACGTCAGGCCCGATCCAGCAACCGGCAATCAACGTTTCAACGCTTGCGTCCAACGCCATCGATCGTGCAAGTGGACAGGAAACCGTCCCAATCACTACTGTTATGACACCCCCAACCGCCCGTGAGCCGAGCCTGCACCGCGTCGCACGCGGCGAAACCGCATTTCAGATCTCTCGTTTATACGATGTGACAGTCGCAAATTTGGCAGAATGGAACGGCCTTGGCTCCAACCTTATGGTACGTGAAAACCAACAATTACTGATCCCCGTCGCTGGCGCGATACCGCCTAGCCAAACTGCAACCACTACCCCAGGAGAGGGATCCCCCACTCCAATTCCTCCTAGCGCGATTATACCTTTACCGTCTGTTGATGAAACACCTCAAACTACGCCCCCTGCCCCTGCCACACCTGAAATCGGTCAATCCACACCACAATCCACCAATGCACCATTCATCTACCCAGTGCAGGGCAGCATCATTCGTGATTACAATCCAGGTCGCTATGAAGGGATAGGTATTGGGGTGCCAGCTGGTACCGTTGTTAAAGCTGCCGCCAATGGTACCATAGCTGCAATCACGCAAAACACTAATGGTGCGCAAATCGTCGTGGTGCGACACACTGGTAATATTTTGACAGTTTACGTTAATGTAAATAATTTAACTGTGTCCAAAGACGACACTGTATCCCAAGGCCAAGTTATCGCATCTGTAGCAACGGGATCACCGAGCTTCTTGCATTTTGAGGTTCGCGATGGGCTAGAAAGTGTTGATCCAGCAGACTTTTTGCCATAATTATATTTTAAATCGTTACACCCATCCGGCCTGCAAGGTCTGTGAAATACTGCCAAGCTACGCGGCCAGATCTAGATCCTCGCGTAGCTTGCCATTCAATCGCCTCAGCTCGCAAAATATTATCCGCAATCGTCACACCGTGTGCATCACAATAGCTACGTATCATCGCCAGATAATCGTCCTGATCGCAAGGATGAAATCCGAGCCATAAACCAAAACGGTCCGATAACGACACCTTTTCCTCAACTGCTTCAGAAGGACTTATCGCGGTTGAGCGTTCGTTTTCAATTATCTCACGCGGCATCAAGTGACGGCGGTTGGATGTCGCGTACAGCACTACATTTTCGGGACGCCCTTCGATTCCACCATCTAAAACAGCCTTAAGAGATTTGTAATGAGCGTCGTCATGGGCAAAGCTAAGATCATCACAAAAAATGATGAACCGCTCAGGCCGTCTACGTATAAGCGATAAACATCGGCCAATGCTGGGCAGGTCTTCGCGCTGTACTTCAATTATTTTCAGGGTTTTGTAGGACAACTGAACCTTATCGTGGATGGCTTTAATAAGTGAAGATTTCCCCATGCCACGTGCGCCCCACAAAAGTGCGTTGTTAGCGGGCAGTCCCTTCGCGAACTGCACTGTGTTGGAATACAGCGTATCACGGCACCGATTAATCCCCAAAAGCAACGACAGATCCACGTGATTGACAGTTTCGACAGGCTGCAAACGATCCGGATCAGTGTGCCAGACATAAGCTGTTTCTTCAAAGCCTGGTTCAACCGCGGCTGCTGGTGCCAATCGCTCCAGCGCTGCCGCGATCCGTCCAAGAATTTCTTCACTCACTTACCAGCCTCTTCATCAGTAAGATCATCATCTTCGTCATCTTCAAACCAAAGCCCTTCAGCCCTCAATTTGGCTTCGCGACGTTTTTCAACACGCTTTACTAATTGGATGGAAATTTCATAAAGTCCATAGACTACAACAAACAAAATAACCTGTGTAATAATATCTGGCGGTGTCACCACAGCGGCGAGCAATAAAATACCCACAACGGCGTATTTACGCATATTGCGCAGGCCTTCCGCACTAACTAATCCAGCCTTTCCCATGAGCGTAAGCAACACAGGTAACTGAAAACACATGCCGAACGCCATAATAAATTTCAATGTGATATCAAGGCTTTCATTTACTTTTCCAAAGAACGTAATACGAATACCTACTTCAGCAACCGGTAGGGCTATACCACCAGGCGAATCTGATCCAACTATACTTGTCATCAAATCTGTGATTATCGACGGAACATCTGCAAAACCAAGAAAGAAAGCCATCGCTAGTGGGGTGACTACAAAATGCGCAAAAGAAGCTCCTAGTAAAAACATCACGGGTGATGCAATCAGGAAAGGCAGGAACGCACCCTTTTCTTTAGAATAAAGTCCAGGCGCCACAAACCGCCAAAGCTGAAATCCAATGACTGGAAACGCCAGCGCAAAACCAAACACCATGGAAATGCGAAACAGTGTGAACAGGTATTCTTGCGGTGAAGTGTATTGCATGGTCGGCGACGGATCACCCAAATTACGTAATGTAGCTTCAATAGGTTCAAGTAAGAATTGCAAAATTGGCTCTGCCACGGTGAAGATTATCACTATGCCGACTATGAATGCCAAAACTGCACGGATCAGTCGAGTCCGCAGCTCAGCCAAATGTTCAATCAGCGGCGCTGCACTGTCTTCCAGACCATCGTCAGGGTTATCAGTTTCGCTCATTTGGCGTCCTTCGTCGGCGACTTGGATTTAGTGGTGGTCTTTTGGGAAGCAGGCTTTTGTGAAACTGCCTTCTTTTGCGTAATTTTTTTCACAGTCCGACCCTTTGGCGCCGTTTTCTTTTGCCCAGGTTTAGGAACCGTTTCAGGTATTGTTTCAGTTATAGAATTTACTTTCTCAGCAGCAATACGTTCCTCTGCTGCTTTGCCCATCGCTTTGTTGAGTTTCTCTGCGGTTGCGGCACGTTCATCAGTCAGTTTTGTCTTTAAAGCTTCAGTTTCACCTCCAGCTTTCAGAGACGTTTTTACAGCCCCTTCGGAAGCTTCACGAAACTTATCTACACTGAACTTTTTAGGATTCGCTGCTGCTTTGATGGTTTTGTTGATTTCATTTATGCCTGATTCATCAGCAGCAGCGTTCATCGCACTGGAGAACTCCCGTGCCATACCCTTCGCCTTACCAACGAATTGACCGACCTGTCGGAACAGACCTGGCAGGTCCTTGGGACCAATGACTATCAATGCCACGATCCCGACAAGCAACATTTCCATCCAACTAAGACTAGGCATTAGCCGTCTCCCAATTGGAGTGAATTAAACTTTTTTATCTTCATCAGCGGGAGTGACGTCTTTAACGTCATCCGACATCGTCTCTTCGACTTCTTTAGTGCTGTCGTCGACACCTTTTTTAAACGCAGTAATACCTTTGCCAACTTCACCCATCAGCGAAGAGATTTTGCCGCGCCCAAACAGGACAAGCACCACGACAGCGATCAAAAGGAGGCCCGGAAGGCCGATATTATTGAGCATGTTTTATCTCCAAAATTGAGGGGCGACTTGGCCGACATTTGCATTTTGAAGTATAGATTTAGAGACACTATGGATATTTTGAAAGGCTAAATTTCCTATATTCACTAATATTTGCAGTAGTTTACTATATTTTGTGCCACTATTATGTCAACTGACATCTTTTTGTCATAAAATACTGTAACTGGAGAAAAAAATGCGCCGTGCTGACCGATTGATGAACCTGATTCGCCATTTACGAACTGATGATCTGCACCGCGCCGCAGAATTGGCAGTCTTAATGAACGTGTCAATGCGAACGATCTACCGCGATATGGAAACACTGGCCAAATCTGGTGTTCCAGTTGAGGGCGAGCGCGGGACTGGCTACCGAATTACCGCCGCCATCACCCTGCCACCATTAAACCTGTCTATGGCGGAACTCGAAGCACTGCACATTGGCCTTGCTGCAATGCGCCAATCGCACGACCCCGATCTAGCTGCTGCAGCATCGAGCTTGGCAACAAAACTCGACGGAGTGCTGCCAGAGGTCAACGCACCAAAGGCGCTTGCAGTTTATCCGTTCGCTGACGCGGCTAGAGGCTTTCAGCACCTTCCAAAAATCCGCAGCGCAATCCGTGCACGACAAAAATTATTACTCAACACTGGCCAGCGCGACCGAACCGTTCGTCCCCTGCAACTGGACTACTGGGGACGCCTCTGGACCTGCGTTGTGTGGTGCGATACCACCAGAGAGTTTGACGACCTTCGAATTGACGAGATCACTTCACTGCGCATATTGCCAAGTTTGTTTGTCGAAGAAGAAGGAAAGCGGCTGCGGGACTATCAATCAAGCAGACCGCGGGAAAATGAAACACTTATCACGCCGAATCATTAACCATAGTACCGTGCCCTTAATGGGCAAAAATACCGAACTGATTACCGCTTTCATTTCGCTTCCGTCATCGAGAGTGAATTCCACCAGACTTTCAATGCCCATAAAACGCGCCCGCTTCACTGTACCTCGTGCGGGTGTGCCATCGGCTATGGTCGGATTAGGCCCCTTGCCAGCACGATCAAAGTCAATCTTTAAATGCTGCGGTCGAATGACAATGTCCACAGCTGTGCCATCCACTACACCAGGCACAAGGAATTGACCAAACTGCGTTGCAGCAAGTGCACCATGTACATATGCTGGCAAAGCATTGATATCACTAAAGAAACCAGCAGCCTCTTTGTCCACAGGCGTGTTATAAATATTGTAAGGCGCTCCCATTTGCACGATCTTACCATCCCGCATGAGCGCAATTTCATCAGCCATGCGCATCGCTTCGCCAGGTTCATGGGTAACCAGCAACACAGCGGTACCTTCGGCCTTCAGAACATCCAGTGTTTCATCGCGGATGTCGTCACGCAAACGATCATCAAGACCCGAAAACGGTTCATCCATCAGCATTATTTTGGGACGCGGCGCAAGCGCGCGGGCAAGTGCAACGCGCTGCTGTTCCCCACCTGAAAGCTCGTGAGGATAACGATCGATGTGAGCAGACATGCCAACACGTTCCAGCAGTTCTTGTACGCGCCCACGGGTTTTGGGCGCACGCCCCAGCAAACCATATGCGACGTTCCCCGCCACACTTAGATGCGGAAACAAGGCAAAATCCTGAAACATGAGGCCTGTTGCACGCCCCTCTGGCGGCACGCGAAACACTCCGTCACAAACCAGTTCGCCGTCAGCCCAGATTGATCCTGCGTCTTGCTTTTCAATGCCTGCAATCATTCGCAATGTTGTTGATTTACCGCAGCCAGACGGCCCTAATAAACAGGTCACCTGTCCAGGCATAATCGAAAGAGAAACATCGTCCACAACTCGCTGACCACCAAAGCTGCGCACCAAATTACGAATTTCTAAACGCGGTTTTGATGTAGATGTATCGCTCACCGTTGCAGGCCTTTAATCATTATTGAAAATATAAGGTAGAATTTCAGATAACAACGCACTTGCCCAAGGGCAAGTGCGTGCAAAAAAGTCGCGTGACTAATTTTGATGACCAAGTCACGCAGTAATTTTTCATAGCGTTGAGTTAACAGCACCACCATCGAGCAGTAGGTTCTGACCGACAATGAACCCTGCATGAGCCGAACACAGAAATGCACAGGCCGCACCAAATTCTTGAGCAGTCCCATAGCGCCCAGCCGGGATTGTCGCGGAACGATTTACCTTTGCTTGTTCCATAGAGATGCCCTGCGCATTGCTGACGCCAGTGTCCAATTGAATTGCGCGATCAGTCTCATGGATCCCAGGCAAAAGGTTGTTGATGGTCACACCCGAACCAGCCACTTGCCGAGACGTTCCAGCGACAAAACCAGTCAGACCAGTACGTGCTGTATTGGAAAGCCCCAATGCGGGGATCGGCGCCTTTACGGACCCCGAAGTGATGTTAACGATACGTCCCCAACCGCGATTAATCATCGCGGGCATTAACGCTTGAATTAAAGCAATTGGTGTCAGCATATTGGCGTCTAAAGCCGCAATAAAATCGTCACGATCCCAATCCGACCATGTTCCTGGTGGAGGACCACCTGCGTTTGTAACCAAAATATCAACACCTTGCGATTTGGCTAAGACAGTCGTCTGCCCTTCAAGCGTGGTCACATCGGCGGCAACCGTGACCACATCGACACCGTATGCTGCACGAATTTCAGCAGCTGTCGCTTCTAATGCGATAGGCCCACGCGCATTTAATACCAGATCAACTCCCTCAGCAGCCAACGCTTCAGCGCAACCACGCCCAAGTCCCTTTGACGATGCACAAACCAGTGCTCGCTTGCCTTTGATGCCCATATCCATTTCGTAATTCTCCTTAAAACAAGGCTAATAACCCTGTGATTTGACCAATCATCTACAATCTCAATTTTCAGACGAAATGCTGACGATATTTCACCCTATTTCTAAGGCAGATATATTTAAAAAGACCACCCCTTTAGCAGAGTAATTTTATTTGGCGCATATTAATAGTAACCATCAACGTTTTTGCGTCAGAAAACTTTAACGTAAATAAAGATGTTGCCAAAGGGGAGGGCATTACATTTATGATAAACTTGTCTTGATGATGCGTGTCAGCTTTCCCCACATTTTATGCGCAGGACACTACTGAATGAAAAAAGCGACGGCACAGCACTGCACTCTGCAAATGACACAAAACAAGGATGCCGTGAAATTTATAGTACCGGGATTATACTACAACTCTTACACAACACGACAACACAAGCTACGAGTCCTTTAGTTGGGTCAAAGTCAACGGAGATAAAGCAATCGAAGTTTACTTGATGCTGCTATCCACACTACGCTCCAAATATGATTATCGCCTCGTTAGCTCTGCTCGCGATACAACAGCGACAAATTTTGGCAGTGTTGCCAAGGTGCAATTTGTTTGTGGAGCCCACATCCGCTGGCAATTAGCGAACAAGTCCCGATTAAAGACCATCAAGTAAAGTATCGAATACACACTTGAGGTGCGAGCTCATAGAAAATTCACGGGATCAACAACACCACATTGCACTCAGCGGGCGATCGCGTGTCTGTCATTAACATCTCAGGAACCTTGTTTAGCTTTCTTAATCTGGTGCTTTCAACTTAATATTGCCTGATTATTTACTAACTTAATAATTATCTTTTAAACGGCACGACCTTGTATCAAAAAATAGTGGTTTTGTTAACTATTTCTGAGTTCTGTTTGAGGATTACTCAATTGTTGATGCAGAAGGTTTTGCCACTGAAACACTGCTAGTTAAAGAATACTCTATAACCACAATGCCAATTGGTTTTAATGCGGCTAATCACTTCGATACCTAATATCAGGCATTTAAAGTCACTGATAGTGTCACCAAACTGCCCAATGTGGTAGCACTTTTGAAACGCTTATCTTCCAGCTAAAGCTGATTGTGCCCGATTGCTCTTGTGGCATCGTCCCGCTATAGCGAGAAATATGACAAATCGCCCCTCCCTCCCCGCTGAAATCGCCCGACGCCGAACTTTTGCGATTATCTCGCACCCAGACGCGGGTAAGACTACCCTAACAGAAAAATTTCTGCTGTTTGGCGGGGCGATCCAAATGGCAGGTCAAGTGCGAGCCAAAGGTGAAGCACGTCGCACACGATCCGACTTCATGCAGATGGAAAAGGATCGTGGGATTTCCGTGTCTGCATCGGCGATGTCATTTGATTACAAGCACTACCGCTACAACCTTGTTGACACACCTGGTCACTCTGATTTTTCCGAAGACACCTATCGCACCCTAACGGCTGTGGATGCTGCAGTTATGGTGATTGACGGCGCTAAAGGTGTTGAATCTCAGACCCGCAAACTTTTTGAGGTATGTCGTCTGCGCGATTTACCGATTTTAACATTTTGCAACAAGATGGACCGCGAAAGCCGCGATACATTTGAAATTATAGATGAGATTCAAGAAAATCTCGCCATTGATGTGACACCTGCCAGTTGGCCTATCGGCACAGGCCGCGATTTTATTGGCTGTTACGACATTCTGCGTGACCGCCTTGACATTATGGACCGCGCAGATCGGAATACAGTAACTACAAGCGTTGAAATTAAAGGCTTGAACGACCCTAAATGGGAAGAATACGTTCCTAAACTTTTACTGACGCAATTTCGCGAAGAGATCGAGATGGCGAAAGAACTTTTGCCAAAGCTCGACCCCAAGGCTGTCATAGATGGAACAATGACTCCTATCTGGTTTGGATCAGCCATCAATTCCTTTGGTGTGCGTGAATTAATGGAAGGGATTAGTCAATATGGCCCCGAACCCCAGCCGCAAACAGCGCAGCCCCGAACCATCCTGCCAGAAGAAAAAAATGTCACCGGATTTGTCTTCAAAGTTCAAGCCAACATGGACCCAAAGCACCGCGATCGCGTTGCATTTGTGCGAATGGCATCAGGCCACTTCACACGTGGGCAAAAGCTGACCCATGTCCGCACCAAGAAACAAATGGCGATTTCCAACCCCGTGTTGTTTCTCGCGTCTGATCGCGAACTTGCCGAAGAAGCGTGGGCTGGAGATATCATTGGCATTCCCAACCACGGTCAATTGCGCATCGGCGATACTCTGACAGAAGGCGAAGTCTTGCAAGTAAATGGCATCCCCAGCTTCGCACCCGAATTGTTACAAGGCGTACGGGCAGGTGATCCACTAAAATCAAAACACCTCGAAAAAGCACTGATGCAATTCGCTGAAGAAGGTGCTGCAAAAGTATTTAAACCTTCATTTGGCTCGGGCTTTATTGTCGGCGTTGTAGGACCGTTGCAATTTGAGGTTCTCGCGTCACGAATTAAATTGGAATACGGACTTCCAGTCCGGTTTGAACAATCACAATTCACCTCAGCCAGATGGGTATCCGGCCATAAAATTGCTGTTGAGAAATTCGCGGCTGCCAATAAACTGCATATTGGAACCGATAGCGATGGTGACACGGTATATTTAACACGTCTGCAATGGGACATCGACCGCGTTGGACGCGATTATCCAGACATATACCTGACGGCGACCAAAGAAATGATGGCCTAACATCACACTAAAAATGCTATTGCAACAAACCGCCGAAGCAATTTTAAATTGTTGATCGACTTTTGAAAAATAGATTAAATAGTTTTAAATTCTCAGAGACTAAGGATGTTAATAGTGAAAAACTTGACTTCAAAAAGAGCAGTATCATTAGTCGCGCTTACAGCGCCAATAACACTGGCTGCCAGCTTCGTTTGGGCCGATGAAACGGTTAAATCGTGGGAAATTCTAGCCGCTATCACAGTTGAAGAGATCATAACCGACACCACTTATGAAGTGCGCAAAATATTCCCCACGGCGATCGAAAACGGCATCGACCAGTTTGATATCACTGGCTACATTGTACCACTGACTGACGAGGCAGAAATAAGCGACTTTATTCTTGTCTCTGACATGGGGTTTTGCCCATTTTGTGGGTCGCCAGAACACGGCACATCCCTACAAGTCACCATGGCAAACCCTTTGAAGGGATTTGAAGAAGGCGCTCGCATCACCCTGCGCGGCGCACTACAAACCATCACCGATCCAAAGACCTGGCAGACGACCATAATGATAAACGCGCACATTTTATAGATACAGATATACATCAAAAATTATATACAAACTCAGGCATTAGACACCCTTAATTTTAATAAAACAGTCAAACCAACATGGTCTAAGGCAGCCGCGTCAAACATAGCGAACAGATCATGAATGAGGCACGGCGAAGAATGTTCACCTGCGAAAGAGAAATAATACATATCATCAGTATGATTTTCTACTCATATTGTGGAAACTTTATGATTAGAAAAAACTTTGAATGGCACAGTCATTGAAGTAAATTTATGATTTGCCACAAGCAGATTTAATTATTTTGATGAAACCTTTGCAAGAACTGTCAGATAACACGCTTGCCTCAACTTTTTTAAAATAAAATTCCAAGATTTTTTTCAAATGCTTGATGCAACCGCGTAAAAACTCAACCAGTTTAAGCTGTAACGGCTAGAATAATTTAAAGTGCGCGCACCCAGCAAAATCGTACTAAAATGGTAACTTTTAGCGCTTAAGTTTTTATTAAAACATCAAAAATCGATGTCACCAACCAAACGTGTGATCTTGGGCAGAGCCACTTTAAAATTAAAAAATCTCCAAAAATTGCCCAAGTAGCCGTATCACCGCTCTTGCAACAACACCTATGATTTACATTTTGCGTGGCGGATATGTCCCTAAACTTCAGCACTCTACTGAGTAAGCTGTTTGTTTACTTGACCTTAGAAACGCTCAGACTTAGGTGTTTCGCATTTGAAAGGTCGGCAATATGGCCAACCCGGCCGCGTGACGATTGCGGCAATTAGACTGCAAACTCCGCGAAAGGAATAACTTGATTAAATTCAGTGATTTAAAGCTCGACGCCAAAGTTCTCAAGGCCGTCGAAGAAACCGGCTACACATCGCCGACCCCAATTCAAGCCGGTGCGATTCCCCCCGCATTAGAAGGACGCGACGTATTGGGCATCGCCCAAACAGGCACAGGTAAAACTGCTGGTTTCACACTGCCGATGATCACCATGTTAAAACGTGGCAGAGCACGTGCACGGATGCCGCGGTCCTTGGTACTTGCGCCGACACGCGAGTTGGCTGCACAAGTCGCTGAAAACTTTGATACATATGCCAAATACACCAAGTTGACGAAGGCTTTACTTATCGGCGGCGTATCTTTTAAAGAACAAGACATGCTGATTGATCGCGGTGTTGACGTTTTAATTGCGACCCCGGGTCGTCTTTTGGACCATTTCGAACGTGGCAAACTAATTCTTTCAGACGTGAAAATCATGGTCGTCGATGAGGCTGATAGAATGCTCGACATGGGTTTTATCCCTGACATCGAACGCATTTTTGGACTGACGCCATTCACCCGCCAGACGCTGTTCTTCTCTGCAACAATGGCGCCTGAAATAGAGCGGATTACTAAT
Source organism: Octadecabacter sp. (assembly GCA_028825445.1). Taxonomy (GTDB): domain Bacteria; phylum Pseudomonadota; class Alphaproteobacteria; order Rhodobacterales; family Rhodobacteraceae; genus Octadecabacter. Next base: position 101,003 of record JAPKAD010000005.1, read on the forward strand.
ACTTTTTTGTCAAACCCCGCGAAAATTGAAGTAGCACGTGCCGCAACAACATCTGAAACGATCACGCAGGGTGTGATTATGTTTAAAAGCTCTAAAAAGGCCTCCGAAGGTAGTGAAAAACAAAAACTTTTGCGTGATATAATAACTAGTGAAGGCGTTGATTGCCGTAACGGTATCATTTTTTGTAATCGTAAGATTGATGTTGATGCAGTCGCTAAATCGATGACTAAGGCAGGCTTAGATGCTTCCCCAATCCACGGCGATCTTGAACAGTCGCACCGGATGCGGACGTTGGCGCAATTTCGCGACGGCACGCTGCGATTTCTTGTGGCATCTGATGTTGCAGCCCGTGGCCTTGATATTCCTAACGTAAGCCATGTATTTAACTACGACGTTCCTGGCCACGCGGAAGACTATGTTCACAGAATTGGTCGAACAGGCCGTGCCGGCAAAACGGGTACGACAATCATGATTTGCACCCCACGTGATCAGAAAAATTTTGATAGCATAGAACGACTTGTGGAAATAGCGATCCCTAGGATAGCACTACCTGGAGTAGCACTAGATACACAAGCTACGAAAACTGCGGATGTCGCTTTTCAAAGTGGTACGCAAAACGACAGTAAGCCAAAGCGCACACGGAATCGTGGTGGTCGTAGTCGTCAGATTGATGTAGAAAAGGTTGCAGCTGCGCCCCTAGATACAGAACAAATTACCTCCCCACATCAAGACATGTCTAAGGTCGAAGTTAATCAAAATGACTCAACCAATGCTGAAGCCCAAAAGACAGAATTAACAAAGATCCAACGGCCCAAGGCTAAGCCAGCAAAGGTTCAACCAATTAAAGTTGAACCAAAACGTAATGCACCTCGTCTGGATCAATCTGAAAACTCAAATCGTGAGCGATCACGTGGTGGTCGCAGTCGAGGTGGACGCGACAACTCCGATCACGGGCCACAGGTTGTGGGTATGGGAGATGACGCTCCAACATTTATCACGATGAGTTTTGATGAACGTCAAGGCGACTGAAACTATCTAGTATCAGATTGAAAAAGGGGCACCCAACTGGGCGCCCCTTTTTTTAAAACTAAAGCTTTTCTTTTTTAAGTTGGATTTAGGCCAGTCGCGAAATAACTATGGTTACTTCAGGCTTCTTGCCAACTTCACTATATGACGTCTTGCGCGCAATGGTACGCAGCTCTTTTTCTAGCTTTTCATCGTCGGCTAAGGTGCGATCGTTGGCTCGCCCTAGGAACTGGCTCAAGTCCTCTTCAAGTACATCCACGAGCGGTGCGTTATTACTCCCCTGCTTAGGTAGACCCATAATTTCACACCACGGATCACCCATCAGATCGCCATTTTCGTCAATAATCAAAGTCACTAATACATGTCCATTAATCGCCATGCGAATGCGGTCACGCACAACACCGTCAAACTGTCCAACTTTGATAGATCCATCAAGGTACATGCGTCCAGTCTCGATATGTTCAACTACTTTTGGCTTATTGCCGGACAGATCAACCATCATACCGTTCACTGCCAACACCCCCTGCACACCAGCGGCTTCAGCGATATTGACATGCTCGCGCAAATGGCGATGTTCTCCATGCATCGGAATCAATGTCTGTGGCTTGATTAAATCGCGCATGGTGTCCAAATCTGGGCGGTTCGCGTGACCAGATACATGATACATACCACCACTGGTATCATCGACCACATCCACACCCAACTCACTAAATTGGTTCATAATGTATATGACACCCTTTTCGTTTCCAGGAATAGTTTTAGAGGAAAACAGAAAAGTGTCACCCTCCCTCATGGTAATGCCCATATATTTGCCACTGGCCAATTGCGCTGACGCCGCGCGACGTTCGCCTTGAGATCCTGTTACCAACAGCAGCACATTTTCCCGAGGGAGGTTTCCTACTTCTTCAGGCGGAATCACATTTGGGAAATCGTTAAGGATGCCCACTTCTGTTGCAGCTTCAACCATGCGACGCATGGAACGGCCCAGTAGACAAACAGATCTACCTGCGCGTTCAGCTGCAAGCGCAATCGTACGCACCCGCGACACATTGGAGGCAAATGTGGTCGCAGCAACCATGCCCTTAGCGTTAATAAGAAATTTTTCAATCTCTGGCCCGACAGTAGCTTCGCTACGTCCTTCTTCTTTGGAAAAGACATTTGTAGAGTCGCAGACTAATGCTTTAACACCGTCATTACCCAGTGATGCCCAAAGATCGTAATCGAATGGCTCACCAATACCAGGTTCAACATCAATCTTGAAATCGCCCGTGTGGATAATACGCCCGCCCTTAGTGTCAATCACAAGTCCAGAACTTTCAGGAATAGAATGAGAAATTGGTACAAATCCAACCTCAAATGGGCCAATCTTTACAGTTTCAGGCCATTTACCGACGGTCTTTACTATTTTATCAGAAAAACCATGTTCAGACATTTTACGCCGCGCAAGGTTAGCAGTGAATGCACGTGCATAAATCGGCGCGCCAAGGCGTTCGTACAAATGGCCAACAGCACCAACATGGTCTTCGTGACCATGGGTAATGAAAATTGCCTCAATCTGACTTTTTCGTGCGGCGAGCCATGAAATATCAGGCAGGATTAAATCGACACCCGGTGTACTGTCCATGTCAGGGAACGTGACGCCCAAATCTACGACAATAAGTCGCTCCGCGTCCGCCGGGCCGTAGCCGTAAACGTAACAATTCATACCAATCTCGCCCGCGCCACCGAGGGGGAGATACATCAATCTAGTTTTACTCATTTAAGTTATTTTGGTCCTTGTTGTACCCATGGATCACAGTCAATCCGTGCATCGTTAGGTCATCTTCTATTGTATCAAAAAGGGCGTAACCACTTGAAAACAATGGTGCCAACCCTCCAGTTCCTACGACTTTCATGGGGCGGTCGTACTCGCCCTTTATCCGTTCACACAGGCCATTAATGAGGCCGACGTAGCCCCAAAAAATACCTGATTGTATACAACTCACAGTATTAGTTCCGATAACAAACTGCGGTTTAGTAATATCAACGTGAGGCAACGCGGCTGCCGCTTGGTGCAGCGCCTCAAGGCTGAGATTCACACCCGGAGCAATCACACCTCCGACATAGGCACCATCATGAGCCACAACATCGAAGTTAGTTGCTGTACCAAAATCGACAACTACCACATCACCACCATGGCGATCAAATGCAGCTGTTGCGTTTGCAAGACGATCGGGACCAATTTGCGTTCCCGCATCGACGCGCGGTGCGATTGGCAGTAAACAATCTGGCTTGCCGATAACATATGGACGCGTATTAAAATAACGATCCGCCATAACCCGCAGATTGAATACTACCCGCGGTACTGTGGACGAAATGATCACCTCATCTATTTGTGCCAATATTTTATTATGATGCAGAAGCGTAGACCACCAAACAAAATACTGGTCAGCAGTGCGCTGCCATTCAGTGGCACAGCGAAAAGTGCATAAGAATTTATCCCCATCCCAGAGGGCGAAGACGGTGTTGGTATTTCCTGTATCGATACACAACAGCATTAAGGTCCCCTTCTTAGAAAAAAATATCCGCCGCCGCGATATAACGCTGTCCATTGGCGGTTTTAAGGACCAAATGACCGTTTTGATCGACAGTGTCAAAACGCCCTTTTACATCTTCATTTGGAAGACGTGCAGTAATATTCTCACCTAGCTTAGCGGCACGAGCCAACCATGCGGTGCGGATAGGCGCAAATCCGTACGTGGTCAATTGGCCATCCCATTGCGCGAACGCAGATGCAAGGTGTTTTAAGAACGTATCGGGAGTCACATCAACGCCAGTCTCATTCTTTACAGACACCGGATAAATTGCGCCATCCTCAACTTGAGACATAAGAGGAGCCGTAGTCAAATTTACGCCAATCCCAACGGCAACTCCCCACATCTTCCCGTTTACCAAAAGACTTTCCAGGAGAATACCCGCAACTTTGCCATCATTAAGCAAGACATCATTGGGCCATTTTAAGGCAAGTTTTGGACCATCACGCATCAACTCAGACAAAGCATCATATACAGCAAGAGCAGCAACAAAGCTACGCAACGAAGCTGTTTCAAGATTTACACACGGTAACGACAATGTGCCATAAAAATTACCAACGGGAGCAACCCAAGATCTACCACGACGCCCACGCGATGCTGTTTGTTGGGTCGCAGTAAACCAAGTGGCGTTAGGATGATGCGCTGCTTGTTCGCGAGCAAGATCAAGTGTCGATGTGACTTCTTCGAATGAGAAATGACCAACCCCAGCTGGCCAATTCACAGGTTTAATTAACAAGTGCCAACGACGCAGCTTCGGCTAGAGGTTCGATCCCAAACAAATTCACTACGCCAACAATCATTACGGTAGCAGACGCCACCAGGAAGCCCCACAAAATAGGCGACCCATTGCGATCTAATTGAATGTCTTGTTCAGACCCAAAATACATAAAGAATACGACGCGCAAATAATAGAAGGCCCCAATAACGGACGCTACTACGCCCGCTACCGCAAGCCATCCAAGACCCGCTTCATAAGCCGCTCGTAAGACATAAAACTTGCCAAAGAAGCCAAGCATTGGCGGCACTCCGGCCAACGAAAACAGCAACACCAACATCGCTAATGCCTTCAGTGGCTCACGTTTGGAATACATATTCAACGAAGCTATATTGGTAACAGGCATACCGTCTTTTTCCATTGATAGAATGAACGCAAACGTCCCAATATTCATCACCACATAAATCGCAAGGTAAATAAGCATTGCTTGCACTCCAAATGCGGTTCCAGCCGCAAGGCCCATCAATGCAAAACCCATATGTGCAATTGATGAATAAGCCATCAGGCGTTTGATGTCAGTCTGACCAATAGCTGCGATACCACCAACGAACATGGACAGGACGGACAAGAATGCAACGATTTGCTGCCAGTCAGCAACTGATTTACCAAATGCATCGTGCATCACCCTGGCAAACAGTACCATTGCAGCAATCTTTGGCGCCGTCGCTAAAAAGGCCGTGACAGGCGTTGGCGATCCTTCATAAACATCCGGCGTCCACATATGAAAGGGGGCTGCAGACACTTTAAAGGCGAAGCCAGTTGTCATAAAAACAAGGCCAAACAACAGTCCAAGGGAAACACCACCATCCGTCGCTTTAATTATTCCAGCAAAAGAAGTGGTACCTGCGAAACCGTAAGTCAAAGATGCGCCGTAAAGTAACAAGCCCGACGACAGAGCCCCCAGCACAAAATATTTCAAGCCAGCTTCAGTAGATTTGACACTGTCTCGACGCAGGGACGCAACAACATACAAAGCAAGAGATTGAAGCTCCAAACCCATGTAAAGTAGCATCAAATCACCTGCAGAAACCATCATCATCATTCCAACAACCGATAGCATTATTAAGATCGGGTATTCGAACCGCAGCAGGTCTCTCTTAACCATGTAATCTTGGCTCATAACTAGAACAGCCGCAGCCGCAAGTAGAATGGCAACCTTGGCGAAGCGTGAAAAGGCGTCATCCACAAACATGCTGGAGAACGCAGTCGTTGTCCCCTCACCCATGGTCGCAATCCAGAATGCAAGTGCCACAAAAAGGCCAGATGTTATCCAAACCAGCAGGGATGCTGCTTTGTCTTTCACTGTGTAAACCGCCAACAAAAGAGCACCCATCGCAAACAGCGACAAAATGATTTCAGGCGAGATGGTAGTCAGGTCTTGGGACAGCATCTGTCTTTTCCTTAGTTCTGTGCCATTTGCGTGGTCACATCATACGCAGCCTGAGCAGTTTCAACGTGAACAACCAATGCTGTGACTGATGGTCCAATAATATCAGTAACTAGGGCGGGATAAATGCCCAAAAGCAGAGTCATGATTACCAACGGAGTGAATACCCAACGTTCACGGGTTGTCATATCAGTGATAGTTTTCAAGCTTTCCTTGATCAGATCACCCATAACAACACGGCGATAAAGCCAGAGTGCGTAAGCCGCAGACAAAATCACACCAGACGTTGCCACTGCAGCAATCCATGTGTTGACTTGAAACACACCAACAAGTGTAAGAAATTCACCAACAAAGCCAGATGTTCCAGGCAATCCGACATTTGCCATAGTAAAGAACATGAAAATCATAGCGTAAGCGGGCATGCGATTTACAAGACCACCGTAGGCATCAATTTCACGGGTGTGCATGCGATCATAAATCACTCCAACACAAAGGAATAATGCTCCCGAAATAAACCCATGTGAGATCATCTGGAAGATCGCACCATCAAGACCTTGTTGGTTAAACGTGAATATGCCCATCGTTACAAAACCCATATGGGCTACAGACGAATAAGCAATCAATTTTTTCATGTCGACTTGCACAAGAGCAACAAGTGATGTGTACACAATAGCAATTGCAGACATCCAAAGGACCATCGGCGCCATAACGTCTGATCCCACAGGGAACATCGGCAAGGAAAAGCGTAAGAAACCGTAACCACCCATTTTTAAGAGTATCGCCGCAAGTACGACCGATCCTGCTGTTGGAGCCTGTACGTGCGCGTCAGGGAGCCAAGTATGGAATGGCCACATCGGCATTTTTACCGCAAAGGAAGCAAAAAATGCAAGCCACAATAGCGTCTGCATACCACCAACAATTTGGATTCCAAGGATCGAAAAATCATCAGTGCCAAACTGAAAGCCCATCAAAGATGGAATGTCGGTAGTACCTGCCGCCGAAAACATGCCTATCATCGCCACCAGCATTAAAACAGAGCCGAGGAAGGTATACAGGAAGAATTTAAAAGACGCATAAATACGGTTCTTACCACCCCAAATACCAATAATTAAGAACATTGGAATCAGGCCAGCTTCAAAGAAAAGATAGAATAGCACCAAATCCAGAGCCATGAACACGCCAAGCATCAGAGTTTCTAATAACAGAAACGCTATCATGTATTCTTTGACACGTATATTCACTGACCAGCAAGATACTATTACAATGGGCATCAGGAACGTGGTGAGCATGACGAACAGAATCGAAATTCCGTCAACGCCTAATTTATAATTTAGTCCCATGATCCATGTGCGTTCTTCAACAAATTGGAAACTTGTATCCTGAGCATTGAACCCGAACAAAATAAAAAGTGACACTATCAGCGTCATTGAAGTAGCGGCCATGGCTAACCATTTAGCATTTCGCTGCGCATCTTCATCATCGCCCCGCAAAAAAAGCGCAAGAATACCAGCGGCTAACGCCGGAATAAACGTTGTGATGGAAAGTAGATTATCCATTATTCATAGTTCCCCGTGATCGTAAAGTAAGTGAGGATCACGGCTAAGCCGATTACCATAGCAAACGCGTAGGTAAAAACATAACCTGACTGGGCACGCCCCGCGAGGCGGGTCAACATGGGGATTATCCCTAGCGCAAGTCCATTAAGGCTGCCGTCAATCACATTGCCGTCACCACGCTTCCACAGGAACCTGCCCAGCCCCATTATGGGCTTTATTAATATTGCTGCATAAAGTTCATCAAAATACCATTTATTTAACAATAATCTGAAGAGTGGCGCCTGCTGTTGAGCCAGTTGACGAGGCAAATGCGGGCTTCGAATATAGAAAAACCAAGCGGTGGCAAAGCCCAACACCATCGCGATAAATGGCGATAGTTTCACCCAGATTGGGACGGTATGCGCATCATCAAGGATAGTATTTTCGGGCGAGACATAAATCGCACCATGCCCCGGTTCACCTGCAAATATATAATGTACCTTGGCATGACTTTCAGCGTCACCATCAGCAGTTTCATCACCATAGTTCTTAACAACCTCATTAGCATGATCATCGCTACTTTCAGCATCGTGCGTACCCTGTTCAGCGTAAGCCAAACCAAAATACTGACCTACATATTTTGCATTTCCAAAGAACGGTTTGTAAAAAACCATGCCCGAAAAAATTGCGCCTATCGCCAGGATAGCCAGGGGAACAAGCATAACTTTTGGAGATTCATGAGCATGTTCATGAGTATGCTTGTCACCGCGCGATTTTCCATAAAACGTCAAAAACATGAGACGCCAGCTATAAAAACTTGTAAACAATGCCGCAACTACCAACATCCAAAATGCGTAGCCTCCACCCGCTGCGTAAGCAGATTCAATTATCGCATCCTTTGACACAAAACCCGCAAAACCAATAGGAAACCCAACATACAGCAACGGAACACCAAAACCTGTTATTGCTAACGTTCCAATCATCATTGCTCGGAAGGTCCAAGGCAGTTTGTGGCGGAGGCCACCGTAGTTACGCATATCCTGCTCGTGGTGCATCCCGTGAATTATTGAACCAGCTCCAAGAAATAACATAGCTTTAAAAAACGCATGAGTTAGCAAATGGAACATAGCAACAGAATAGACCCCTAAGCCTGCGGCCACAAACATGTAGCCCAACTGAGACATAGTCGAATACGCTATTACGCGTTTGATATCATTTTGTACAAGACCAATGGTCGCCGCCACAAAAGCCGTAGAAGCACCGATAAACACCACAAAACTAGTCGCGGATGGAGCAAATTCCATTATTGGCGACATACGGCAGACAAGGAAAACACCCGCTGTGACCATTGTCGCTGCGTGGATCAGCGCAGACACAGGAGTCGGGCCTTCCATTGCATCTGGTAACCATGTGTGCAGAAATAGTTGTGCTGATTTACCCATGGCACCAATGAATAGAAGTACTGCTATCACTTCCGCTGCGTTCCACTCGTTCCACAAAAATGTCAGCGTTGTATCAGAAATTGCAGGTGCCTCTGCAAATATCACATCAAAATTAACTGAGCCCGTGAGATAGAAGATGGCAAAGATGCCCAATGCAAAGCCAAAGTCGCCTACGCGGTTAACAACGAACGCCTTTATAGCAGCGGCATTGGCAGATGGTTTCTTATAGTAAAAACCAATTAATAAATAAGATGCGACACCCACACCTTCCCAACCAAAAAACATCTGCACAAGATTGTCAGCTGTTACCAGCATCAACATAGCAAACGTAAAGAAACTTAAATAAGCAAAAAAACGTGCCTTGTACGCAGTGTCTGGAAACTGGCTGTCATTAGCCATGTACCCAAACGAATAAAGGTGAACCAAAGCTGACACAGTATTGATCACCACCAACATTATCGCTGTCAAACGATCCATGCGAATGCCCCAAGAGGTATCCAGCGTTCCCGACTGGATCCAGCGCATTAACTCAACTGTATAATAGCCGTTCTCATGAGCGTTCGCATCAAACGTTAACAAGGTAATCCAGCTTAAAAATGCCGCAAGAAACAACAGACCTGTAGTCAACCACTGGGCCGCAACCTCACCTATGATTTTCCAGCCAAAGCCCCCGACAATGGCGCCAACAAGTGGGGCGAATAAGGTAATGGTTTCCATGGGTCTTAACCTTTCATGACATTGACGTCTTCGACATCAATCGTTCCGCGGTTACGGAAGAAACACACTAGTATAGCAAGACCAATAGCTGCTTCTGCTGCGGCTACCGTCAGAACGAACAAGGTAAAAATTTGCCCCGCAAGGTCACCAAGATAACTGGAGAATGCTACAAAATTAATATTAACCGCGAGCAACATCAGTTCGATACTCATTAACAGGATGATCACATTTTTGCGGTTAAGAAAAAGTCCGAAAATGCCAATGACAAAAAGAGCAGCAGCGACTATTAAATAATGTTCAAGTCCAATCATTACTATAGTCCCTGTCCTGATTTAACGTCTTTGAGTTCCATCGCCTTCGCCGGATCGCGTGACATTTGCACCATCACGTTCTGGCGTTTGACGTCTGTGCGATGGCGCAAGGTCAACACAATCGCTCCGATCATGGCAACCAGCAGGATCAGACCTGAAAGCTGAAAGATAAGGAAGTAATCATCATAAATTACGAGGCCAAGCTGTTTTGTGTTTTCAACGTCCAAAATTGGTTGTGCAAGGCGACCTTCGAAACCGTCCGAATAATCCCAAAATCCAAATGCCAGGGCTAGTTGCATTAACAAAATAACGCCTATCAGTAAAGCCAAAGGCATGTAGCGCGCCATTTCAGCCTTGAGTTCGGCAAAATCCACATCAAGCATCATTACAACAAACAAGAATAATACCGCTACAGCGCCAACATAAACAATTATTAAAAGCATCGCTACAAATTCTGCACCAAGCAGTACAAACAGGCCTGCCGAAGACAGGAAAGCAAGTATTAACCATAGGACAGAATGCACAGGATTACGAGCTAGAACAGTCATAAGACCGCCACCAATCGTCGTTATCGCAAACGCATAAAAGGCAATCACTATTGGGGTCATGTGGCTGTATCCTTCTGTGCAACGTCTTTGTCGAATACGCCTTGGGCTAGTTCCATAGCCTTAGTCATTACAGAAGCGCCACCAAACATGCCTGCCATAACAATTGTTTCACTAACTTCTTTATGGGTAGCACCAGCTTCGAGCGCGTGACGCACCGTTAATCTGATTTGCGGTTCCGCCATTATACCTTGGGCAAGCCCACCCTGAATAGTCAGGCCCTGCAACGTCAACAACAATTTGGTCTTGGCGTCCATCGTATCCGGGTCTGCCCCCTTGCCCAAAAACTGTTCCATCAATTCTTTGGACATCGTCGGGAAGAGATCTTCGACCCCCTTCATAGATTCCTTCATGACATCAGCAAACTCAGGACTCACACCTTTTGCCCAATCCTGTCCAGCTTTCATCCATACCTCAAAGGGGTTATTATCACTCATCGGTACGGTGCATCCATTTCGAGGTTCCTGGAAATTTCAGATTCCCAACGATCTCCGTTATCAAGCAACTTTTCTTTATCGTAATATAATTCTTCTCGAGTTTCAGTGGAAAATTCAAAATTTGGACCTTCAACAATTGCATCTACCGGGCAGGCTTCTTGGCAGAACCCGCAGTAAATACATTTAGTCATGTCGATGTCATAGCGTGTGGTGCGCCGCGACCCATCATCCCGTGGTTCGGCGTCAATAGTGATAGCTTGCGCGGGACACACAGCCTCACACAATTTACAAGCAATGCAGCGTTCCTCGCCATTGGCATAACGCCGTAGGGCGTGCTCTCCACGAAAACGTGGAGATAGCGGACCTTTTTCGTGCGGATAATTTAGCGTCACTTTGGGCGCAAAAAAGTACTTGAACCCAAGACCAAAGCCCTTCCAAATATCTGCCAACAAAAAGTACTTCGCGGCGCGGGTGTAATCGATTTGTGTCATATCAGCCTCCAACTGCCCAGCGGGCCCAAAAGCCGCCGAATACTTCAAATTTTGCTAGGAAAGACACCAACACTACCCAAAACAACGACAAAGGCAGGAAGATTTTCCAGCCAACCCGCATCAGTTGGTCATATCGGTACCGCGGCGTGATAGCCTTCACCATTGCAAAGAGAAAAAAGGCGAAAGCCATTTTTAGGATAAGCCATCCAATACCGTCTGGCAAGAACGGTACAGGGGATAACCAGCCACCAAGGAACAATAGTGACACTAGCGCGCACATCAAAACAACGGCCAGCAATTCACCAATCATAAACAAAAGAAACGGAGTGGATGAATATTCAACTTGATAGCCTGCAACCAACTCCGATTCTGCTTCAGGTAGGTCAAATGGTGGACGGTTTGTTTCAGCCAAAGCACTGATGAAAAATAAAATCATCATCGGAAAATGTGGGATAAAGTACCAGTTCAACAACCCCAAGTCACCACTTTGTGCAGCAACAATATCACCAAAATTCAGCGAACCAGTCGTGATGATTACACCAATAATTATTAATCCAAGAGAGACCTCATAAGAAATCATCTGTGCAGCGGACCGCAGCGATCCCAAAAACGGATACTTAGAGTTGCTTGCCCAACCGCCCATGATCACGCCGTAAACCTCCAATGACGATACTGCGAAGATAAACAAAACAGCGACATTAATATCAGCCAAAATCCAACCGTCATTAAATGGAATAACCGACCAAGCAACCACTGCCAATGTGAACGATATCATCGGAGCAAGAAAGAACACTGCCTTATCAGCCCCAGCAGGGACGACTACCTCTTTGACTATATACTTGATGAAATCTGCAAAAGACTGCAATAAGCCAAAAACACCAACAACATTTGGCCCTTTGCGCATCTGAACAGCAGCCCAGACTTTACGATCAGCGTACATCAAGAACGCCAATGCCACTAGAAGTGGGATCAGGATCAACAGACATTGCCCAAGAATCAGTAGGACGATCCCAAGGTTTGTGTTGGTAAAAAATTCGATCATATTAATTCCCTTAGCCCCTTGGCCCTTAGACCGTTGGGATTGATCGGCGCGCACATTCAGCAACCGTCACTTCCGCGTCTAACGTCTTTGGTCCGCGTGGCAAAGCAGGCGAAATAGTGTAGACTGCATCTCCTACCCAAACACCACCTTCTTCGTCAACTAGGGTGCGTACATTTCGTGCAAACCCATACCCCCTAATCAATGCATATTGAGCCGCAGCACATTCAGCATAATCCGTTACATCCTGCGCTATTCCTGAATTCACTAATTTAACATAAAAACTCACTAAATCACCTTCCAGCAGTCGGGTTTCGATCCCTTCATAACGGATCGGACCTGATGGAGCGGTCGTGGTAGCTCCACATGCAACAAGCGCAGTTAATGCTATAATGGCAGAGCGCATGATTATTCGGCCGCGATGGGGGTTTGAGCCCGATTTTTGGCATTCCCACTAAGCTGAGCCATCAGTTGTGAAGCACGCGCGATAGGGTTGGTAAGATAAAAATCAGTAACTGCGTTTTTAAATGCCGCCTTACCTAACTTACCTGTCTTAACAGGGCACCATTCGTTTTGCTTCACGCAATCAATTTCAGCGAGATGCGGATGCACTACAATAAGCGCTTGGCGCAAGCCCGCAAGACTATCCCAACCCTGCTTGGCGTTCATTTCCGAAGACAATGCACGCAAAATTGCCCAATTTTCTTTAGCTTCACCGGGTGCAAAACTTGCCCGCATCGCCAGCTGTGGGCGCCCTTCAGTATTAACAAATAAAGCGTTTTCTTCAGTATATGCAGCACCTGGGAAAATGATATCAGCGCGATGGGCACCGCGATCACCATGTGATCCTTGGTAGATAACAAATGGACCCGGCGCGATATCGATCTCATCTGCGCCGAGGTTGTAAACAACGTCAGCGTCTTCGACCACTTTCATTCCTTCAGAATTTGTCGCGCCAACATCCATCGCACCAACTCGACCAGCTGCGGTATGCAAAACTAAAAACTTCGAAGCTCCAATGGCCATGGCCGCACCGAGCACAGAGGCTCCATCAGCTTCAATTAATGCACCTTGACCAATTATAATCATAGCACCATCAGGCAATTCGCTCACCTTTAAAAGGGCCACACGATCGGTGCCCAAATGATCATAATCGTACGAAAGATCAATCGCCTTACCAACAACTGCAATTTTTGCTCCGTTAAGCCAAGCCTTACGGATACGCGCGTTTAATACAGGAGATTCAATCGATGGGTTTGTTCCAATCAGTAAGATCATTTTTGCGCTGTCGATGTCTTCGATCACAGCGTTCCCGACATAGCCAGAACGATTGCCAGCTGGTAACTTGGAATTATCAACACGACATTCAACCACACCGCCTTGACCTTCAATCAGTTTTTTAAGGGAAAAGGCAGACTCTGTGCTGGTCAAATCGCCAACAAGACCAACAACTTTTTTGCCACTTATGGCATCAGCCGCAGCCTTTAGCGCCTCGTCCCAGCCTGCTTTGCGCAACTTTCCATTCTCACGAATGAAGGGCGTATCTAAACGTTGACTACGCAAACCATCCCAAACAAAGCGAGTCTTATCCGAAATCCATTCTTCGTTCACGCCGTCATGATTACGCGGCAACAAACGCATAACCTCACGCCCTTTAGTATCAACTCGAATGTTGGCACCAAGAGCGTCCATAACGTCAATACTTTCAGTCTTTGTCAGCTCCCAAGGTCGGGCAGTAAATGCATAGGGTTTGGACACCAATGCACCAACTGGGCACAAATCAATAATGTTACCCTGCATGTTACTGTCGAGAGTTTCACCCAAATAGCTAGTGATTTCCGAATCTTCGCCACGACCCGTTTGGCCCATCTGCGAGATACCTGCGACCTCAGTTGTGAAGCGGACGCAGCGCGTGCATGAAATGCAACGCGTCATGTGGGTTTCGACGAGTGGACCCAAATCAAGATGATCAGACGCTCGTTTAGATTCACGATAGCGGGAAAAATCGACGCCATACGCCATGGCCTGATCTTGCAAATCACACTCACCACCCTGATCGCAAATCGGGCAGTCTAGAGGATGATTGATCAGCAAAAACTCCATCACGCCTTCGCGAGCTTTTTTTACCATTGGAGAATTTGTTTTAACAACAGGAGGTTGGCCTTCAGGACCAGGGCGTAAATCCTTGACCTGCATCGCACAGGATGCAGCAGGCTTCGGCGGACCACCAACCACTTCGACAAGACACATCCGACAGTTACCTGCAATGCTAAGACGTTCATGATAACAGAACCTCGGAATTTCGATTCCGGCTTCTTCGCAGGCTTGAATTAGAGTCATCGCACCTGATACTTCAATTTCGCGGTCATCAATAATGATCTTACGTAGATCGGGGGTCGCGTCAGACATGGAGCGTGTTCCCTGTTTCCGTATGGCTTATCCACCAAGCGAACCCAAAGTTTAGATCCGCACATTTGTATGCGTTCTACCGCGACACGAGGCGCTTTGCCAGCCCGAAACCTACGAAAAGGCATTGCAAATAGATGCGCAAAACGACGCGGGGATAGCTAGCAAACCCCAAATAAATTCTAACAATTAATGTGAGACTTTGCCTAGCGTAACAAGCGCCCAACTGGTGTATCGTTCGCAATTTGTGACAAAGCGACGGTACAGTAGGTTGCAGCATCATTTGTGCGAACGCCCAATGAAGCTAGACGTTCACGCGCGATTACCTCGAGCCTGTCTTTTTCAAAACGGTCATTAACAAAAGCGTTAATTTCAGATTTGGAATAACCAATATCCTGCAGGTGCAACTTTAACCCAAACAAAAAGCTCAGACCCCGAAGCATGCGCGAATTAACATTGTTGCATTTTCCACTCAGCTCATGTGCCATACCCGTTGTAATCAAACCTTCAGTGACGCGCTCTACATTGGCGGGATTTGCATTTGCAAGATTCGCATTTGCCATAGTCAAAGTCAATGTAACTCCAAACACCGCTCCAATAATTATTTTTTTAAAGATGATCATAACACAAGCCTCCATTACAAACCGAGCAATCCCAGCGATCAAATAGATGTTGGTCATGCGGCGATGACAAGCAATAACAGTGCCATATAATTATTCTTGAATACCAAAAATCCATAATTTTCACAAGATAATATCGTATGAACTTATTTAAAATTTGGCAGATTTGGTTTGAAACTAGACCCAACCGAAAGAGCGATCGCTAGGTCTATTTTTTTCACAGCTTATTGATCTGCCCGAGCGTTTCTTCACGGGTGGGCTGATGCCCTTGTTCAATTAACAATATAAATAAATGCTGTTAGAATAAAACCACAAACCACTCAGCTTTTTGAACCTTAAAATCGGTGTTGAAGACCTCATAAACAAACACCTCAATTCTGGAAAAATATTATTTATCAGTGACGTCGAGCATAATCTGGAAAACGCCACCAATCATATTTTGATGTTGTCTTTTTCAACTTGCAAAAGCCTTTAGACATTTAAAAAAATATAAGCACTTACATGTTAAATTAATTTATCATGTCAAAGTTGTATATAAATTTTATAACACGATTAATGTTGGTTAGGATCAAAAAGTCTACCAATATTAAGCCCTAGCAGAGGCATTGTTGAGACCACTCTATAAAGATCACATGGAAGACGGCAAATGATGGAATAAATAATCTGTAAAGTGCCAAGTATCTTCGAAACAACCTGTTATGATTGGCACCTAGGTTTTGGATTATGGCAGAGATTATAAAGCTATTTATTTAACTAATCTAAAGGATTGGTCGGCCCCAATGATTTTTCTAAAATCTGCTTTGCATACTGTTGGCCACAATACTATTGAAAATCAATTAGCCCGGTAACTAGGTAAAAATAAAAAAAGAAAATCATCATTCAAAGTACTAACTATGAGAGAGTGTCTCATCTTGAAATTCTTTGAAAACAAAAGTCGTAACAGGGAACGTGAACACAAATCGGATAAGATCCCAATCGGTCTCGCTAGCGTTATTCAGCGGCAACAGAACCGCGTTTGTGGGCTATCCTATCTTCGATTTCACCGCGGAAGTTTTTGATTAGGCCTTGGATCGGCCAAGCAGCGGCATCACCAAGAGCACAAATCGTGTGACCTTCAACTTGTTTGGTTACATCAAGAAGTATGTCGATTTCCTCGACTTCAGCATCGCCTTTGACCAGACGTTCCATCACCCGCATCATCCACCCTGTACCTTCACGACACGGAGTACATTGGCCACAGGATTCATGTTTGTAGAATTTTGCTAAACGCCAAATCGCCTTAATCACATCTGTGTCTTTATCCATTACAATGACTGCCGCAGTGCCCAAGCTCGAACCTTTTTCCTTTAAACCATCAAAATCCATAACTGCATCACGCATGTTTTCTCCACGAACCATGGGAACGGACGAACCACCTGGAATTACGGCCTTGAGGTTACCCCAACCACCACGAATACCACCACAGTGTTTTTCGATAAGTTCTTCAAAAGGAATGGACATGGCTTCTTCAACGACACACGGATTGTTCACGTGGCCGCTGATTGCGTAAAGTTTAGTGCCGGCATTGTTGGGACGACCAAAGCCTGCAAACCAATCAGGACCACGACGCAAAATAGTCGGCACCGTAGCAATGGATTCGACATTGTTCACGGTTGTTGGGCAACCGTACAAGCCTGCACCAGCTGGAAACGGTGGCTTCATACGTGGCATGCCTTTTTTACCTTCAAGTGACTCCAGCAACGCGGTTTCTTCTCCACAAATATATGCACCTGCGCCGTGAACCAAATAAACATCAAAGTCCCAGCCAGATTTTGATGCATTTTTACCTACCATACCCGCATCATAACATTCATCAATTGCGGCCTGCAGCGCTTCTTTTTCGCGGATGTATTCTCCGCGAATATAAATGTAGCACGCGTTGGCATTCATTGCGAAGGACGCAATCAAGCAACCCTCGATTAGAGTATGCGGATCATGGCGCATAATTTCGCGGTCTTTGCATGTCCCCGGTTCCGATTCATCGGCGTTAACAACTAGGTATGATGGCCGACCATCAGATTCTTTCGGCATGAAAGACCATTTAAGACCAGTTGGAAAGCCCGCTCCCCCACGACCACGCAGGCCAGAAGCCTTCATCTGCTCAACAATCCAAGCGCGGCCCTTTTTAATGATACCAGCGGTGCCATCCCAGTGGCCACGCGCCTGAGCGCCTTTCAGCGTACGATCGTGCATCCCGTAAAGGTTCGTAAAAATGCGGTCTTTATCAGCGAGCATCATGGGCCCCTTCCGTCATTAGCAAAGCATCATGTTTCTCGTGTCTTTTGCCACAGCTTCCATGTCACCACCAGTGACCAAATGAACGCACCAAGCGAGATCAGGTAGAACAACATTTCAACACGCGCAGGTGCGCCAAGTGCAAATGTCAGTTGCGGCGCAAAAATACTAAGCAGGCCGGCGCATGCGATGACAATTGCGGCTTGTCGACCAAGGCGGGCGGTGTTCTGATGTGGTCTATTTTTCATAGGGTGTTTGTGGCGTGTACCCGAGCAGAAGGAAAGAGGCGGCCGCAAAAGAACAAGGCCCGCACAATGTATTCGGCGGATGTTTGACCCAAAATATCAGGCCTTCTTTATTTGTGGGCGCATTTTTAATATTTAGTTTGACCACATTTTGCAAAATTTTAAGCCTGCTTGATCCAATTATAACGCAAAATTAAGCCCTTGTAATTCATGAAACTATTAATTCAATTCACTTTAGAAATTTCCATTTATCAATTTAGTCAAAAAATGAAAAATATATATATTTCAGCCTCGTTTAAGTTTTAGGACAACAACACTACTGCGTTTGAAACTCATCTGCACCAGATTTACATAGTGCTGAAATTATCTATGGTTTTAGTTCCGTGGAGGACGCTTTAACTGCCAATGTAGAAGGTTTTACCGCAAGTTTTGATTTGCTGTCAGGCTTGGTAGCGGACGGCAGCATTCCCGCTGTAAGTCCCGGAGGACCAGACATTTGCCATGGCGCCAAAAGTGGCACTTCGGTCCCATCAATACGTTTTATTGTGTCGCCAATGTCATGAGCCAATTGGACGGATGCGTTGTGGGGATTCTTATTGGTAATGTATTCTTTAAGCGTTGTCAGGCCACTCAGTGGTTCGGCAGCATAGCGACCATTTTGTGGGCCAGGCAGAGGGACTTCACCACGGGCCAGTGCGTCAATCAATTCACCCATTTTGGCGGCTGTTAGATCTTCATAATAATCTTTGCCAATCTGAGCCATCGGCGCATTTGAACACGAACCAAGACACTCAACTTCTTCCCAAGAAAATTTGCCGTCCGCAGACACATCGTGAGGATTTTTAGCAATCTTGTCTTGGCAAACAGCCACAAGGTCTTCAGCGCCACAAATCATGCAAGAAGTGGTGCCACAAACCTGAATGTGTGCGATAGTTCCCACGGGCTGCAATTGAAACATAAAATAGAACGATGCTACTTCCAAGGCTCGCATAAACGCCAGGCCCAGCATGTCAGCAACGCCCTCAATGGCAGGCCGCGTTAGCCAACCTTCCTGTTCCTGAGCACGCCACAGCAGCGGAATAATAGCGCTTGCCTGTCTACCTTCTGGATATTTGGTAATCTGTGCATTTGCCCATGCAAGATTTTCAGGTGTAAATGCAAAACTGGTGGGTTGGTCAAGGTGGAGGCGTCTAAGCATTGGCACAAATTCCTGAAGTCAGTTGAAAGCCGTTGGCAGTGGGTTCACTTTCACCAGCAAGCGTGAGGTATTGGATTACTGTCACAAGCTTATCACGATCAAAGCCAGTAAGGACCGCGATAGGGACAGTTTCGGCGTTTGTTCTGATTATGCATCCTGCTTCGGTGACTGCAGCTTTAAAGAGGGCTACGTCTGATGCTGTTATACCATCAGGTAATGTTTGCCCACTCATGCCGTCACAGCCAGAGAGGAGACCTACGGTTAGGATGAGGGCTGCGTACTTCACTTAAAATTGTCATTATTAGAGGACACGGTTAAATATGTTTCAAATCTATTAAAATCTTTAGCACAATTAATCACAGCTGTGGATAAGATGTCTACTTCGCTTAATCCTGTCAAAGTCAAAAAAACATCACCATTTACCTGCTCGACAATACAACCAGCGTCTTCAATGCCATTGACCATAGCGGCCTCATTAACAATATCTTCGTTTTGCGCAAATTCAGACGTAACGAATTCAACTAAAAGTGCAGCGTTCATCTGGAAAAATCCACATCGATCACGGTAAAATTAAATGCGGAAAATAAACCCGTTGGTAGTATCTGCTTACCAAACGCGAACAGGATTAACAGCACAATTACAAACATAACGATCAACGGTCAATTTCTCCAAACACAACATCAAGTGAGCCAATGATCGCAGCAACGTCCGCAAGTTGGTGCTTTGTTGCCATAAAATCCATCGCCTGCAAATGCAAGAAACCCGGCGCACGAATTTTGGCTCGATAGGGTTTGTTTGATCCGTCTGCCACAAGAAATACACCGAATTCACCCTTAGGGGCTTCAACACAGGCATAGGTTTCACCAGCAGGAACGTGGAAGCCCTCAGTGTACAATTTAAAGTGGTGAATCAACGCTTCCATGGAAGTCTTCATTTCACCGCGAGTTGGTGGCGTAAGCTTACCACGTGCCATAACAGAGCCATGACCTTCAGGTTCTCGAAGTTTAACGATGGCTTGACGAATGATCGACACAGACTGACGCATTTCTTCCATGCGACACAAATAACGATCATAGCAGTCACCATTTTTACCAACCGGAATCTGGAAATCAAATTCGTCATAACATTCATAGGGCTGCGCGCGACGTAAATCCCACGCTAAACCAGAACCACGCGCCATGACCCCCGAAAATCCCCAATCAAGAATATCTTGTTCATTTACTATGCCAATGTCGACATTGCGTTGTTTGAAGATGCGGTTTTCCGTTAGCAAACCGTCTACGTCGACCATAAATTTTGTCATGAACTGGTCTGCCCAGATTTCGATATCTTCAATCAGGCCCGTAGGAAGGTCTTGGTGAACACCACCGGGGCGGAAATAGGCAGCATGCAAGCGTGCTCCGCAAGCGCGTTCGCTAAACACCATGAGCTGTTCGCGTTCCTCAAAGCCCCAAACGGGCGGGGTTAATGCGCCGACGTCCATCGCCTGTGTGGTAACATTAAGAAGGTGTGACAGAATGCGACCAATCTCGCAGAATAACACACGGATAAGGGATGCACGGCGTGGCACAACAGTGCCTGTAAGCTTCTCAATTGCCAGACACCAAGCGTGTTCTTGGTTCATTGGTGAAACATAATCAAGACGATCAAAATATGGCAAATTTTGCAAATAAGTGCGTGATTCCATGAGCTTTTCAGTCCCACGATGCAGCAGGCCAATATGGGGATCACAGCGTTCTACCACTTCACCATCAAGTTCCAGCACCAGACGCAAAACCCCGTGCGCCGCAGGATGCTGCGGGCCAAAGTTAATATTAAAATTGCGGATCTGCTGTTCGCTGGTTGCAGCATCAGTGGATCCATCATCGTAGGTGTTCGTACGGATGTCGCCGTCCATCATTTAAAGTGCTCCAGAATTAAATTGGCGGACTGAAAATACAGTTGATACTCTTGGCGAGTATCGAAACTTTATGAAGCAAAGGTTGCGTAAAATAGAAAGTCGGCAATTTTTTAAAAACAGCAAAACTACCATTGATAATCCAAGCATCCCAATCAAAGAATTTGTTGTATCCAAACCGAAAACTATCATTTAGCGTTCTCTTTCTTGGCTTTATCATCCCCTGGAAGAATATATTGCGAACCTTCCCAAGGGGACATAAAATCGAACTGACGATATTCTTGGACCAGTGAAACTGGTTCGTAAACTACGCGCTTTTGAACTTCGTCATAGCGAACTTCTGTGTAGCCAGTTGTCGGAAAATCTTTACGTAGTGGATAACCACGAAAGCCATAGTCGGTAAGAATGCGACGCAGATCAGGGTGGCCTTTGAAGATAATGCCAAACATGTCAAATACTTCTCGTTCAAACCAGTTTGCCGAAGGATGCACTTCAGTGATCGACATGACCATCTCATCTTCGCGGACTTTTGCACGAAGTCGGATGCGATGGTTTTGGTACATACTCAAAAAATGGTAAACCACATCAAATCGTTTATCACGACCCGGGTAGTCTACAGCCGTAACATCTACCAAAGATGAAAATGCACAAGCACTGTCAACTTTGAGAAACTCAATAAACCCAGAGATGTTGGCAGGAGCTACATTGACAGTCAACTCACCACCAATCACGTCCCATGACAGCACACAATCAGGACGTTTCATTTCGATGTGTTGACCGAGTTCGTTCAAATCGTCAGGAAGTGTTTTAGATTGGGCATCAGACATATCAATTACCTTACAATTGTGCCAGTACGACGCATTTTGCGTTGCAGCTGCAAGATACCGTACAGCAGGGCCTCAGCCGTGGGGGGGCAACCAGGGACATATATATCCACGGGCACGATGCGGTCGCAGCCACGCACCACAGAATAAGAATAGTGATAGTAGCCGCCGCCGTTAGCACAACTGCCCATAGAAATAACGTAGCGTGGTTCAGGCATTTGATCGTAAACTTTGCGCAATGCAGGTGCCATTTTATTAGTTAGTGTGCCTGCTACTATCATCACATCAGACTGGCGCGGGGACGCACGCGGCGCGATGCCAAAACGTTCAGCATCATAACGTGGCATTGATGTATGCATCATTTCGACAGCGCAGCAGGCCAATCCAAAAGTCATCCAGTGCAACGACCCTGTACGGGCCCAGTTAATCAGATCAGCTGACGAAGTGACAAGAAAACCCTTGTCCGTCAGTTCGGTATTAAGATCTTGGGTTGTAGTATCACGTTGAAATTCTGAGATGTTATCTCCAACAGCTACTCCCATTCGAGTGCTCCCTTTTTCCATTCGTATGCAAAGCCAACAGTAAGTACCGCCAGAAATACCATCATCGACCAGAAACCAATCATCGAAATTCCTCCGAATGCCACAGCCCAGGGAAATAAAAACGCAATTTCAAGATCAAAAATTATGAAAAGTATAGATACTAAGTAGAAACGCACGTCGAATTTCATCCGAGCATCGTCGAACGCATTAAATCCACATTCGTAGGCTGATACTTTTTCAGGGTCTGGATTACGCACAGCCAAAATGATCGCAGCAAGAATTAAAACCCCACCAAGCACGATGGCCAACCCCAGAAATATTATGATCGGCAAGTATTCTCTGAGCATCTCGTCCACGCGCGGTCACTCCAATATGGCGGGATCACTTAAGTGAACCCTATAATGAGTGTCGTTTATCGCCGACCTGTTGGGTGGTCAACGGGCACAACGCCGCGTTATGGGGGCGAATTGACGCTGATCGTTGGATTCTATCAGGCGCATCAATGCCTATTGCACCAATAAATCTAGCCTCAAGGCGGATTAGACTTATTAAAATAAGGATTATATTCTGCTTTTTCTTTAAGTATTATCAATGCTTCACAAGTGTTTAAATAGAATTATTATGGGTAGATTTAATAAGTTTGCTGATTAATTTTAGGGTAGTGGAATTGGCTTCAGCTACAGCAACAGGCGCGCACTCCAAAAAACTTTGATTTCTGCTTCCACGTCCACTTCAAGGTCTTACGCTGTGGCAAGAGTAGACACGATTCCAAAACGCTGTGAAACCTCTCAACTGAACTGGCATAAATTTGAATTCACGCCGAAGTTCCCACTGCAAGACTTACCATTACGTGTGTCAACTCATCAATCATTTGAACCAACATGGCGTTATCTTGTTTTCTAAGCGTAAATATCGCCACAACCCACACATATAATTTTAAAGTTGTCTCTTTAAGCAATTACAATTGCTCGCAGCACGAACTCAAATTTTACATCAGCATAAGTAAATGTCAGATCAATGCCTGATTCAATTAATTTGTAGAGCTAAATAAAGGGTAATTATTTAGTTTGCACCGTTTACAGGCTCAGTTGTAGTATAATGGTAACAACCAAAATCATCCATAGATGTGTCAATCACATCCAGGTCAGAAGCGACTCACATGTTGATGTTGGTCAAAGCATAACAACCAATATCTTGGTAACACTCCACCAAATCATTCGGAGGCACCGCATCAAAATATGTGCCAAACATGTTTTGAATAATACCCAGCGTGCCTGCACGGATAATATCGCCAATATTAAGCATAAAACATTTTACATTGCTTAATTGTGCACAGATAAGCCACTTTCACAGAGTTAGTGGAACCGCCAAGCGTGTTGTGAATTATGCACAGTAAGCATATTGGAACGAGCACATACCCTACTTTTATTAAGGATATGGTGCTAATGGAATAGAGTTTCGGTAATGCTGGAGTTGTGATTATCCTGCAAAAAAACCTTGAAGGTTGAAAAAATTATTGCCTATTCATCTTCATGAAACTGCGGGGTGTCGCCAATCCAGGGCAATTTAGTGTTAAGCACATTATGGCGAAAGTTTTCAATGTACTAGATTTAATTTAGAATTTGCATTTTATCCGTGGTCTGCTCCACTCATTTGAGGTTAACAAAACTCAATTCTTTGATTTGATGCAGTCAAGCCACAGAAAGTGAGCCGAAAAATAAAATTTTCTGATGTGGCCATATCCTAGATTTTGTTTTGCAACACTTTGCAGTGGCCTGCCTCTAGAGAATAAATTTGTTGAAATATCGATAGCCTTCATCGATGTTAAATTGTAATAAACTTCTTGCGTGAGCACAGATGGCCAGAACTTTTCCCGCAAACAACATTTAATAAGTCGTGCCATATTTAAGGAATTTAGATTAACACAGTGTCTGTGATTTATCTAACGCTGAAGCGATCAAGCGGGTCCAACTGAGTGAGTGTCATCGACGCAGAACCAGATGTTGGAGGGATGCTTTTTACCCATCAGAACGCCCGATATTGTCATTTTTTTGATATTAATTTTTTGTCCGACACATTGCAAATCATTTAATCAAATACGTAAATATTAAGTGCAAAGTTAAAATCATTTAAACTAATTAACTTTGTCAGTGGTACATGCAGGGCGCAAACAATCCTACAGCCGTTTCGACCATCCCGCCGCCTAGTTCGAGAGTGAGATTGCAATAAATCAACTAGCGTTGTTAAAGGTAACATGAGGAAAATTTAAGAGTGCGTGCAATCAGCCCGATGACAACGCTCCCAACTTTAAATTCTGAATAGCTTGTAAGGGCTGTCATAAAGCCTCAAATCGTCAACACGGCAGTAACCTAAGTGGACAAGTATACAGCTTAACATTACGAGAGCAGCCCTGCAGACAATAACTTGAAGAATTACTTTCGCAATTATATGATTGTAATGTGGGACTGATTAATTCCTTCCCTCAACGCCAATAGACGCGCAAACAGTGTTGGGAAAAGTCAGTTGGGCCAAACGGCTAATTACAGGAAGAAAACCTGTGTGGCGATGTCAGTATAAAGCTTTTCTCCAAGCATATACTATAATTTTTAATTTTTTATTAACGTATCAGGGAAGCTAAGCCAGTTACAAAACACAACTGAAAGTTTAACAAATCAATACCTTTGGTGATGGGGTATTTAACTTACAGACAGGTATTCATTTCATTAACAAAAATTTTGTTCGCAGCGGTCCAAACCCGTCAACAAAAAATCGATTGTACCCGGAATGCTATTGCCAATATCCTTTGCTGCCTTGACAACTGCCACGCCCATTGAGGTTCACACGGTGTCATAAATTCCTTAAGCAAAATTCTTTGATAAAATTAACGTGCCCGCGTTATGGCAAAAATCATACTCCAAAGTGAATGATATTATTTCCAAAAGCTGTCCGGCTTTCACTGCGTACAGCTTCGAATTATTCATCGATGTCAAATGGGGTTCCCACCGGCCGCAATTCATTACCACCGCCACCTGAAACATTTCTAACCATAAAAAAGTTAACATTATTTGTTGTTTTACCGCGCAACGGTTTCTCGTTCTAGTCAGTTCCGTTATAGTTCAGCACGACGAGGAAACTTTTTTCAATCTCATAGACTTAGCACGGTTTTGAGGCTAGTGACACGAATTACATAAGAGCAAGTTCAAACAAAAATTAGTTCTGTTGCGGTGATTAAGAAAACAAACTCAGAGTTTTTGGCTAGGCACTTTTAACTGAGCTGAAGTACGTCCACGCCTATGTTCCATGCAAGCTAAATTATCAAACCCCCACTTAGATAGCAATTAACAGGCAACGCGTCACCGATGCGCTCAACCTTTTCTGCGAAGCGCGCATGTACCTCTGCCTCGGAATAGATCGCAACGCATACTAAGTTACGGGCGTTTTTATTTGCCATAATCCGGCACAAAATCTACCCTTTGTTCTGGATGAGGGATTTTGCAATCATGAGTTGTCGTATGAGTCTTTTATGGAATATTTACGATATCGGTGACGGTAAATGAGGTTTGGGCGGTCCGAGTCGACAAGGTAAAACAAGATGCCAACATTCATGAGGGTTTCAAACAACGTAATGAGACTGCCATTCCCACCTAATCCACGCACCAAAGCAAAAACCGTCAAAGCTGCTGAAATAGCAGCCATAATCACAGCCCAAGGCGCGCGGATTGCCAACCCAAAACCAACAAAAAGTGGCCAGACAGAATTAAGAATCGCAATTGTTAGGCCCTCATTATAATTAAGAGATAGGTAGAATTTCAGAAATGCAGTGGCTATAAAATAGACGACGATCACCCACAACCAAAACCCAAGTACACCTTTAGGATGCGCACGGGCCTGTTCAGGCGTCACAAATACCCATGGGATACCTGAATAATAATCGCCGCGTTTCTTCTTGTCTGCCATTAATTAGCCTTTAATTTTAAGTCATTTATAATGAAATCTGTGTCTTCAATTGGCACATTCAAGGTGGCGCTGGGCGGGAGTGTTAGGACCACGTGGCGGTCGCGCAGTCAATGATGCAATTATCCAAAAGCCGCGTGGAGCCGTAAAGTGAATATGATTATTATTTGAATTGGCCAATAATAGATTTTGTATTTTTTTGGCGTTATACCAAGCGGTTCCAGCCCGATTTATAACATAATTTTTAACCACTATGAGCACACCTAGAGCTTGTAAATCAACCATAACGCTTGTGCGCTGTGTGGACCATGAAAAGATAAAGTTTGGGGCATTCAACCCTCTGGCCATGCTAAGATCCTCCTCGGTTTAACACCGCGAAGCAGGCATATTATCAGATAGTTAACCATAAAAACCACTCCATCCAACGCTTTTATGTATTAATACTTCTGCACCATCACCTGTTCTGACCCAAAAATACTTTAAAAGGTATCATCAAAGTGGATGGCGGTGCATTTTTTACAGGGCTTTTCTATCAAAAACTTAATTGAAAAACTATCGATGTGGCGGTCGGCGTGTCAATCCAACCATCCCAGAATTTAAGACAATATGGCCTGCTGTTGTTTTATGCGAGGCATTAGACAGTAACTTTGGTGCCAAAACCCAATCAACTAGATTATGCATCGCCTAAAGCATATATGTTTATTTCACGCCATGGCTGAAACCAAGATTGACGTTGTTTCAAGTATCGCAAATCTAATACGGTAGGCCACTGCTGAGTAAAAATATATGATCGTTAATAGACTTGATTGCCCAATTTTAAATTTAAGATTTAATGAGTATCAGCGCAAGTGCTCACAGGTCTGTCTGCATCACGGCTTACGGTAGCAAATCTTTTACTCATTAAAATGTGCGCACTGAGACCAGAAAACCCATTCGCTTTGGCGCTTAAGATTTGGAGCTTTTGTCATACGTGTTAAATTTCGAGCTTATTAGCGGGAATGTCTGCAACCAAACTTTCTTTCATCTAAAAGCCGAATTTGGTAAAATAAAAGGAAGCTTTCCTAGCAACTGAGAAACACCATAGGCGGAACTTGATTTGGGATCCCTACGGCTTCAAAATAATAGCGCCACACTTGATATCAGTGGGTGCACTCTAAGCTAAGCAACTTTCATGTCTGCCCGTTGTGACAGACGACATTGTGCTCACATAAAATGGATTTGCACTAGTATTTTTAAAAGCTGCACAAAGACAACATTTGAAAGTTTGCATTAGACTGTTAATATACTCATATCTAGCAGCTTTTACCAGATATGATGATTGTGAAAGATGACAAAGCAAAAGGTCAATGCAAGTGTATGAGGACATCAAATTGAACGCTCTCGATTTGCTTAGCAAAGATGTCTGGAAAGCCCAATAATCACTATGATTTGTCACTAATTTGGTTTTTCCAAACTGAGCCAACTTCAGAACTAATTATCCGTGTGATCTGCGTACAATCCTCTTTAGAAAAAGTCAGTGGCAAGCGCATATCTATGATACCAGCCAAAATACGGTCGCTTTTCGGCATTTTGGCTGAAGGAGCATAGTGCCAACTGTCATAGCGAGATGTGAAACCAACCGGTTCTTCCCCTCCAAACCATTTCAATTCAACCCCTCGGAGGCGGCAGCGCGCGATTACGTCTTGTACGGCTGCAGGCGGCCAATCGAGAAGTAAAAACTGAAATGAAGATGCAACAAAGCCTTCGTTTGCGGGTCTGACAATCAGTTGCAAACCAGGAGTATCGCACAGACCAGCTTCCATCGACCGGTACAATGCGTTCCAACGAGAGCATTGTGTCTGCAGATCAACCAGTTGAGGGCGCAGAATTGCGGCCCGTAAGTTGTCCATCCGGCCTGAAATATTAGGGGTCTCGTATTTGATCTGCGCAAACATTTCGGGAGGTGGTGCGGCGCGGTGACGTTCAAACAACATATAACTACCCGACAACATGATCGCGCGTGCCATGCCATCAGCATCATCACTGATCAGCAAACCACCCTCTCCAGAATTGATGTGTTTGTATGTTTGGGTTGAATAGCATCCAAACCGACCCCACCGTCCAGACGGCGTACCATTCCAATGGGCCCCCATGGTATGAGCACAGTCTTCAATTACAGTGACTTTGGCCGCATTGCACAACACCATCAAAGCGTTCATGTCACATATATGGCCCCGCATGTGCGACAATAGAAGAACAGATGCTTGAGAAAATTTTGCTGCTAAATCATCAAAATCAATGACAAGATCTTGCGTGACACCCACAAAGATCGGCGTAGCCCCAACTGCAGCAATGGCACCGGGAACAGGTGCAAGAGTAAACGCGTTAGTCAACACTTTGTCGCCGTGCCCAACACCGCAAGCCCGCAATGCCGTTGTCATTGCATACCCGCCCGAAGCCACGGCAAGGCAATATTTCGCTCCAGTTATGCTAGCAAATTCTTCTTCGAGCAATGCAGCCTCAGCGATTTCATCACCTGATGTGTTGTAACGGTGCAGTCGCCCGTGGTTTAGCACGGCTAACGCCGCATCAATTCCCGCTTTTGGGATAGCTTCCTGCTGGGTAAAACTACCATTGAACACGTCTGTCAAAATCTCATTCATAATTCGTTTGTGCGACTGTGATGACGCTCCGTCAATGGCGATTATGCCGCACCCAATAATCGATGCACGATCGCAGGTAGGTCTTCGTAGCACTCAAGCAGCGCTTCAGGCTTCAATGCAGCCATATCTTCACCCGATGGGCCGAACGTCACCAAGATCGATGGCACGCCAGCTGCTTTGGCGGTGTTACGGTCAGTTGCCGTGTCGCCCACCAAACAGGTGCGCGCTGGAGAGCCGCCCGCGCGCCGCGCCGCTTGAAACAAGTGCTCAGGATCAGGCTTTTTAACTGCCAACGTATCTGCACCCACAAGTGATGCAAACGCATCCCGCACGCCAAGACGTCTCATTAATTCCTCAGCTAGACCTTCAGGTTTATTAGTAGCTATTCCAACGCCATACCCGCGCGCTTTCAAGATCTCAACTGCCTCCATCGCACCTGGGTACATTACAGTATGACGATCGATGTCTTTGGCATAAGCCTCCAGCAAAACCTGATATTGGTCATCAAAATCTTCCGCATTAAATCCGTTAACTCGGCTGAACCCAAGCGACAGCATTGCCCGCCCACCTCGCAATGCCGTGCCCGCATCTAATGCAGGATCAAGCAAAGCACCAAAACCAAGACCCGTAAAGCAAACATTCGCTGCCGCAATTAGATCACCGGACGTGTCCGCCAATGTTCCATCAAGATCAAAAATAACTGTTTTCATACTTTACCTCTACTTGTTTTTAACCTCTGTAACTCAGCGACATGGGAAGTGAAGCCCCTGAGTGAGGCGCACCCTTGCGAAATCAGCCTTTGCGAGTATGTAAGGGAAAACAACACAGGTGGGCGCAATGGCAGTCGCTTTAATTATTTTAGCCGCAGGAAAAGGCACACGGATGATGTCCGACTTGCCCAAAGTCTTGCACGAAATTGCGGGTGGATCCTTGCTGGTTCACGCAATGATGTCTGGATCCAACCTTGAACCGGAGAGGACAGTCGTTATAGCAGGCCACGAAGCCACTACAGTTGGCGCCGCTGCATTGGCCTATGACAACGGCACTATTGTTGTAATTCAGGAAAAACAGTTGGGCACAGGTCACGCCGTGCTGCAAGCCCGCGAGGCATTGGCCGATTTCGACGGCGACGTGATCGTATTGTATGGTGACACCCCTTTTATTAAGTCTGGAACACTTGACGCAATGCTATCGGCACGGACCGAATCTGACGTTGTTGTTCTCGGATTTGAGGCTGTAGATCCAGGTCGTTATGGACGGCTGATAATGGAAGGGGAAACGTTGCAACGTATCGTTGAGTTCAAAGATGCAACAGATAAAGAGCGTACGATACAATTATGTAATTCCGGTGTTATCTTAGCCA
This sequence comes from Octadecabacter sp., assembly GCA_028825445.1. Lineage (GTDB taxonomy): Bacteria > Pseudomonadota > Alphaproteobacteria > Rhodobacterales > Rhodobacteraceae > Octadecabacter. Next base: position 131,306 of record JAPKAD010000005.1, read on the forward strand.
AAGCGGACGTGCTATTTGATCTCTTAGATGCTGTTTCAGACGATAACCTGGCCTGTGAATATTACCTTACCGACACCATTGGCATCGCGAGTGCTAGAGGTCTAATCACCACAGTCGTGCGTTGCGACGAAACTGAGACGGTGGGCATCAATTCCCGCATGGAGCTAGCTAGCGCTGAAGCAATGTTTCAAGTTAACGCTCGCAAAAACGCTATGGCGAACGGCGTTTCTTTGCATGCACCTGACACGGTCTATTTCAGCCACGACACTTATATCGGGCCGGATACGGTGGTGGAGCCAAATGTAGTATTCGCGGTCGGTGTCACTGTTGAAAACAATGCTACAATACGCTCTTTCAGCCATCTTGAGGGGTGTCATGTATCGCGCGGCAGCGTGATAGGTCCCTATGCGCGGCTGCGCCCAGGAGCCGAACTGGCAGAAAACGTGAAAATCGGCAATTTTGTGGAAATTAAAAACGCTGTAATTGAAGCTGATGTTAAGATAAACCATCTTAGCTACATAGGCGATGCCCATGTGGGCGAGCGAACTAACATCGGCGCAGGCACGATCACCTGCAATTACGATGGCGTGTCAAAACACAGCACGACGATTGGTAAAGGTGTCTTCATCGGATCCAACACAATGCTGGTAGCACCTGTGAAATTGGGTGATGAAAGCATGACTGCCTCAGGCACAGTTGTCACAAAAAATGTCCCTGAAGGTGACATGGCGGTAGGTCGCGCACGCCAAGAGAATAAATCAGGATTCGCACGACGAATTATGCAAAGGTTTAAGTCTTGCGCAGACAGCACCCAAAAGGAGCCTTAAAAATGTGTGGAATTGTAGGTATCCTTGGGCAGCACGAGGCTGCGCCAATCCTTGTCGAAGCGCTAAAAAGGTTAGAATATCGCGGCTATGACAGTGCTGGGATTGCAACCGTGAACTCTGGCGTTTTGGACCGCCGCCGCGCAGTGGGGAAACTAGTTAATTTACAAGATCTGCTGGTACATAAACCACTGACTGGAAAGTCCGGCATCGGGCACACCCGTTGGGCCACCCATGGCAAACCTGATGTTAAAAATGCACATCCACATCTTACCAGGCGTGTGGCTGTAGTTCACAATGGTATTATTGAAAATTTTCGTGAGTTGCGGGAAGATCTAGCCATCAAAGGAATCGGCTATGAGACAGATACCGATACAGAAACGGTTGCACTCATAACACAAAATTATCTAGATCAGGGCTTAAACCCTCGCGAAGCCGCAGGTCAGACGATTGCGCAACTGAAGGGTGCATACGCGCTATGTTTTTTGTTTGAAGGCGAAGACGACCTGATGATTGCGGCGCGCAAGGGGTCACCATTGGCAATCGGGCACGGCGTTGGTGAAATGTTCGTCGGATCGGACGCGATTGCATTGGCACCAATGACCGACAAAATTACATATTTAAACGAAGGGGATTGGGCTGTTGTCACACGTACATCTTTGGAAATTTTCGATGGCAAGGGCCTAGTTGTAAGCCGTGAAATGCGCACTGTGCAAATTGATAGCACATCTATCGACAAAGGCGGACACAGGCATTTTATGGCAAAAGAAATTGCTGAGCAACCGTCGGTACTAACCAATGCATTGGGATACTACATTCAAGATAACAAGATTGTGTTGCCTGACCCGGGTTTGGACTTTGCACAAATTGATCGGCTAACAATGGTAGCCTGTGGTACCGCATTCTATGCGTGCCTTGTGGCAAAATATTGGTTCGAACAGATTGCCCGAATGCCCGTAGAGATCGATGTAGCATCTGAATTCCGTTACCGCGAACCACCAATTTTAAAAGGCACAGCAGCGCTATTCGTCAGTCAATCTGGTGAGACGGCCGATACTTTGGCGGCACTGCGATACTGCAAAGGCAAAGCTGATAAGATCGTATCGGTGGTGAATGTTCCCGAAAGTTCTATTGCGCGAGAAAGCAATTTGCCGCTGCCAATTTTGGCAGGCACAGAGATTGGTGTAGCCTCCACAAAGGCGTTCACCTGTCAACTGACAGTACTGGCAATTTTAGCGATTAAAGCGGCACAAGATCGTGGCCACATGAATGCGAACCAAGTGACCGAGGCATTGGAACAGGTGAAGTCTGTACCTGGTCTGATGAGCCATGCTTTGACCCTGAGCGAAAGCATAAAAGAAGTGTCGCACAAACTGGCAGAAGCACAAGACATCATATTTCTGGGCCGAGGACCAATGTATGCTATCGCCCATGAAGGTGCATTAAAATTAAAAGAAATCAGCTATATACACGCTGAAGCTTATGCGTCAGGTGAACTTAAACACGGACCTATTGCACTTGTAGACAAGCACGTACCAGTCATAGTAATGGCCCCGCGCGACGCGCTGTTTGAAAAGACGATTTCCAACATGCAAGAAGTCATGGCGCGCGGTGGCAAAGTGTTGTTAATCACTGATAAGCAAGGTGCGAAAGAGGCTGGAATGGGAGTTTGGGAGACGATCCTGATGCCCAAGGTTGCTCCATTTTTCGCCCCAATCCTTTATGCAATCCCAGCCCAATTGTTGGCATATCATACAGCGGTAGCCAAAGGCACCGACGTAGATCAGCCGCGCAATTTGGCCAAATCGGTAACAGTCGAATGATCCCAATTGAAGATGCCCTTGCCGTTCTGCAAATTCAAAGTAATGCGCAAAAAGCGATTCAAATGAAATCCTACCATAAAGTAGAACGAGTCTATTTTGGTGTCCAGAATTCCGCAATCGATGGTGCTGTCAAGACTTGGCGGGCAAAGTTGTCAGTTAACGATAGGCTGGCACTGGCGGTAGAACTTTGGGACAGCAATATCCACGAAGCCCGCGTTGCGGCAGCCAAACTACTGGTACAAGCGCGGATCTATCCAGATGACACTGCGTGGGCATTGATCACATCTTGGGTGCCACAATTTGATTCTTGGGCGATTGCCGATCACGTCTGCAACGCAGGCGCGCGGCGGCTAATTGCGGACCCGTCACGGCTTGACGTCATCGAAGACTGGACCACCTCAGAGCATATGTGGACCAAACGTGCGGCGATGATGATAACTTTACCATGGGCGAAAATAAACAACCCCAAGCCAGACGATCTGGTAGAGCGGGAGCGTATTTTAGGCTGGGCTAAATTGTATACTGGTGACCAAGCGTGGCTCATTCAAAAGTCCGTTTCATTTTGGTTGCGCGAGTTAGGCCGTCACGACGCACCACGAGTCTGGGCATTTTGGGACGCCCATGGCCATAAAATGAAGCCGTCCCTACGCAAAGACGCAATTAGGAATTTACCTCCACGCTAAATCTTTAAAAGCGACTTCTGCGATCAACACGTTTTTTGACCACAAGGATTCACTTTCTTGATCAACCTAACCCCACAAGTTAACCTATTGGCAGAACGCATTCAGCCGCTTCGCTTTGGGCCTGCGCGTGTGTTGGTCGCGATTGCAGGCCCACCCGCCAGTGGAAAGACTTCATTGGCAGATGAACTTGCACGGCGCCTCAATGCGCAGAAATGCCAAACGTTCGTGGTCCAACAAGACGGGTTCCATCTGGACAATCACGTTCTTGTAGAGCGTGGCCAACTTAACCGTAAGGGCGCACCGCATACTTTTGATGGGTCTGGATTTGTACATATGGTGCGCCGCCTTAAAGAACGAGTCGACGTAGCAGTGCCGATATTTGATCGCACGCGCGATATTTCAATTGCAGGCGCGCGGATCGTTCCCGCCAATGCGGAAGTAATAATTGTTGAGGGCAATTATCTGCTTTATGATGATGCTCCTTGGTTTAATCTTGTTTCACTTTGGACGCTTTCAGTACGCCTTGAAGTGCCTATGGAAGAGCTGCGCGCGCGCTTGATCCAACGCTGGTTAGGGCATGGTTTAAGCCGCACAGCTGCTACAAGGCGCGCCACAAGCAATGATGTCCCGAATGCGCAAAGTGTGCTGGATAAAGCGTTGCCTACGACGCTTACACTTGCGCCAGACGGCACGCTAACTTGAGCTAAACCTACAGCGCAAAGATTGTAGGCATAAGTTGGTTGGACGAGTTTGCTAGGTCCGCTAGAATAGGCTTTTTCACATCCCTCACTTTTTTATGAGGCATTTTAAACAGGATGGCGTCAGTTTGATTGATGTCACGCTATCGCCGCGTTATCCGCGTTGCGTGCATTCTGCCAAGATTAATAATACCATCGAAGCTAAATAATTGGACTAACGGGCTTATTAGCTAGAATGAAATAGAGATTTCGCGCTCGTTTTATTTTGGCACCAATCTGTAACGTTTCAAGTGACGGCTCTCAAAAACACTCATAAACATTGGTTGTTTGATCGTTGGGGTCAAAGAGCACTATGGCGGAAGCGGCATATTAAAATACAGCGTAAGTAGCGCAGCTCGATTGGCGTCTATCGCTATCGTGCCCACGGTGATGTTCATAATTACGGCTATATTAAAGTTTCAGTCGCGCTCCAATAATTAGGGGTCCAATATAATGAAATTTATTATGAATTATGTCTTTGTACTTATTTTAATAATTTGGTGTAATTTTGGGTCCACGGCAAGTCTTGCAAGAGTGTTAAACTTTTTTGATATTGCGGAAATATGGGATTGGTCATTGGCTTTTGTCATGGGTGGAGCGTTGGTGTTATAATATTAGAATATCGGTTTCTTATGGGCTGCGCATGACTAATACTTTTTACATGCCTTTGTTGCGCAGCACTGATGCCACATCATCGCAAGGTTACGGCGTTTGTATTGGTCTGGGCATAGTTAAGTTTTGCCCTGGTTAAGCGTTTTCCAATATCAAAACGCACAACCGAAAAGTGGTGACCTTTACGGACGTGATGATCGCTGGCATCATGGTCACAATTTCGCTTAATCGAAACCGCAACCGTTGGGACAGACGTCATGACCATAAACATGGATATCCAGCCGCAGGTTGAAGGCTTCTTTGACCCAGCAACCAACACAATCAGCTATATAGTCAAAGACCCAAATTCGAGCCACTGCGCGATTATCGACAGCGTGATGGACATCGATTACGCTGCTGGACGCATCACATCACAACACGCTGATCAACTGATTGCACGGGTTACCGAGCTTGCACTTACGTTAGACTGGATCATCGAAACTCATGTCCATGCGGATCATCTGAGCGCTGGACCCTATTTGCAAGACAAACTGGGTGGTAAAATTGGCGTCGGTGAAAAGATAATGGTGGTGCAAGAAACCTTTGGAAAAGTGTTTAACGAAGGTACAGAATTCCAGCGCGACGGGTCACAATTTGATGCGTTATTCAGCGACAGCGAAACCTACACTATTGGGAGTATGAATTGTCTAGTCATGGCCACACCAGGGCATACGCCTGCTTGCATGGTTCATATTATGGGCAACGCCGCATTTATTGGGGACACGCTGTTCATGCCTGATGGTGGATCGGCCCGGGCAGACTTTCCCGGTGGTGACGCAGGTGAATTGTATGATAGTATCCAAAAAGTGCTAGCCTTACCTGACGATATGCGTTTGTTCATGTGCCACGATTACGGGCCAAATGGTCGTGCGATTGCGTGGGAAACCACAGTGCTGGACCAAAGGGCTGCCAATATCCATGTAGGCGGTGGCAAGTCGCGCGAAGATTTCATCAAGTTTCGCACCGATCGTGATGCGCAGTTGGCGGTGCCAAAGCTTATTATTCCTGCGTTGCAAGTTAATATGCGGGCCGGCCATGTACCTAAAGATAAAGATGGAAATCCAGTGTTAAAAGTGCCAGTAAATGGGCTTTAGGTGGACTGCTATTATCACCCTTTAGGCCTCTGAAATATGAGGCCATAGAATGGGGATGACCCACCTAAGAAGATATAATTTCAAACTTCAAGACGTCGACCATTCCGCGATCAGTCATCTTAAGCATAGGGATCACTGGTAGTGCAAGAAAGGCCAATTGCAGAAACGGTTCATCTATTGTGACGCCTAACGATTTGGCAGTGGAGCGAAGAACTTCAAGTTTCTCACGCACGTATTCAAACGGTTCAAGACTCATCAGACCAGCCAACGGTAATGCAAGTTCAGCTAAAATTTTACCGTTTTCAGTAATGACAAAACCACCCTCAAGCGCTGTCATGCGATTGGCGGCCAACGCCATGTCATCATAATTAACACCTACACAGACAATGTTATGGTGATCATGGCAGACCGTGGACGCAATAGCACCACTTGAAAGACCAAAGCCTTTGACGAATCCTGTAGCAATATTGCCGTTAATACCGTGGCGTTCTATGACGGCCATTTTAATAAGATCACGAGCGATGTCGGGGACCTTATCACCATTTTGAGGTTCAATCACCTCATGCAGATGGTTGGTAATGATTTGCCCCGGAATAACGCCAATAACGTCCGTTTGCGCACGATTGGATGTGGTTCGAAAGTCGGTTGCTGTGACAGTTGGAGCCTGCACAGAATAGCGGCCGATAGTCGGTGTGACTTTACGGGCGTTGAATGCGGCCTCAGCGGCATGAATACCACCACAGAAAGTCATTTTTGCGTCGCAATTTTCCAAACTGCCAAGGGCAACGATATCAGCCCGTTGACCAGGTGCGATGAGACCACGATCTTTGAAACCAAACGCTTCAGCCGCTGACAGTGACGCAGCACGGTAGGCAACGGTGGGCGAAACGCCGCGTTTAATCGCTGTACGGATCATGTAATCCAGATGGCCGTGTTCCCCGATATCGAGAGGATTTCGATCATCAGTGCAAAAGCACATGTAACTGGCAGTTCGTTCATCCAGGAGCGGCAACAATGCGTCAAGATCCTTGGACACCGACCCTTCACGGATCAACACCCTCATGCCTTTCTGCAGCTTTTCACGGGCTTCAACAGCCGTGGTAGCTTCGTGTTCCGTGCGGATGCCAGCCGCAATGTAAGCATTCAAATCTTTACCAGACAGCATTGGTGCGTGTCCATCAATATGACCGCCTTTGAACGCCTCAAGTTTAGCCATGATGTCAGCATCTTGATGGATAACACCGGGATAGTTCATGACTTCAGCCAAACCAATCACTGCCAAGTGTTCGCGCAGGGCAATCAAGTCCGTCGCCTCAATAAGGGCACCATTAGTTTCCATGTCAGTTGAGGGTACACAAGAACTGAGATTAACGCGAATATCGAGCACAGTTTCAAGAGCCGCATCGAGAAAATACTGAATGCCTTCAACGCCTAAAACATTTGCAATTTCATGGGGATCACAGATCGCAGTTGTCACACCAAGAGGGGTTACAAGGCGATCAAATTCAAATGGCGTTATGAGACTGCTTTCAATGTGAAGATGCGTATCGATAAACCCGGGTACGAGGGTGAGGCCAGTAACATCCACAACCTCCTTACCGTCGTAATCAGCACATGTACCAACGATAGTATCACCACAAATCGCCACGTCACCATCAAGCATTGCACCAGTGATGACATCGAAAACTTGGCCGCCACGCAGAACCAAATCTGCCGGAGCATCACCGCGCCCTTGTGCTATTCGTTTTGAAAGTTTAGCCACTTAAAGTCCCTTTATTTAAATAACCAGATAGGAATTCTAAAGCAGCGTCTAGCTAAGACTTGGGCTTAAAACCCATTTAATTAATTGATGCTGCTATGACTGTGAGATTCAAAGTCCCAACTTGTTTCTTCTTAAAGACGTCCATTCGCTAATTCATTTAACAATTAAATTGATCGTTGATATTAAGGATGATGGGTATGAGCTTTCTTGGAATGACTTTAGTGCGCCTATTTTACAGGTAACACACCCAAAAAATGACCATCATGTCATACGATGTCGTATTTGCACTTCTAAATGTCCATTCCCCAAAAGACGGCAGCAAATTGAACGACCATTGTATAACAAAAAGGATAAACTAAATGCGCTACTCTGGTTTTCAGGTCATTAAACAAGCCCTGAATAATCACAAGGGCTGGAAACCTGCTTGGCGAGACTCTGAACCGCAACCGCACTATGACATTATCATTATCGGTGGTGGTGGGCACGGCCTTGCGACCGCGTACTATCTTGCGAAAGAATTTAACGGCAAGCGCATCGCAGTACTTGAAAAGGGCTGGATTGGTAGCGGTAATGTCGGGCGCAATACGACCATCATCCGATCCAACTATTTACTAGATGGAAACGAACCATTTTATGAATTCTCACTAAAGCTATGGGAAGGGTTAGAGCAGGATTTAAATTACAATGCGATGATTTCCCAACGCGGCATCCTGAACTTGATTCATACCGATGCCCAGCGCGATGCGTTTATTCGGCGCGGAAATGCGATGATACTAAACGGTGCGGACGCCGAAATGCTGACCACCGCGCAGATCAAAAAACGCTATCCTTACCTGAACACCGAAGACGCACGGTTCCCTATAAAGGGGGGGTTGGCCCAGCATCGCGGCGGCACAGTACGCCATGACGCTGTAGCATGGGGTTATGCGCGCGGGGCAGATAGCTGCGGCGTTGATATTATCCAGAACTGCGAAGTGACAGGTTTCAAAATTAAAAACGGCAAGGTTTTAGGTCTGGAAACTTCACGCGGGTTCATTGGGGCTGGCAAGGTCGGCTGTGCCGTCGCGGGCTCATCTTCGCGATTGATGGCAAAAGCTGATATGCGCCTACCGATGGAAAGCCACGTGTTGCAAGCTTTCGTCTCTGAAGGTCTCAAACCTGTATTGGCCGGTGTTGTTACCTTTGGCGCAGGGCATTTTTATTGTAGTCAATCAGACAAGGGTGGGCTGGTATTTGGTGGCGATCTGGACGGTTACAATTCTTATGCCCAGCGCGGTAATCTGCCTGTGGTCGAAGACGTTTGCGAAGGCGGAATGGCAATCTTTCCCGCCTTTGGGCGTGCACGGCTTTTACGAATGTGGGGTGGAATAATGGACATGTCGATGGACGGCTCGCCAATTATCGACAAAACTCATATTGATGGGCTCTATTTTAACGGGGGCTGGTGTTACGGCGGCTTTAAGGCCACCCCTGCGAGTGGGTTTTGCTTTGCACACCTGTTAGCGAAAGACTCGCCACATCCGCTTGCGACAGAATATAGATTTGATAGGTTTGAAAGAGGCAGGATGATTGATGAAAAAGGGATGGGCAATCAGCCCAATTTGCACTGATGATAATAAACCATCCTCTACTTGGCCAACGCGACAGTTCGGAATTCACATATCTAGGTGACGCAAAACTTATCGAGCGCCCTGATCCGGACAGCGAGACCGCCACCCATGATTTTTATAAATATGCCTACCTGCGCGATAACCCTGCAGGCTGGCACAAAGAATTGTGGTTTCACGAAGCCGGTGATCGAAGCTGGCTTGTTGTGACCCGAAACACGCTAACCCACGAAATTTCAAAAGTTGAAATGGCACGCGATGTGGCCCGTGAAAAGGGGCGCAGAAGATGATCCAAAAGAACAGATTAGAAGGCGGACAGATCGATACGGCTACGCTGCTAAAATTTAAATTTGATGGTAAATCCTATGTGGGGCATGAGGGCGACACTTTAGCGTCAGCCCTGCTTGCAAATGGGGTGCGTTTAATGGGGCGGTCGTTTAAATATCACCGCCCACGTGGGGTCCTATCAGCGGGATCCGAAGAACCCAACGCATTAGTGCAATTGCGTAGCGGCGCCCGTCAAGAACCCAACACACGCGCAACGACGGCGGAATTATTTGATGGGCTAGTTGCCAAAAGCCAGAATCGCTTTGGATCGCTGCGCTTTGACGCAATGGCTATCAACGACAGGTTCAGTAATTTTCTAACAGCGGGTTTTTATTACAAAACTTTTATGTGGCCAAAAACGTTTTGGGAAAAGGTTTATGAACCAATTATTCGCAAGGCTGCAGGCCTTGGATCATTGTCTTTGCTCGATGACCCCGACGTCTATGACAAGGGGTTTTTGTACTGTAATTTATTAATAATCGGCGCAGGACCTGCCGGATTGATGGCAGCACTGACTGCTGGTAGATCAGGTGCCAATGTTATTCTTGCGGATGAGGACTTTACCTTTGGCGGACGGCTGAATTCCGAAACCTTTAGCATTGGAGATGATTCAAGTGCAGTTTGGGCAGCAGAAGCCGTAGCAGAACTATCAAGCTTTCCAAACGTTCGGCTGATGGTACGAACAACAATTATTGGCGCTTTCGATCACGGAATTTATGGCGCAGTTGAACGAGTGAGCGATCATGTAGCCATTCCTGACGCAGGTAAACCGCGCCAAATAATGTGGCGAATTTACACTCAAAGAACAGTGCTGGCCGCAGGCGCAATTGAACGGCCCATTGCATTTGAAAACAACGACCGCCCCGGCATTATGTTAGGATCTGCTATTCGCACCTATGCGAACCGCTTTGCTGTTGCTGTTGACAAAAGCGTGGCGATTTTCACTAACAATGACGATGGTCACCGCACAGCGGCTGATCTGCACGCAAAGGGCTTGAAGATTGCGGCAGTTGTGGATGTCCGCGCAAATGCGCCACTCAGTATGGACTTTGAGGTTCTGCAAGGACAAGTCATAAATACTAAAGGTAGGCTTGGTCTGACTTTTGTGGACGTAAAGCTCTCAGATGGAACAATCCGCACCCTTGATATTGGTGCGCTTGGCATGTCGGGCGGGTGGAATCCCAATGTCCACATGACCTGCCATCAACGCGGTCGCCCAAGGTGGAACGAGAGCCTGGCTGCGTTTGTCCCAGGTGACACTTTGCCTAATGGTATGATCGTCGCGGGTGCGGCCAATGGAGATATGTCTACCGCAGGAGCACTGCATGGCGGCGCGCAGGCGGCTCGCGTAGTTTTGGGCCTAAAAGGAAGCATGCCCAAACTGCCCACTGCCGAAGATGCCCCCATAAGACTAACACCATTCTGGTATGTTGAAGGCTGCAGCCGTGCGTGGCTAGATCAGCAAAACGATGTAACCGTGAAAGACGTCAAACTGAGCCACCAAGAGGGTTTTCGGTCTGTCGAACACTTGAAACGTTACACAACACTAGGCATGTCTACTGATCAGGGCAAGACGTCCAACATGGGCGGTCTAGCGATAATGGCGGAACTAGCGGGTAAGACAATTCCAGAAGTAGGAACAACGATTTTCCGCCCTCCCTACACACCCACCGCAATTGGTGCGCTAGCGGGTAGGAATCGTGGGCAGGATTTTCACCCTAAACGCCTAACGCCAAGTCATAAATGGGCCCTCGAACAGGGTGCAGTTTTTGTTGAGGTCGGCAACTGGATGCGGGCACAGTGGTTCCAAAAAGATGGTGAGACCCATTGGCGTGAAAGTGTTGACCGTGAGGTTCTCGCGACACGCAGCTCTGTTGGCGTGTGTGATGTAACAACATTGGGCAAAGTTGACGTGCAAGGCATGGACGCCGCTAATTTCCTGAATAAAATTTATTGCAATGGTTTCGCGAAACTTGCTGTGGGAAAGACCCGATACGGCTTGATGCTGCGAGAAGACGGAATTGCGCTGGACGATGGTACAGCGGGGAGATTAGCCAATGATCACTTTATAGTAACGACGACAACCGCCAACGCCCTGCCCGTCTATCGCCATATGGAATTTGTACGCCAATGCCTGTTTCCCGACATGGATGTTCAGCTAATTTCAACTACTGAGGCTTGGGCGCAATACGCAATTGCAGGGCCAAACAGCCGTAACTTACTAGAAAAAATTATAGATCAAGATGTGAGTAATGGTGCTTTCCCATTTATGTCTTGCGCTAATATCACCATCTGCAACGGTCTGCGCGCGCGCCTTTTTCGCATATCATTCAGCGGTGAATTGGCGTTCGAGATCGCAGTACCGACGGCTTATGGCGATGCGCTGATTCGAAAAATCATGGAGGCTGGCGCAGAATTTGACGTAACCCCCTATGGGACCGAAGCGCTTGGTGTAATGCGAATAGAAAAAGGTCACGCGACCGGCAATGAATTGAACGGCACAACGAGTGCACTGAACCTTGGAATGGAACGTATGGTGTCGGAAGCAAAAGACAGCATCGGGTCAATCTTGTCACGTCGCAAAGGAATGAATAGAGCCGATGCTTTATTTCAAATGGGAGTTAAACCACTAGATTTAAGCGATGATGTGCCAGCAGGTTCTCATCTGATGAATGCCGACGGACCTGTCGATGCGGCCCACGATCAGGGCTATGTGACGTCTGCTTGTTATTCGCCAAACCTCGGCCACGCCATTGGCCTGGCATTCATCAAAAACGGATCTAATCGGATAGGCGAAAAAATGCGCCTTGTCAGCCCACTGACGGGCGTAGACGTTGCAGTGGAAATTGTCAGCCCGCACTTTATAGACCCACAGGGAGAGCGGCTTCGTGCATAATCTTCAAACCATCACCGCCCTTGGCGGAAAGACCCCACGTATCGATGTGTTCGATCACATTACAATCATTGAGAATGACAGCGTCGCTTTAGCGTCTGTGACAGCACGGATGGGGCGCGAGGCTGGGTGCTATAAAGTATTGCAAAAGCTACTAGGTGTTGTGCCAGAAACTGGACGTGCGGTGCTGCATAACACCGAAACGGGTTTTTACATGGGCTTGGATCAATGGATGCTTACTGCTCCCCGAGTAAGTCATGAATTAATTGCTGATCAGCTTAAAAAATTATTTGGTGATAATGCATCAGTGACGGAACAATCAGGCGCTTGGGTCTGTCTTGACATCATCGGCCGCGCAATGCCTGACATGTGTGAACGCCTATGTGCTGTCCCCGTACGGCAGATGGTTGCTGGTGACGTACAGCGGACAGTGATACACAAAATGGGATGTTTCGTAATACGTTGCATGGCAAACGATCAACTCCGTATTCTTGGCCCTCGTTCGACAGCTGCGACTTTGCATCACGCTTTGATGACAGCAGCTACTTCAACTGCTTGACCACCACAAATTTTAATAAAAAATTAACACCTACATCAGTAGCTTCAAACCTTGTGCTATCGCAGGAAATTTGACCATATCAGCCTTCAATCGGTAAATGACCAACTTTTACCAAAATTAACGCGCCTTTAGAACCTGTGTACGGCGTGTGTTTGGACTGATGCGGGCTGCGTATCCATGTGCCAACAGTGTATTCGCCCAGTTCATCGCAAAAAGTACCTTCAAGGACAAAAATTTCCTCTCCGCCCAAATGGGTGTGTGGGTTGAATTGGGTGTGGGGTGCCCAGCGGACCAATGCCACACTTTCAGTGCCATGGGCATGCAAAGGTAGCACTCTTAGTCCAGCCACCGTTCCTGGCATAAAATTAGCATTAACAGTGTCAATCACCACAGGAGCCAAATCTTCAGACTGAAACTGATGCAGTTTAACCAGGATCGTACAACCACCGTCACCTACAAATGGTGAATGCAGCGTTCCAATCGGATTTCGCACATAGCTACCTTTAGGATAGCTGCCATGCTCGTCATTAAACGTGCCTTCAAGCACAATGAATTCTTCACCACCATCATGAGAATGTTGCGAAAAACATGAATTTGGTGCATAGCGCACGATCGTTGTCGCGCGCACAACCTCATCACCGACGCGGTCCAGCATCATACGATCAACGCCAGGCATGGGCGAGGCGCGCCAGTCTTCATCACCTGGACGAACCACTTCACGCCTTGAAAAATCTGATCTAAGTTGCATAAAATTCCTCTATTTATTTTTTAAAGTATTTCTCGCATCGCGCGCGGGGCCAGACAGAGCTTAAGTGCACTGCGCGTTCATATAACATTCTGAACAACAGTTCCTGCAATAAAAGAAAGTGACCAAATCAGAATCCCTGACATCATCATAGCCTACGTTGGAGATTGAGTTAAGATGGTCAGATTATACATTCAAGTCACACACTGATGGCAAGATCAGATGGTTTTTTTATCATTCAGTTTGTCGCGGTGCAGGATGGTTGCATAACTAAAGGTTTGGACGGCGGGTTAATTACCACAGGATTTGTTGATTTACAGATTAACGACAGTAAAAATGTGATGTTCAATGACGACTAATCGATCGCCGCGTTGTGCAATATTGCTAACGCCCAAGCTACAACCAGAACGACGGCCATCTTACCAACCTTGATTACCGATACTCCTACCCGAAACCGCGCTGCCATCAATCCAGCTAAGCAGGCCAACGCTGAAGACGTCTGTCCCAACGCAGGCATCCATCTTGAAGGTTTACACCTATCAGTAGATGGCAGAAGCGCGCATGATCCAAAATTATTACGCCATACGATAAACTAAGACCTGTCCGTACTGTCAAGTACGGCCGACCAGTTGGCAGACATAGTAGTCACAGCTGCACGAGAGAATACACCTTTAAAAAAGATCAAACCATTAGCAGATGCCAGTATCTTGGTATCACTTGGGCATACAGTTACAAATATCAACGCTTGTCGCACAGCTTTTGATACCAATGTAGCCTGTGTTACTTATTTATTTAAAGCGATGAGCCAATTAACAAGCTGCGAACCCCAATTAGACGGCATAACCCTGTCACGCAGTTACTTTTACGCAAGCATATTCACGTCCACCCATCAAAGTAGTCTGAACGGCAAACTACAATCAGACCAGATATTTCAGGTGACATATGAAATGGCAACATCGGCATCATTGACAACTCAATTTACTTTTTATGACAGCAATATTTTTCGCAAAAGCGATCGTCTAACAAAGGCTAACCGCACATTGGCAGGCACGGATTTGACGATGATGAATGCAGTGTCAGTTATGATTAATTGGGCGGGTGACTACATAAATACAGCTTTAGAGCGGACGATCTCAACACCTGCGAACTTACTGCGCCAACTTGGTAGTTTGTGGCGCATTGCTGGCGCATGTCGACATATTATTTATTTTGGTAATGACATAAGTGTCCCAACTGTATTGCATTAATAAAATACCGCCCAGTACCAGTTTAACAATAAAGGAACGAAAATGGACCTGATGAAGCACTACGTTAATGGGGATTGGGTCGCACCGAAAAGCGATCAAAATTTTCCTGTTCGGAACCCCACAACAGAAAAGCAAATCGGATCGATTATTTTGGGCAATCAGGAAGATGTTGATCGCGCTGTGAATGCCGCCAAGAAAGCATTCATAACGTTTTCGCGCACCTCAAAGGCCGAACGTCTTGTCCTGCTCAAGCGGTTACTAATTGAAACTAAGCGGCGTGTCGAAGATCTAGCACAGGCAATATCAACTGAAATGGGCGCACCCATTACCATGGCACGCAACGCTCAAGCAGACGCCGCCGTCGGGCATCTGGAAGGTTTTATTGCAGCACTTAAGGCACAAGACGACCGTGAAATACTTTTAAACGGCGACGTGCAATTACACGAGCCCATTGGTGTTTGTGGGCTCATTACACCTTGGAATTGGCCAATAAACCAGATCGCACTTAAGGTCATTCCAGTCTTGGCGACAGGCTGCACCTGCGTGTTAAAACCATCAGAACACACACCGATATCTGCTAAAATCTACGCGGAAATTATTCACGCTGCGGGTTATCCCAAAGGCGTTTTCAACCTTGTGCACGGCAATGGTATGACCGTGGGAAGCGCGCTATCACGCCATCCCGATGTGCAGATGATGTCATTCACTGGATCAACCCGCGCGGGCACTGCGGTTACGAAAGATGCCGCCGATACTGTGAAACGCGTCACGCTGGAACTTGGTGGAAAATCCCCAAATATTGTATTTGCCGATTGTGACCTAGAAGACCGCGTAACATCATCAGTGCTAGAATGCATGTATAATACGGGTCAATCGTGTGACGCGCCCACGCGACTATTGGTGCAACGATCTTGCTATGGTAACGCCCTAAAAATCGCAAAACACGCTGCGAATGGCCAGGCTGTAGGCGACCCAAAACAGGGCGGTGACCACATCGGCCCACTGTTTGATCGTATTCAGTTTGATCGCGTGCAGGAAATGATTAAGACTGGCATCGATGAGGGCGCAACACTGCTTTGCGGTGGGCTGGGTAAGCCTAAAGGGTTTGAAACCGGGTGGTTCGTTAAGCCGACGATCTTTGCCGACGTAAAAAACGACATGGCCATCGCACAGCAAGAAATTTTTGGCCCAGTACTGGTTATTATACCGTTTGAAGATGAAGAGGATGCTATCAAAATTGCTAACGATACGCCATACGGGCTAGCCGCCTATTTGCAAACTGGCAACCCTGCCCGTGCTGAACGTGTTGCGTCACGGCTATGCGCGGGAGCTGTGCATATCAACGGTGGAGGCTTCAATTACGGATCACCGTTTGGTGGGTACAAACAATCTGGCAATGGGCGCGAAGGCGGTGCGCTGGGTTTAAAAGACTACCAAGAGGTTAAGACACTGCATTTTGGTTAATATTTTAGTCGGGCGCATTTTAATTCGCCCGACTATCAAGACTCAGCCTAAAACTCAATCACGGCACGAATGGATTTGCCTTCGTGCATTAAATCAAACCCATGATTAATATCTTCAAGCTTGAGTTTGTGTGTAATCATAGGATCGATCTCAATCTTGCCATCCATATACCAATCAACAATTTTGGGTACATCTGTACGCCCAGACGCACCACCAAATGCCGTACCACGCCAGCTACGCCCAGTCACCAACTGGAACGGACGCGTCGAAATTTCTGCCCCCGCAGGTGCAACACCAATTATAATGCTTTCACCCCAGCCTTTGTGCGCAGCTTCAAGCGCGGTGCGCATGACGTTGACGTTGCCAGTGGCGTCAAATGTGTAATCTGCCCCACTGCCCGTGAGTTCGACTAGGTACGTAACCAAATCGCCGTCAATTTTAGACGGATTTACGAAATCGGTCATGCCGAAATAACTCGCCATATCGATTTTTCCATCGTTCAAATCAACACCAACAATCTGGTCCGCACCCGCCAATCGCAGGCCTTGGATCACATTGAGACCTATGCCACCGAGGCCAAAAACGATCGCGGTCGATCCAATTTCAACCTTGGCCGTGTTGATAACCGCTCCAATACCCGTCGTTACACCGCAGCCGATGTAGCAAATTTTGTCAAAAGGGGCGTCTTTGCGCACTTTTGCAAGTGCGATTTCAGGCACAACTGTGTGATTGGCAAAAGTTGAGCAACCCATGTAGTGGAAAATTGGAGTCCCATCGAGCATAGAGAACCGCGTTGATCCATCAGGCAGCAAACCCGCACCCTGCGTGCTGCGAATTTTCTGGCACAGATTAGTCTTCGGATTTAGGCAGTATTCACACTCACGACATTCCGGAGTGTATAGTGGGATCACGTGATCGCCAACTTCTAGGCTGGTGACGCCCTCTCCGACTTCAATGACAATGCCTGCACCCTCATGGCCAAGAATAGCTGGAAAAATACCCTCTGGATCGTCGCCAGAACGGGTAAATTCGTCAGTGTGGCACAAGCCTGTAGCTTTAATTTCAACAAGAACCTCACCTGCACGGGGACTTTCAAGGTTTACCTCCATGATCTCAAGTGGTTTTCCGGCGGCAACGGCGACAGCAGCTTTGGTGCGCATTTGGTAACTCCCAAGAAATATTTGTTTTGGTTTATGGTTTTACCCAATCTAGACGGCAATCTCATCAAATGAAAAGGTAACGTCAATCATCATCTATTAGGCCCATACGGAAGACTGACCTTAACGAGCTTTGTTGCGTAGCTCGGTTTGGGGTAAGTCTAAACCTTACCAATCATGAAATTAGACTATAGCAACGGTTTTGTGAATGCCAAGTGTTGAGAAACGTTTAGGAATTTCTAATAAAATTAGGATCTCCCTGAGCTGCCAATCAAGGTCAAAAACGAAGAAGCGTTGGCCAAATCATTTAACAAAATACATTTTTTGTTTCGACAAAAAATTTGACTGTTATACTGGCTAATTTCCACCAAAATATACGCTCACTATTATTAGAAACTGACTCTTTACATTTTGCCTGCTTGCTGTTCGTATGATAAAAATTAATGACATTACGATTTTGCCTAGTGAATTGACAGTCTAAACATTTTAAGCTGCGATTGTATTTTTGCCTTAGCGCAAACTATGGCCACCATCTCCAGTGATATTACTAGTTTCTGGGTCCTGCGGGATCTGATGAAGAAGATCAGATAACGTTACTTCTAATCAAAACTTTATTCTCAAAATTTTAATTTACAATTGCCTGCCTACAATAAACAGTAAATATCTCCAATT
>JAPKAD010000062.1 GCA_028825445.1 Octadecabacter sp.
AAGGAAAAGCCATGTCAGTGATGTGCCAAAGAAAAGGGGTGCCACAAGGACACCCCAAGGTTCTTAAAACTGATCTCAATTCACCGCTCGTTTGTTTTATACCTACGGACCAGTCAATATCAGGAGTAAGCGCACCTACCCCGGATCCTTATTTTTCTGTTAAAATCCCAACTGGAAGCAACTTTGCTCCCAGTTAGGACAATTCACCCCCAATTTAGGGGGATATATGGTCCGACCTACAACTTGGGAGAACCTTTGCCCCCAAACCGGAGAACCTTTCCCCCAGACTGGAGGAACTATGCCCCCAGGGACAATTACCTAGACTTCTTTAACTGCAACCTGACGTGCCACCACAGGTGTTGCACTTCATGCAGGTACCATTGCGCACTAGCGTGTAGTTGCCACACTCACCACAGGCTTCGCCTTCATAGCCTTGCATCTTAGCTTTATCGCGGGCCAACAGACCGACAGCAGCAGATGTTGTTGACGTCGCCTTCGCCATGCCACCCCCAGCGACAACAGCTGGGATCAAAGTATCAATTGAGACTGCCGCATTATTACCACCGAACGCCACTGAACCAGCTCCGCCTTGTAACACATAAAGATCGTTCGGAACGCGCTTACGCAAATATCCTGTTGAACTGATCTGCTTGAGCACTTCCAAAGACTTCGAAGCTGCACTTTCGGACATTTCTTGAATGTTGGAAACACCTTCTTCTTCGCCACGACCGAGGCTGTCGAAAGTCGCCCCTTCTGGCTTGACATGAGCCAAATCAGTACGGTCCAGATAGGATACAGCCAGTTCGCGGAAAATGTAATCAAGGATCGACGTCGCATTCTTAATGCTGTCATTCCCCTGCACCATACCAGCTGGCTCAAACTTGGTAAAAGTGAAGGCATCAACGAATTCCTCCAGCGGCACGCCGTATTGAAGACCAACCGACACCGCGATTGCGAAGTTGTTCATCATCGCACGAAAACCAGCACCTTCTTTATGCATATCGATGAAAATTTCACCAAGATTGCCGTCCTCATATTCACCCGTACGCAAATAAACTTTATGACCACCCACATTGGCTTTCTGAGTATAGCCTTTACGGCGCTGGGGCATTTTTTCACGGTGCGATTTGATAATTTCTTTGATAATAACTTTTTCGATAATCTTCTCAGCAATAACCTGTGCTTTTGCGTGAATGTTGCCGTTCTCGAGTATATCGGCGGCTTCATCATCGTCTTCCACCAACGCTGCAGCTAATGGCTGGGACAATTTAGACCCATCGCGGTACAATGCATTTGCCTTGACACCCAAAGACCAAGAGAGCTCATATGCCTTCTGACAATCCTCAATAGTAGCATCGTTCGCCATGTTAATCGTCTTGGAAATTGCACCCGAAACGAACGATTGCGCAGCTGCCATCATGTGAATGTGGCTGTTGACGGAAAGGTAACGTTTACCTGTTTTCCCGCATGGGTTGGCACAATCGAAGACAGCATAATGGTGTTCCTTCAGATGTGGCGCTCCTTCAAGTGTCATGGTGCCACAAACGTGGTCATTGGCCAAATCAGTATCTGCTTTTGAAAAACCCAATGATTTTAGAAGATCAAAAGTTGGATCATTTAATTTATCAGCAGGAATTCCCAAAACTGATGAGCAAAATTCTTCCCCAAGTGTCCACTGGTTAAAGACAAATCGAATATCGAAGGCGGATGGTAACGCATTTTCAATCTTATCAATCTCAGCTTTCCCAAAACCATGACCGATCAGCGCAGTGTGGTTAATACCAGGGGCGTTGCCTAACGTACCGTGCCCTACCGCATAAGCTTGAATTTCTTCCGCCTGCGATGTCGAATAGCCAAGTTTCGCTAAAGCTGCTGGCACAGATTGATTGATAATCTTGAAATATCCACCACCTGCAAGCTTTTTAAACTTAACCAGCGCAAAGTCGGGTTCTATGCCTGTTGTGTCACAATCCATCACAAGACCAATGGTGCCTGTAGGCGCGATCACCGAAACTTGGGCGTTGCGGTAACCATACTTTTCACCAAGCTGAAGCGCTTCATCCCAAGAAGACATTGCAATATCGATCAGGCGCCCATCAGGACAATTGGCGTGGTCCAAGGGAACTGGTTTAATATCGAGCTTTTCATACCCACCAGATGCGCCATACGCCGCATTTCGATGGTTGCGGATAACTTTGAGCATATGGTCTTTATTGCGACCGTAACCTGAAAATGGACCAACTTCACCAGCAATCTCAGCAGATGTAGCATACGACACACCCGTCATAATTGCAGTCAATGCACCAGCCATACTCCGACCTTCGTCTGAATCGTAACCAAAACCCATGTTCATAAGCAAGCCGCCGATATTAGCATAGCCAAGTCCAAGTGTGCGGAAGTCATACGACCGCTGCGCGATCTCCTTGGATGGAAATTGAGCCATCATCACAGAAATTTCTAGGGTAACAGTCCACAAACGGGAAGCGTGGATATAGTCTTCGACATTGAATTCACCATCATTGAAGAACTTCAGTAGGTTCATCGATGCAAGATTACAGGCCGTGTCGTCAAGGAACATGTATTCTGAACAGGGGTTTGATCCACGGATAGCGCCGTCTTCAGGACAAGTGTGCCAAGCATTTACAGTGTCATGATATTGAATACCTGGATCTGCGCAGGCCCATGCGGCGTGACCAACCTGTTCCCACAAATCGCGCGCTTTAATGACTTTAGCTACTTCTCCATTTTTGCGATTAACCAAATTCCAGTTAGCGTCGTTTTTGACAGCCTTTAAAAAAGCGTCGGTCACGCGAATCGAATTATTAGAATTTTGGCCACTTACAGAATTATAAGCTTCACTGTCCCAATCAGTGTCGTAAACAGGGAATTCGATTGATGTGTGGCCCTGTCGTGCATAATCAAGCACACGCTTGACGTATGTCTCAGGAATGGCCACTTTTTTTGCTTCACGTACGGCGTCTTTCAAAGCTGGGTTCACATTAGGATCGTAAGCTCCTTCTGCTTTGCCATCCCATGCGCGGATTGCATCAAAAATTAAATTAAGCTTTTGTTCATGCATTTTGGAGCCAGCAACTATTGAAGCAACTTTTTGTTCCTCAAGTACCTTCCAGTTGATAAACTCTTCGATATCAGGGTGGTCAGCGTCTACTATCACCATTTTAGCAGCACGGCGCGTTGTGCCACCTGATTTGATAGCACCAGCTGAACGATCACCAATCTTGAGGAAACCCATCAATCCAGAGGATTTTCCACCACCTGATAAGTCCTCCCCTGAAGCACGCAGAGAAGAAAAGTTCGTGCCTGTTCCAGAACCGTATTTAAAGAGACGTGCTTCGCGAACCCAGAGGTCCATGATACCGCCTTCATTCACAAGGTCGTCCTTAACGGACTGAATAAAACAGGCGTGTGGCTGTGGATGCTCGTAAGACGACTTTGATGCTGTTAGCTTGCCGGTTTTATAATCTACATAATGATGACCTTGTGCGGGTCCGTCGATGCCGTAAGCCCAGTGTAGCCCAGTATTGAACCATTGTGGTGAGTTTGGAGCTGCGCGTTGCGTTGCAAGCATGAAGCGCATTTCATCAAAATAGGTTTGTGCGTCTTCCTCAGTAGTAAAATAACCACCCTTCCAACCCCAGTAGGTCCAAGCACCAGCAAGACGATCAAACACTTGTTTAGCAGAAGTCTCTCCTTCTAAGGTTGCCCCATCAGCGGGCACGGAGCGCCACAAAAATTTTGGAACCCCTTTCTCTGATACCCGAATAGTCTCAGAAGGGACGCCTGCTTTGCGAAAATATTTCTGCGCTATTACGTCTGAAGCAACTTGTGACCAGCCGATTGGAATCTGACAGTTTTCAAGCTTGAAAACGATCGTACCATCAGGATTGCGAATCTCGGATGTGGCGGCCTTAAATGGGACCTCCGCGTATGCGTCTAGTCCAGTTTTTGTAAAGTTGCGTTCAATCTGCATCGTGCATTCGCCTCTGTTTGTGTGGGGTCCATAGTTGCGGACCACTTCTACCTCATCGATCCGGTTTCAACCGAACCCTAGTTTGCTGATTGTGACTGCAGAATACGATTATGGTATTAAAAAACATCAAAAAAACGAGATTAATTAAACAAAAAAGGTCTACAGTATCTTTTATTTATTAATCAGTATTTTGATGTGTAAGACACAGAATGTAGTACAACTTAAATCAACTCCTAAGACATTGCCCGTCTACACCTAGGGGGTCAACGTAATTTTTACTCTAAATGTAGATTAAATTCTATTGACGGACCCTAAACCAGCAAGCTCAACAAACTGCCCCTGATTCTTCCTCAGAGTTACACACAGATAACCGTCAACGCTGATTGATCCCGGCCAATTGCTAAAACACTAAAGATGACAAAAAGATACGGCACAAAGTTAATTTTCTGCATGAGTTACCCACAGCCTCAGGAGTTTGCTTGAGCATTGGACGACAGTGGCTTGCATACCTGCGCCGCTGTGTCAGTCTTGCCACGCTATTTAGTGATGAATTTCTGGTGCGAGTGTTGCTTTTAATTTTTTACTGGTTCTGATTAAACACGAAAAACTTTACAACTTATATTGCTCCAACCCCAAGCAGTAATAATAACTTTGTAAAAAAAGGCTAAATCTCTGTTTCTATCTGTCTAAACTGTTCTTAAAGATTGCCTTAGTTTACGATGGATTTGCTCAGGCTGTGTTAAAAACAAGTTAAATAGAGCCAGCTATTAATCTTTTCCATATACACAACTAGCCGTTACCCTCATTTGTACAATTTATCGGAGACTTAAAAATATCACCAATTTTCGTAATCTCGCTCATGGGTCAAGAAATTGGGATGTCAGATGGTAGTAACACCTAAACAATATTGAGATTAAAAGGTGCGAACAAAGCATAATGTTTTATTTTAGCAAATTACTTCAATATGTTAGTTAAAAACTAAGGCATAAAACAAACGAGCGTGCAAATTTTGAATTGCACGCTCAGTTTAGTATCTCAGTAAAATTGTGGTCGGGGCGAAAGGATTCGAACCTTCGACCCTCTGTTCCCAAAACAGATGCGCTACCAGGCTGCGCCACGCCCCGAACCAAGGCCTCGTCTAAGGGGTGTTTGCGCTGTTGCAAAGACCCTAAATGCATTTTTTTAAATTGATTTTTCAATTGGCATCACAAGGCCAAACTGCACCACGCCCAAAACTGATGTGCTGCATCTGATCTCCAACGTCCATGCCAAGTCGATTGGCTAGCCCACCATTGATCTCAAGTACAAATTGAATATCAGAGCCCCCAAATATGGAAGTTTCATCAAGCGGCAGCGCCATAGAATGGATATTGCGAATTATGCCAATATCGTCAACAAAAATTATATCAAGTGGAATGAGTGTATTTCGCATCCAGAAACTTACGTTCTGAGGCCACTCATACACAAAAAGCATACCTTGTGTTGTTGCCATATCCTCAACAAACATCAAACCGCGCGACCGTTCTGCTATTGAGTCAGCTACTTCAACTGTAAACTGTGCCAACCCGAAGTCCCCACGAACAGACACATTGTCTTGCGAACAAGCAGCATAAGATTTACCTGCAAAACCAATTACAACTATTGTTGTCACTATAAATGTACAAGTTATAAAGAAAGCGGAACGACGCGTTCCCATGGCAAAACCTCAGCAGCCATAAGCCCGCGTTTGCCAAAAATGGCCCGCAGCGCATTAGCTTCTTCCTGAGACAGATCAGCAAGACCTGCAATGCGCAAGACTTCGATATCCACAAAAATATCAGTCTCGTCTTGAAATACGTTTGCAAAACCAAACTCTTTGTTTTTATTTAACCATTTGATCAGTGCAGGTTAGTCGCCACGGCGGCGACTTCTGCAGAATTTGCTAGCAGTGATCTAGGAGTTGCATAGTATTATACAATCGATAAAAATTTTTATCGCCTTCAGGCCACGGTCTGATTGAGGGACCATTATTTGAATTCCAGTCTCGTCTGCAACAGAACTTTGAACGAAATTACACTAAACGCTGGCGTGCAACAGAATATTAGCATCACCACCATCTGGGAGGGGAAAGCCAAATCCTTTACCCGCATTAAACCACATGACGTACCCCATCATCAAATTACTATTATTAATAATATCGTTCATTTTTTAGGCCCACGCCCACGTACCAAAAAGGAGCAAAATCGTGCCATTTAATCTTTAGTTTTTTTAACGCTTACCTAATATTATACAAGCGCTTAGACAGTCAAAAATAATAAATAATTATGGGTTTAAACGATCAATTTTCCATTGGTCTTCTCTCCCTTGTCGCAACCACCTGAACCTATCGTGCAGCCTTGATTCACCATCCGCCCAAAATTCGATTTCGACAGGGCAGATTCGGAAACCGCCCCAAAATGGCGGTCGGATTGGGTCTGGTCCCTGCTCGACTGTCGCCTTCGCAACCTGTGCGGCCAGCACATCGCGCGATGTGAGCGGGCGAGATTGCTGCGATGCCCATGCCCCAATGCGGCTTTGAGGATGGCGCGATTGAAAATAGGCATCCGCCTGAGGGCCCTCTTCACGTGTAACGCTGCCCCGCACTCGAATTTGACGTCGCAGAGATTTCCAATGCATCACAAAAGCAGCTTTGCCCGATTGACCCAACTCCTGCGCTTTGGCGCTGCCATAATTAGTAAAAAAGACAAACCCGTCATCTTCAACATCTTTCAAAAGGACAACCCGTGCGTTCGGCATCCCGTCAGTATCAACTGTGGACAAAGCAATAGCATTTGGGTCGTTAATTTCTGATACTTGCGCCTCAACCAACCAAGCCCGCACAATGTCAAAGGGATTATCGCCTGCAAATATTCCACTACGGTCTGTCATTTCAATTATCTTTCATTAACAACTATAAACTATATCTGGATCTGCAGATGAGTGGGTCAAGGGGAAAAACCAACGTTTCCGAAAGTCTTGTAGCACCCGCGCCTATCGCATACACCCAATCAACAGCGGCCACCAATACGTGGCTTTGAGGATCGGCCAAAATGTCCGATTGTGAGAAGGGAAATTCATGTCATCGAATCTGATGCAAGGAAAGCGCGGGCTTATTATGGGCCTCGCCAACGACAAATCTATCGCTTGGGGTATTGCCAAGGCCCTTGGAGAGGCCGGCGCAGAACTTGCGTTTTCCTACCAAGGTGATGCATTGAAAAAACGTGTTATTCCACTTGCGGCGTCCCTTGGGTCAGATTTTGTTTTGCCCTGTGATGTAGGCGATGAATCTTCGATTGATTCTTTATTTGATGGCCTTAAGACCCGTTGGGACAATTTTGACTTCATTGTCCATGCAATAGGTTTTTCAGATAAAAATGAACTTCGTGGTCGTTATATTGATACCAGCCGTGCCAATTTCACAATGACCATGGACATTTCGGTCTACTCGTTTACTGCTGTAATGCAGCGCGCTGAAAAAATGATGAATAGGGGTGGCAGCGCCATAACGCTCACATATTACGGCGCAGAACGGATAATGCCACATTATAATGTTATGGGCATCGCCAAGGCAGCTTTAGAATCCTCTGTGCGCTATATGGCTGAAGATCTCGGCAAGGACGGAATCCGCGTCAATGCAATTTCTGCTGGTCCGATCAAAACACTGGCTGCTTCCGGCATTGGCGATTTCCGCTACATATTGAAATGGAACGAATACAACTCGCCACTCCGTAAAAACGTTACTATCGACGAAGTGGGCGGTTCGGCTCTGTATTTGTTGTCTGACTTAAGTTCGGGCGTAACAGGCGAAGTCCATCACGTCGATGCCGGCTACCATGTTGTTGGGATGAAGGCGGTAGATGCACCCGATATATCTCCTAATAAAGACTAACAAAGACTTCATAAGGACGATGCCATGACGACCAAAGACGAAAGCCGCCTGCCCCACGAAAAAGGCTTCCATATTTCTTGGGATCAAATCCACCGTGACAGCCGAGCGTTAGCGTGGAGGCTGGACGGCAAGGGACCAGATGATGGCACATGGAGAGCCGTCGTAGCAATCACTCGTGGCGGCATGGCCCCCGCAATGATTGTGGCGCGAGAACTCGACATTCGCACAGTCGATACCATCTCAGTAATATCTTATCATTCTGGCGGCGGCTCTGCGGATCAACGCCGCGAAGCCGAAATTCTAAAATCACCTGACGCTACAATGATGGGCGACGGAACCGGTATTCTAATAGTTGATGATTTGGTTGACAGCGGCAAAACCCTTGAACTGGTCCGCGTACAATATCCAAAAGCCCATTTCGCAACCGTATATGCAAAACCCGAAGGTGAGCCACAGGTTGATACGTTTATCACAGGCGTATCGCAGGACACATGGATCTTCTTCCCATGGGATATGGCGTTGCAATATGTTGAACCGTATCGTGGTAAAGATTAAGCACCAAATCTGCCAACACAAACACCCCAATGGGCTAATTTTAAAGCTGTTGGGTTAACGCACCTATTTCATCAAGGCCATCAAACGTGCGCCAGAAACTTCAACACATGAGTGATGCATGAAACTTCCCTACAATACACCCCGCACAGGCAAAACATTCTCTCCTCCCGTCATGGAAGCGCGCCGCTGGTTAGATGGCGTCGACTTTAGCACCCGTCCTTTGATAAACGTGAGCCAAGCCGCACCTGTTAATCCACCGCCTTTGGCAATGCGTGAGGCGATGGCGCAGATGATTGTTGAAGATGACAATATTCATTTATATGGGCCCGTCCTCGGGCTGCCTGACCTACGCCATGAGGTCGCGACGCAGTGGTCGCAAGCTTCCGGCGGCACGATAACATCCAGTAACGTTGCTATCACATCTGGCTGTAATCAAGCGTTTGCAGCCGCAATTTCAACCCTGTGCGGTGAGGGCGACGAAGTCATTTTACCAGTGCCCTACTACTTTAACCATCGCATGTGGCTTGATATGACAGGCGTCATAACGGTGCCACTGCCCGCGCACAAAGGCTTGATACCAAGCGCGCGAGATGCCGCAGCACTGATTACAGACAAAACTCGAGCTATTGCATTGGTTACCCCGAACAATCCAGGTGGCGTGGAATATCCCGCTGAAACAGTGCAAGACTTCGCAGACCTCGCCCGCAGCCGCGGCATCGCGCTCATCATTGATGAAACTTACCGCGACTTTGACAGCAGGACAGGTGCGCCGCATCCACTGTTTGCAGATCCCAATTGGGACGATACACTGATACAGCTCTATTCATTTTCAAAGGCTTACCGTCTGACCGGACATCGTGTTGGCGCATTAATCGCCTCCACTTTTCGTCTGACCGAGGTGGAAAAATTCCTTGACACAGTCACTATATGCCCGAATCAACTCGGCCAACATGCCGCCCTTTGGGGGATGCGCAATTTGGCTGGCTGGCTAGCTAAGGAGCGCCTCGAAGTTCTGGACCGACGCGCAACTATTGAAGATCAGTTTAAACGTCTTGCCGCCAAGGGCTGGGAATTGGAGGGTTGTGGGGCTTATTTCGCCTATATAAAGCATCCCTTTCATATGAAGTCTGATAAGTTAGCACAGGACCTTGTAAAACGGGCAGGCATTCTAACGTTACCTGGGACATTTTTTATGCCTGATGGTGGCGGCCAACAGCATCTGCGTATCGCTTTCGCCAACGTGAATCGTGAAGGAATAACGGCATTGTTTGACCGTCTGGTGGCCTATCAGCCCTGAGTCCACTTGCACCCTGTCCACACGCCGCTTACTAAGTCACGAACGTGAATTCTGACTTAAAATTTAGGCGATTGCATCATGGCCAAAGGCAAAACTAAAAACTTCTTCGTCTGGATAATTCTGGGCCTTCTCTTTGTGGGTCTGATGGGCTTTGGAGCATCTGGGCTTTCGGGTAATCTGCAAACCATTGGGATGGTGGGAGACAAAACATTGTCCGCGCAACGCTATTACCAAGAATTGCAAACGCAGATCAGAATTCGCAACTCACAAGAGGGCCGTACGATCTCTTTTCCAGAAGCCCAAAGCGCACAAATTCCGAGTCGTGCTTTGCAAATTATAGTTGCAGAACGCAGCTTGGACAACGAAGCTAAGGCACTTGGCTTGTCTGTTGGAAACCGTGTAATTAGCCAACAAGTTTTGTCCGACCCAAATTTTCGCGGCTTTGACGGTAAGTTTGATCGCACGACCTATCGCGAAACACTTTCACGTAACGGCATGAACGTACGCGAATATGAAACAGACCTCCGTGAAAGTGCTGCCCGTGCCCTTTTGCAGGGCGCCGTATATACTGGCATTCCTGCCCCATCCGTGTTCGGCGAGGTTATCGCGCAGTTCATTCGCGAGGGCCGGTCATTTACATGGGCACCGCTAAATGCCGCTGACATTGCAATCACCCTTCCAGAACCAAGCGAAGACGATTTAAAGACGCACTACGACGCTAATCATGATCTCTACACAAGCTTGGAAACCCGCGAATTACGCTATACTTGGATAATACCTTCGATGATTCAAGACAATATGCCAGTAGACGAAGTGGAGTTGCGCCTTGAATACGACGCCCGCATTGATGAATTTGTGCAGGAGGAACGCCGTCTGATTGAACGGTTAGTATTTTCAGATGATGAGTCTGCTGAGTTGGCACTTTTTGCGATCAATGAGGGCGAAACGACGTTCCCGAAATTGGTTACAGATCGCGGCCTCAACCTTAGCGATGTAGATGGAGGCGATGTCAGTTTATCCGAATTGGGCGACGCAGGCGATGCCGTGTTTGCATCTGAAATAGGAGGTGTTTCCGGCCCATTCATGACTGATCTTGGTCCTGCATTATTCCGGATAAACGCGATTCTTGCAGCTCAAAACACCACATTTGAACAAGCCCTGCCCACGTTGCGTGAGACCCAATCCGCCGCACGAGCTCGCCGCTTGATCGAAGACCAAATGGACTCAATCACGGACTTGTTAGCCGGTGGTGCTACCTTAAATAATTTGGCGGAACAAACTGACATGGTTTTGGGAGAACTTAACTTCACCAACCTAACCAACAATGGCATTGCCGCCTACGCTGCCTTTCGCGAGGTGGCTGCAAAGCAGGATGTTATCGACTATCCCAAATTAGCTGAGCTAGATGATGGCGGATTGTTTGCTGTTGACGTGATTAAAGTGAACCCACCTGCCCTGATCCCACTAGACGACATACGCGAACAGATTGTGGCAGGCTGGATTGCACAAGAAACCACAGCGGCGGTCCTTGCCGCCGCCCAAGTCAAGCAGTCACAACTTATGTCTGCAGTTCAAGATTTTGCATTTCTCGACCTCAACGCAACTGAAGAAAACACCATCACACGACGTGGTTTTATAAATGGTGCGCCATCAACATTTTTGACTGATGTGTTTGAAATGGAGATCGG
>JAPKAD010000063.1 GCA_028825445.1 Octadecabacter sp.
GATTATGTCCTAAACCTTTCAACACCTGCCAAGAAAATTAATGCACAGGCAGAAGTGCAAAACGAATTGCAATACATCACTTGAGTAGGGGGGGTGGTGGTCCTTATCGAGAGCCCCCACACACTTCATTACAGCAAGCCGGATGATTTCAAGGCCGATCTTAAAGTAGCGGAATGGAGAATGTTTTGTTATCCGATGAGGCTACAAAAAATGCCCTGGCCCGCCTCAAGTGGTTTATTTAACAGTGCCTGACAGATAGTTTGGCGCTTCTTTCGCCAACAAATTCGCATAGATCACGTTCGACTAATTGAGAGGATCACCTTACGTTCACGCAATCTGTTCCAAAACCGAAATAATCGATGTTATTTGTTCCCAATCTATTGGTAAAATTCAAGTATGGTGTTGTGAACTTATGCAAATTTGAGATCTATCGCGTTGTAAAAGTGTTCTAAATAGGATGTTTTGAATGTCTCGTTGATTTTTAACTCTTGCCTTTTTTTCTCAGTGGCTTTGGCATCTATTGTTCCATCACTGATGACGACTCCGTAAACATCGGCTGCATAAGCAAGTGTGATCAATTCATTTTGAATATCCTGAAGCACCCTTTCTACGTCTCTTTCCAGCGGATTTCCGAAGCCTCCTGCACCGGCCTGAATATGGACAAATTCATCATGCTTGACCATTTGTACACCCTCCATCGGGCACACCGGCAATATTTTTTGTTTCGTAGCTGAATTAATGATGTTCCATGATGGCGTTCCGGGTAAACCATTTAAGAGACCATAAGGTGTCACTTTGCGCCTGTCGGAACGCATGATGAGCGTGGCTTCATCTGCAAGTAAACGATACCCCCGTTGCAGGGCGGCGCCACCTCTATGTCGTCCTGGGCCACCTGAGTTTTCGACGAAGGAATATTTTGTTATCTCTATCGGGAGGCGCGCCTCCATGAGTTCTATTGGGGTATTGCCAAGATTTGCCGCAGGGTTGGAAATGCCTTCCTGACCATCTCGTGCCATACTACCACCCCAGGCTCCCATGAGACCCCCAGACACCATGAACGGTTTATTGTTGTGATCGCGTCCTGCAATGTGGGGCGCAGACGAACCGCCTTCATTAGCAGCCGGAATACGTTCGGGCAAAACCTGCGCAAAGGCTCCCATAAGAGCATCGAACATCCGAAAACAGGTTATGCCCCGCGCACCACAGGCAGCAGGTTCAACCGGGTTGACTAGCGAGCCAACCGGGGCCGTAGCAGTGATAGCCCGCATATATCCTTCACAATTGGGAATTGAACCACCAAGTGCACAGCGCACAGCTAAATATGACATCGCATTGGTTGTAGGAAATGTGCCATTGATAGCGAATTTCACCTGATCAGATGTCCCTGCCCAATCGATCAGAACTTGATCTCCTGCGATTGTGAGGCTTACCCTGAGCCAAATGGTTTCGGGGTCCTCACCCATTCCATCGAGGCAATCTTCAAAGAAAAAAGTGCCGTCCGGCAACAGTAAAATCTCTGCACGGATCAATCGCTCAGCATAGTCATGAAGTTCTTCCATATAGTGTCGAAATTTATCCACGCCATGAACCTTGATCAGTTTTTGTAGCGCTCCCTCACCATTGTTACACGCGGCAATCTGAGCCCGAATATCACCCATCACATTGACAGGTTCCCGGGTGTTTTTCTCGATCATTCGAAAAATAGCTGTGTTTGGCTCCCCAGCGTCGTAAAGTTTAAGCGTTGGAATCCGCAGTCCTTCCTGATAGATTTCACTAGCAAAAACACCCATCCCTCCCGGAGCTATGCCGCCCACATCACATTGGTGAGCTAGTGTGCCAACAAATCCCTCTAGCCGATTATCAATAAACACTGGCTTGATGATATAGAAATCAGGCAGGTGCATTCCGCCGGATCCATAGGGGTCGTTGAAGATAAAAATGTCTCCTGGGAAGAAATTATCCTCATAGAGTGTTGTGAGTTTTTGCATTGCATCAGGGAATGATCCCAGGTGAACGGGGGTTGTCAGTCCCTGAGCAATCGTTCTTCCTTTATGATCAAAAACGGCTGTTGAATAATCCATGGAGTCGCGAACAATGTTGGAATATGCAGAACGCATGATGACCAGTGCCAATTCATCAGCGATTGCCCCCAGGGCATTCTGGATGATTTCTAAAGTGATCGGATCAATTTTCATCTGCACTACCCAACTTGCAAGTAATTAAAATATTGTTTTCGCCATCAACCCTTACCGTCCAGCCAGGAGGCACGACAATTGTAGAATCGTATTCCTCAATGATGAGGGGGCCTGCAGTTTGGGTGTTGGATAAATCGGTTCTGACGATGATTGGGGTGTTCATAGAGCCATCCTTCTCGCCAAAATATGCAAATCGTTTAGTATTAGAAGTTGATTTTGGTCGCGCCGTGGTTAAAGGTGGTTGCTCAATCTCTTTTCGCGATACTTTGGCAACTACCCGTAAATTAACTAACTCAACAGTTTCATTTTCAGCTTTGTGAGAATAAGTCCGATAGTGCTCGTCATGGAATCGGTTTGCCATTAAATCATGTTCAATGGGCCCCCCATCATCCAACGGCACGGTCAATTCATAAGCTTGCCCCGCATAACGCAGATCGGCCAAATTTTGTATACTAATTTTATCCTGATCAAAGCCTTCTGAAACTAGAACGTCTATTGCAGTTTTAGCCAAATCGTCAAAGCTTTGTCGTATATCTTCAATCTCGACGCCATGTATCAGGCCGGGAAAAGACTTACTCAATTCATAAGTATTATCTGCAACCAGAAGCCCATATGAACTGAGCACACCAGGATTGGGAGGTATCAATACTGTCTTCATTCCAAGCTCACGAGCAATTGCGGTTGCCACAATAGGGCCGTTGCCACCAAATGCAATCAAGGCGTAATCTCGCGGATCCCGCCCCCGATATGTCGAAACTGATTTCACGGCGCGTACCATATTGGCAACGGCCACGGTGAAGATTCCAAAGGCCGCTTCTGAAATGGGTATATCCAGCACCCCGCAAACCTGTTCTTCTAAAGCTTGCCTAGCCTTCTCGGAATTGAGCTTAAGGGCCCCTCCTGCAAGATGACCCGGATTTAGATATCCTAATGCTAGAATTGCGTCGGTCAATGTTATCGTCTTTCCGCCGGCATCATAACAGACCGGCCCTGGAACCGAAGCCGCACTCTGTGGTCCAACTTTCAATAACCCACCCTTGTCAAACCAAATGTGGCTGCCGCCACCCGAACCGATCTCCGCGACGTCAATAAACGGAAGTTTGATGGCATAACCCGCACCTTTGACCAGCTTGCTTGAGAGATTAATACCGGCTCCGATTTCATACTCGCTGGTACGTGTGGGTTCTCCATTCTCGACAATGGCTGTCTTTGCAGTCGTACCACCAATATCCAGCGTAATGACTTCCAGTAATCCCGCTTGCCGAGCAATATAAGCAGCAGCAATCACACCGGCTGCAGGGCCTGATTCAACTAAGTAAGCTGGCTTTGAAATTGCTGCGTCCAAACTCATCCGCCCGCCTGCTGATTGCATCACATGGAAAGGTTTTTGAATTCCGATATCTTCCAGTCGCCGCTTGATATTAGTTAGATAGTTGGTCATTATCGGACCTAGGAATGCATTGACGACAGTTGTGCTGGTTCTTTCATATTCGCGTATTTCAGGAAGAACCGCGAAAGAATAACAGACAAAAATTTCTGGTGGCAAAACCTCTTCAAGAATTTCTTTAACCCGCCGCTCGTGGGTAGGATTTGCATAAGAGTGCAAGAGGCACACGGCAATCGCCTCAACATCATCATCAATAAACCGCTGGGCAGCATCTCTGACAGACTGTTCATCTAGGGCTATTCGTATTTCACCGCGAGAGCCGATGCGTTCACGCACTTCAAGTCTTAATTGCCTGGGCACCAGGGGCTTTGGTTTTACATAATCAAGGTTATAAAGTTCTGGTACACGAATACGACGGAACTCCAACACGTCACGGAAACCTTCTGTGGTAATTAGCGCGGTTTTTGCACCTTTTTTTTCCAGAACCGCGTTGGTTGCAACTGTCGTAGCATGAACCACCTCTTCGATTTGACCTGAATCAATATAGTTTTCCTGAAGCATATTTTTAATACCATTGGAAATAGCACGCCCATAATCATCAGGCGTCGATGAAACTTTTTTGATGAGAACAACACCCTCTTGATCGAGTAAAACGATATCAGTGAATGTTCCCCCGATATCAATTCCGACCCGATATAAACTCTTTGAACGTGATCGCATGTTTACCTCTCTCATATCTTCACCAATATGCGATCAAGGAAATCTTGCACACGTTTGGAATTAGGGTTGGAGAAGAAGTCTTCGGTATTTTTCCGTTCAATAATTTTTCCTTCATCCATAAAAATAATTTCATCAGAGACTTCGCGCGCGAATCCCATTTCATGAGTAACCACCAGCATGGCCATGCCTTCCATAGCGAGGTCGCGCATGACCCGAAGAACTTCAACAATCATCTCCGGATCAAGCGCTGAGGTGGGCTCATCGAACAACATTAACTTGGGCTCCAGCGCTAATGCTCGCGCAATAGCCGCACGTTGTTGTTGACCACCCGATAATTCGGCCGGGTACTTTAGTGCCTGATCAGTTATTCCAACCCTCTCCATAAGCACATAAGCATGAGCCTCGGCATCGGGTTTCGATTTTTTCTTTGCATAGCGTGGTGCCAGAGTAATATTATCGAGGATCGACATATGTGGATATAGTTCGAAATGTTGAAAAACCATACCAATTTCCGAACGCAAAGATGCAATATTCGTACATTCACGCAAGCTTTGACCCTCAAAAAGGACATCGCCTTCCTGAAACTCTTCAAGGCGATTTACGCAACGTAAGAGTGAACTTTTACCCGACCCACTCGGCCCGCATATCACCACACATTTGCCGGCAGTAAAGCTTGTGTTAATGTTATCCAAGGCTTTGTATTTTCCATACCAGAGATTTAATTCCCTGACGTCGACTAACAGGTTACTCATTCAGGTTATGACCTTTCGTTTTTCTAATTGCCGTGCAAGGAGTGAGCCTGCAAAACAAACTATAAAATAAACTATTGCGGCAAATATATATAGCTCTGCCGGCCGCAGAGTTCGTTCGGTTACTAGAAATGTACTGTTTAGGAATTCTCGCAACCCAACCACATAGGCAATGGTGGTCCCCTGGAAAACAATGACACATTCAGTAATCAGAGCTGGGATCATGTTACGCAGGGCCTGCGGCAGGACAATCATTCTCATCGTTTGGAAGTAACTCAAACCTGTCGATAATCCGGCCTGTATTTGATTGCGCCCGACTGATT
This sequence comes from Octadecabacter sp., assembly GCA_028825445.1. GTDB lineage: Bacteria > Pseudomonadota > Alphaproteobacteria > Rhodobacterales > Rhodobacteraceae > Octadecabacter. The sequence continues at coordinate 5,375 of JAPKAD010000063.1, forward strand.
GAATCCCTGAGCGAATAATTTCCGTAAAATAGGCGGCGAAGAAAACAACAAAACCGATCATCACTGAGGCAAAATCACCAACCGGTCTTCCGGTCAATATAGGCACGAGAAAGAAAAACCAAAAAACAATCAGAATCAGTGGATTACTGCGCATAATATTAACAAATATTGCTGAAGGGTAGCGAATCCATAGTCTGTTACTGATCCGCCCAACCGCCATTACACAGGCAATTGGAAATGCAAAGCATATTACCAGCACAGCAAGCTTTATGCTCATCCATAGCCCCTTCATGAGAAAAGGAAGATTGACGATAATGACATTCCAATCCATTTTTTTCCTACTACTTTCTGGCAATCAGGCCCGGGATTCTCAGGCGATGTTCAAGCCAACTCATAAACAAGACAACGATAGCTGTGGTGGTCATATATGTGACTGAGGCTACCGTGTAAGCTTCAATCCCGTGAAACGACCAGGCTTCAATGGCTTTTGCTGCGCCGGTAATTTCAGCAACGCCGATGGTCAAAGTCAGTGCAGAATTTTTAAATACCGTTAGAAATTCAGAAGTAATGGTCGGAATCATAACGCGAAATGCATAGGGAATAATAACATGCCGATACATTTGTACCTGGGTTAACCCCGATGATCGCGCCGCATCAAACTGACCCTTTGGTATGGAAGAAATTCCGGCGCGGATATGCTCGGCGACCCGCGCTGCTGTAAATAAGGAAAGTGCAAGTAATGCGGTTATAAGAGGAACATGAGGCAATCGGTTCCAAGCGAACATCAGGTCATTTGGTAACATCAACGGAAAGACAAAAAACCAGATAAATAGCTGAACCAGTAGGGGGATGTTTCGAAAAAACTCAACATACGCCGTCCCAATGAACCGAAGTAATGGTGATTGTGTCATACGGATGGTGCCAATTAAGATGCCTATGATCAAAGCAATGACCCAAGCCGTCAGCGACAAACCTACTGTGTGTGCAAGGCCCTCGATGATCCACTCTTTATGAGGGTTTTCAAGTAATAGGCCCCATTCGAAGTCATAATTAAGGGCCATTTCTATTTCCCATCAAACTTCAATTTGGACAGAGCTTCAGCAATTCGGTGAAGACCGCGCTCAATCTCTTTAACATTCGTCTTGAACACGACCCTAACATGCCCCTCACCGCCTTCACCGAAAGCAGAGCCCGGTATGGTCGAAACGCGGGCCTGATCAAGAAGATAACGTGACATATCTACAGAGTTTTTGCCGAATTTTTTGATATTTGGAAAAGCAAAAAACGCACCCTCCGGCATAAAGCAACTTAGGCCATCAATATTTCTCAAACCATTGACCATGGAGTTTCGTTGAGTTTCGTAGTTCGCAACAATTTCACCAAGTGGCAGATCACCCTCTCCTATGCCAGCGGAAATGACAGCTGCCACCCCGGCTTGCGCGAACGTTGTTGGGCAGCTGACCAGATGAGTGTGAATAGCTAGCATACGGTCGATAACGTTCCTATTTGCTACAACCCAACCAACCCGCCAGCCGGCCATATTGTATATTTTGCTTACTGTCTGCGCGGTAATCGTACGTTCAGCCATACCCGGCAAGGACGCCATGCTCACAAATTTTTTATTGTCGTAAGAGAAATGCTCGTAGGCCTCGTCCATAAGAACAAAAAGATCAAACTCCTGGGCCAGTGTAGCGATCTCGCTAAGCTCCTCTCGGCTGAGACATCGACCTGTCGGATTATGAGGATTGCACAGAATTATCAACTTGGTTCGAGCAGTAATCCGTTGGCGAAAGCTCTCTGTTGTCGAGCGAAAACTATTTTCTTCAACCAGCGGAACCGCGATAGGGGTAGCGCCTGTGATTTGGACCATTGGCGCAAAACTAATCCAGCCAGGATCATCTAGTAGTACCTCATCATCACGATCAATTAATGCCAAAAGGGCTGTTAATATCCCCTGTTTTGCACCGACGGTAATAATGATATTTGTATCAGGGTCAGCTTCAAAACCGTTCTCTGTGGATAGTTTGTCAGCAATCTCCTGGCGAAGAATAGGAAGCCCTCTGGAGTTAGAATAAAATGATCCTTCCGCATCATTTATGACAATTCCGGCTGCCACGCGGGCGATAGTCGGTGTATTGCCTTGTTGCCCAAAGTCCACCACATCAACGCCTGTTCGCCTAAGTTCCTTGACCTCAGCGATGATCGACAGCGATTGAGAAGATATAATATTGGCCATACGATTCGCGAATTTCATATTACTCATCTCCATAGAGGTTAATGGCCTTATTTAATATTCCCTTGCGGCAACAAAAAAAGTAATCTTTGGTCTATAATCAGGTTCGTCCAAATATCTGATTGATAGTGAACCCCCCGGAGAGAAAAAATCCCCGGGGGGTTGTCAGAAGAATGTTCAACTCTTCGAGAGAAATTTTTCTGCACCCCAGGAACATTGATTGTAGACCAGTGTTCTTACTGTATCAGATTGAACTTTCTCATAACCAGCTTTTGGGTTTTCCCCTGAAAACCATTCATCCCAAAGCTTCTCATATCCACCTGTTGAAATAAAATAACACAGTGAGTGATCAACCATGTCCTTCCAATCGGAATCATCCTCTGGCAAAATTATCCCATTTAGATTGCAGAACAACGAAGGGCCGTTAACCTGCCAGTTGTCAGGATTTGGTGATTTATTGGCCATACTAACCAGGGTATCCTTCAAAGTAACATGGGCATCTGTCTTGCCCTGACTAAGAGCGAGAAATCCGGTTGAGTGCTTGTCGAAAGCAACGATGGTTGCAGGCGGATCGAGTTTACCTGATACGCCTAAAGCCGTGATGTATCTTTCCTCATTGCTTCCCTTTGTGACACCAACGCGTTTGCCCGCTAAATCGGCAGTTGTATTAATACCACTATTCTTTGCAGAAAGTTTTTCCACGCAAACACCATTATTGATGACGGAAAAATCAACGACACTTTCTCGTTTAACAGAGCGCCCGGTCGTACCTAATACCCAATCAAGCGTGCCGTTAATGATTAGCGGAATTCGTGTTGCAGGCGTGATAGGCTTAAAAACCAAATCGATTTTCATATCGAGTTTCTTCTCGATAACGCCATGAATAGCTCTGCTCAAATCCATTGACCAACCCTTCCAGGTACCGTCAGAATCAATAAACCCGTAAGGCGGAGCGGCTTCTCGAGCACCTACGATGATTTGCTTGTTGCTCTTTACTTTATCCAACACACTCTGGGCACTAACAACGCTACTGAAACTAGCACCGCCTACCATTATTGCTAGCGCTAATACTGATTTTATAAGATTAAAAAAATTCATTATTTTTCTCCTAGGTTCTAAATTTAAAGTGATAATTATCCTATGAATAAAAAATTCTATACCCGCCCAACGAAAGCTGTCAAATTAAAAGAATTGAACTAGTAGTTGAGTAAAACTAAACACAAAATTGCATTCTATCTTAATTTATGTATTATTCTTAGTGATATATTGCAAAATCAGGGCACAGTTTTGACCACGAATCCGCCATTGCGTTCACTCGCTGTATTTGAAGCTGCCGCACGAAACGGTAGTTTTTGGCGTGCGGCAGATGAGTTGAATATTACAAAATCGGCGATAAGCCACCATATAAAAGCTCTGGAAGTTTTTTTAGATACAAAACTTTTTGTTCGCCTTAACCGTGGCGTGAGATTAACTGTCGAAGGGGTTACATACTATGAGTCAATCCACGAAGCTTACCGCCATATAAATGATGGGACCAAACGCCTGCTCGGCAGTCATCAAAGGGAAACTCTAACGATCCAATGTGGCGTCAGTTTTGGGTATCGATGGCTAACACCAAGACTTCCTCTATTTTTATCAGAAAATCCTGACATTGACTTGCGAGTTTTGACACCGACAGCCAAACTTGAAAACAGATCTGATGCGGTTGATATTGAAATTAGATATGGTCCGTCGTCAGAACCAGGCATGTATGTTGAATCCCTACTGGAGGAAAATATCGTTCCTATGTGTAGCCCTGCAACCCTGAAAGGCAACAGTCTGTTGCATCCAGGAGATTTGAGCAAATTTAGACTTATTGAATCAGATGTGAACGAATATTCCTGGTCATCATGGTTATCGGCCAATCGCGTCGGGATTTCAGATTTTCCCCGCCTAAGGTTTGACAACATTATGATGGCGTTACAGGCGGCTGTATCTGGCCTTGGAATAACACTGGAAGGAGATTTTTTGGCCAGCGAAGAATTAGCGGCTGGAAGGCTTGTAATCCCGCCAATCTTTCGCAAAATGGTTGCCAGAAAATCTCTACGAAATTTTATTGTTCCGGAGACTCAAGCAAATACAACAAAAGTGCTATTATTCCGTGATTGGCTTTTCCGCATGATTGATAAGTAAACGTACTAAAATTTTATGTTTTCTGTAAAGTGGTACGTATCGGTGCTGTCAGACTGCACTATCAGATAAACCACTTGAGATGGGTGGAGCGTCTTTGTAGACTCGTGTGATGACAAAACATTCGCCATTCTACTACTTCGAAACCTGTCCTGAGATCATTCGCCTGGCAATAATGCTGTATATCAGGTTTCCCTTATCGCTTCGTAATGTGGAGGACCTGCTTGATGAGCGCGGTATCGATGTAAGCTATGAGACCATCCGATTTTGGTGGAACCGTTTTGGACCGATGTTTGCGTCAGAGATTGTCAGGAAAAGGGCTCGCCAGATGCGAGGTTGCTCGAACAGGCAGTGGCACTTGGATGAGGTGTTCGTGAAGATCAACGGCGAGTGGCATTATCTTTGGAGGCGCTGTCCGAGTAATGAGAACCTGCATCAGATTGCAGGCATAACCTAAATTTATGCACTCAAAAGTTGACGCCACTCGGCAAGAGCAGTGGCACGGTTGAGTTTGAAATTGGAGCGTGAATAGAGACAGCCACCTCAAACAAAACCCCAGTCAAATGAATCCACAACCCTAACACTAAAGGGCCGTGGTCCGATGCGCAGTGCCCCTGATCCGGGGTCCATGGTTCTGGGCCCTTGGTCTGAGTGGATTAGGCCAAGTAACCCCTTGTTGGAGCGTGGTACCGCTGGGTGTACCAGAACAAGGCACTTGCGTTGTGCTTGTGGATTGCTAACATATTGTTATTGCAATGATTGCACTCGGACCTAGGTCCTTGGTAAGGCATCGAACCCCGTGTGGGGGCACCAGAATTACCAAGATCCATGGACCAAGTACCTGATTTGCAATGAATTTAAACCTTAGAAACGGAGTTATGGTTAATCTTGGCTGAATCTGACTATGGTAACCGCGATAAAAGAGGACATTACAAGCCTAATGAACGGGTTAGTTATCCTCCAGTATTCGTTTGGCCGCTCAAACCAGTAGGTGCATTCAAGTGGGTATTCTCCATTCCAGGGTATTTTGTGCCGTGGAATTTATTTTATGTTCTGGTTGGACTTTTATCATGGTTCTATTTTTCGCCGCCATTAGAAGCATATGTTCAACTCAATATAAAAGTATTTTTAATTGCTTTTGCTCGAAATAGTGTTTTAGTTGCCCTTTATTTTGGTGCGTTTCATTACCGCCTTTATACCCTACGAGCCCAAGATTTAGAATTTAAATTTAACCCACGTTGGCCAGCTGAAAAGTCAAAGCAATTTATGTTTGGCAATCAGAATTTTGATAATATTTTTCTTACTTTTGCAAGTGGCGTAACGATTTGGACTGGGTTTGAAA
>JAPKAD010000107.1 GCA_028825445.1 Octadecabacter sp.
TTTCTGACTAAAATAGTCACCTATTTCGTAAATAATAGCATCTTGGAGGCCAAGTGTTCACGAAGGAGCTTTAAATACGTCAGAGATATCTTAAATATAACAACGAATCATCATCATGAAGACGCCTGATCAATATGGAGACATAATGCCTAGAACCCCCAGCCCATGTATCGACGTTTGCAAATTCAAACGCGAAGGCCACTGCATCGGCTGTTCCATGACCAAAGATCAAAAATCTATATTTAAGTCATTAAATAAGGAACCCCACCGTAGCGGCTTTCTAACGATGCTAATGGCGCAGCAAGCTCATTTAGGCAAATTTGACGGCTGGCAGATTGCCTATAAAAAGAAATGCCACAAAAAGGGGCAAAAAATTCCATTTTAAAATGTACCCTACAACTGGAATTGGAGACCTTGAACTTAAAAAAGGGGCCACAAGTGGACCCCTTTGTCAAAATCTGCAAAATAAGTTTCGCAATATCAGGCCAGATGTGACCGCAGGAACCACGCAAACTTCTCGTGTACCTGACCGCGTAAAATGCACAAATCTTCGGTCAATGTGTCACCGTGCTTAGCTGCCAGCTCGCCACAACCAGCAATGGTCTCCGCAAGCGTTTCTTGCGCATCCTGCATCATTTTGATCATGTCTTTATCAGATGCGTGACCATCATGCTCAGCGACTTTAGACCGCTTTATCATACCGGCAAGCATACCATCTGCATGGGCATCAATTGAACGAATGCGTTCAGCCAGATCGTCTTGCCCAATAAAGTGATCTTCGTAAATTTTCTGGAACAAGTCATGCAGGGGACCAAATGCCATACCTTTTACGTTCCAGTGGAAATTTTGTGCCAACATCGTGGTAACAGCTGTTTCAGCCACCGACTGGTTGAGCGCCTCCGCGATAGCCGTTTTTGCGTCAATGCTCAATGCGGTTGCTGTTTGTGTCATTGTCTTTCTCCGTATTATATAAAATTTTGGCTTGCAGATAGGCTGGCTAGACCAACATTTAATACTATAATCTTCGGATGCAAGAAGTTTTTAGAACTATTCTAATTCTTAGTGAATTTGTCGGAAATACCATTTATCAAAAATACGATATTACGTTGATACATTTTGGGCACCCGCGATCGGATCAAAAACGCTAAACTGTGGATGTCTCCACCACGCGACGCAATCAAGGCTTGCATTAACCATGCCTCATCAAACGATAAAGTATTTGTACCCGGTTGATAGAAAATTGGTTTAGTGCTGATCACTCCACGCAAACATTTCAGTAACACTTGAGAAAAGCCATCGCGTGACGCGTTCTCTTTAATAGACAACACTGCACAGGCCTCGAACAAATCTGTCTGCGCGGCCACTCTGCATTGTGATGCCGTCATTCTTAAAGCGTCCAGAACACAACACCATTCATCTGACAGCCTAGGTAGTGGCTGAAGCAAAAAATCCGGTTCTTGGCATATGCGTAATAACTGCATGTCGGAGACTCTTTCGTGGCAGAGGCTAGCAATTGCTCACCAATATTAATTCCTGACTATAACTATAAGGTTTAAACAAACTAGGTACAGGGCCATTAGCATCAAAAACATTTTATTGTGACTTTTCACACAGAAATAGTATTTTTTTACTCTCAGACCCTGTCCACAATCTCAAACAATGCGGGGACTTCTGAAAAAAGTGCCAAACCATTTTCTATAGATAATGACAATCGAACCAGGCGCAGACAAAGATATGCGTTCTCAATCGACCCCTCGCATAAACGGCGGGTCATCAATTATGCTTTTTTCTAGCAACAAAGACTTTGAGCGTTTAGCGCTTATCACATTTGGCGCGGCGCACCCTTTACCAAATCACCATGCGGGGCTAAAGCCTATTTACTTTCAAATTCTAAGGCAGCTTTATTGCGCATTGGGTGGGGGGCACATGGCGTACTTTAGCCACTTAAATTCCACACCGCTTATTCAAATCGCGAAGACTTTAACTGGTGGCACGAAACAGGCCAACTGGGCCCAATTTAACAAATGCTTAGCCATACAAAAGTCAGCATAGACGCGACTTGTCTCAGCGTCATCAATCGAAATAGGTTAGCTGACCTTCAGTAGCTCATCATGCTAAAACACAAAAAATTAGGCTGCACCGTTCGTCAATTTATGAAAACGAAGACCGCATAAAACCTAGGAGTTCCAGGGCAATGCAACCTAGACCATACGATTATAAACACCATCAACATGGCCAAGTTGATTGCGCTTTAAATCAAATTTGTCCGAATAAAAACATCGACTTAAACTACTGAATACCACAAAATTAGGCCATTAATTTTAATATCTGGCATTATGCTAGGGTCATCAAACCAGTTGTTGAATGCAAGTTCACTCAGCTCCTCTCCAACGACACTGCTTCTTTATCTAAACAACTATTTAAAATACGAATTTTTCTGCACAAAGGCACGAACACGCAAACTTGCGTTTTTAAAATCATGTTACTGAAGTACGCGACAAACATTGGTTCACCTTTGCTTCATAAAACCCAATGTTGTTTTAATCTAATTTTCCAGCCGGGATTAAGTGTCTAAAATACTTTAAAGTTATTAGCAAACGGCTACCTTAGTGGATTTTATCTGATTATACTGGTCCTCAATCAGGCTCAATTTACACCAATCCGAAATGTAGGAAACGGACTTCTCAAAAGATTTAAGTTCAAGACATAATTTAACAATACTTTTACGAGCGTGTACTCGCCCACAATACAATTTTTAACGCTCCCATTGGGCCAGTCCCACGCCTGTAACGCATTAACTATTTGCGTCATGGGCGCACACGTTGCGCGATTGATACGCCACTTTAGGCGTTCGCCCTTCGGTGCGTTGATCTCTTGCAAATTCTGCACAGAAGCGACCTCAAAAAAGCATCGCCATTTGAGGCGCGCGGCAACGCCTGAAGGTTGGCTGCGGCCACCGGCAGCTGGGACAAATCGGCAGCGAGTAAATAGGTATCGGTATAGAATTCTGCCACCTTCAAAAGCCGTATCCCTGCGAAACCACAAAGGGCGCCAACTTGTGCTAAGTGCGCACAAGCGAACGCTGGACTGGCATCACCATGGTCAACAAAATCAATTTCCATCTCACCAGCGTGCATATAACGGACGGTAAAAATGTGCACGACAAGTCGCAGGTCATTCGCTAATAGTGCGAAAAATGCAGCCTCAGATCAGGTGTAATGCGGCAGGAAAACTTTTAAGCTGCACCCTTAAAGCCCGATTGCATTGCCTAAAAAACTTGTATGGGTCAAATTTGGTGTCAAATGCCAATCATCTACAACAGAAAATAAATGTGACAGTTTTTTGGAGTCCTTATTCAGAAGCTTCTTCTTCTTC
>JAPKAD010000064.1 GCA_028825445.1 Octadecabacter sp.
GGCTGCGTTTTGTCATCTCGAGACGCTAATTGCTCACCCTGCCCGCCTCAACCAATTTTGCTCTGACAGTGCCGGTCCGGCCTCTTAAACGTCGCGCAGATGTTCAACCCATGCGTCAATCATGATAGCGGCAGACGCCGCCCCTTGATCAATATAACCAACAGATCGTTGTCCCAGTTTTTTTAACTGCCACGATTGCTTTGCATTAAAATGACGGTTTTCGGCATTTGGTGCAATTGATGTTTCAAGATGCCAAATGCTCGAACAGACGGGCAACAGCCTCAGCACCTGGATCGATGTGACCCTCAAGCTGTTCGGCGTTGATATACGCTGCGCGTCCCGCATTTGCGATCGTCAACGTTGCTGTGTAATCCGCGCCTTTGCGCGCAGCATTCGATGCAGACATGAGGCCCGCATCCAGCGCGTCAAGCGCAGGGGCCAATGCATCAACCATCGTGCGATCACCGAGGTTCGCACCACCAACTTGGCGCATCCGTTCTAGTCCCGCTTGCAAGGCCGCGCGCATTGGCTGACCCGATGCCGAGGCATCTCCTGCTGCGGTAAAAAAGATTGCCAACAATACGCCGGAAGAACCGCCCATAGTCTGGCTGAGTTCCAACCCAATCGCACGATAAAGCTGGGTGTGATCTGCCAAGGGCAACGTATCCATAGCCTCGATCAGAGCATTGCCCGCCGTGGCAAGCGTCGATCCTGTGTCACCATCACCAGACTTAGCGTCAAGAAAGTTCAGATCAGCTTCGGATGCGATTAAAATTTCGCAGCACGTTGTCAGAAAAGCTTTTGTTGCTGCATGTGGCGATGCGGGCGAACGGATCGGCGAAAGACCATCAGGCAATGGCAATACTTTCGTAGGTGTGCGTGGATTACACCCAGGCCAGCCGACAACATCGACAGGCTGCAATAGCAATGCTTCATCGACTTCGGTTAGCTCGACCACGGAAATTGAAAATCCATGCATATCCAATGCGGTCATCATAGCATTCGGACCAACGATGTATTTAATTCTGTCTTTGATGTCAGATGACAAAAGGTTTTGGGTCAGGATCGACATCTCCAACACGGTTACCCCACCAAGGTTGTTGATTAGAACGGCATGCTGTGCATCCGCCATCGTCGGGGCAAGCTTGTTCACTACTTTTGTAACGGCATCTTTTGCACCGGATAATGCAACCTGTTCGACCCCTGCTTCGCCGTGAATACCCAAACCCAGTTCGGCCATTCCCTCAGGGATGCGATCTTCCTTAGGCGATCCAGGCACAGTGCAGGTGTCCAATGACATGCCGATGCTGCGGCTATTATTGATCACACGTTTCGCGGCCTTGGTGCACTCCTCCATTGAGGCCCCGTTCTCCGCCATTGCTCCCGCGATTTTGTGCACGAAGAGCGTACCTGCCAAACCGCGTGCTTGTGGCAAATGTGGAAGCGCAATGTCGTCGTCCAAAATCACCAATGATACCTTATGGCCAAACGCGCGCGCACGCTCTGCAGCAAGACCGAAGTTCAGCCGATCACCAGTGTAGTTTTTGACAATCAACAGACACCCTGCCGGTCCTGTAACTGCCAAAATACCAGCTAGAACAGCGTCTGCAGAAGGGGATGCGAATACATCACCACACACCGCAGCCGTCAACATACCGGCACCCACAAAACCCACGTGCGCAGGTTCATGACCAGAACCACCGCCCGACACTAATGCCACCTTGGATTTATCCCAATCGCTGCGCACTACGACGCGGATATGTGGATAGCCATCGAGGCGCGCAAGCTTGCCGCCTGATGCTGCAATTGTTCCGTTGATGGCGTCTGTCACCATGTCTTCTTTGTTGTTGATAAATTGATTCATGGTTTTCCCTTACGCAACGCGCGCGCCATTGGCGCCAAAATAGAGTGCTTCGTGTGGACGAATTTTCACAATATCGCCCACTTTAAGATCAGTGTGTGCATCTGTGACTGTGATTAAATCGTGTGACTTAAACGACAGATGCAAACGCGTCTGATCGCCAAGATGTTCAATACGATGCACGGTGCTGTCTTCACCGTTTCCTTGTAAAATCTGTTCAGGGCGCAGGCCGATATGAGTGGCCGCAGCAGGTGCGCCGCCAAAGATATCGGCGGGCAGCATGTTGATGCGTGGCTGTCCAAGACGGCTAGCTGCGTAAACGCTCACAGGGTTTTCGTACAATTCACGCGGACTGCCAAATTGCACCAGTTTACCGTTGTCCAAAACTCCAACATGGGTCGCCATTGTCATGGCTTCAATTTGATCGTGAGTCACATACAGAAGCGTAGCGCCAGAATTTGCCTGAATGCCTTTGAGTTCGATCCGCAAATCTGAGCGAAGTTTGGCATCAAGCGAACTCAACGGTTCATCCATCAAATAAACCGACGGTTGGCGCACCAGGGCGCGACCAATGGACACGCGCTGCATTTCGCCGCCCGACAAGGCTGTAGATTTGTTGTCTAGCTTGTGGCTGATCTGTAATACTTCAGCAACTTCCTTCACTTTTCGATCAATTTCTGGCTGTGGGGTGCGCAGGATTGGTGACTTGAGTGGGAATTCAAGGTTTTGACGCACAGTCAAATGTGGATAAAGCGAGTATTGCTGAAACACCATCGCCACATCACGTTGTGCAGGGGTCATCCCTGCCATGTCGCGCCCGCCAATTGTGATTTTGCCCATATCAGGTGTATCAAGGCCTGACACCATGCGAAGTGTCGTTGTTTTGCCCGCACCCGTAGGGCCAAGCAGAACGACAAACGAACCATCGGGGACAGTCATACTCACATCGTCCAGTGCAACGTCGTCACCAAAGGATTTGCACACATTCGTAAGGGTTACTTCAGCCATGGGTCAACACTCCTTGGTTAGCATGACTGCGCAGGGCGCGTCCTGTCGATGCATCGAAAATGGTGACGGTGCGGGCATCAAAACGCAGACCTGTTTGCTCACCGACAGCGACATTTTTCAACGACGCTTCGCGTGCCTTGATCTGACCATTTGGCGTATCGAGGGTGATGATCTGTGTCGTGCCAAGGTATTCCGTGGCTACGACTTTACCACGATAAGATCCTGCATCATCCAGATGTACATGTTCTGGACGTACCCCGAAGGTTAGATCACCACTCGCACCGTCCAACAATTCCGGTATTTTAAAAACAGCATTATCAAGCTGAACCGATGCCTGCCCACCCGCAACTTTACCTTTAAATTCGAGGAAATTCATACAGGGTGAGCCAATAAACTGAGCCACAAATTTTGTTGCTGGCCATTCATATATTTCTTGAGGTACGCCGAACTGTTCTACTGAGCCGTGGTTCATCACGACGATCTTGTCGCCCATCTGCATGGCTTCAAGCTGATCATGGGTGACGTAGACCGTCGTTGCATTCATACGGTCGTGCAAGGCGCGCAATTCCTCAGACATGTGTTCGCGAAATTCCGCATCAAGTGCACCCAGTGGTTCATCCATAAAGAAAGCCTTGGGGTCACGAACGATGGCGCGGCCAAGTGCAACACGCTGACGATCCCCACCAGATAGGCCACTAACAGGTTTTTTCAGGATCTTAGTAATGCCAAGAATTTCTGCGATCTCACCTACTTTCTTGCGGACCTGCGCCTTTGGCATACCCTGGCAAAGCAATGGATAGCTGATATTTCTACCGACATTCATGTGTGGATATAGCGCGAACATTTGAAATACAAAAGCAATATCACGCTGGCTCGCTGGTTTTTGACCGACCTCTTCACCGTCGATATAGATCTCTCCTGATGTCGGCAGTTCTAACCCCGCCATCATCCGCAGTGTTGTTGTCTTGCCGCAGCCCGATGGGCCCAACAGCATGAAGAATTCGCCATCTTCAATCGTGAACGTTGAAGATTTTACCGCATTGAACGATCCGAAATCCTTACGCACATTTTCAATTCTAATTTGTGCCATGGGTCACTCCGGAAAGTGGCTGACGATGATGAACATCACCGTGCCGACAAGGGTTACAATGAAGGAATAGCTGTAAAGGCCCAGCAAGAAGGGTTGCATCAACATGAAGACGCCCAGTGCGATCATAATGGTCGCCAACATTTCCCACGATCCACGGCGAAACTGCAAAAGGCTACTTATGAAGGTCCTTAAAAAAGTGATCATTTGCGAACAGCCCCAAATGTGATCCCGCGCAATAAGTGTTTGCGAAGCAGGATGGTGAAGACCATGACAGGCACGAGGAAAATCGTGGCCCCCGCCGCCACCGCAGGCCAATCTTTACCGCTGGTGCCAATTATTGTCGGGATGAACGGTGGCGCTGTTTGCGCCGTACCGGACGTAAGCAGAACCGCAAAGGCGTATTCGTTCCATGCAAAGATTAGGCAGAAGATCGCCGTGGATGCAATGCCTGTGGCCGCCTGTGGCAAGACCACTTTGTAGAACGCCTGAAACCTTGTGTAACCGTCAATCAGTGCCGCCTCTTCGTACTCGATCGGGATCTCGTCTATAAAGCCTTTGAGTAGCCAGACCGAGAGCGACAAGTTCACCGCAGTATAAAGGAGGATCATTCCGAGGTGCGTGTCGTTGAGACCAAGATTTCGGAACATCAGAAAAATCGGGATTGCGACGGCGATGGGCGGCATCATCCGCGTAGACAGGATGAAGAACAACAGATCGTCCTTTAGCGGCACCTTAAAACGGCTGAACGCATAGGCTGCCGCTGTTCCCAAGATCATACAAAGTAACGTAGATCCGAACCCAATGATGATCGAATTCATGAACCGCTCACCGTAGCGTGACGGGCCAGAAATGATCGTGCCCCGATTGCGTGTAATTTTATCGTACCATGTCACCGCGGGCCCTGCGGCCTCGAGCATGTCTTCTGTCGCACGCGTTCGTGCGGTAAACAAGTTTACATACCCTTCAAGGCTCGGCTCAAACACCACTACCGGTGGATAGGAAATAGAATCTGCGGGTGATTTGAAACCTGTTGCAACGATCCAAAGAAGTGGGATCAAAGTGATGATCGCATACAGAACAACGGCAATACCGGCGAACCATTTGGTGCCCCTTGTGGGCTCTGTAGCTGAAAAGCTCATCTTTCTTTTACCTTGTTCAGTGCTTTGACATAAATCGACGCGAGGCCGAACACGGTAACAAACAAGATGACAGCGTAGGCACTTGAATACCCCGTTCGCCACTTTTCGAACGCTTCCCGTTTGAGGTCGATGGATGTGAGCGTAGTAGTATTGCCCGGCCCCCCACCCGTCAGTTGAACGACAAGATCGAACATCTTGAAGTTCTCGATCCCGCGAAACAGTACAGCCAGCATCAAGAACGGCAGCGCCATAGGTATGGTGATGGTCCAGAACTGGCGCCATTTGCTTGCACGGTCACATTCGGCGGCCTCGTAAATACTATCGGGGATCGATCGTAACCCCGCTAAACAGATCAGCATCACAAACGGTGTCCACATCCATGTGTCGGCAATCACAATTGCCCAGGGCGCGAGGTGCACGTCACCAATCATTGAAAAGCTTGCCGGGTCAGCGCCTGTAAAGAACGCAATTACGTAGTTGAAAAGACCGATTTGCGGCTGATAAAGGAAAGTCCAGAAGTTACCAACAACCGCAGGCGACAACATCATTGGAAATACAATAATTGTTGTCCACATGTCGTTACCTTTGAATTTCTTGTTGATCAGAAAGGCTAATATGAAGCCGATCAATACCTGCAACGTGATTGTCCAGATCAAGAAATGTGCCGTCGCCTGCATGGTGTTCCACACATCAGGATCGGTCAGAATGCGTTGATAATTGCGCAGGCCAACCCATTCGACATCATTGTTTGGTCGGTTGACTCGGAAGTTTGTGAAACTGAGACGGATCGTCCAGATTAGTGGAAAAATGTTTACGGCCAGTAGTAAGAAAACCGTTGGTGCGACAAAGATCCACGCGATGGTGCGATCCGAGAAGCCCTTTATGCGTCGGGCGACACCGCTAGGTGTTTTTGCGGCGACCCTATCGATGGGAGAGACTGTCATATCGGAATTCCTTCAGACGCAAATTCGGCCCGTGGCGTATGAATTGTAAATTAAAAGCCCCTCCAACCGAAGCGTTCACATCAATTGGAGGGAGAGTGTAAAATGCCTACTCAGGGAAGGCATCCGACAAGGAGGAGGTTAAAGCTTACCTTCGTCCTCAAAGACTTCGGTCCAATCGCGGACCAGACCGTCAAGCGCTTCTTGAGCAGTGCCTTCACCAGCTATAACGTAGTTATGCATGCGTTCTTGCATCGCAATCAAAAGATCCGCGTAGGCGGGATCGGCCCAGAAGTCTTTCACAATAGCCATACTATCAAGGAACGTCTGCGCATAAGGCTGGCTGATTGCGAAATCAGGCGCTTCAACGACCGCACGTAGCGCTGATGCACCGCCCAGATCCCACCAACGCTGCTGAACCTCAGGCTGAGCAAACCACTGGATGTATTCCAATGCAGCGTCCTGTTTGTCAGAATAGGAAACAACCGAGATGCCCTGTCCGCCAAGCTGTGCGAACTGGCCCGCTGGACCGGCTGGGTTCGGGAAGTATCCTGAGTTACCGCCGCCAACTGTTTCGTCAGCTTCGACACCGGGCCAAACGAATGCAAAGTTCATTTGCATAGCAACCTGACCGGAACGGTACGCGTCAATGTTTTCGCCCATATACCAGTTGGACGAACCTGGAGGTGTGCCAACTTCGTAAAGTTCCTTGTAGAACTCCAAACCCGCAACTGCACCTTCGGAGTTCACAAAGCCATTTAAATCATAGGGCTGATTAGGATTTTCGTACTCGAAACCAAAGTTATAAAGTGTGTTGGTGACACCCATTGTGATGCCCTCAGACCCACGTTCGGTATAGATCGCAGCACCGTAAACAGTCGTGCCGTCGATGTCGCGGCCCTGAAAAAACTCAGCAATGTCTTTCAACTGACCAAGGGTTTCAGGTGCGGCCAACGCATAGCCGTATGTGTCCATAAATTCAGTCTGAAGCTCTTGGCGCTCAAACCAATCTTTACGGTATGTCCAACCAACAACATCGGCATAGGCAGGCAGTGCGTAGTAATTTGGAGTGTTCTTTGGCCATTCGGCATATCCTGTTACTGTTGCTGGCAAGAAATCTTCCATACTAATGCGGTTTGCACTAAAGAACTCGTTGAGCTTAACGTAATGTCCATTTTCAGCGCCGCCACCGATCCACTGGCTGTCGCCGATCATCAGATCGCACAATTGCCCGCCGGAGTTCAGCTCATTCAGCATACGATCTGCAAAACTGGTCCACGGAACGAACTCGAAGTTCATGGTGTGACCGGACTGTTCTTCAAAGTCTTTACTCAATTCGATCAGTGAGTTTGCGGGATCCCAAGCGGCCCAACACAGGGTCAAATCCGTTGCATGGCCATCAGCCAAAGCACCAGTAGCTATCATTGCGCCAGCCGCAGCGTGCATCATCAGTTTTATTTTCATGAATTTATCCTCCCAAGGATTTCCTTTAGGCCGACCCCCTCGTCGAACCTCTCATGAAATTCATCATAATGAGGCACGTGCCTCAAAACAAGAAAAATATGAGACACTTAGCTCATACTTTGATAACACGCTCAAATCCGAGGCGTTACAACCTAACGTTTTCTGACAGGCAAAGTACTGACAACATGAAAAAGGCCCAAAATGGCGCTACAAAAAATAACGCTCAAGCCGACAACAAAAGATCTTGCAAAAGCGGCCGGCGTTAGCCGGGCAACCGTTGATCGCGTCCTAAATGGCCGCGATGGCGTTAGGCAAAAAACCGTTGATCGCGTGCAAGAAGCTATTAAAAAGCTGGGATTCGTTCGTAATTTGCAGGCAGCAAATCTGGCAAAATCTCAAAGCTACCATTTCGTCTTTGCTTTGCCCCGATCGGGGGATCAATTTTTAGAACGCATAGTGCAACACATAGATGAAGCTATGGAGATTTTCTCAACCGACCATATCTCTTGCGATGTCAGACATATTGATGAAAATGACCCACACAGTATTTCGGATTTCTTGGATAGCCTGTCACCGCACGAAGTTAATGGCGTAGCGATCATGTCTCCAGAAACCCCACAGGTGCGCGATGCGATTTCACGACTTCAAGATCGTGGTGTCGCAGCCCTGCCATTTGTTTCAAACCAAACGATGATGGATTCAGATTGGGTTGGTATCAACAACCGTGCGGCGGGAGCAACGGCAGCATTGCTGCTTGGACAATTCATTGGGCGACAAGAAGGGTCCGTCATGGTGATCGCAGAGAGCATGCAATCGCGTGACAGCCTCGAGCGAAGATTGGGCTTTGACGAAGAAATAAACACTGCATTTAAACAGCTGCGTGTACTTCCATCACTTGAAACTTATGGTAATGATGCCCGTGCAGGTGAAATTATTACCGCCAGCCTTGCGAGCAACTCAGACTTAGTCGGCATTTACGTAATGGCATCTGAGGCGCGCAAACCACTCACCATACTTCAGGGTTTAAATATCAATCCATCGATTATCAAAATCGCGCATGAACTTACGACTTATACTGAACAGGCTTTACGTGCTCACACGCTCGATGGCGTTATAGCCCAAGACGCTGGTCATCTTGTTCGGAGCGCAATTCGCAGGCTGAAGGGAAATGTTGATCAGCGACGGACAATCGGATCACAAGAGAATATCCGGATCTACATTCTGCTTCGGACAAATATTTGAGGATCATTGAAGCGCTAACCGACAACGTCTAAGCATCAAAATAAGAAATTATACGATTTGAGCAGAGCTTTTTCAAACTGAAAATGCCTCATTTGGAATGTTCCGGAAACAGGTGGGTCAACACGCACGTTAAACCGCTCTGGATGCTTGTCGGCTTGTCCAGTAATCCTAGCAATAGCTTTTGGTGTTCTCGTACGTGACATTTGGAAACCTCTGAATTGGGGATTTGAAAGTTGTTGTTCTCACACCGGTCCCTTGTTGTGGGGTGTGAGAGACTGAAATACCCCCCTTATTGGCTAGCCATGCGTGATAACTCCGCTATCAACTTTCACACCTTCGTGTATTCGCCCCCACGCAAACCATGCACCCATTGCGAGTTTGCCATGCCGCTTGTTTGCCCACCACCTGCGCCATGCATTCGAAAGACCACCCAGCCGCGCACTGCGGGATTTTTGCAGAGAATGCCTGAGCGTTTTGAATGTGCCGTGCATCGCGGGGCCATATGCGCCCTTTGTACGGGGTAACCGTCACTTTTTATCACCAACCCTCCCCCCATGGCTTACGTCGCCTAAAATAGCCTGTCCGTCTTCGTGGACCGTTACCCGTTCTACACAGACGGTTTACTGGGCTTTGGCGCTGGTCTGTCAGTAGTAATTAAGCGCGTGTGAGACGCGGCGAACTGCCAGTATCACACGGCTGCGGCAGTACATTCGTAGGTGGCTACAATGGCACCAAAGTGGGCTAAGAGGCTTGACTGCTAAAGGTAGTAGTTTTGAGTGCTTCTGACAAAACGTAACAAAAGCACTCAAGTTTATCTCAAGCTAGATAACCATCTATTTTAAGAAGCGACTATAAGTGACCCAACAGCTTTTGAGCACACAAGTCATGCCGCTGCTTCTCTGCACGTTAACACACAAACGGAATGAATCCCAGTAAGGATAAAGTAGGTAAAACAACTGTTTTATTTGACTTTTGGGACTAATCTTATACGGATATAGCCCAATTTATCGTAGATGGTGTTTATGACGGTAACCTAACGCTTTGCGAACTAAATTGCGCCCTCTTGAACATCACCGACACCTGACCGCCCAAGGTTAAAATGATGAACCACACGAATGCAAGCGGCATCAGCAAGTCCCACGATGCCACTTTCAAAACCATACTTGAGCCTAGAAAAAGGCCAGAAGACCAACAAAAAAGTGAAATCACTGCGATTTGTGTGGCTCCCATAAGCTGAAGCAAAGGCAGACTGATTACGCATCGACCCAGCATTTTGCGCATCATTGGTAAAATCACTATTACGAGGATTCCAGAATTCACCGTCATCACTGTCATCACACCAATTTTAAGATATAATTTTGGCGAAAACAGCGCCAAATCAAATCCTGTTCGCACATAAATCAAACACATGCCGCTCAGCCACAAACCGACAAATGCGGCTGTAATCCAAATATGAATACGCTCAAGATTATGCATGTCATCAGCGCTACGCGGTAGTTGGATCGACCAGAAAGACATGAAATCCATGTAAAGCGCTGTCCCCATGCCTGCTGCAAAAAAAACCAAATGCATTATGCGCAGTAGATCAATGTAACCTTGAGAAATATCCAAATTATGATTTCCCAGTCGTAGTTAGCTTCACCACTATTGGGAGGAATGGTGATGTGAAAAGGTTCAAACCTTGAGGGATTAAAGCTGTTGCTATTGTAAGAATGTTTTTCATGTTTTTTTTCTATTTATTCACTAAATGAAAATAGCCTTTTGGCTAGCTTAACGATACTTTAATTAAGGTATCTAATACTAAAGATATCTGGGACAGGCTTAGTTAGCGAAATCTATGCATAAACTCTACACTCGAGGCTTGTCAGTCTTTTGTTAAGCCTCAGTATAAAGATTCGCTCGCCGGATCGTCACCCGGGTCATCGATCGACCACTGGACCCGCGACCTGTTAGCAGGCGTGCCGCCCATCGATAAGAGGCAAAGCCGTAACTTCACATATATACCAATCGGGCAGTCTGTTTCATGAGTTCGCGCTGAAAGTTGTGGAGCCTTTATTTTAAGTTTAGCGTTCAAATTGACCTGAGCCCCAAGTCTCTTCTAGCTTTGCGCGGATTCCTTGGGATTAAATCTTTGGCGTTAGGCCGCCATCTTGTCCATCGCTTTTCTCTGCAAAAAT
>JAPKAD010000065.1 GCA_028825445.1 Octadecabacter sp.
CCCACACCGGGTGATGATCTTGGTCTTGGTGGGGCGCTGCACCACCGTTTCAATATTGGCGCGCCACGAGCCATAATCAACGAGGCTATCGCGCGAGTAAGCGATGCCTTCAGCGACTTACAATAACTAACGGCCCAGCAAAGCTATCGGCGCGTCTTCCAATCGTTCAAAGTCGAGCGGCGCGCCGTCACCTGCGGCCGTGTTACGTTTAAAGTCATAGACCATTTGTCCGCCGTCTTGCGAAACGGCAACAATGAGGCATTGGCTGACATGGCGTCCACCGTCATAGATATCAACGAGGCCTCGCAACTTTGGAGCATCTTCAACATCAAGCACTAATCCCGTGTCTGTCATACTTACAATGCGGTAGCTTTGGCCATTCACTTCTACCCTAAGTCGGGACTTCTTAGCGGCAGCTTTCAATTGCGAAGCTTGCAGTTCATTCTGAATTGATTGAGGCAGTGATTCTAGCATCGGTAACTCCATGTGATATTGCTTAAGATGGCGCATTACTATTTTTGGTCAAGTTAACCTTTTATGACATTTTTCTACTGTCCATTTAGGTTTTAACTATAGGCCTTAAAACATGGGGTTTAGTCGCATCATAAAGTGCAGAGTTCGGAAAGCCATTGTCGCCCGAAAGCGCTGGGCCAAGCAGAATTAATGCAGTACGGGTAATCTTGGCATCACGAACTTTGTCACGAATATCGGACAACGTGCCACGGATGATCATTTCGTCTGGCCAACCCACACGGTAAATTACAGCAACAGGGCAATCTTTACCGTAATATGGGGTCAACTGGCGTTCGATTTCGCGCAGTGCGCGAATTCCTAGGTGAATCGCCAGTGTAGTACCGGTACGCCCAAAATTGTCCAGCGTTTCACCAGCTGGCATGCCTGTTGATTTCATCGACATGCGAGTCAGCACAATTGATTGCGCAACTTCGGGGACTGTCAGCTCTTGGCCCAAGGCTGCTGCGGCAGCGGTGTAGGCTGGAACACCGGGGATGATTTTATAGTCAATCCCATCAACCTTAAGGCGCCGAATTTGTTCAGCTATGGCCCCGTAAAGCGACGGATCACCAGAATGGACTCGCGCAACATCTTGACCATTTTTGTGAGCTTTGACAATTTCAGCGTGTGTTTCATCAAGATGCATGGGGGCCGTGTCCATAACGATGGCGTTCTTTGGGGCGTTGGCCACCACAGCCTCTGGCACCAGCGATCCGGCATACATACAGACAGGGCATTCGGATATCAGGCGGGCTGCCTTTAGGGTTAGAAGTTCAGGGTCACCAGGGCCAGCGCCAATGAAATAAACTGTCATTGTGTTTGATCCTCAAGGTATGGGTCATTTCGTTTTGCGGCAAGATCACCATCAATTTTCCGAGCGTATCCACGTGGCGTGAACATGCGGGGGCCTTCCCCAAGCTTAGCAAGACGTGAGTTGGATGAGCCTATTAGTACAACTGTGAGCATGTCCACTTCGTCCACTTCGAGTTTATCCAGACGTCGATAGCGCACCAATTCCGTTGGGCGACCAAGATTTGATGCCAACATAACGGGCGTGTCAGCTGGGCGGTGTTGCAGCAAGATATTGCGAGCTTCCGCAAGAAGGGTCCGGCGGGTTTTTGATACTGGATTATAAAAGGCAATGACAAAATCGCCCTGCGCTGCGGCATTCAAACGGCGGATGATATCAGCACGCGGGGTGAGAAGGTCGCTGAGTGAAATAGTGCAAAAATCATGGCCCAAAGGTGCACCTGCACGTGCAGCCGCCCCTTGCAGTGCGGACACACCAGGGGAGCAGATGACTTCAACGCGGCGAGCAGCATCGCTGACACCTTCTTCGTCAAAGGCCCGATCTAGCAATTCAAACACTAGCGCGCCCATCGCATAGATGCCCGCGTCGCCAGAACAGACAAGCGCAATATTCTTGCCTAGGGCTGCTTGTTCAAGGGCGTAGCGACAACGCGCTTCTTCACCTCCCAATGGAAAATCGGAACGAATTTTGCCAGCCGCAAGTGGGCCAAGCAGGTCGATGTAAAGACCGTACCCAACGAGTTCTTCAGCCTCAGCAACAAAGCGAGACACTTCGGGGGTTCGCCATGCAGCTTGACCAGGACCAATTCCGACTACAGATAACCGGCCACGGGGGCGGCCTTTGAGAGCCATTATCGGCACGGGCGCGCTGGCGATAGCGCAGGTTGCATTAAGTGTTTTCGATTTTTCGACGGTAAGGGTTGCGTCAGTACCAGCTGCAGCCAGGGCTGCCCCCTCGGACACGCCATGGCAACCAACTTCAGCGAATACGACGTTAGACGGATTAGCGAGTCGGAGTACTTCGGCTTCGAGTTCGACTGCAGTGAACAAGCGGAACGGAACACCAAGTTTTTGGGCCACTTGCAGGATCGCAGGCTCATCAGCCTTTAAGTCAATGGAGGCAACACAAGCGATTGCTCCGTGGGCGATATTATTGACTTTGAGGGTCCGTTCAACAAGATCCCACAAGTCTGCAGGATCAGCATTTCGGGCACACCCAAGGCCAAGTGTAAAGCGCTGCGGGTGGTATACGAGCCGAGTTGCATTGCCTTGTTCGCAACCTTCGGAAATGCAGAGTTCAACGTCATTGCCAGCAGGGAGTTGAACGTCAAAAATTGGGGTACCTTTCCATGCAACACCACCGCCAGAAAGCAGCATAGACATTACTGATTTGGCGTCCTCGGGGTTCTGCAAACGATAACCAAGTGGAGGTTCGTCCAGAGACACACCCAAAGCCACGTCGCCTGCAGTTGTAATTGCTGCAACGCCTTGCAGTGCGTCTGCAATGTCACGGGCAATACGGTTGGCACCATGATGGCCACCAAGCAAAGGAACGATGACCTTGCCATCATCAGAGACAGAAATGACTGGCGGTTCTGCGGTCTTGTCAGCCAGTAATGGCGCAACACCTCGGATCAAGATGCCGGACGCGCAGACGCCAATAATGGGGATGCCAGCAGCGAACAGGTCGCGGGCGTACTCTAAAGCATTTGCAAAGAAAGCGTCCGCATTGTCTACCCTACCTTCGCGGCCATGGACTTGGAAGCCTAAGGCTTGGGCTATGGCATGAGCGGTTGGTTCACCAGATTTCGACAATGCAAGAATAATTGGAGTTAAAGCCACGGATCGATACCTTTGGTCAGGAGAATCATTGAAAAATATGGTGCCTTTTCAGGAGCATTACGAAGCGTAGTGACGACCTGTTTGGGCAGAGTTGCGCGCTCGACGTAGGTTGCGTGATCCATCAAGCCAAGGTCATCAATAACCGCTTTGATCTTGGGCAAATGGCGGCCCACTTTCATAATAGCAACCGCTTCGGCACCTGCGATGCGTTCGCGAAGTATGGCTTTTTCCATTGGACCAGGTAAGATAGTCAGGCGTTCGTTTCGTGCCACCAGAGGCTGGCCCGCTTCGGCGGCACAGGCTGTAACGGACGTAACCCCGGGTACAACTTTAATTGTAAATTTTGTGGTAAGACGTGCATACAGATACATGAAAGAACCGTAAAAAAACGGATCACCTTCGCATAGGCATACTACATCTTCGCCAGCCTTTAGAATATCAGCGATATCCAACGCGCCCTTATCATAGGCGGCCTGAGCAGGTTCGCGGGCTGTTGTCATCGGGACGTCCATGCGGATTTCACGGGCATCAGGTTTAATTAGGCCTGCAGCTATGGCGCGCGCAAAACTATCCCCCCCCGCGAGGGTTGGGTAGGCTATTGTTGTCGCGTTTTCAATCAACCGCGCTGCTTTAAGCGTAATTAGGTCAGGGTCGCCTGGGCCAAGGCCAACGCCATAGAGTATCCCAGTCATATCCAGCCTACTCCACTTAAAGTTTTATCTTGTCCGAAAAACAGCCTGCTGAAGGTCGGTATCAACACAGTAAAATTCATCTTTTGATTAAACTCCATTGCGTCACAGGCATGGATGGACGCCAACCAGTAAGGCGCCCAACAGGTTCCGCACGGTGGGTTTGAATCTTCACAAGGTCACCACCGTAGTCACGATGCAGCGCGATAAGTTCAGTTTCGGATTCCAGTGTGACAGCATTTGCAACCAGGCGACCAAGCGGGCGCAGGGAGGCAAATGCGACGTCAAAAGTCTCACGCGACAGTCCACCACCGATAAAAACGGCGTCGGGCGCATCCAAACCTTCGAGGGCACAAGGCACTGTTCCATCAATTAGTTCTAACTTTGGAACGCCCAGCGCAAGCGCGTTTTGCGCGGCCATGGCGCGGCGGTCTGCACGAGGTTCGATGCCGATAGCACGGGCGTATCGCGCTGCGCGCATCCATTCAATAGCAACACTGCCACTGCCTGTTCCAATATCCCATAAAAGTGCACCGCGCATCGGCATAAGTTTGGCGAGTGTAGCAGCACGGACTTCTTGTTTGGTAATGGTGCCATCAGACACAAACAGCGCGTCTGAAAGACCGGGTACGCGGGGCAGCAGAGCGGCGTCTGGTGCTGCAACACAATCAATACACAGCGTATTGAAAGCTGGAACTATATGGGACCAGTCGTGAGCGGGGCCATCAAAGCGTTGCTCACTCATGCCACCCATTGCCGCTAGGACTGTCATTTTGGAGTCCCCAAAACCACGATTAGTCAAAAACTTTGCAATCTGACCAGGCGTTTCAGCACCAGTCGTCAGTACAATAAGTTGTTGATCTGGCTGAATGAATGCAATCATCTGTTCAACAGGACGGCCATGCACAGTGAGCGTTTCAACATCTGCCAGCGACCAACCCATGCGTGCTGCAGCGAGTTGAAAAGCGCTGAGTTGTGGGTGGTAGACGAGCTCATTTGCAGGAATTTCTCGGCCGATACGTGCGCCTACTGAGAACCACAGAGGGTCACCTGTAACAAGGACAACGGCACGTTTTCCTTTAAGCGTTAGCAAAGTTTCAATCATGGTATCAAATGGGGATGGCCATGCAATTCGGGTGGCAGTTAAATTAATGGACAGCGTGTGGTGACGATCACCACCGACGATAATATCTGCAGCTTCGACAACGGCGCGGGTAGCGGGTACGAGGCCTTCCATGCCGTCTTCGCCGATACCGACGATGTGGAGCCACGGGGCTTGATCAGGGACATCAACCATTGGGAATCCTCCTGCCACTCACCTTAGAGATAGCGTTCACAGACTGTACAGAATCTGAATATATGATTTCCGTTAGCGCCATGTTAACATTCCTTAATTTCGGGTAAACCAGCAGCAAGGGCGTTGACCGCCGCCGATGCCATGGCAGAGCCACCCTTCCGCCCGCGCAGCGCAACAAAATCGATGTTACGCGGATTGGCAGCAAGTTCAGCTTTAGACTCTGCAGCCCCAACAAACCCAACAGGAAAGGCCAAGATGACGGCAGGTTTGGGAAAACCTTGATCTATCAACTCGAGTAGGTGGAAGAGGGCCGTAGGGGCGTTACCAATGGCAACAATCGCGCCTTCGATGTGGGGTTCCCAAAATTCCACGGCAGCGGCAGATCTAGTGTTTTCAATTTTCGCAGCGTGATCGGGGGTCCGAGTGTCGTTGAGGGTGACAATGACTTGATTATTAGCGGGCAGGTAGCGGCGAATGACGCCCGCACTGACCATTTCGCAGTCACACAGAATAGTCGCACCAGATTGCATGGCATGATGGCCTGCAAATGCCACGTTAGAAGAAAATGCCAAGCGGTCTGCGATTTCGATCATGCCGCACGAATGGATCAAGCGAGTAATCAGGGGGTGCAAAGCCGGCGCAAAACGCTCCAGACGTGCCTCGGCTGCTACAGTCGCAAAACTGGCGGCGTAGATGGCTGAGGGATTGGTTTCATAAGGGCGCATGACGGTTCTTTTAATTGGGCGGAAGAATTTCCGGCAGGAGTATTTTTTCAAACTTAGAGGTAGGAAAAGTTAGGCTTTGGTTTTACGTGCAGATTCGGGGCCGTGGGGATGTTTAGCATGTGGGTAGACTGCATGTTGATGATCATGATCATGGCCGTATTTGTGGGCATGGTCGTGTGTATGGGTGTGTTGCGCCTCAAGGCGGCACATGCCTGTACAGAATTTATTACACACTACGCAGTCGCCAACATTCGAACCAGGCGCAGAGGCGCCTTGGCCTTCAACGTGGTGGTGGTGGGATTCTTGAATCGCACCAACTTCAGATTCAAAACCCAGGACTTGGGTGCGGTATTTGCACAATACACAGGTTGGTGGCGGAGTGTCGGAAAAGACTGCGTGATTTTCGCGACTTTCGGCTTGAATTGTTATAGTTTTCCCACTGTCCATGGCAAGAATTTGGGTGCGAAAGGCACAAGTGCCACAGTTGGGCGGTGGATTTTTCCCTGTCTGTTCGATGATGCGTTCAGCGAAGGTTTCTAGAACTTTTGGATGATCGCCTAAATAGCCTGCTTTAACGAATTGAATGTTGGGATGCTGGGCTGCGACTTGGTCGGTGAAACCATAAATCCTATCAATCAGAATGCCCGAGAACAAAAAATACGGAGCAACAATGATGCGTTTGTAACCAAGTTTTGCCGCGTGGCTGAGGCAAGGTTCGACTAGTGGAAATGTAACGCCGGAGTAGCCAACCTCGTGCCAACCAAAACCTATGCCTTCATGAAGCATGCGCGCTATTTTGGCGACGTTGCCATTGGCATCAGGATCAGACGCGCCGCGTCCAATGACAACAAGACAGGTATCATGCAGATGGACAGTACCATGTTTGATATTGGCGGCGGCAACTGCGTCTTGAACTCGGCCTGCGGCGGCAGAGATCATTTTCGGGTCAACCCCGAGTTCGCGACCATATGAGATTTGCATGCCATGTTTGGCGGCATAAGTATTTAGCACCGTGGGAATATCGTTTTTAGCGTGCATAGCAGCAAAAAGCATTCCAGGGACGGCGAGGATACGGGTGCAACCAGCTTCACGGAGATTGTCGAGGCCGTCACGGATCACGGGGTTGGCAAATTCAAGGTAGCCATATTCTGTTTGCCAATCGTCAGATAGGTAAGCGGGCAGTTTATCGGCCAAGGTCGCAAACTCATCGACAGCAGATTGGCTGCGTGAGCCATGACCACAAATTATTACGCCAGTTTTTTGACCTGTATTGATTTTGTCACTCATGCCAGCTCTTTCTCTTCGTCTGTGGTTTTCTCGTCAGTGGCATCAGTATCTCGCGTCTTACCTTTACGTGCACCCAAAGCGGCGATGCCCAGTGCGATTGCGATAGCACCTGCTGCGGCCCAATGTCCGTGTCCTGCAATATCCCCTAGATGACCGATATGCGCCATCGCAGGGTTAGCCGCTGGGAGGGTAAAAAGAACAAGTATTAAACGCATGCTTCATCTCCAGTATCTATGCCAATAGACCAGAAAGAAGCACACCCAAAATAGGACGGCTTTAAACGATTTGCGCCTGTGGTCCCCGTTGTGGGTAGACCGAAAGCGCAACAACCTCTCTGGCCCCCGATGATCATTTAGGGCTTCGTCTGGAGTCTTGGTATCGCGGGCGGAGCGGGGCCGCAATCCGGTATGCAGTGTGCAAGACAGTGAATCTTATTTGTGCAAATACGCACCATCCCTGCGCTTGAGTCGCAGTTGGTTGATGGGCGCAGAAACGCTATGATATAAATTCATCAAACTTAGGAGAAAGTCATGGGACAATTGATCGAAGGCCATTGGCACGACGTTTGGTATGATACCAAATCAACTGGTGGCGTATTTAAACGTAAGGACGCAACCTTTCGTAACTGGATCACCTCTGACGGATCTGCGGGACCATCCGGTGAAGGTGGCTTTGCAGCTGCTTCAGGTCGCTTTCATTTGTATGTGTCCTACGCTTGTCCATGGGCGCATCGGGCGCTTATATTTATTAAACTCAAAGGCCTAGAGAGCCATATCAGTATTTCAGTTGTGCATCCTGATATGCTTTCTGATGGTTGGACGTTTGAGACGGACGAACACGGAGCAAATGGTGACAAACTGTTTGGCTTGCCGTTTGCGCGTGACATTTATCTAAAAGCCAACCCAGAAATGTCGGGGCGAGTAACGGTACCGATTTTGTGGGACACCGAGCGTGGCATGATTGTGAGTAACGAAAGCTCTGAGATTATCCGCATGTTTAATTCGGCGTTCGACACAATCACTGGAAATACAGTTGATTATTGGCCAGCCGAAATGCGCGACGACATTGAGGCATTTAATGCTAGGATTTACGATACCGTTAACAACGGTGTCTACAAGTCGGGTTTTGCAACGACGCAATCAGCATATGATGGAGCGGTTACACCATTATTCGAATCATTGGACTGGCTTGAAACATGTCTGAGCAAAAGTCGTTACCTAATGGGCGATAGGTTGACAGAGGCCGACTGGCGACTTTGGACGACATTGGTACGCTTCGACAGTGTCTACCACCTGCACTTTAAATGTAACCATAAACGCATCCTAGATTACCCAAATCTTTGGGGTTTTACGCGGGATTTGTATCAGGTTTCAGGTGTGGCAGAGACTGTGAATATGAATCATATTGTGCGTCACTACCATTATAGCCATGAGACGATTAACCCGCACCAAATTATTCCAATTAATCCGCAGTTGGACTTTATGGAACCACACGGAAGGGGCTGATTGGTGCGGATAGGTCTTGCAGGCCTCGCCTGATTGCGGTTCAAGAATCAAGAACTTCAAATTGCGAGGCCACCATGACGACTTGGATCACTATCTGCGACACCTGCAAACGCACCGGCTGGGAAAAGACTGGCATGGAAAAAACTGACGGTGAGGCCTTGGCTGAAATGGTCGAAGTAGCATCAACAGGTGTGGTAGATGTGAAAACTCGCCGAGTGTCTTGCACCATGGGATGCGACCGCGCCTGCAACATTACAGTCCAGGCCAGCGGTAAGATTAATTATTCCTTGGGAACGTTTGAGGCCACAAAGTGCGTGGCCAACGCTATTGTAGAATATGCAGAAAAGCATGCAGCTAGCAAGACCGGACAAGTGCCATATCGTGAGTGGCCCCAAGACGTCAAAGGACACTTTGTGTCGCGTCATCAGCCGTTACCAGATTGAATAGAACGCGCGATTATGGCGGAGAATTAGACGCCGCGATTCTAACCTATGGTATAATACGACGTGACTGGTTGGACTTAAACAGAGTGATCAATCCAGTGGTTTATCCGATCAGTGAAATTAGCACAGATGCATGGGCAGCCCTGCCAGATTTTGCTGCTATAAAAAAATTTTTAACTGCTAATCGGAATTTTTGGGATGTGCCAGATAGAGTGGAAGTAGTCGCTGAGGGCGCCTCGTCTGCAATGATCGCTGCGATGCCAAATGTGTTAGCCAGGGCGCGTGTCACGATCCCGACGCCAACCTGTAATAAACAAGCTGCAATTTTTATGGCGTGTTATATGAAGGTGCAGCAAATCAGCCCATCCAACGTTCACGTTCTGGTGCATCCTAATAATCCTGATGGCAAGATTTGGCAGACTGAAGACGTTGGTGGGCCAACTATTATTGATGAGAGGTTGTGTGATGTAATGCCAGAAGAAAGCTTGATTGCGAAAGCAGACCTCTCCAGTTGTATTGTCCACAAAAGTTTTAGGGAATTTGGGGGGGTGTGCAGGAGTGTGGCTTAAGTTTGCGATATGCTCACCTTTGTTGGTGCATCGGTTACCAGGTTATCTGGGAATTTGGGCGGTGTCTGGTCCCAAACTGGAGGTTGGTGCGCAGGCCTTGAAAAATATGATGTGGGCGGACGCCGCGCTGGAGCGGCTGGCAGCGGCTACAGCAAATTTGTACAAAATGGTCGAATTTCCTGTTGTAGGTGGTACAGATTTGTTCCGCATTTACGAGGTTGCAGTTGCGGTAGCATCACAAGAGCACCTGCCAAGCAATCATGTCTGGAGCAAGGTTTTTTCGTATTCGAAAACGTGGCTACGACTGGGCTTGCCATACCCTGACCGATGGGACCAGCTTGACGTTTCAGCTGCTTGGTTAAGCTGATGGCATTGATTTTGGCCATGTTTTTAGATGCAATCTTCGGGGAACCGAAGTGGCTGTGGGACCGTGCACCACATCCAGCTGTTCTGATGGGACATTTAGTCGGCTGGCTCGACACAAAACTGAACAATCGAACGCGCAAGGCCGGTATTTTGGCCGTAATGGTGATGGTAGGGGCAGCGGCTTTAGTTGGGCAGATTATGGCAGAGCTGCCAGGTATTTGGGCTGAGGTAATCTTCGGTGCCATACTGCTAGCCCAACGCTCTTTGGTGCAGCATGTACAAAATGTGGCAGATGCTTTGCGCCTATCGGTGAGTGATGGGCGCGGCGCCGTGGCGATGATCGTTGGGCGTGATGTGCGCGAAATGGACGGACCAGCGGTCGCACGTGGAGCTATTGAAAGCGCAGCAGAAAACTTGAGCGACGGGGTAATTGCCCCCGTGTTCTGGTTTGCAATCGCGGGATTGCCAGGGCTTTTTGTTTATAAAATAGTAAACACAGCTGACAGCATGATTGGCTATCGAACGGATAAGTATGAGGCGTTTGGATGGGCAGCTGCGAAGTTTGATGATTTAATAAACTGGCTTCCAGCACGCTTTACTGCATTTTTAATTTGGTTTGTTGCCGAGAACAAAGCGCCATGGCGCGAAATTGTCCAGGATGCGGCACTGCACCGATCACCGAATGCCGGTTGGCCTGAAGCGGCAATGGCCCCAGCACTTGACGTGTCATT
>JAPKAD010000108.1 GCA_028825445.1 Octadecabacter sp.
GTGGGCTTGGGACCAGATAAAAGATAGCCGAAGTTTTAAGTAAAATATAAATATGTGGAACTAAGTTTGAATACTAGCTTGCGCTCTAACGAATTTTTAAGTTCAAATTTATTGAAATTATAGTGGTGAATTTCTTCTTCTTCCCCTTGCCCTAGCACACATTTTGTTGCACGAGGCGTTCTTGGCTGAATACCTGACTAAAGGAATAATAAATGGATGACTCAAACCTAGATATCGATACACATCCGACGGAGGATGTATCTGTACGCCAAGTGTACGGAATTGATTCAGATATGATAGTAAAAGGGTTTGCAGAACGGACTGCCCGAGTGCCTGCATTTGACAGTACATATAAATTTGACCCAGATACGACACTCGCTATCCTGGCCGGGTTTTCTCATAACCGTCGTGTGATGATCCAAGGCTATCACGGGACTGGTAAGTCAACGCATATAGAGCAGGTCGCTAGCCGGCTAAACTGGCCAACTGTACGAGTAAACTTGGACAGCCACATAAGCCGCATAGACCTTATTGGTAAAGACGCCATAAAACTTAAGGACGGAAAGCAGATAACTGATTTTCAGGAAGGTATCCTTCCATGGGCTTTGCGAAACCCAACGGCTATAGTGTTTGATGAGTACGATGCCGGTCGAGCAGACGTGATGTTTGTGATTCAACGTGTCCTAGAAGTTGATGGAAAACTAACACTGTTAGATCAAAATAAGGTTATTACACCACACCCATATTTCCGCATATTCTCAACCGCTAATACAGTAGGCTTGGGCGATACTACTGGCCTTTACCACGGGACCCAGCAAATAAATCAAGGCCAAATGGACCGGTGGAGCCTCGTGGCCACTCTAAATTATCTTCCAGTTGAAGCGGAAGCTGCAATCGTACTGTCAAAAAATGAGAGTTATGACACAGAAGCTGGACGCAAAACTATTAAACAAATGGTTACTGTGGCCGAGCTAACCCGAACTGCATTTATGAGTGGTGACTTATCGACAGTTATGTCGCCACGAACAGTGATATCTTGGGCTCAAAATACAGAAATCTTCCGCAATGTGGGTTACGCTTTCAGGCTAAGCTTTCTAAACAAATGCGATGAACTTGAGCGACAAACAGTAGCTGAGTTTTATCAAAGATGTTTTGATGAAGAGTTACCAGAGTCTGCGGTCTCAATGAGTATGTCATAGGTTAATAATATATTTTTAGACAGAAGGTTAAAACCGTAGTGTACAAAAAATATCGCATAAATTTATTATCTACTTTTTTTGTTAGAGGTTTTCTGCCGCCACTGAAGATTAATGTCTCCAAAAAGTTTGGTGTTTACTTAAGCAACATCTTCATATGGGATGGTGTCGCATGTTTAAATAATACACATAGATATTTAAACGATCTTTGCAACGTAAGTAGCCACAGCCAAAGTGAACCACTTTAATGCAAAATAACGATAACCCAGCAGATCCATTCAAAAAAGCATTGGCTGAAGCAACAAAAGTTCTAGCTAACGATCCTGAACTTTCAATTACTTATTCAGTGGACCCCCCAGGCAGTTCTCCAGACAGCATACGCCTGCCTCAAGTCAGCCGAAAAATGACAAGACAAGAAGTTCTACTTGCAAGAGGTACAGCTGATGCAATGGCGATGCGGCACAAATATCATAATCTCAGTACCTTCAATCGCTACGCGCCGCAGGGGCAAATGGCGAAGGATATTTACGACGCCATGGAAACTGCGCGTTGTGAAGCAGTTGGCGCAAAGGATATGCCAGGCACTGCCAGTAACATTGACGCAAAGATTGAAAATGAAGCTTTACGTCAAGGCTTTGGAGACATCAAAGAGGCAAGCCAGGCACCACTAGCCACCGCTGCAGGCTATCTGGTGAGGCATTTGGCCACTGGCCGCGAACTTCCTAAAGATGCTGCAAATGTCATGAACCTTTGGCGCAGTTTTATTGAGGGACAAACAGAAGGAAATCTAGAAAGTTTAGAGGAAAGCTTGGCCGATCAAGCAAGTTTCGCCAAATTTGCACGTCAGATCATAAAAGACTTAGGTTACGGTGACCAATTAGGCGATGACCCCGATTATGAAGATGACTCAGATGATCAAGCTAATGCTGAAGAGGATGATCAGCCCGACAGCTCTGGAGAAGACGACAACAACGAAGAACAAGATACTGATGCGAGTCCAGAACAAAGCCAAGACGACCAGCAAGACGCTGCCAGTGCGCAGGTATCTTTAGATGATATGGCCGAAAGTGAAATGGGTGAAGAGGCAGAAATGCCAGATGGCGATTCTCCAGTAGAACCACCGGCATCCCAGCCAATATCAGATGCTGATCCAGGCTATGCAGTCTATCAGGCTAATTTTGATGAAGAAATTCGTGCGGAAGAATTGGCTGACCCCCAAGAGCTTGAGCGTTTAAGGGCTTATCTTGATCAGCAATTAGAACCACTAAAGGGTGCAGTCGGCCGTTTAGCCAACAAATTACAACGTCGGCTACAGGCTCAGCAAAACCGTAGCTGGGAGTTTGACCTCGAAGAAGGTACCTTAGATGCAGGCCGACTAGCACGAGTGGTAGCCAGCCCCACGACCCCCCTATCTTTCAAGGTAGAAAAAGACACAGAATTTAGGGATACTTGTGTAACCCTTTTGTTGGACAACTCTGGCTCTATGCGGGGACGGCCTATCTCAATTGCTGCAATCTGCGCAGATGTTTTGGCGCGCACGTTGGAACGCTGCAGCGTTAAAGTTGAAATATTGGGTTTCACTACAAGAGCGTGGAAGGGTGGCCAAAGCCGTGAGGGATGGCTAGCAGAGGGACGACCTCAGAACCCTGGCCGGTTAAATGACCTGCGCCACATTATATATAAAAGTGCAGATGCCCCGTGGCGTCGTGCCCGACCAAATCTTGGCCTCATGATGAAAGAGGGCCTGTTGAAAGAGAATGTTGATGGTGAGGCCCTAGAATGGGCGCATCGGCGGATGGCCGCACGAACAGAGGCACGTAAAATTTTAATGGTAATTTCAGACGGTGCGCCAGTTGACGATAGTACCCTATCAGTAAACCCAGCAAATTACTTAGAGAAGCATCTTCGAGACGTGATTGCGATGGTTGAGAAACGCCGCCAGGTTGAGTTATTAGCGATCGGTATTGGCCATGATGTAACACGTTATTATGAGAGGGCAGTTACAATAACAGATGTCGAGCAACTGGCCGGTGCTATGACAGAGCAACTGGCTGGTTTATTTGAAGTTGATAC
>JAPKAD010000018.1 GCA_028825445.1 Octadecabacter sp.
AGTTACATGACATCTGAAATGGCTATGCTGGTCCGTGGTGATGAAGAACGTTTCAGTGATGCGGCATCCTTTGCTGCTGACTCCGACCTGCTTGTTGCAGCACAACCAGGCACGACCCCGTTCTATGTTGCGGTCTATGACGTTCTTGACGCAGACGAAGCCAACCCACGAATTCAGCTTTTCGAAACCTTCGGTGCGGGTGTAGCGGCATTGCGCAACGGTGATGTTGATTTAGTGCTAACAGACGGTGTTGCTGCGTCAGGCTACGTAGATGCCAGCGATGGTGGGCTTAAAGTTGTGGGAGAAAAACTAGGATCTGAAGACTTTGGATTCATCTTCCCGCTGGGATCGGATCTGGTCATTCCGATCAATGCTGCTATTGCCGACATGCGCAGTGATGGAACGATAGATTCGCTGAACACGCAGTGGTTTTTGGACTACAAATTAGGCCAATAAAGGCAAGGTTATAACGCAAGGCCATGATGCCGGGACCACACCAAGATAGAGATTTTCCGTATTGGCTGTTCATCGTTTTGGCGTTGGGCGGCTACTTCTTTTTGAGTGTGCTAACGGATGATTTGTACACGAAAGTACTGCAAACTCTTTCTAAGGGCATATGGATCACAGTTTTTGTGACGCTTGTTGGGTTCACATTAGCTGCCACAATGGGCCTTGGTCTTGCGCTGATGTCGATGTCGCGTTTCATAGTCGTACGCCAAACTGCACGGCTTTATACTGAAATTGTCCGTGGCGTGCCGATCATTGTTTTGCTGCTGTATGTGGCATTCGTGCTGGCGCCTGGCATGGTGGCACTGTTCAATTGGATTACTGGAAATCTTGGATTTGATCCGATCCGCAACCGAGATTTCAGCCTGTTGTGGAGGGCAATTATCGCGCTAACGATCGGTTATTCTGCCTTTATTGCGGAAGTGTTTCGCGCTGGATTGCAAAGTGTCGAAAAGGGTCAGATTGAAGCGGCAGGGGCACTGGGTCTTAGTCCATGGCACAGGTTCCGTCACATCGTTTTCCCACAAGCATTCCGCCGAATTCTGCCGCCTTTAGGCAATGATTTCATTGCAATGGTAAAGGATTCGTCGCTTGTTTCCGTTCTTGGGGTACTGGACGTTACACAAGCTGGAAAAATTACAGCCGCTGGCAATTTTCGCTACTTTGAAACCTATAACGTTGTGGCATTGATCTACTTGACGATGACCATTGGTCTATCTCTTGGGTTGCGTCGCCTTGAACGCTATTTGCGCGAAAAATCGTCTGGGTTTTAACGTGCGTCGATAAGTTGGGGTGGAAGGTTACGACCAGACTGCATAGGTTCTATCAAAAGGAGATAATTAATGACAAATCCACTCCGCGCTCCGTGGCAAACACCGTTTGGACTACCCCCATTCAATCTGATTGAGGACGCACATTTCGCTCCCGCGCTGGACGCCGCGTTGATTGATGCCCGCGCGGCGATTACTGCGATTTGCGATGGGTCTGAACCGACATTCGCCAACACGATTGAGGCGCTGTCGCTGGCCGATTCACCATTGGAAAAAGCATTGTCCCCATTTTTTGCCTTGGCAGGGGCTGATAGCAACCCGAATCGCGAAGAATTGATGCGGGATTTCTCCCCGATTTTGTCAGCTTATTCATCCGAAATTACTGCTAATACTAACCTGTTTGCGCGGATTGAAAAACTTTGGAATACTCGTGACAATCTGGCTCTTACGGATGAACAGTCCCGCGTTTTGATGTTGACGCGGCGCAACTTCGTGCGCTCGGGTGCGCAATTAGAAGGTTATGCAGCTGAACGCTTGGCTGATGTAAACCAACGACTAAGCGTTCTTGGGACGAGATTTTCCCAGAACCTTTTAGCCGATGAACGCAGCTGGTATATGCCGCTTGATGATGTTTCAGGCTTGCCGGACTTTCTGATAGCGGCCGCTAAATCTGCGGGGCAAGAAAAAGACGGTGGTGCGCCTATTGTGACATTGTCACGCTCGCTCATCGTGCCGTTTTTGCAGTTTTCATCACGTCGTGATTTGCGCCAAAAAGCTTATGAAGCATGGACTTCACGCGGCGCTAATGGTGGCGAAACTGACAACCGAGATCTTGCAGGTGAAATCCTGAACCTAAGGGCAGAACGGGCGAACCTTTTGGGCTACGATAGCTTTGCGGATTATAAGCTTGAAACCCAGATGGCCAAGACCCCAGACGCGGTCCGGGCCTTGTTGATGCAGGTCTGGGAGCCGGCCAAAGCCTCTGCTGAAGCAGACGCGCTTGTACTTCAGGCGATGATGCACAATGATAAAGAATCTGGCCCACTGGAACCGTGGGATTGGCGTTATTATAGTGAAAAACGCCGTGTATCTGAACATGATCTCAATGAGGCAGAACTAAAGCCTTACCTGCAACTTGAACGGATGATTGAAGCCGCTTTTTCGTGTTCAAACCGCTTGTTTGGCCTTGAATTCACGCCCATTGATGCATCGTTGTATCACGTAGATTGCCGGGCATGGGACGTGACTCGCGACGGTAAACATATGGCCGTTTTCATAGGTGACTATTTTGCGCGTGGCTCCAAACGGTCTGGTGCGTGGTGTTCGGCGATGCGAAGCCAGCAGAAACTGGCAGGCGATGTTCGCCCCCACGTCATCAACGTCTGCAATTTCGCCAAACCACCAGTGGGCCAGCCTGCCTTGCTCAGCTATGATGATGCCCGCACTTTGTTTCACGAATTTGGTCATGCGTTGCACCAAATGCTGTCAGATGTGACATATGAAATAATCTCTGGCACGTCCGTTGCACGTGATTTTGTAGAATTGCCAAGCCAGCTTTACGAACATTGGCTGGAAGTCCCTGAAGTTTTGCAAGAATTTGCGACACATGCCGAAACTGGCAAACCGATGCCGCGCGATTTACTGGATCGTATGCTGGGCGCTGCGACTTACGATATGGGCTTTTCTACAGTGGAATATATTGCCTCGGCTATTGTTGATTTGGAATTTCATACGGGCGAAGATGCCCCTGTTGATCCTATGCAAAAGCAGGCGGAAATTCTCGAAGATATTGGTATGCCGCGCGCCATTCGCATGCGTCACGCAACCCCACACTTTGCGCATGTCTTTGCAGGTGATGGTTATTCCAGCGGTTACTACAGCTATATGTGGTCTGAGGTGATGGACGCTGATGCGTTCCAAGCGTTTGAAGAAAACGGGGGGCCATTTGATCCTAATATGGCCAAAAAACTGGAAACCTATATTCTTTCGGCTGGTGGTTCAGAAGATGCAGCGGAACTCTATAAAAAATTCCGTGGATCAATGCCAAATGCTACAGCACTGCTAAAGGGACGGGGGCTGGCAAAATAAACAGCTTTCTAGTTATTGTCTTTTAAATACGCAATTTTGATTGTTGTCCTAGTCGCGTAATTCGTTCTCATCAACACCAAATATGCCGGCTTTCAGGGCCCAGCCCCGGTAGCCGGCAGAGTGCAAGCGGCACCAATCGATATAACACTTGTCAAGGTTCGCAATAACGCCAATTTCCAGTATGGCAATTTCAACTCCATTAGCGTCTGGCTGCCTGCGCAATACTAAAAGGTCACGGTCGATAATCACGGTACGATTGCCAGACAGCAAAGAATAATGAACCCAACCCCCCATGCCTTCGCGGTCCATAACACGTCGCCAATGACCATATTCGCCGACAACGCGCAACGGCATGTCGCGGCGTTGGAATACCCAGTCGATCCGGTGCGATAGGGACGGGCCCCGACGTACATTCGCTTCGTTTACTTTTAAGGACACGTAGCGGGGTATAGGCAAATTTGTGACGGGTCCACGTTCGCTTTGCATTGCGGTGTTTGGCACAACAGTCTCTTGTGCCGAAATGGACTGCGCCAATGGGAGTAACATTACTAAAATGATCGCCATCAAAACGTTTTTTACGCGCTTTGCTTTAATATCCTGCATTCTCAATTGGCCCTGAATTTTTTGGCGCTTCTTGTGCCGCCTGAACTTTACGGGCACCTTGTCACATAACAGCCTGTTCGGGCAAGCAAGGGGACATCATCATGCCAAGCAAACGCCTAAGTGTTACCGTCACGCGACGGTTGCCCGACGCAGTCGAAACGCGGATGCGCGAATTGTTCAATGTTAAGTTGCGGACTGAGGACACGCCGATGACATCCGAAGACCTTGTGGCGGCAATGCGGAGCTGCGATGTTCTAGTCCCGACTGTCACAGATGAGATTAACGCCAAGGTGATAGGGCAGGCCGGGGATCGTTTAAAATTGATCGCCAGTTATGGTGCAGGCGTGGACCACATCGACGTGCATACTGCCCGACAGCGCGGGATTTTGGTGTCCAACACCCCTGGCGTGGTGACTGAAGATACCGCGGACATGACAATGGCGTTAATTCTCGCCGTTACCCGTCGCATCCCCGAGGGTCTTGCTTTGATGCAATCTGGCGATTGGAACGGTTGGGCTCCCACTGCGATGATGGGCGGGCGCATTGCGGGCCGTCGACTGGGTATTCTTGGAATGGGGCGCATAGGGCAGGCGGTCGCCAAACGCGCGCGCGCTTTTGGCATGCAAATCCATTATAATAATCGCCGCCGTTTGCGTTCAGAAGTCGAAGATTTACTTGATGCGACGTGGTGGGAAAGCCTTGATCAGATGGTTGCCCGTATGGATATCATTTCGGTCAATTGCCCACATACCCCCGCCACGTTCCATTTGATGAACGCGCGGCGACTAAAGCTGATGAAAAAGGATGCTTTCATTGTGAATACGGCTCGTGGTGAGGTGATCGATGAAAACGCTCTAACCCGGATGCTCCGTTCTGGTGATATCGCGGGGGCTGGTCTAGATGTATATGAAAACGGCACAGACGTGAATCCACGCCTTCGTGAGCTTAAGAATGTAGTGCTGCTACCGCATATGGGATCGGCCACGCTCGAAGGCCGCGTTGAAATGGGTGAAAAAGTCTTGCTTAACATTAAAACGTTTCAGGATGGCCATCGCTCGCCCGATCTGGTCGTTCCTGCAATGCTGTAATGGTCTAAGCGAGACCCCAAACGGGGCTAGCTTTTTACAGTATTTTCTTATGGGTGATAATCTCCACAAGATTGATGTAATTTGGCGTTTACTAATTCTTACTTAACTTAAACTAAATAATATTGAATACATTAATTTTTCCCTACCAACACTGCGAATTCAAAATGTTTGGGTGGTATTCGACAGATCATATTATTGTTGAGAAGCGCGTTGAGCACCGTGCTATCTTGCGTTGGCCGCGCTGTGGCATTGAAAACGTAAAACAGATCGAATGAACGATTTAGGGCGAAATCAAGGTATCCCAAGCACTTTAGGAAGGAGCAATAATAAAGGACGGATTTTGAGAACCAAGCTTGTTTGCAACGTTCTATCTTTGGCCTAAAAAGCCTTAGTGCTAGAGGGTATTGCCAGTGGCTTTGCCTATTTTATTCCAAGATATTTTTTATTTTTTTGTCATCAAATTTACCTTGGTATTATCTACAAGTTCATTCCTTTACGGAACTACTAACGTATTGTCAGTCAATAGATACGCATCAATGTGGCCTTTGCTAATCTTCAGTCAAACAGACAATAAATTTGTGCTACCCATAAAAGCTATTTTTGATAGGGCGCGCGGCGTCCATCAAGTCAAGATTTCGCATCTGTTCATTCTTACTAATTATTTTTGGGTCAACTAGCGTTTGGCAACAGTTGATTAAGTGATCTTGCACCTTTGTTGTTATGCTCAAAGAGCTAGGTAATTGGCCGCAGCTGGGTGGCCAACATTAGAAAGTGGAACGCTTTTTTACTGGAAAATAATTATGGTGAACAACCGCATGAAATCATTTTCTTTAGGCATTTAGATGGAGCGTGGCATTTAGCTTTTAGCATCATCAAATTCGGAACGCTTCACACCTTTGTTGTCTGAACGTGACGTGGTTTTTGCTGGGGAACAGGCTGTGAAGAATATTCCAGACCCTGTAATGCATTGTTGGTATTCACTGCTCCCCTAATGGGTCCGCTTAGTCAGTTTCCCTCGTACAAATCACTAAAAAATTAAAAGAATAATGTTTATTTTCAAAAGAACGCTGGGTAGATTTTAACTCCTGCTATTATTTAAATTCTTTATTTAACTAATTGTTATTAAAATTTTTTCTTTTTAATTAGGCCTTACTTATATTTTGGCTGTGTCTACAAGGTCTAGGAATGCCTTACACTGATTAGATGACACGAAATGCATGCTTGGTCGGTTTTGATACGTTTCGCGTCGGGTGGGTTTGGGCAGAAGCGTGCATTTGCGGCAAATTACGCTTAAATGCCGCACGGGAGTCGCAGCCATGAAAACTACAGTCAAAGCATTGGTCATTGGTGGCGGTGCTGTCGGAACCTCAATAGCCTATCATTTGGCAAAGGCTGGATGGGGCGATGTGATGTTGTTGGAACGCGACGAACTGACGTCCGGTTCCACATGGCACGCAGCAGGATTACTCCCCTTGTTCAATATGTCTTACGCGACAACGCACATCCACAAATACTCTGTCGATTTCTATAAAGAACTTGAGGCTGAAACAGGCCTTAACGCAGGGTTTGCTATCGTTGGAAACCTCCGCATGGCACAGACTCAGGAACGTATGGATGAATTCATGCTGTATGCGTCAACTGCGGAAACTTGCGACATTCCGTTTGAATGGCTCACACCTGAGCAGATCAAGGAACGCTGGCCGCTGATCCGTACGGAGGACCTCAAGGGTGCGATCTACCATCACACTGATGGTTACATTAATCCCGCAGATTTGACGATGGCAATGGCTAAGGGCGCGCGACAACTCGGTGTGTCGATTGAGCGTAAATGGCAGGCTGATGCGTTTGATTGGAACGGCACCACATGGGATGTTACCTGCACTAAAATGATCGAAAAGGGTGGCAATCTTATACCATCAGAAGAACAAATTGTTATCACGGCTGAACATGTTGTCACCGCTAGCGGCAACCACGCGCAACGCACCGCAAAAATGCTTGGCATTAAAATGCCAGCGATCCCAGTTGAACATCAATTCGTTGTTCTAGACCAAGATCCTAAATTGGTTGAATATCGCGCAGCAGGCAACGCAGAACACCCTGTAATCCGCGACGCTGATGCGCAAAGCTATGTGCGCGAAGAACGTGGAGGCTGGATTTTGGGTGTGTACGAACAAAACGCCCCAGCTGTGTTTGAACATGTCGTGCCGGATAGCTTCCGCGCTGATTTGTTCCAGCTTGATCTGGAACGTATCGAAGAGCAATACATGGCAATGATCCACCGCGTCCCATCCTGTGAAGACAGCGGCTTGAAAGACGATTTTAACGGTCCAATTTGCTACACCCCCGATGGTAACCCACTGGTTGGTCCCGCGCCTGGACTGCGCAATATGTGGCTTGCCGAAGGGTTTTCGTTTGGTATCACAGCTGCTGGCGGTACAGGCTATTACCTCGCGCAGTTAATGGTTCATGGTGAGGCGGAAATTGATATGGCCTCTCTTGATCCCAAACGTTACGGCGATTGGATGACAACGGAATTCGCTGCCCGTAAAAATGAAGAATGCTACGATCACGTTTACAAGTTGCACCATCCTGATGAAGAACGCCCCGCCTGTCGCCCACTGCGCACAGCCCCAGCTTATGACCGCCAAAAGGCCCGTGGTGCTCAGTTTGGTTGGGTTAATGGCTGGGAACGCCCGAACTATTACGGCCCCCTTGATGCACCACAAAACTATGACCACGACGGGCGCAGTTTTCGTCGTGGCGATTGGTGGCAACACGCTGTTGATGAGGCAAAAGCGATCCGTGAGGGCGTCGGACTTATCGACGCGACAGCCTTTACCAAACACATTTTAAAGGGGCCTGGTGCGACAGCGTTTTTGGATTGGTTTACCACTAACAAGTTGCCGAAAGTTGGGCGAATTAACCTGACCTATGCGCTGACCGCCTACGGCACGACTCGCACGGAATATACAATCGTGCGCAACGGTTTAGATAGCTATTACCTCGTCTCAGCGGGTGGCTGGACTGACTACGACGCAGATTACCTGCGCAAGGCGATTGAAGACAAAGAGCCTGAATTTGGAAGGATTGAATGCCAGAACGTCACCACACAGTGGGGGGTCTTCGCCATAGCAGGTCCAAAATCTCGCGATGTATTGAATGCGGTCATTAACGATCCTGATCCTTCAACAGTGTTGACCAATAAACGATTTCCGTGGCTGTCAGCCAAGAAAATTGAACTCGGCATGTGCCCTGTCAACGCAATTCGCGTTGCCTACACGGGCGAACTTGGATGGGAACTGCATCATCCAATGGAAATGCAGAACTACCTGTTTGATTTGCTTGAAAAAGCCGGAAATTCACACGGCATGAAACTGGTTGGTGCACGGGCGCAAAACTGGTTACGGCAAGAAAAATCCTATCGTGCGTTTGGCACAGAACTTGGCCGTGATGCGACCCCACTCGAGGCGGATTTGCCGCGCTTTGTCGATCTTAACAAGAACTTCAATGGCAAAGCTGCGATGGAAGAAATTGGCATTCGGTCAAAGTGCGTTACGCTGCTAATAGACGGTCCAAGCGATGCGGACCCATGGGGCCGAGAGGCGTTGATCCATAATGATCATAAAGTTGGGCGTCTAACGTCGGGTGGCTATTCTGTGGCCTTCAATAAATCCATTGGCATGGGCTATCTTCCGTCGGAATTGTGTGCCGTTGGTACAAAAATAAAAGTTCGCATGTTTCGTGAATTGTGGGATGCAGAAGTCGTGCAAGACAGCCCATATGACCCCAAGAACGAAACGATCCGCAAAGACGCCTTGCTATAAAATTTAATAGCCGCCCGCTTGCATTTTGCATTGGTGGGCGGTCTACAAAGTAGCCTACAAAAACATTATTGAGATACGATAATCCCACCCCATAGCAATTATCAAAATATAACTGCTGGAGATAGATGCCCAGTCGGTCAATAGTCCCCCCCCGCATCGCAAGATTCAATAATTTTGGTTTAACGCTGTGTTTGCAGCTCCCGAAAATATCGTGGGTGGCTGGTGATAATCCTGTACTGCTCAGCTTCTTGACCAAATTTATAAACGATTCTGTCAAGTCAAAGGCAC
Source organism: Octadecabacter sp. (assembly GCA_028825445.1). Lineage (GTDB taxonomy): Bacteria > Pseudomonadota > Alphaproteobacteria > Rhodobacterales > Rhodobacteraceae > Octadecabacter. The sequence goes on from JAPKAD010000018.1 coordinate 9,169, forward strand.
AAGTCTTTCCTGAGCTTAGAGTTGTATTATGCAGGAAAATTTCTATTTCTAAAGAGGTGGTTGGCTTCATTGCTGCATTTTGTTGATTTGGTCCATCACAATATAACGCATCCTTGTAATGTTACTGATGGGTGGCACGCATCTGCCTGTAGTCTATCTGTGTGTCGACTTTTGTTGACATCCAAGCATCATAAAATAGCTTTTTTTGAGTTTTGGATTCGTGCATAGTCGTTAACTAAAGCCCGTAAACGGCTATAGACCTGCTTAGGTGTTCTGGATCTACTGGGGCTCTTTCACCCGAGTTAGAGCCGTGCAAAAACTAAGAAAGTTCATTATAAAAATATCTTAAATTTAGACCAACAGATTGGTGTTTTGGCATCCAATTTCTCGTAGGTCAGAAAATGTTTGCAAAGCTTTTGAACCATTCAAATTCATCCGCCAAAGCGCAGTCAAATCTGAGATGAAATTTAGTATTAGCGCAAAGACCTGACTATTGGAAGTTAACCGCAACACTTGTCGTTCCTATGGCATTAAATGTGATCTAGAATACGCTTAACAATTGGTGTGGCCTTGGAATCCATTTCTTGGATAAATTCACCAACTATCACGCTGATCTCATTTAGATTTGGGCTTACTATTAACAGGGTCAACGCATTGAGGTTTCCCGCGAGTTTAATCGCGTAGTTTATCAATTTAATGTAATAAATTTGTTAGATTTGCCATTATTTTCAACCATTACTTATTAATTTATCAAGACAACAACCGAGATTTTATCTTGGAAAGGATTGATGAAATACCAACCTGAATTATGGGTGCTGTTCCAGTGGATCGCTGCTTTTAGCATAACGCTGTACATGGTCATGTCTGCGACTTTGAGTGATTGGATGGTGTCTGATTTAAAATCTGTGACCTGATCCAGATGGGTAATGATGACGTGCAGCTGATCATCAAAATCTGTGAAGCTTTTGTTGCCCTGATTGAGTGCAACCACAGCACAGAGTATATATTGAACGCATAAATGTGCCGCTAATTTTTGGCTTGGATGATGTGCTAGTCTGTGTGAAAACTTTTATGGATGGCCTCTGGCAAATCGGCTTGCACCGTGCTGATGCTCACCATCAGTTACCTCCAGGTTACGCTCGCAGAACAAGAGATCTAGTTTGCCGAAGGTGTATTTTTTCAAATCGTGCTGCAAAACTGCAATTTAACTATTTTATTACACAGCATTATTTTTGTGAAAACTGATGGTGGATGGTGCTCATAAAATCGCTTTAAGAGAACCTGTCGGGTGTGAGTTTTGCAACCATATCAGTTGGTATTTGTGGTGCTTTTTGCGCCACCAAGTCAGCGACCAATTGGCTGGCAGCCGGGGCTGTTTGGAACCCGTAACCGCCTTGAGCTGCCATCCAAATGAATGATGGGTCTATTGAATCTGGCCCCAGTACCAAATTTCTATCTGGCGCAAAAGTGCGCAGACCCGCCCAGTTTGATAGCATCCGCGTGACGGGTTCAGTGACATGCGCTTCATAGCGCGCCAATCCTTCGGCTAGAATCATATCATCCGCCCAAGCGTCCATTGGTGGCATTAAAACCTCGTCGGCGGGGGACACGATCAACGCGCCAGCATCAGGCTTAGCGTACCAATTTTCGCCTGGTCCAAATAGCATGGGCCAATTTGATACATCATGCCCACCCGGAGCCGGAATACGTGCCATAGATCGGCGCAGTGGCGTCACACCTAAGGGCTTGATACCTGCCATTTGTGCGATCAAGTCGACCCAAGCACCAGAAGCATTCACCAAATTGTGTGCTGACAGGACCTCATCACCAACCGTGACCTCCCAACCCGCTGGGATTCGGGTGATATCCGTCACTTCGGCGGATGTTCGTACTATACCTCCTAAGTGACGAACTTCGCGGGCAAAGTTCTGTACCAAAAGGTCTGTGTCTAAATCCCAGGCACCCACATTATAGCCAACATTTGTGACGGAATTGTTCAATATAGGTAACATAGCGCAGGCATCGTTAACACTAATTTGCTGCAACTGCATCGCTACTAAATCGGCCTGAAATTTGTCAGTGCTGTCTGCCGTGCCAATCAACATCAAACCGCGTGGGCTGGTTACTCCTCCATTTGCTTCAAAGTGATAATCTTTGCTGGCTCTATTTAACGCTATTGTCGATGGTGAACCGTAGCTTTCTTCAAACATTGCGGCAGATCGCCCCGACGCGTGATATGCCAGCGCACTTTCGCGTTCTAAAATAACGACGTGGCCGAGATGCGACAGGCGTGCGCCGACAGACGTGCCCGCAATGCCACCACCAATGACAATAAAATCAATCATGCTTCTTCAATCCGATCTGTGGCGGGTGGTGGGGTGGGCGACAGTGCCGAGATTGCTTTGTAAGTGTCGTCTTCCATTTCATAGTTCAATCCATCCAGTGATGGGGTCAACTGTGCAACCGATCGTGCTGATAAAATAGGGTGAACGTCTGGCGCATGGCGACGTAACCATGCCACTGCGAGTGTTGCAGCATTGACATCCAAATCAGTGGCAATCTGCGCCAGTCCTTGTGCTGCTTCGTGCATCCATTGCGGGCCGTATCGGGCGGCATAGCGCGCATCCGTTGCTAACCGTCCATCACCACCGATGCCATATTTACCCGTCAGCAAACCGCCACCAAGTGGTGAATATGCGCAAATCTGAATTCCCTGATCGCGGGTCATCGGCAAAATTTCAGTCTCAACTTGCCTCTTCACAAGGTTCATCATTGGCTGAATGAAATCAATTTTTGTGCCAAGTTTAGCGGCCACGCTTTGGGCTTTCATCACCTGCCATGCTGCGTAATTGCTGACACCGATAAATCGAATTGTGCCGTCTGATTGTAGTCTAGCGAGTGTTTCAAATGTTTGTTCCAGTGGCGTCTCGTCGTCAAAGCGGTGCAAGTACAGTAGATCGACGCAGTCGCGTTTCAGCCGTTTTCTACTTATGTCAAAACTGGCGCGAATGTTGGTGCTCGTGGCAGGTTGATTGTAGGCAGCTTTTGTTGCCACAAACACGTCGTCGCGATTACCTGCAATCGCGCCCAAAAACTCCTCAGACCTGCCATCAGTGTATAAGAAGGCTGTGTCAAAATGCCGAATGCCTGCATGCAAACATGCATCAAACATCGCTTTTGCTGCGCCGATGTCGGCAGTGCCTCCCCATTGCATAGTACCATAGGCTGCAGGTGCTATAATTGCGCTAGATAGTGTTTTCAGCGCTACTTCGCCTTTTTCTGTTTCGCCTGCACCGTTAAGTTTCATAGTGTGTCCCTATAATGTTGAGGGCACATTGGGGCGTATTGTGGCGGAATTCTAGAAATATATTGACGGCATTGTAAATTAGGGGGCGCTGGGCCGCGAAAAAGCCACATTAATTCTTAACTCATCCGACCTAAACTTGATAAATACAATTTCATCTACATGATTAAAAATAGTTATTCTTGCTTGCCGCCAGTTACTGTTCAATGCTCACGTTAAGTAACGCCGTTCCAAATTCGATTTAGTCCATGTCAAAACGACGCTCATCAGCGCAGCCCTGACTCTTGCGTAACATAATCAGTTTCAGACAATGTGCCATATTTAACGGCGCTGATCGTAATTTCATAAAATACCAGCATGAACGTTGTAGCGGCCCTCGGCCTTGTGGCTTTTGGGTTGAACTAATTGCTAATGACGTTGTTTTGTTTGGTTACAGAACAAGCAACGTTAGTACGTCCAGATTTGGTTTGTATATTATGACCAGCTGGATAGCCGGTCGATGTTGTCAATCGTTGTCCTGCGTCCACTGCCAAAAACAGTGAATTTAAAGCTTCCGACATAGATTTTTAACCATCAGCGCTGTGGGTGGTCAGCCGAAACATTCGTATAAAAACTGTGAATTGAGTGCAGTTTTGGCGGCTAAATAAAAAATTTAATTTCACACAGCGCACACGAAAAGCCTGCTTAACTATTTCTTTCAGATCGTTCATCGCGTGTCGTTCAAAACCGGTACATTCGCGCGGCTCGCTGTCAGCTACCAACATTGAGCCTGAGACGTGCCTGTTCGATAATCGCAAAAGAACCCAATGTAGGTTTTAACACTAAGTTTTTGACTGCACCATAATCATGTAACTGCCAATTATTTCTGGAAACTGAAACCATAAAATAAAATTGCTATGTCACATCATGCTGGCAGAAGAAATGGCTCAACGAAGTGTTGTAATTTTTTGAAGCATCTTCTGTTAGTCCGATTTTTGCTTTGAAAAATCTTGGAATTCATAACCAAACCGAAGGTTGCGTGCTTCCAAACATATTAGTGCTCATTACTTAATTGTGAATGGGCCCACACTTAAGTGGGCCTATTCATCGTCAATAACTTAAAATAATGTAAGTAAATTACTGTGGAATCTCAGCTGTTAGACCTTCGACATAAAACGACATACCAGCAAGACTGTCGTCACCATAGTCGGATGCAGTCTCTCCTTCGGTGAGCCAAACAGACCCGTCTTGCTTATTAATAGGGCCTGTGAACGCATGATATTCACCAGCTGCCAAACGCGTGACCATAGCTTCTGCAGATGCTTTGACTTCAGCTGGGATCGCGTCGGAAATATCACCTATTCCAACCATGCCGGCGCCAATACCATCCCACGTGGACATACTTTCCCATGTATCGTCCATGACAGCTTGGGTGCGTGCGATATAGTAAGGCGCCCAGTCATCGATGATCGAAGATACCCGTGGCAACGGCCCAAATTCTGGCATGTCGGACGCCTGTCCAAAGGTGTAGATTCTACCTCCAGCGTCGTTTGCGGCAGCTGCGGCTGCTTGTGGTGCTGTGGAATCTGTATGCTGCAAAATCACGTCAGCGCCTTGCTCAATCAGAACAGCGGCAGCTTCGGCTTCTTTGGCTGGATCAAACCATGTGTAAGCCCAGATGATCTTGAACTCGACGTCAGGGTTCACTTCGCGCGCGTGAATATAAGCTGCGTTGATCCCACGGATGACTTCAGGGATGGGGAAAGACGCAATGTAGCCAACGATATTTGATTCGGTGATGTGACCTGCAATGTGGCCTTGTACTGCGCGACCTTCGTAGAAGCGCGCGGAATAAACAGACACGTTATCGGCCTGCTTGTAGCCTGTTGCATGTTCAAAACGTACATCAGGAAAATTAGCTGCGACCTCGATCGTTTGGTCCATGTAGCCAAAAGATGTGGTGAAGATTAGGTCCGCACCCTCAAGCGCCATTTGCGTCATTACTCGCACAGCATCAGGGCCTTCTGGCACACTTTCGACGAATACGGTTTCGACCGCATCACCGAATTCAGCTTCTACAGCCAAGCGGGCTTGGTTATGTTCATATGTCCAGCCGCCGTCACCAACTGGGCCGACAAAAACAAAACCTAATTTGGTTGGCCCATGGCCATCAGCCATTACGACGCCGCCCAACATGGTAGTGGCAGCCGCGCTGGCCAAAAGTGTTCTTCTTAACATTTGTAGTCTCCCTAGTATTATTTTTGAGTGCGCCTCATCGAGAGGCATGGAACGTCTTGCCAAGCGATCCAGGTGCACCACCCGCGGATATAATGACCAAAACGACGATGGTGGCAATATATGGTGATGCCGAAAGCCAAAGTTGATCGTTGAATGACCAGCCTAGCGCGCGGTAACCCGATGCTAAGACTGCAAAGCTTGCGAACGACGCAACAATGGTAATTAAGTTATTAGAAAGACTGCGCGAAACCGTAATGCCCCAGATCAAAATTAGCACCGCAATCACACCAAAAATCCAAGGCAAAACGTCCAATAGTGGCAATCCTGCAGCTTGAAGATTTAATTGTAAAACCGTCATCCCACCGAATATATAGGCTCCCAGCAATAGTCTGCCAGGTTTCCAACTCGCAAACACGACAATAGCTAAAGCAATCCAGCCCGCACCCGCCGTAAGGCTGTCAGCATAGGTAGGTACCCGCACTATGGACAGATACGCTCCACCAAGACCCGCACAAGCACCGCCAAACATGATTGCTAACAATCGCACGCGCACAACATGATAGCCTAGCGCGTGTGCAGCTTCGTGGTTTTCACCGACGGCGCGCAGCACTAGTCCTGCGCGGGTTTTATTAAGGAAAAACCAAACACCAGCTACAATTGTGAGCCCAACATAAACCATCGGATCATGTTGGAACACAATCGGGCCAATTATAGGAATATCGCCCAAAAGTGGAATGTCCCAGTCGGGGAAAGAAGGTGCCTTAACGCCCAGATAGCCCTGACCCATTAGCGCTGCAAGTCCGAGCCCGAACAGCGTCAATGCTAACCCCGTTGCCACCTGATTAGACATTAAAAGTTGAGTCAACATACCAAATAATAACGCCATCGCAGCGCCGCCAAATGCTGCTGCAATAAATCCTAGCCATGGGGACCCTGTCATGATGGCAGCAATGAAGCCAACGATCGATCCAGTGATCATCATCCCCTCAACTCCGAGATTCAAAACACCGGAACGCTCAACGACCAGTTCGCCAATTGCGGCGAGCATAATGGGCGTAGCGGCGACCATAAGAGAGGCAAGGAGGAGGAGCGGATCAATTGAGCCAAACATCAAACGCCCTCCATTTCATGAAAGTTCAGATGCAACGCACCCGCAACAAAAATTGCACTGCCCAGCATCGCACCGTTATGTTGCACTGAAAGGCGGTGCAGCCGATTGATCCATGGGTGACTGAGCGGTGAAAGTCGCGCTGCTAAGACAACAGCACAGATAATGATAAACGCAACCGCCACATGTGCCGCGCCCAATGCGATCAGCGCCCAGAACGTGATGCTACTCTCGCCAATCAACACACCATGCAGCATCATCATCAGCCCCATAATGATCTGCATTGGTTTAGCAATAACACTCATGCGACGCTCCCCTGTTTCATGCTAACGCGGTAATTTGTTAGCACATCGACGCCAAGAAGAAAGAACAGCAACATGCCCTGAAACACCTGTATCGCGGCTCCCGGCAGGCCAAGTGAGCTTTGCGCCACATCACCACCAATATAAGTTAGTGCCATCAGCGCTCCTGCGAATAAGATACCCACTGGATGTAATCGGCCAAGAAACGCCACGATGATTGCGGTGAACCCGTAACCGACATTGAAATCGATGCTTACCAATCCGGCTGGCCCCGCAACTTCGGTCAATCCTGCAAGGCCCGCCAATGCGCCTGATGTGCCGAGACAGAACAAAACCAACCTCGCTGGGCTCACGCCAGAAAATGCCGCAGCGCGGGGTGCTTGGCCCGCTAGTTTGATTTGGAACCCGAGAATGTGTTTAGCAAATAGAGTGTAGGCAAAGATCACACCGATTAGCGCAATGACTACTCCCCAATGCATGCCGTTCGATTGGTCAATCCAACTGCTGGCAGATGAATATTGCGAAAGATTGCGCGATCCTGGAAATCCGAATCCATCAGGGTTTTTCATCAATCCCAGCGCCATGGATGCTAACAATTGTTCTGCAACATAGACCAGCATTAGGGACACAAGAATTTCGTTAGTACCGAACTTCACACGCAAGAGCCCTGGTATCATCGCCCATGCAAACCCGCCAAATGCCCCCGCAATGAGCATTGCTGGAAAGATCAGCCAACGCGCTTCCATCGGATACAGCGCTAAGGCTACGCCCGCGCCGCACAGTGCGCCAATGATGTATTGTCCTTCGGCACCAATGTTCCAGACGCCAGCTTTGAAACCCAGTGAAAGTCCCAATGCGATCGCAACCAAAGGCGCACCTTTAATTAACAATTGTGGCAGATAGAAAAAGTTGAACTCGCCAAACAGCGGCTCCCAGAAGATCTTACCTAATGCTTCAATAGGTGGCTTTCCAAGCGCTGCAAAAAGCGCTGCACCAAAAATCATCGTCAACATCACTGCAACAATGGGCGCGGCAAGCGACCAGAACTGCGATGGCTGTGGACGTTTTTCCAGCTTAATCATTGCCGCACCTGCAATACTGTTATCATACAGATTGTGCATATGCTGTGTCCAATGCGTGAATATCTTAAATCAGTCAACATGGGAGACCTCCATGTCGTGTGCGCCACCCAACATCAGGCCAATTTCGTCGATCGTCAAACCCTTCGCAGGGCGTGGTTTGCTTAGCCGCCCTACGTTCAAGGCGGCAAATAAATCTGAAATTTCCATTATCTCATCAAGGTCTTGGCTGATCACGATGACGCCTGCGCCGTTCGCTGCGAGATCTAACAACGCCTGCCGGATCACTGCCGCCGCACTGGCGTCAACGCCCCATGTTGGTTGGTTGACTATAAGTATTTGAGGATTTTGAAGAATTTCCCGCCCAATGACAAATTTTTGCAGATTGCCACCCGACAAAGACCGCGCCGCACTCCCCGGTCCGGGCGTACGCACATCAAATCGTTCAATTACTTCTTTGGCGAAGGTACGCGTCTTGCCCCAGTCGATAAACCCATTTTTTGTCAGACCTTTAAGCTTTCGCGCCGTAAGCGCCGCGTTTTCTGTCAGTGACATATCAGGTGCCGCTGCGTGGCCCATGCGTTCTTCTGGTGCAGCACAAATGCCCAAAGCTCGCCGCGCATCGGGTGGCAGATGGCCAATATCTTGACCTAAAAAGCTGATCTGCCCGTGACCAACCTTGATCTCACCTGACAGCGCTCCCAACAACTCATCTTGCCCGTTGCCTGCAACCCCGCCAATTCCAATGACGTCGCCAGCGCGAATATCAAGCGTCACGTTTTTCAATGAGGTCCCAAAATCTGCAGGGGACTGCGCGGACAAGCCCTTAATTTGCATTAAGGTTTTGCCAACAACGCCAGCTTCACGGTTGGGTACATGCAAGGTACCACCGACCATCAGCTCAGCCATTTCCCGTGCGCTCGTTTCACTGGGAGTACAACTGCCTACAACCTTTCCCAATCGCAAGACTGTTGCTTGATCACACAGGGCACGAATTTCTTCAAGTTTATGGGAAATATATAGAATAGCAGTGCCTTCAGCCTTTAACTTGCGCAGGGTTTCGAACAATACTTCGACTTCTTGTGGTGTCAAAACGGACGTTGGTTCGTCCATTATCAAAATTTTAGGGTCTTGCAGGAGACAACGAATAATCTCGACACGCTGCCGCTCCCCTGCACTTAGATCACCGACAATTCGTGTGGGATCTAATGGCAGACCATAGGTCTTCGAAACGTCTGTAATGCGCTGGGCGAGATCGCGCATAGGCGGTGGATTTTCCATCCCAAGGGCAACGTTTTCTGCTACATCTAATGCTTCAAACAATGAAAAGTGCTGAAAAACCATGGTGATACCAGCCGTACGCGCTGCACGTGGTTCAGCAGGGTTAAATGGAATACCGTCTAACGTCATTGTTCCACTATCAGGCTTAACTAATCCGTAAATTGTTTTGACTAGGGTGGACTTACCGGCGCCATTTTCACCCAGCAAGGCATGCACTTCGCCTTTACTAATATTAAACGACACGTCCGAATTGGCGATAACTCCGGGATAGGCCTTGGTTAGCCCCCTAAGCTTCATAAGCGGTTCGGTCATTTAGCGTGTTCCCCTGCTTTTTAAACTTTTGTGATATCAACTGACGTCGAGATTAGCGTAGTAGCAACGCTTATCGCAATGGCCTGTGGGTGCTTTCCAAGGGAAGGATCACCAATCGGGCACGCAATACGATTAACATGTTCGGCGCTGTGTCCCATCGAGACTAGTCTTGAGTGAAATCGGGCCCATTTGGTCGCCGATCCTATCAAGCCGATACTGCTAAATTTGTGCCGTAGCAGCGAATCGCAAAGTGCCAGATCAATGTCATGAGAATAGGTTAAGATCAGGTGGTCGGCATGTAGCGGTGCGTGCTCCACCGCTCGGACCGGATCGTTTGCCACAAGAGGTGAAACATTGGGGGGCAAGTTATCTGGCATTCGGTTTACTGAAGTATCTATCAGCGTGATATTACGATCATCAAATGGTGCCACTACAAATGCAATGGCGCGCCCCACGTGGCCAGCTCCCCAAATCCAAAGTGGTGGTTTAGTAGGTTCTTTGTCTAATGCATCATGGCTGAAGTCCAGCGTAACTGCACCACCACAACACTGCCCAAGATCGGGACCGAGAGGAAACGTCCGCTTCACTGTTCCTCCACCAGCCACCAACAACTTCTGCGCAATTCGGGTGGCTTCAAACTCTAACGCACCACCGCCAATCGTGCCGTCCTGGTGGTCCGCCCATACCCGCATCGTCGCACCTGCCTCGCGTGGAGCAGACCCTTTAATGGCCGTCACGGATACGGTTACGAAACCGCTCATGCGCGCGATCGCTTTACGGCTTGCAACACTTCTTGCGCCGTCGCGGGGGCTTGCAGATTAGGATACATCGGCCCGCAGGCAGCGCAGGCATCCGCTAAGGCTAGATGTGCTGAAATACCTAACATAAATGGCGGTTCACCAACTGCTTTGGACTGATAAATTGTCTCAGCACGGTTTTGGCCGTCCCAAAGTGTAACGTTGAAAATTTCCGGACGGTCTGAGCATGCAGGGATTTTGTAGGTAGATGGCGCATGGGTCTGAAGGCGGCCTGCACTATCCCAAACCAGTTCTTCGGTTGTGAGCCAGCCTGCACCTTGTACGTAGCCGCCTTCAATTTGGCCAATGTCCAAAGCAGGGTTCAATGACGCGCCTGCATCGTGCAAGATATCAACCCGTAATAGTCTATTTTCGCCCGTCAATGTGTCGATCACGACTTCTGAAATTGCAGCACCATAGGCGAAATAAAAGAATGGCCGACCTTTTCCCGCTATGCGATTCCAAGCGACGTCGGGGGTTTTATAAAACCCTGTTGCGCTCAGGCTGACGCGATTTTCATAGGCGACCTTGGCGGCATTGGCAAAGGACATTTCATGATCTGCAACGAAGACCTGCCCATCGCAAAATGTTACCTCGTCCGTTTTAACTTGGTGCAATTCTGCAAGGCAGTTTGCAATCCTGTCTCGAATAATATCGCAGGCGTTCTGCACAGCCATGCCATTTAAATCTGTCCCGCTTGAGGCTGCGGTGGCAGACGTGTTGGGAATCTTGCCAGTGTCTGTCGCGGTAATCTTGACCGCTGCGATATCAACACCGAACCTTGAGGCCGCCACTTGTGCGACCTTCTGAAACAACCCTTGTCCCATTTCGGTGCCACCGTGGTTAAGTTGAATCGAACCGTCTTGATATACATGCACCAAAGCACCAGCTTGGTTGAGGTGCGTCAGAGTAAATGAAATCCCAAATTTCACAGGGCTGAATGCGATTCCTTTTTTAAGAATTGCATGCTTGTCGTTCCAAACCGCAACCGCCTTACGACGTGCATCATAGTCAGCGTCGTTCAACACTTTGTCGGTCATTTCATGCAGGATAAAATCAGTGACTTCCATATCATAAGGTGTCGTATTGTTGGTCTTTGATGTTGCTGGCGACTGCGCGTCACCAAAATTAGACGATGCCTTCACCGTTCCACTATTCGCGAATGCGCCAGTTTGTGTCATCGCTGCAGACTTTAACTGGGCCGGGAAGTTCCGTACCTTTTTCACTTCTGAAGGTTCGCCCAAAGTGGCCGCCGCAGTATAATAATTGATGCGCCGTACATGGGCAGGGTCTTTGTTTAAAAAATGCGCTATGTGGTCCATAACTCGCTCAATGCCAAACATGCCTTGGGGTCCGCCAAAGCCACGAAAGGCAGTTGCACTTTGCATATTTGTTTTGAGGCGGTGTGAAGTAATTCTTGCGGTGGGCAGTAAATAAGCGTTGTCAGCGTGTAACATGGCGCGGTCCGCGACTGGAAGTGACAGATCCTGTGCCCAGCCACAACGGGTATAATGTGTGAAATCCACGCCTGTCAGGCGCCCGTTATCGCCAAAACCTACATCATAATCGATGCGGAAATCATGGCGTTTTCCAGTAATTGTCATGTCATCGTCACGGTCGTAGCGCATTTTGCACGGCTTGCCTGTCAGACTAGCGGCTACTGCACAACTCACAGCCAGTGCATTTCCTTGGCTTTCTTTACCGCCAAAGCCACCGCCCATGCGACGAATTTCGACTCGCACCGCATGCATTGGAACGCCGAGGCCTTCAGCGACTTTATGTTGTATTTCCGTCGGATGCTGGGTCGATGAATGTACCACCATGTCGCCCCCTTCTTGTGGCAACGCGAGGGCAGCTTGTCCTTCAAGGTAAAAATGTTCTTGCCCACCCATTTCAAGGCAACCAGTTAGCCGATTAGGGGCCGAAGAAAGTGCAGTGTCTACGTCGCCTTTGGTGTAAATGCGCGGGCAGTCTTCGAAACGTGAATCAGCGGCAAGTGCGTCTTCGATGCTCAGTATCGGGGTATCTTTAGTGTAGCTGATGTTGCCTTGCCGCGCTGCAAACCGGGCTTGTAGATGTGTATGCGCCACAACTAGAAAAATTGGCTGACCAAAATAGTGTACCGAACCGTTCGAAAGCATTGGTTCATCATGGATCGACGGTGACACGTCGTTTGCAAATGGTAGATTATTAGCTGTTAAAACCGCCACCACACCAGGGGCGTTCTTAACGGGGTCTAAGTCCAATGACCGGATGGTACCACGCGCGATGGCGCTTGTCCCAAAAGCTAGATGCAACGTGCCTTTGGGCATTGGGACATCGTCGACATAACGGGCTGTTCCCATAACGTGTAGCTTTGCAGCGTCATGTGGTAGGGGCTTAGAAACACTCATGCACTGATCTCTAAAATATTGGTATTTATACCATTTAGGTCGTCAAAATAACGCCGTAATTGTCCTTGGGCTGCTTCCATTCTGTAATCCGCTGAAGCGCGCATGTCAGACAAGGGCTGGAAATCATCTAAAAGGGCGATGGCTGCAGCTTCGATACTAACGCGCGACCAAGGCTGCCCTACTAGCGTGACCTCTGACAATTTTGCATGTTTCGGGGTGCCTGACATTCCGCCAAACGCGATACAGGCTGCAATAATAGTATCGTTTTCTATGGTAACATTGAAGCAGCCGCACACTGTTGAAATATCTTGGTCAAAACGTTTTGAGAGTTTGTAGCAGCGCAACGTGGGAGCAGATTTTGGGATCGTTACAGCTTCAATAAACTCACCCGCTTTGCGGTCCTGTTTGCCGTATTCAACAAAGAAGTCCTCAATCGGCATATCGCGCCGTGAGTCGCCGTGACGTAGATGAAGCGTTGCACCTAAAGCAATGAGCGCGGGTGGATTATCTCCAATTGGAGACCCGTTGGCGATGTTGCCACCGATGGTTGCCGCATTTCGCACCTGTTCAGACCCATAACGGCGGATCATGTTGGCGTAGGATGGGTGCAGTGTTCGAACAGTCGCCAACACATCCGTCATCGTCACAGTCGCTCCGATTCGCAATGTGTCGCCCTGATCTCTGATTTGTTGCAGGTCGGTGCAACGATTTAAAAATGCTATCTCACCCATTTTTCCGGTCTGGTCGTGAAAATCTTTTGTGACCCAAAGCCCCACATCTGTGGCACCTGCTATCAGGGTGCCGTCGGGGTTGGCCATGTACCAAGCTGCGAGTGCGTCACTAGTTTTTGGTGCAAGAATATCCGTTTTTTTACCAAGATGAACGGGGGGAGAATCGCGCATATGATCAGGAATTTTAGTGCCTTCAGCCGACTTAGCCGCGCGGACAATTGGTGCGTATCCGGTACATCGGCACAAATTTCCTGCTAGTACATCGTCATGGTCGGTGCGCCCGTTTAAATGGGCTGTCGCCATGGAGACGACAAACCCTGGTGTGCAGAACCCGCATTGGCTGCCATGTTTGTCGATCATGGTCTCTTGCACAGGGTGCAACGTGCCATCAGGTGCTGCGAGGCCTTCGACAGTGCGTACGGCTTTGCCGTGAAGTTGCGGCATAAACAGGATGCAAGCGTTAAGCGCGCGCGCACCTTTGTCGTCGGTGATCATTACTGAACAGGCACCGCAGTCGCCTTCGTTGCAGCCTTCTTTGGTACCGGTTAGATTTTGTGTGTCTCGCAGCCAGTCGAGCAGAGTTCGTGTGGGGTGGGTATCCACCTCCACGGCCTCTCCGTTTAGAAGAAACGTGATATTCATGCATTCGCTCTGCCGCGGTACCAAGTATAGCTAAGGCGCTAGGTCGATGCGACGTAGACCAATTCGCTGATCTAGATCAAAGCGAATGATCGGCCATTTGGCAAGCCCTTCTAACTATTACGATATGGAGAGGTTGCTGAGTTGGTCGGTTGTTGTTGCCCGCCTCCGAAAAAACAGCTTTTTCGAGTGTTTCTACTGAAGCTGGTGTTGTGCGCATTGCTTTGACTTTATGGAGGCAGCCGCCATCTGCAGTTGTCATTGCGAAAAAGACAGTTAGTTAAAAATCTCTGCTGTTATGCGCGGTAAATCAGACGTAACGCCTGGCCAGAGGGCATTGGCCCAGACCAGTCGCGGGGTTTTATTGGCAACAAGAATGCAGCCCATAAAGGCAATTATTATATCGTGATTCGGCATTCACATGATGATGACTTTTCAGTCAGGAGTTAATTTAATTTTAAAGATGGCGACCTGAACAGGATCTGACTACAACCAATTTCGCTACCAGATTTGGATTGGTCCAGCAGTGCCAAACGGTAATAAAAATTAGTGTTTGTGTGTTGGATCAAAATGAAATTAAAATTAATCACCATTAGGTTTTTTCTTCTATATCTTTTTTTGCTAGCGCATTGAGCTGATCAACACGGCGTTCCCAAGCTTGTCGCTGCCACTCGAACCAACCTTGAAGTTCCATTAAAGGTGCTGCCTCAATATGGCAGGTCCGCACGCGGCCTCTCTTGACCGATCGCACAAGACCGCATTTTTCGAGTGCTTTAAGGTGACGCATGAAAGTTGGAAGCGCCATCGCGTGATGCGCAGCAAGGCTGGAGACACTCGCTGGACCAATTGCCAGTCGTTCGACGACTGCGCGGCGGGTCGGGTCGGACAATGCTGAGAAGGCAGCTGAGAGATCATGGGTCATGTGCATATTATTTGGTAAGTTTTGGTACGCGTCAAGTTAGTTAGCTAAATTGCTAAGTTTTCTTGCCAGATGACAAAATTATAGTTGATTGTTATAAGTTTAAATATGAAATGCATTATTAAATAGGCATTTTAACCGCTTGAGCTTCCGCCCACCGTCACCACAAGTTAGGGTATGCCTATGACAGATCTTCGTTTCATTCATCTTCGTACGCATACCGAGTACTCTCTTCTTGAAGGCGCGGTTCCGGTAAAAAAAATCTGTGGTTTAGCTGAGAAATTTGGCATGCCTGCGGTGGCTGTTACAGACACCAACAACCTTTTCTGTGCGCTGGAATTCTCAGAATATGCAGCGAAAGCTGGCCTGCAGCCAATTATCGGCTGTCAGGTCGATTTGGGGTCGCGTGTGAATGAGCCAGGGCGACATTCCGAGCCACCCGCACCAATTGTTTTATTGGCACAGAACGAAGCTGGCTACATGAACCTGATGAAGCTGAATTCATGTGCCTATCTGGATGCAGACGGACAATTGCCGCAAGTCACGGTTGACGATCTGGCAAAGCACAACGTTGGGCTGATATGTTTATCGGGTGGTCCAGATGGGCCTGTAGGGCGCCTGCTACGGGTAGGCCAACGTCCTGCAGCCGAGGCTTTGATGAGACAATTGGGAGTAATTTTTCCAGATCGTTTGTATGTCGAGCTGCAACGGCATCCTGTTGATGGTGGCTTGCCTGAGGCTGAGCAGCTTTCCGAACAAGGCCATGTAGAAATGGCTTATGCGTTGGAACTACCGTTGGTTGCCACAAATGATGTCTATTTTCCAAAGACGTCAATTTATGAAGCGCATGATGCACTAATTTGCATCGCTGACGGTGCATATGTTGATCAGAACGAACCGCGCCGTCGCTTAACTCCGCAGCATTATTTTAAATCTCAGCAAGAAATGGTCACGCTTTTTGCAGATCTTCCCGAAGCGATTGCCAACACCATTGAGATTGCAAAACGTTGCGCATTTAAGGCCTACACCCGCGATCCGATTCTGCCAAAATTCGCCGATAATGAAATTGAAGAATTAAAGCAGCAAGCGCATTCTGGATTAAAAAACCGTCTCAAGGTTATCCCTCATGCGGTTGGTATCGAAGACTACGAAAAGCGTCTAGATTTTGAGCTTGGGATTATCGAAGGCATGGGGTTCCCCGGTTATTTTTTAATCGTGGCCGACTTCATCAAATTTGCTAAAGATAATAACATTCCAGTAGGGCCGGGACGTGGATCTGGTGCGGGATCGCTGGTGGCTTATGCATTGACGATTACTGACCTTGATCCGCTGCGGTATTCGCTGTTATTTGAACGCTTCTTGAACCCGGAACGCGTGTCCATGCCCGATTTCGACATCGATTTTTGTATGGATCGCCGCGAAGAAGTTATCCGGTACGTTCAGAAAAAATATGGCCGTGATAAAGTTGGCCAGATCATCACGTTTGGTGCCTTGTTGTCAAAAGCAGCTATTCGCGATGTTGGTCGCGTATTGCAGCTGCCGTATATGCAGGTCGATAAATTATCAAAGATGATTCCTATTGAAGGCGTTAAACCTGTCAGCATAGTTAAAGCTTTGGCTGATGAGCCGCGGTTGCGTGATATGGCTAAGAACGATGAGGTTGTTGATCGTTTGCTGACATATGGACAACAGCTTGAAGGGCTGTTGCGCAATGCTTCAACCCATGCCGCAGGGGTGGTAATTGGCGATAGGTCTTTGGATGAATTGGTGCCACTTTACCAAGATCCGCGATCTGACATGCCAGCTACGCAATTTAACATGAAATGGGTGGAACAGGCGGGGTTGGTCAAATTTGACTTTCTTGGCTTAAAAACCCTTACGGTCATTCAGAACGCGGTGAAACTGATTTTAAAATCTGGCCGTGATCTTCATAAAAGCTCGACAGGTGTTGAGCTTTATGTCCCTGCAAATGGCACAATCAACGACATCAATGCCATACCACTTGATGATGAGGCATCATATAAACTTTATGCTGCCGCCAAAACGGTCGCTGTTTTTCAAGTGGAATCCAGCGGCATGATGGACGCGCTGCGGCGTATGAAGCCAGACTGTATTGAGGATATCATTGCACTGGTGGCATTGTACCGCCCTGGCCCAATGGAAAATATTCCAAAGTTCTGTGAGGTTAAAAATGGGATTTCCAATCGTGACCTGTTGCATCCGTCAATCGACCACATCCTTGACGAGACTCAGGGCATTATTGTCTACCAAGAACAGGTTATGCAGATTGCTCAAGAAATGGCGGGATATTCACTTGGTGGTGCTGACCTGCTGCGTCGCGCTATGGGTAAAAAGCTGCAAGAGGCGATGGATGTTGAGAAGCCAAAGTTCCTAGCGGGATCATTGGAAAATGGGGTTGATAAAAAAAAGGCTCAGGAGGTTTGGGACCTGCTCGACAAGTTCGCCAATTACGGCTTCAATAAATCCCACGCAGCAGCTTACGCGGTGGTTAGTTATCAAACGGCGTGGTTAAAGGCAAATCATTCAGTTGAATTTATGGCTGGTGTAATGAACTGCGACATACATCTAACTGATAAGCTCGGTGTGTACTTTCAAGAGGTCAAAAAGGGTCTTAAGCTGCCATGGCTTGCTCCCTGTGTAAATACGTCCCTCGCGACTTTCGATGTGCAAGGTGGCATGCTAGTCTATGGATTGGGAGCGCTGAAAAACGTTGGCGTCGATGCCATGGGGCTAATTGTTAACGCACGTTTGGCAGAAGGAAAAAGTCCGTTTTCCACTCTGTTCGATTTGGCTCGCCGCGTCGATATTAAACGCGTTGGCAAGCGCCCTTTAGAAATGCTGGCTCGGGCTGGGGCGTTTGATGTTCTCGATCCAAATCGACGTAAAGTCTTCGCAAGTTTGGACGCGCTTGTTAGCTATTCTGCCGCGATCCACGATCAAAAAAACTCAAACCAAGTATCGCTGTTTGGTGAAGCTGGCGATGACTTGCCAGAACCGCGCATGTCGGAGGTGGAAGATTGGTTGCCCGCTGAACGCCTTTCTGAAGAATTCAAAGCAGTTGGTTTCTACCTTTCTGGCCATCCCCTTGATGACTACATGGCAGCGCTCAAACGTACAGAAAAAGTGCTGACACTGGACGAAGTCACTGCCAAGGCAGCAGGTGGCGCAATGGTTTGTAAAATGGCGGGCACAGTGGCGGGGCGTCAGGAACGCAAATCGGCGCGGGGCAATCGGTTTGCTTTTGTGCAGTTGTCTGACCCCACAGGCCAGTATGAAGTTACAATGTTTTCGGACACGCTTGAGGTTGCACGTGATTATCTTGAGACTGGCAATCAAGTTGTCGTTCAAGTGGAGGCCACGATGGAGTCAGAACAGCTAAAATTACTTGGCCGTTCTGTGATGCTTGCGGACATGGCTGTGGCCAATGCTGGATCGTCAGGCTTACGGGTTTTCTTGGGTGATGTGGGTGCGATTTCAACCGTGAGTGACATCTTGCACAATGCAATTCGCGACAACGTTAAAGGTGGGCGTGGACCGGTGATGTTTACAATAGATGATATTGAATTGGGGGAAATTGATGTCGAACTTGAGATGCAATTTCCTATAAATCCTCAGATCAAAGGTGCCTTACGCAGTCTTGGTGGGGTCATCGAAGTTCAGGAAATCTAGTTGTAATTTTAAGCTGATCGGCGAAACCTTGCCAATCAGAAAGACAAGGTAGACGCAGTGTTCGGGCTGCATTAAACATTCACGTTATAATAAATTAAGGACGTTGAGTGCGCCAGATAATGATGGGACTTGGGATGGCTTTGTTGCTGTCGGCCTGTGGTGACCCGCTGCGTAATGTTGCGCGTCTGGACGACATTGCAGTCGCTGACAGTGTTAGAAACCTGACGCAAGCTTCTGATGAGGCTCAAAATATTAATGGTGGATTATTTGCCCGTTTATTAGATAATCAGCTAAATGACCCAATCAATTCCGATGCATCGGTAGCTATTGCCAAAACTGGCGAAGCAACATCTGATCAAGATGATCTAATTGTCGTGTCGGCTGCTATGCCTGAGACACGCACTCCACGACATGGTTTATTTAGTTTGTTTGGAAGGAATACCAACAACTGGGCACCGCTGTCTAGGATGGGCCCTGATGGCACAGGCGTAGCTGATGGTGCACTTTTAAAATTTGGAGAAATAGCCCGCGTTTGTGGGTTGCACAATGATGACCTTGGCCGTCAGATTGATAATGGTGGAGGGTTTCGAATCTTTGACACGATCCCAAATTCAAACGTTCCGCGTCCGTTTTACATCAGTGGATTTGACGACAATTGTGCGCGTATGTTTACAGGCGCTGTCGTTGTCACTGGTGATGTCGAAACCCATGAGTTTGTGCGCTATCAGACTAGCAACAAAAGAATTGATTATACGACGACTGATAACGCTTATGAGACTTTGAAGGCCAGCGTGTGTCGTGTTGGACGCGGCCAGCCATGTGGCGCTCGCACGCAACGGATGAATGTTAATACGCACTTTATTACTGTTTACAGTTTTTTTGCCGGCACATATAGTGCTGTTCCATCAAGATGGGCCCAGATCTTAATACACGATGGCGACGTACTAGCAATGTCAATTAAAGACGGTAAATAAAAACGATTTACTGCTAGTAGTGCGGTGGCCGCTGATCGACCATTGTCGCAGATCCTCCAGCATCAGTTTCGCGACCGGCTTCGCGTTCCATCAACATCTGTACTCGGTACGTGAGCCGGCTAATTTCGCCTTCCTGACGTGCAACGATGTCAGATAAGTCATCAACTGTGCGAATAAAATGGGCCAGCTGTTCTTCAAGGTTTGTTTGATCACTCATATAGCTCATTACGGTGCCGGTGTGTACTTTGCCAACCCCCACTGTTGCGCCAACGTGCCCTGCGCGGTAAGTCGCAAGTGAATTCGCCATAAGTGGAGCCACCCCATGGCCAAAAAGCAAAAAATCCAACGACCTACGGCGCAGACCCCCAAAGGGTTTCGTGACTATTTTGGCGCAGAAGTGGATCAGCGCACGGATATGTTACGCATCATCGCAGGTGTATATCATCGCTATGGCTTTGAGGCGCTTGAAACCGCTGCTGTCGAAACCGTTGATGCGCTGGGTAAGTTTTTGCCCGACGTGGATCGCCCCAATGAGGGTGTATTTGCGTGGCAAGAAGAAGACGAAAATGATGATGGAGACTGGCTCGCGTTGCGCTACGACTTAACTGCACCTTTGGCACGCGTGTTTGCCCAGCACCGTAACGATTTGCCGCTACCCTACCGTCGCTTCGCAATGGGTCCGGTCTGGCGCAACGAAAAGCCTGGTCCAGGCCGATTTCGTCAGTTTTATCAATGTGATGCAGATACAGTCGGGTCAAGTTCTGTTGCTGCTGACGCTGAAATTTGCGCGATGCTGGCTGATACGCTTGAAGCTGTTGGGATTGAGCGTGGAGACTATGTGGTGCGGATCAACAACCGCAAAGTTTTGAATGGAGTGTTGGAGGTTATGGGCCTGTCCGACAATGACCAGCGTGCCAACGTTTTGCGCACCATCGATAAGTTCGACAAAGTTGGTGAAAGTGGTGTGCGCGAACTACTTGGGAAGGGGCGTTTAGATGCGTCAGGTGCTTATATTAATGGCGTTGGCTTGTCAGGTGAACAGATAGAACCTGTCGTTGCGTTTTTGACGTCGAAGATGAAAGACACGACAGGAACACTTAAAAACCTACGCGCAGCAATTGGAGAAAGCACCATCGGTGCCGCTGGTGTTGATGAACTTGAAACTATGGCTAATCTTCTCGCAGCTGGTGGTTACGACGCACGCCGCATTGTTATCGATCCTTCCGTTGTGCGTGGCCTTGGTTACTATACTGGCCCAGTATTCGAAGCTGAATTAACTTTTGAGATCAAGGACGAAAAAGGCCGCCTGCGTTCTTTCGGGTCTGTCGCTGGCGGTGGCCGTTATGATGACCTTGTGAAACGTTTTACTGGACAAGAAGTTTCTGCGACGGGTGTTTCTATTGGTGTTGATCGCCTTCTCGCAGCATTGCACATGAAGGGCCGTTTGACGTTGGACACTTCAGGACCCGTTGTTGTCACCGTAATGGATCGTGAACGTATGGCGGATTATCAAGAAATCGTATCCGAATTGCGGCAAGCAGGCATCAGGTCTGAAGTTTACCTTGGTAATCCGAAAAGTTTTGGCAACCAATTAAAATACGCTGACCAGCGCAATTCACCCATTGCTATTATTCAGGGTGGTGATGAACTTTCGTCAGGAACACTGCAAATAAAAGACCTAATCCTAGGTGCGAAAATTGCTGAAACAGCGACCCTTGAACAATGGAAAGATCGGCCAAGTCAGTTCGAGATTCCCCGCGCTGATCTGGTTGTGCGGATCAAGGCGCTGTTGGAAGAGCAAGCCAAGTGAGCGCTGATATATCACAGGACATTTGGGACCGTGCACGCCGTTACCAATCCGTACTAGTTGGACATGGTGCGTCAATCACTGACGCGGACGTGCTGCAACCAGCAGATACGCTGCTAGATCTTTATGGCGAAGACATTCGCGCGCGAACCTTCACCACGCAAGATCCGTTGCGTGGTGAACAAATGCTGCGTCCTGATTTTACGGTTCCAATTGTGCAGCAGCACATGGAATTCGGTGCAGAACCTGCCCGCTACACCTATTTAGGCAAAGTGTTTCGTAAACAGGAAGCTCACGAAACCCGCCCCACCGAATTTGTCCAAGTTGGGTTTGAAGTGTTTGACGGTAAAGACGTTGCAGCCGCTGACGCTGAGGTTTTTGCTACTTTTGCAGACATACTGGCCGATGTCCCTGTGGCACCCATGACGGGCGACATTGGCATTTTGCGAGCGGCCGTTATTGGACTAAAAACATCGGAACGTCGGCGCGCAGCTCTGATGCGCCATCTGTGGAGGCCACGAAGATTTCGAGCACTATTGGATCGTTTTGGAAGTGTCACGCCTATACCTGCTGCTCGCGCTGCTTTATTGAGCAACGCGAACGCGATGGCGAATCTGCCGGTGGTCCTTGGGCTTAGATCAGAATCCGAAATTGCGCTGCGCATCGAAGCGCTGCAGGATGATGCTGCGATTGGTCCTATTTCGAGTTTTGAACGCGACCTGTTAGCATCGCTTCTGAAGGTTCGTGAAACTGCGCCTAATGCGCTGGCATTACTGAGAGATATTGCAGTTGATCTGCCGTCAATCAGTGCTGCGATTGATGGGTTAAATATGCGTCTGGATGCAATGGCGAAGCGCGGCATCGATGTTGATGCGCTGCCGTTTGAAGCGGCGTACGGACGCACATCGATGGAATACTACGATGGCTTTGTGTTTGGATTTTCGTCTAATGCTAGTTTGAATATTCCACCAGTTGCCACGGGTGGCCGTTATGATGCTCTAACAGTAATTCTTGGCGGTGGTACTGGTGTGCCCGCCGTGGGGGGGGTGATCCGCCCAGATCTTGTAGCTTTAGTGGAGGCTGCGCAATGACCTTGAAGCTTGGTATTCCGTCAAAGGGACGATTGATGGAAAAGACGTTTGATTGGTTCGCAGCGCGTGGCGTAACATTGCGTAAATCTGGATCAGAACGTGAATATGCGGGAGCTGTGGACGGTATAAACGGCATTGAATTGGTGTTGCTTTCAGCAGGTGAAGTGCCACGTGAACTTGATTCTGGGCGTATCCAGCTTGGGGTGACAGGATCTGATCTTGTGCGCGAAAAGCTTTCACTATGGGATCAGAGGGTCGTTGAAGTGTCAAAAATGGGTTTTGGTGGAGCTGATCTTGTAATTGCTGTACCACAATCATGGATTGATGTGGACAGCTTAGATGACCTTGATGCCGTTGCAGCCGCATTCCGCGCGCATCACGGTTTTCGGCTACGCATCGCAACAAAGTATCACCGTCTAACGCGCGAATTTTTGCGTGAGTATGGCGTGGCTGACTATCAACTTGTCGACAGCCAAGGCGCGACTGAGGGCACTATTCGCAACGAAACAGCAGAAGCTGTCGCTGATATTACGTCTACGGGTGAGACACTGCGCGCAAACGGACTTAAAATTCTTCCCGACGGGATGATCCACGCCAGCCAAGCCACTCTTTTCCGAGCACGTCGCCGTAACTGGACCCAAGCTCAACGTGATACATTTAAATTTTTAGAAACCAAACTGAACTATTAACTGTTCATTAATTTTAAAAACCTGAGTGCAGAATATTACGAGCTATTGTATCGAGGCTAATTTATGGTGTTGGTTGCTAGCAGACCCTCGCTTAAGTGTACTCGGCATGTGGAAGTCACAAGATCATAAAATTCCAATTTCTGCTAAGGCCGCACTTAGTGAAGGTGGCAGAGGCTCTTCGTTTTCACGTCCCACAGGCAAATCTTTTGGCGCATCTTCGGGTTTTAGATATCGCCATCCTTGAAATGGCCGCTTTAAAGACGGCACCACTCTGATCAGTTCAGGATCTATGACGATTGCGCAGCGCCGAATGTTGTCTGCACTAATGTATTCATCCAGACGGATAATTCTCTGGCGACATAAAAGTGACCCTTTGATGACCCAGTAAATACTGCCGCCAGCCATTAACTCGGCCTCGCGTTTAGGCCACATCCGTGTCACATGCCGCGGCAATCCGTCCCGTGTTTGGGCGCGATTGGTCGCTTGCCACTCGGCGAGATCTGCGACATTTTCGCTTCCAACAGATAACTTTTGAAGGTGCAATTTGGTTGCCAAAGTGATATACTCCAATTTCTAGATGTGCTACTGAATTCCTTAATTAACGCTATATGTAGACCTTTAAGGCTTCAATGATTCTACTCAATATATACCAAAGGACCGCCTATGACCCGCTTTGCTGCCTCAATCGCCGAACAAATATGGGACATGAAATATCGCCTTAAGGAGGGTGATGGAACCCCGATTGATACCTCTGTTGAAGACACTTGGGCCAGGATCGCCAAATCGCTGGCATCCGTTGAAAAAGACCCAAAGGCCTGGGAGCCGAAATTTTACAAGGCCTTGAATGATTTTCGCTATCTTCCAGCTGGTCGCATCACTGCTGGCGCTGGGACAGATCGATCCGTGACTCTGTTTAATTGCTTTGTTATGGGCACGATCCCCGACACAATGGGGGGCATTTTTGACAGCCTTCGCGAGGCGGCTTTGACCATGCAGCAAGGTGGCGGCATTGGCTATGATTTTTCAACAATCCGTCCTAAAGGCGCTGTGGTCAAAGGTGTTGCGGCTGACGCATCTGGCCCGTTGTCATTCATGGACGTGTGGGACGCGATGTGTCGCACGATAATGTCGGCAGGGTCACGGCGCGGCGCAATGATGGCGACGATGCGCTGCGACCACCCCGATGTTGAAGACTTCATCACCGCTAAATCTGATGCTGCACGTTTACGGATGTTCAACATGTCCGTGTTGATCACGGATCCTTTCATGGAAGCTGTTAAGGCAAATAGTCAGTGGAATCTGGTCTGGGCGGGGGTTACTGTTCGTACGGTGCAAGCCCGGGACCTGTGGAATTCGATCATGCAGTCTACATATAATCATGCTGAACCTGGTGTGATTTTTATCGATCGTATTAATACGATGAACAATCTCAATTATGTTGAAACCATTGCTGCCACCAACCCGTGTGGAGAACAGCCGTTGCCGCCTTACGGCGCGTGCTTATTAGGTTCAATCAACCTTGCACGACTGGTTTTGAACCCATTCGAAGATATCGCGACTATTGATGATACAGAATTAACCGAACTTGTCGCAACCGCTGTTCGAATGATGGATAACGTTGTCGATGCGTCCAAGTTCCCGCTTGAAGCTCAAGCACAAGAAGCTGCAGCAAAACGCCGTATCGGACTGGGTGTTACTGGACTGGCTGATGCGTTGTTGATGACGGGTTTGCGTTATGGTTCTGAGGAAGCAGCGCGTCAAACTGAGCACTGGATGAAAGCGATTGCGCGCTCTGCTTATTTGGCTTCAGTGGACTTGGCCAAAGAAAAAGGTGCGTTCCCATTGTTTGATGCGGACAAGTACCTGGCGTCGGGAAATATGATGCAGATGGACGAAGATGTGCGCGGCGCTATCCGGGAGCATGGTATCCGTAACGCTCTGCTTACATCCGTAGCTCCAACCGGAACCATCAGCCTGTATGCGGGCAATGTCTCATCAGGGATCGAACCCGTTTTTGCGTATGCCTACAAGCGTAAAGTGCTGCAAAAAGATGGATCACGCACAGAGGAAGAGGTCGTAGATTACGCCGTAAAAATGTGGCGTGATTTAAAGGGTGATGCGGAACTGCCAGATTATTTTGTCAATGCTCAAACTTTGCCGGCGATGGAGCATGTGCGCATGCAGGCGGCAGCTCAAAAATGGATCGACAGTTCAATTTCGAAAACTATCAACGTACCGGAAGACATCGATTTTCAATCATTCAAAGACGTTTACATGGCGGCTTGGGACCAAGGCTGTAAAGGATGCACGACCTATCGTCCAAACGACGTTACAGGGTCGGTATTATCGGTGTCTGAAGATACCAATTCTGAAGTTGTCACTGATGAAAATGTAGGGGACGTCATCTATATGACTGAACCGCTGAACCGGCCTGGAGAGTTGCATGGCCAGACCTATAAGTTAAAATGGCCAGACAGCGAACATGCGATCTACATTACAGTGAATGATATTTTGCACCTTGGGCAGCACCGTCCATTTGAGGTGTTCATCAACTCTAAAAATATGGAACACTTTGCGTGGACTGTTGCGCTTACACGGATGATTTCTGCTGTTTTCCGACGGGGTGGCGACGTGTCGTTCGTCGTCGAAGAACTCAAAGCGGTATTCGATCCGCGTGGCGGAGCATGGATGAATGGTAAATATGTGCCGTCAATTCTGGCAGCCATCGGTGGAGTGATCGAAAAACACATGATTGCTACAGGGTTTCTTGCAGGCGAAGGCATGGGTTTAAAAACTGACCCCCAGGCAGAGGTTGTTAACATAAAGCCAAAGGGAAAAGCTTGTACCAGCTGTGGGTCGTATGAGCTTCGGATGGTAGAAGGCTGCATGAATTGTGCTGATTGTGGCTATTCTAAGTGTGGTTAGACTTAGGATCGCAATTTGTGTGGGCACCAGAGTATAATGATCAATCCACAGCTTAAGGCTGCCATTTTACAAGAAAGTGGCGGCCAGTGGCTCTAATGTAGGAGTTTAGCTTGTGAAGTTGGGTCTAAAGTACTGTGCCAATGAAAACTCGCTGAAAATACTGATTCTGGCGAAGTGCAGCCGCACAGCCACTTTTTTAGACTGGAATATTAACGTCAGATTTACCCTGGACGGTTTCATGGTTTAGGATCTTTACTTAAAGTGAACGGCCGGCCCTAAGCCGCCACTTGTCACCAACTTGTGTCGCTGCGGTGCGGCCCGTAGAACTGGTCATTCGCTACGGTTGCAAGATCTTGGCGACTTCAGATGTTTCCAATGTGAGCGACATAAGTATGTCCGCAGGCACGCCGTTGTTTCGGCACATGGTCCCCGACGAAAAGCTATGGCATAGTGCTAAAATGAAAAAATTGCACCGCACGGTCAGGTTGCTCTACACGGGACAAAGTCAGCGAGCCCGGCGGTTTCGATATGGGCAAATCGTGTTCGATGCAGTGACCATCGTCTATTTTATTGCAACCGCAGCGCTACCTACGACGCCGGTTATGACTGCTCTGAACATTGGGCTTGGCCTGCTCATAGCTCTTGACCTTGTGGCCCGTTTCTGGATCTCCGAAAACCTGCGTCGGGAACTGATGCGCATCTACACTCTTGCGGATATGGTCGTAGTGCTGTCCCTGATGCTGGCACCGCTTATCACCGAGAACTTTGCATTCCTCCGCGTGCTGCGAGGCCTGCGGCTGATTCACGCCTATCAAGTCTTGCGTGACCTTCGCCGTGAGAGTCTGTTCTTCCGCCACCACGAAGATGCTATCCTCGCTATGGTCAACTTGTTCGTCTTCATCTTTGTGACCACGTCGTTCGTCTTCGTGCTGGCGTTCGATGAAGAGGGGGGCGTTGCAGGCTATATTGACGCACTCTATTTTACGGTGTCGACGCTCACGACGACGGGCTTTGGCGACATCACCATGACGACAACCAGTGGAAAGCTGTTATCGGTGTTCATCATGGTCGTGGGAGTAGCACTTTTTGTGCAATTGGTGCGCGCCATCTTCCAGCCCTCCAAGATCAAGCATAAGTGCCCAGAATGTGGCCTGAACCGGCACGAACCAGATGCGGTTCACTGCAAGCATTGTGGCGATTTGTTGAATATCGAGACTGAGGGGGACTCTGCGACGTGAACGCACCAACGTTCCCGATGATTGCTTGCCATTTTACTGACTGCGTCCTGTCAGACTTGGGCGTTGTCGCACTTACCTAAATCGTCCAGGGGTGAGAAGACAGACGCTTGACGTGATAATAAACTGGAGACGCGACGTTTCGACGTGCTTGTCTCATGACGCGTTATCGGTTACCCAATATCCCCTATGCTGGAGGGAAAACCATCTATAAGATTGGGAAAGAACGGCAACGGCGCGGCAGGGCCACCTGGCTTGCAGCTACGGCCATAACAGTGCTTGCAGGCGTTGCCGTGCCTTATGGGATGTTGACAGACAGTGCTAGGATCATGGCAGTGCCGCTATTCTGGTTACTTTTCGGAGTTGTGGTGATCATCCTGATCGTCATCGGAGTGATGCGTTGGAGTGACGAGGCGTGATCGCTCCAGGCCTTATCTGGGCGGTTATCTCAGTTTTTGCGGCGTTCGGCTTTGTTATCGCAGTGCGTGCGGTGCGCACAAATTCTGGGACGGCGGGTGATTACTATATTGGCGGACGTGACATTGGCGGCATGGTGGCCGGGCTGTCCTATGCCGCTACAACCTATTCCGCCTTCATGCTCGTGGTTTTGACAGGCCTCACCTATCGCGGTGGGATTGGTGCGCTTGGCTTCGAACTGATCTATTTCGCGGGTCTGTCTCTCTTGGTTATCTTTGCGCCTCGTTTTTGGCTGGTGGGCAAGCGTTGGGGGTTTATTTCGCCTGCCGAGATGATCGGCGCGCGCTACGGCAGTCGGGGCGTTGCCCGTGCGATGGCCGTTGTCAGTATTGTGTTTCTTCTGCCCTATTGTACGACGCAGATGGCTGGGATCGGGCTGCTGCTGTCAGGCGTGACAGGCGGAAGGATAAGCATCTTTCAAGCGGTCGCGACCGGGGCAGCCCTTGCAATGTTCTGGGCTTTGCTTGCGGGTCTGCGCTCGGTGGCCTGGACGGATGCTGCTATGTCTGTTGTGATGTTCATCTCTGGATTGTTGGCTGTAGGATTCGCAGTTGCGGCTTTGGGCGGTCCAGCAGAATTCCTTGGTACCCTAAAAACGGACCATGCCAAATGGTTAAGCGTTCCGGGTCCCAGCCTCTGGAGCCTTCCAACCTTTATCGCCCTGTCGCTTCCTTGGTTCTTCTTCACCCTCTCTAACCCGCAAGTCAGCCAACGGTTGTTCATCCTGCGGGACTTTCGAGCCATGCGCCGGATGATTCTCTGGGTCATGGGGTTTGGCTTTACCTTCACGCTTGTCGCAGTGATCTGGGGGCTGGCGGCGCTGCAACTTGCGCCTGACATCTCAAACACATCGATGGCAACCCCTGCGCTTCTTTCCTCGGGGGTTATCCCAACTTGGGTTGTGCTGTTCTTGATCGTTGGTATCTTGTCAGCGGCGATATCAACGCTGGATTCGATCGCGCTGACCGTCGGCGCGATGATCGCGCGCGACGTTGTGCCGAGCATGGAAGTCCATAGCGACGCGCAGCAGATTTTTTCCGGTCGCATCGTCATAGTAGTAGTCGTTTTGTTCGCAAGTTATTTTGCTCTGGAACAGGCTGCCATCGTGGATCAACTGGCGGCGCTGTCTGCGGCTGGTCTGCTGGTCTCTGTTCCACCAATTGTAGGGGCTTTCTTCTGGCGTCGCGGCACTGCGACAGGCGCCATGGCGGCGATCATCGGCGGGGCGTTCGTTGCTGTTTGGCTGGCGATCTTTCTGAAGGTCAGCGTATTCAACCCGGTTTTACCTTTCTCTGTCGGGGGAATGAGTGTGGTACTTTTTATTGCTGTCAGCCTTTTCACAAAGCCACGGGCAAAGGCGCTGGATTTTCAGAGCGAGATTGCCGACCAACTCACTTATCACCGTGCATGGTAATACGTATGTGATCCTTTTCCTAATATGTGCCATGTTTAACCTACTCGGCGATGTAATTTCTTTTCCCTGAATAGCCTAAGGCTGTTTTGCGAAGTGAGGAATTTGACATCTCAATTAAAGTCAGGTCTCCGCCACCTCCGTCTTCAAGGCGGAAAAGCTTTCCTGACTTTCGTATTCCTCGAGAGGAGAAACCGACAAGCTCGCACGTATCACCAGTCACAATAGCCAATACCACAAGATCAATTTATTCATTGTACCTAAAAGCAGAACTTGGTGCAAATTGCATCAAGTTCGCACTTTCCGCCTCTTGTAAAGGTTGCCGCTTACGGCTCATAGACGATGTTGGTGCACCCCGCAGCGAAGGACCGCTTTAGAGTCCAAGTTACTGATGTAGCTGGATACTCGGACATCTGCCTTACGTTTTTTTGAGTAATTACGCAGTCTTGTGCGTCTCTTTTATAAAAATAGCAGATGCCATCACCAACAGCAAAAGCGAAGTGGCAGCTAGCATAGTCCAACCAAAACCAGCAATAATGGCCCCGGCTGCGAATGCACACAACGTCGAGACTAGCGCAATAACTGTATCGTTCGCTCCTTGCACGAGCGACTTTTCGTGGTCTGGCACACAATTTGCCAGCATTATCGTCGCAGCGATAAAACCAAAATTCCACCCTATACCTAACATAATAAGTGATCCGTAAAAGTGAACTGAGGCCATGCCACCGAAAGCTACAATCGACGCCAAAATTAAACATGCCAGTCCAATAATCGCGATTGGTTTCACACCAAATCGTTTTATTAGGAAGCCTGTGAAAAAACTTGGTGCGAACATCGCAACAACGTGCCACCGAATGACATCACCGGCAACAGCCTCACTAAAACCAGATCCTATCATTGCCAAGGGTGTCGGCACCATCAAAAATACCATTATGCCTTGTGAGACTGCCCCAAGCCCTACTGCGAGGCGAATAGGTTTGCGTTTTAAAACTGATAGTGATGTAAAACGCTGTTTGAGGCTTTGCGGTGGGCTGATTGTTGGAGCGGGTAGCCGAGTTAATACTAATGGGATCAGGCCAATCAATGACAGAATAGCAAGGGCTGCATATGCGCCTGCTAAAGGAACTGGCGCCAAGGCATCTTTCGTAACAATGAAGACTTGTGGACCGAAAAAAGCGGCAATCAGCCCTGACGTTAGAATGAGCGAGATTGCAACAGGCTGCCAGTCCGCGCTCACAGTCTCAGCGGCTGCAAACCGAAAGAACTGATAGCACGCAAGGGCTGCTCCTAATGCGAGGTGTCCGATGCACAAAACAACAAAATTACCATTATATAGTGCCCAAACGCCAATCAACGCACCGATAACAGCACAAGAAGCGCCCGCGATAAAGCCAGTTTTTCTTCCACGCCTACCCATAAGAAGCGAAAACGGCGCGGCGGCGAACAATCCTGCGAGCATAGAAAGTGATGCAGGTAATGTCGCCATTGCGATTGTCGGAGCCAGCATCAATCCTGCCAAACCGCCCAGAATAATCATCATCGGCATTGCTGATCCAAGTATCGTGTTCGCCGCAAGCAAACCCAAATAGCTACCGTTGCGAGAAATGATAGAGATGCGCATGGTGAATATCCAAATAGAGTTTTACTTAAAACTTAGTGACTGATTTAAATCATCTTAGGAAGTGGACAACGGCGCGATCCTAGCGAAAGTTCAATTAATCCACACAGGAGACATTCGTGCTGGTCGCAGCGAAGGTCTATTTTTCGCCCAAAACGTTAAATCATAAAACATTAGCAAGTCGCGCGGTGCAAACCTTTTCCAATAGGTCAGGCGATTGCATCAGGGGTGTCAGTAAATCTGATCTCAGAAACCTTTATCAAACGATTATACGCAGGAATTTTTTCGATGACATGTGTTGCACAACCAAAGAATTATTGATCATGAAGGCAAGAATTTTATCAAGATGATGCGGTATGATAGCAATATTTTTAGTTAACTTTGTTTCACGTAAGTTATTGTATTGTATATCATACTGAGAAATCAAAGCATATTTGTTTATAGCATCTTCTAGGGGTTATCCACAATATTGAAGTGAAGTAATTCACCTACAGGCTCCGCCTCTGATAAGCACCGTTTGTGGTCATTAAAATGTAGCTCAAAACGCAGTTCGTACGAGTTTGGTGGCACAGCCCTTAATGTAAATTTGGTCTCATAAAGCCATCCTAGCTTAAGTCCGTTCAGGTAAATGTGTGTATGGCTTTCATTGGGAACGCATAGCCTCTGTTCGTGGTATGCCAAGTGCGGTGAAGCCATTTAGGATTGTGGCACGAATTTGGATCTCCGCAACCTGCCGATCG
>JAPKAD010000109.1 GCA_028825445.1 Octadecabacter sp.
GCATCGGTTCAGCAACTTGATCTGATAACTGCATCTGTGGGTTAAGAGATGCAAATGGGTCTTGAAAAATCATCTGCATATCAAGTCGGGAATTACGCAAACCATTAGTATCAAGCGCCATGATATTTTTCCCATCAAGGCGAACGGCACCTTGCTGAGGTTCGACTAAGCGCAGGATCGAACGACCCGCCGTCGACTTACCACAACCCGATTCACCTACTAAGCTTAAAGTTTGGCCTTTATTTATGGTGAATGACAAGTCTTCGACAGCATGCACATTGGCAATAGTGCGGCGAAAAAAACCACCATTAACCGCAAAACGGGTTGTCAGGTTTTCAACTTCCAACAACACTTCATCACTGCCTTTGATTGGTTCTACCTTGCTTTGATCGTGGCCCATCAAAACCATTTGCTCTGGGTATGCCTTGCCGGTCATTTCACCCAATTTGGGAACAGCCGCTAATAAAGCCTTTGTATAGGGGTGCTGAGGGTTTTCAAAAATATCCTCAACTGTGCCTTCTTCTACCTTTTCCCCACGAAACATAACTACAACGCGGTCTGCCATTTGGGCCACCACAGCCATGTCGTGGGTAATGAACATTACTGCTGTGCCCGTATCGCGTTTTAGGCGATCCATGAGCGCCAAAATTTCAGCCTGAATTGTGACATCTAATGCAGTGGTTGGTTCATCTGCAATTAACAAACGGGGCTCGCAGGCCAATGCCATTGCAATCACAACGCGTTGGCGCATTCCACCAGACAATTCATGTGGGTACTGCTTCAATCGACGCTCGGGCTCTGGAATGCGTACCTCACGCATCAAATCCAATGCCTTAGCCGCAGCCGCAGCTCTGGATAAGCCTTTGTGGAGGCGCAGACCCTCGGTCAATTGACGCTCCACAGAAAAAACGGGGTTCAGGGCTGTCATTGGCTCCTGAAAAATCATGCCGATCTCGTTGCCACGAATGGAACGCATAAGATTCGGTTCAGTTTGTGCTAGATCAATTTCATCCGAATCTTTTCTGTTAAATAATAGGCGACCACTAGTTATTTTACCGCCACCAAACTCAACCAAACGCATCAATGATAGCGACGAAACCGATTTTCCAGACCCAGATTCGCCAACAACGCAGACAGTTTCACCAGATTTAATATCAAAAGATACGTCAGACACGCCGATCACAGGACCATCTTTTGTCTGGAATTCTACCCGTAAACCCTGAATTTCTGCAATTTTTGCACCTATTTTAGGTGAGTGATCGTAATCCAACATATTGCCCCCGAGTGTGCTCACAAGTGAGAGCTTTATAAATGCTAGGTCAAACAGCTAGCGGCTGTCAAACAGATGGCACTGAATACGTTATAAATCACTTTAATAATCCCAAATAATTTTATCATAGATATTTATATGTCATTAAAACTGCAGCTTCACCGACCCATGCAATATGCCCATAATATAGCAATATGGTCCTATCGGCGTTAATCCCAAGCTTATCGTCGTCTTCCATGGTGACCAGCTGCGCCTTTGTTAAGTCCGTCAGGGCGAGTTTACCTGTAATTACTCATACTTAATCTCATTGAGATCATACGTAAGAAGCTATCAAGGAAGATCATTACTTTGTAAAAAGGGTTGCAATTTTTTCAGAACCTGTTTCGTTACAAGGCTATTGGATTGTTGGGGACGTCCACTAAACAGCTCGAAAAAGCAATGTCTTTTAGACAGACTTGCAGCAGTTGGTTTTCCCCTCCAGCCATCACAGACGCTGCGGACCCATTCTGGTGAGCTGCAGAATAAACAGGCACTCATTTGTGTCCAACAAGGAGAAAAACATGCTGTTAAAAACCCTTTTGCTTGGGGCTATTGCGACAACTGCAGTGGCATCCACAGCGATGGCAGATGGTCATGAAGGCGCACGCGCTCGTGACGGCGAAGTCAAAATTATTTACTGGCAGGCCCCATCAATCTTAAATCCGTATCTTTCCGGCGGCACCAAAGACATCGAATCATCTTCCCTAGTAATAGAACCAATGGGTCGCTATGACCAAAATGGTGACCTCGTTGCCTACTTGGCAGCAGAGATCCCAACAGTTGGGAACGGCGGTGTTTCCGAAGATCTGACATCTATTACGTGGAAGCTCAAAGAAGGCCTCAAATGGTCTGATGGTTCTGATGTGACTTCAGCTGACCTTGTGTTTACAGCCAAGTACTGCATGCACCCAGAAGGTGGTTGTGCACAGTTGTCAAAATATGATGGCGTTGAAAAAGTTGAAGCAATTGACGCAATGACAACAAAAATAACGTTTAATCAGCCGAAACCAAACCCGTACGGCCCGTTCATGGGTGGCCAATCGCCAATCATTCAGGCGACACAGTTTGCTGATTGCTTGGGCGCGCGCGCGCCTGAGTGCACTGAGGCCAACTTCGGCCCAATCGGGACAGGCCCGTTTGTTGTCACAAACTTCAAGCCAAATGACGTTATCCAGATGGTAGCCAACGACAACTACCGCACAGCAGGCAAGCCTGCGTTTGCATCTTTGACCTTTAAAGGCGGTGGATCTGCTGAAGCCTCTGGTCGCGCAGTTATGGAAACAGGCGAATTTGACTACGCTTGGAACCTACAATTAGCACCAGACGTCATCTCGAAGATGGCCCAGGGTGGCAAAGGTCAGCCAATCTCCGCATTTGGTGCGTTGGTAGAGCGTCTCGAGATGAACCTCACGAACCCTTCACCTAATCTTCCACCTGAAACACGTGCAACGGTTGCAGAACCTCACCCATTTTTGTCCGATATAAACGTGCGCGAAGCACTTTCCATGGCCATCAACCGCCAAGAACTTGTTGACGTAGGATACGGCGACGCAGGGCGGCCAACGTGTAACTTGGTTCCAGCTCCAGCACTTTATGCATCTGACAACACAGGTTGCCTGACGCAAGACATCGCTGGCGCAAACGCCAAGTTGGAAGCCGCTGGTTGGGTGAAAGGTTCCGACGGCATCCGCGCCAAAGACGGCGTGCGTATATCGATCTTATACCAAACATCGACCAACGCTGTACGTCAGGACTTTCAGGCTCTAATCAAGGACTCATGGAACCAAATTGGAGTTGAAACAGAATTGCGCAATCTAGATGCATCAGTATTCTTTGGTGGTGATCCAGGTTCTCCTGACACGTTCCAAAAATTCTATGCAGACGTAGAAATGTACGCTAACGTTTTCGACGGTACGG
>JAPKAD010000066.1 GCA_028825445.1 Octadecabacter sp.
CTATCATGATGGATTTACGACATGAATCCACTCAACCGATCTGTGCAACAAAGCCCAGTAAACTGGTAAATGTCATGCAATAGGTCGGGATTTCAGCGTAAGGTGCCTCAATCCTACCTTGAGCGGCACCTGCCATGCCCCAGATAACAATAGGAATATACAGCGGGACCGCTTGTTGCGCCATGCTTGGTTCAAGAACTGATGGGAAGTCCTCTCGATTGAATGTGGACATTCCTTAGCCAGTTTTGTCAGAGTTCAGAACGTTTCCTGAATTATCTAAAACTCAACTTCGAAAACTGGACGTACCCCAATCCACAACTGCATAAGCCGGCGCTGACATGTCAGCTTCCTTATTATTAAATTAAAATATTATGTTTTAGTCATGAATCTCAAAGTGTTTGATAAACGCTAGGTCAGGTTCGACGCCTATACCAGGGCCGTCTGGAATGGAAACATAGCCATTATTCAATTTTACTTGGCTTTGGATATTAAGTGGAAATTCCAACAACTCATCACGGAACTTGTTGTCCGTTGTGTCGAATTCCAACATAGGTTCCCAAGGGTGCAGGCCACCAGGCAACGCAGGCATTGCCGCCAACAATTGCAGGTTGGTAGCGACAGCAATGGCGGACCCCCAAACATGGTTTATTACTGGAGTGAAATGCGCGTGGCACAGTGTCACGATCCTCAAGTATTCGCTAATCCCACCAACGGCGCAAACCTCAGGCTGGGCGATGTCCAAACCGCGGTTCTCAAGGATATTGCGCCAGCCCCAGCGGTTAAACTCTGCCTCACCACCCGAGATGTTGACCCGAAGCCCCGCTCGCAGTTCGCGGTATCCATCAAGGTCCTCGGGCGCGACGGGTTCTTCGAACCAATAAGCGTCGAGTTCTTCAAGCGCGCGGCCAACATAGAACGCGTCGCTTGTGGTGTAGCAGTGGTTCGCATCCACCATGAATCTACCACGATCACCGATGCTTTCGGCAACAGCAGCGGCAAGTTTCACATCGGCCTTCGGGCCCAGCCCAACCTTCATTTTGGTCGCCTTGAAGCCCATATCGAGGATCTCTGCGGCCTCATCTTTGAACCGCGCAACATGATCATCTACGGTTTCCCGTTTCAGCATCATACCATACCCGTAGGCCTGAACCTGTGTGCGGTGTGCACCACCGATCAGCTTGTGCAATGGCAGGCCTGCGACCTTACCGGCAATATCCCACAGCGCAATATCCACTCCAGATAAGGATTGCATCGGCATCCCCTTTTGCCCGTGGTCACGCAATAGGTTGTAAACCTTGTGCCAAATAACATCACGATCCATCGGATCATCACCAAGGATCATTGGCTGGATCACCTTTTCGATGATTCCCTTATTAGCGAGCGCCACGTTCCCAGGACCGAAACATTCACCCCAGCCTGTGATACCTTCATCAGTTTGAACTTCAACCAGATGGGCAGTGCGTTTGACATAGTACTGTTGAGAGTACCCAAGTTCTTCTGGCAGATCATAGCCAAGAACGTGACTGATAATTTTTGTAATTTTCAAGTGCTCACCCTTCCAAATTGCGAATGATCAAGCGCGCGAGTGATGCGTTTTTGAACAAGGTAGTCATGCAGTGCGAGAGATGAGCAATCGTGCCCAATCCCCGATTGCCCGATTCCGCCATGCGGAAGATCGATGTCGTACTTTACGCCATTAATTTGAATCTCGCCGTATCGCAACCCAGCTGCGTAATGCTCAGCGCGAGCAAGGTTTTGGGTAAATATATACGCCGTCAATCCACCCACTTCGCAGTCATTGGCCATTTCCAAAAGACGTTTTTCGTCAGAAAACGTTACGATACTGACGATGGGTCCAAAGGTTTCTTGTTGATAGACATCCATTGTTTCAGTGACGTCCGCCAAAACAGTTGGTGCGAGGAAATGGCCGCTGTCCATACCCTCGGGCCGGCCCCCGCCTACAAGCAGTTTCGCACCATCTTCAATTGCGTCATCGATCAGCCCCTTAAGACGCGTCCACGCCCGACCATCTATCACCGGGCCAGTTTGAATATCGCTGTTTTTGTCGAAGCCGACCTTCGCTGCTTCAGCTCGCTCGACAACCTTCTCAGTGAATGCATCAAGTACATCGTTCTCGACAAAAACCCGATTGGGCGACACGCAAATCTGCCCCGCATTGCTAAACTTAACGCCAGTCACGATGTCCGCAGCCAAATCAAGGTCTGCGTCCTTGAACACCAAAGCTGGGGCATTACCACCCAACTCCATCGAATAGCGTTTGATCGACGTCGCACCGGTTCGCATGAGGTGTTTGCCGGTGTTGGTTGACCCGATGAGCGTGACAACTGTGGGTATAGTTGAGGCCGTCAGCGCATCTGCGACGGCGTAGCTTCTGGTACATAATATCTGGACTACCCCCTTGGGCAGACCGATCTTTTCGCACAAAATTCCCACCGCATAGGCAGAAATCGGTGTCGCCTCTGACGGACGGATAATGATTGGGCATCCTGCGGCCATCGCAGGACCAATCTTGAACGCTAAGTTAAGTAGTGGAAAATTCCATGCCAGAAATGCCAGAGCCACACCAGCGGGTTCATAGACCATGCGATGCGTGTGTGTGCCTGCGCGATCCACCAACCCCACGTCGTGGAACCGGACGATTTCTTCAGCGTAAAACTCTAGTGATACTTTTAGGCGATCGTAATCCTCAAACGTTTGGTGCCAAGGCTTTCCCATCTCATAATGGATACAGGTCCGCAGCAGGACTTCGTTCGCAACGACTTCATCACGCAACTGACGCATCCATGTCTGACGCTCCGTGATCGATGTTTTCGACCAGGATGGGAACGCCGCCTTCGCCGATTGCAGGGCACGTTCAGCATCCTTAAACCCAGCAGTTGCCACTGTCGCCACGTGGGTTTCGGTTGCAGGGTTGATAATGTCCTTAACTGCTTCTCCGTCCGTTAAGGCGCCATCGATGTACATTTGTGTTGGAAAGTTCATGGTATGCCTCAATCAAAAAGGGTTTCTATATTTGTCTTAATGCTGTCCCCTACATAGAGTGCGAGTGCTTGGATCGTGGATGTCGGGTTCACAGCCCCAGCGGTTACAAAAATTGAGCCATCTACGATAAATAAGTTTTTCACATCATGACTACGGCCCCAGCCGTTCACCACTGACCCGTTCGGATCATCGCCCATGCGGCACGTTCCCATCTGGTGCCATCCAGCTCGCCACCAGACAATATCGTTGCCCTTGCTCAAAATCTTTTTGGCACCCGCAGCCAGCAGTATTTCCTTGGCGCGCTCTTCTCCATGCTTTAAGATTTTTCGCGAATTTTCACCTAAGCGATACGTGATCTTAGGCGCTGGAATGCCATCACTATCACTCAGATTAGGATCAAGTGTGACGCAGTTATGTTCTTCGGGTAGATCTTCAGCAACTACCGTGAGGCCAGCAATATAGGGGTAGACATTGTCCATAACGTCGCGATGTTCATCGCCCCAGGGGATAGGGCTATCTATGCCGAAACCTCCCAACGCATAAGTCATTGGAGTTGTAGATCGCCCCGAATGGAGACCATAGCCACGCACGAAACCACGGGTCGCATCAGTCTCATAAAATTCTTGGCTGAGGATCGAACAAGCCATCGGACCTTCGTGACCTTTCATGGGTTCATCAAAAACACCAGTTACTCCAGTAAGCGGATGAAACATCAGGTTTTTCCCAACCATGCCAGATCGGTTTGCCAACCCATCTGGAAACATTTTTGACTTGGAATTTAGCAACAGACGCGGGGTACCAACGCCGTTGCACGCAACAATAACAAGTTCGGCTTTTTGTTCATGAACTTGACCGTCTGGCCCGTGATAGATGACACCCGTGGCCATTCCAGTATCCTGATCGACCATAATTTCACGCACGCGACATTCAGTGCGCAGTTCAACACCAGCATTTTCCAGCATTGGCCAATAAGTGAAATTGGTGCCACCCTTGGCTCCAGCCGCACAACCCAAATCGCAGGTTCCTGCATTCACGCATTTCTGTCGCCCGTCATAATCCTCGCTCAAGATCGACACATCCGAAGGCCACCAGTGCCAGCCCATTTCATTGAAACCCTTTGCCAACGTTTGCCCAAGTTTTCCAATCGGAATGGGTGGCAGCGGGGGGGAGTATTTGGGATATGCCGGATTGCAAGCCAACCCAGACACACCCGTCGTTTGGTCGTTCATGTCATAAAACGGCGAAAGCGTAGCATAATCAACAGGCCAATCGTCAGCAACCCCATCGAGAGTTTTCGTTTTGAAGTCAGATGGCTTCATACGTGGCCAATGGCCCAAGAAGTTGATCGTTGACCCACCTACCGCGTTGAAGTTCACCGGCATAATGCAGCTGTCATCGGCATTTATAGGATAGTCCTGCTTAAGCCCACGTACGTTAGGGTCACACGAAAATTTTCCATAACGCGACAATTCATAGTCATCATCACGGCTAGGAAAATCTTTATCTGCCAAATGAGGCCCCTGTTCTAAACATAAGATGCGCATCCGCGTCTCAAGTAAGGACCAGGCGATGGCCGCACCTGATGCGCCCGCCCCGACGATTAGCACGTCAACCGGTTCATTCTTCATAGTGTTCGTCCTCTTATTGCAACGTTATACGTCGCGAAAGACTTGGCCACGTGCGCGCACTGGCGCAGTAAGGCTGTCCATCAGTTCATTGCTTTCACGTGCAACATCGTAGCCCTTGGGCTGGACCGGGTGGGGGCCAACCCCGAACATTGGCCGCACATCGGATCGACTATAATATCCCATATAAGTCAGTCGAACGAGCGTTGCGAAATCGGCCGCGTGCCTTGTTTCAACATCTTTGAGTAAGGCGATCTTTTCTGCCCTTGGAAGCTTAGCAAAATCTGGGATCTTGTCATCGACGGCTTTCAAGATTCCCGTGATAGACTGAACTGGGTCAGGTGCATAAGGAGTTGCCGCAGGGAAAAAATCAGCAACACCCAAAGCACCGGCAGCCGGTACTCCTGCTTTTTCATTCGCAGGAATAAGTTCATCCAAAATCAAAATGAGCGTTTGGTTTTGTTTATCTGTCCACATGTCCTACCCCTAGCTTGACGTGCTGCCAGAGCGCGAAACCGCATCGATGGCGACGGCCAACAACAAGATCGCGCCTGAGAACATTAGCTTGTCCGCAGCACTTGCGCCCGACAAATCCAAACCGTTGCCAAGTGACCCGATTACTAGCGCACCAAGAATGGCGTTCCAGACTGATCCACGCCCACCAAATAAAGACGTTCCACCAATCACCGCCGCACCAATGGATTCCAGCAAAAGTGATCCACCCGCGAAAGCTGTGTACGAGACTGACCCAAACCGTGATGCCCCAAAGATACCACCAATCGCCGCCATCAACCCAACAATCGCAAAGGCAGAAACCCGAATGCGTTTGACGTTCATACCAACACGACGTGCACTTTCTTGGTTTCCGCCCACCGCAAAGATCGATCGCCCATAAGGTGTTGACGTCGTCACCCAGCCCACAAGGGTCGTAATTGCCATCAACAGAACCACCAACAATGGTACTGAGCGATAGCTGTTCAAAGTCGCCACAGTTGCAAACATCAGTACGCCAAAGAACGTTACCTGCCCCCAAACCGCGACACTACTTTCAAGCTCAAGCCCCTTCTGGCGACGTTGCCCTTGTTTGCGCAGGTTGAGAACAGCAAAGATCAGCACACAGGCTGTGGCCAAGGCCCAACCAGCGGTTTCGGGCAACAACACACGCGCAAAACCGCGAATAAAAGGATCACCAACGTTCAGGTTTCCGGTTGGCAAGATTTTCTGCATCAGGCCCTGAAAGCCCAGCAATCCCGCCAGTGTAACAACGAACGACGGAATACCCACATATGCGACCAGCACGCCCTGCGCTGCCCCCATAACAATGCCGACACCCATAACAATCAAACACGCTATCCAAGCTGGAACACCGGCCAGAACTAATACCCCTAAGAGCGCCGCACATACACCAGCAGTAGCAGCGGCTGACAGGTCAATATCACCCAATAACAACACCACCGTGATGCCCACCGCCAGCGTTGCAATAACCGCGGACTGCATGAACAAATTGTAGATGTTACGTGAACTAAGAAAGATAAACCGAATGCTTTCGGCGTCAGAATCGCCCCAATAGTCCCAAATTGGGACCGCAATGCCGAAATAGGTCCAGATCGCTGCAAGTGCTAAAAGCACCGGCACAAATGCGCCAAACCGAGTTTCACGCAAGATGCGCAATCGATCGATAAATGTGAGTTTAAGATCAGACGACATTGTTTGCACCTGCGTCCAGCCCACGTGTCATTGCCACTACGATTTCATCAGGTGTTGTATTTTCGGTTCTCCAAGTCGCGACGTTGCCGCCGTGGCGCAGAACACAAATTCGATCCGCAACTTCAAAGATGTCGCGCATATTATGAGAGATGTAGATGACGGCGTGCCCCGTATCGCGCAGCCGTTTCACCACATCTAGTACTTGCCGCGTTTGGGCAACGCCCAAGGCTGCAGTCGGTTCATCCAGCATTACAACTGAACAATCAGCGCCAACAGCCCGTGCAATTGCAATCGCCTGGCGCTGACCACCCGATAGTCCACCAACCTTGGCACGCACCGATTGCAGTGTTTTGACTTGAAGGCGATCGATCGCATTCTTGGCTTTGACCTCCATCTCAAGATCATCCAGCGGGCGCAAAAGATGGGGTAAAAACCTCCATCCAGACTTCACCGGCTCCGCACCGAGGGACAGGTTCGCCGCTACGTCTAGATTTTCGCACAAAGCAAGATCCTGATAGACAATCTGAATTCCAAGACCGTTGGCATCATTCGGGGTTGTGACATTCACAGGCGCTTCATCAATGAAGAATTGTCCCTCGTTGGCGGCATGAGCGCCCGCAAGGACTTTCATCAGCGTGGACTTACCCGCTCCATTGTCGCCGACCAACGCCATCACTTCACCACGTGCAACTTCAAAGTCG
Organism: Octadecabacter sp.; assembly: GCA_028825445.1. GTDB lineage: Bacteria > Pseudomonadota > Alphaproteobacteria > Rhodobacterales > Rhodobacteraceae > Octadecabacter. The sequence continues at coordinate 7,037 of JAPKAD010000066.1, forward strand.
ACACCTCGCAGCGCATGAACACCACCAAAGCGTTTGTGAATTCCACTCACCCTAAGGTGGGGTGGTGGGGCTGGATGCCCCACCGTTGTGTTTTTAAAAGACATAATAGTCCTGATCACTGGCAGAAAGTGGTTTCTGCGGCTTCTCCCTGACATACCATATCTTTGGTGATGGACGCGTCATTAGCGATAACATAGGCGACACCGTCGACACCAACAGCGGAATATGAGCCGACTGGGACATAGGCCACGGTTGCTCCAACACCGTTCTCGACCGTCTGAGGTGCGAGATCGGAGAAGTCTTCGCCGTTTACAAGACGAACAGACACTTGCGCTGCAGCCGCTGCCATATCTTCAAGCGGCCGCCAGCCACACTGGGTCTGAAGGCCCAGCAACATCAGCTGTTGTGCCTGAATTGTGCAGTCCAGACCTGAAACCGGAACGGTGCCAGCCATACCCTGCTCTTCCATCGCGGCAACTGCCGCACCGGCATTACCATCGTTGGACGACACAACACCTTGAATGCCGTTATCCAGCAATGTAAGAGCTTGATCCATGGAGCGACGTGCAATCGTTGGATCCCAACCTTCAGTCCAGTTCTCGTATCCCATCACTCGGGCACCACTTTCATACAACGGCGTCAGCGCACGCAGCTGGCCATTGTGGATCACGGCTGCATTCGGATCTGTCGGAGATCCCTTTAGCATCACCAAAGTGTCGCCATCGCGTGTATTGTTGATGATGTGCATGGCTTGGTCATAACCCATGCCTTCAAGATCGGCCTGAACCCAAAATGTTGTGTTCAAAGAGTTGATCATGCGATCATAAGCGATCGTCGGCACGCCTTCTTCAGCAGCCGTATCGGCGATTATAGCAGAGCTTTCACCATCAATTGGGATTACAATAAGGACCTTGGCACCCTGTGTCAGGGCCTGCTCAGCCTGACGTTGTTGCACAGACGTGTCGTTGTTTGCATTGAATACTTCAACTTTTATCTCTGGCGCAATACTGGCCATCATCGCCACAAATGCTGCTGCGTCTTGCTGTTCCCAACGTGGGTTCACATTCTCAGGCAAAAGCAGTGCGACCATATCTTCGGCAGACGCAACACCCGCGCCCAACAGCGCAGACGTCGCGACACTCGTCGCCAAAAGACCTTTTGTAAGTTTAGAAAACATCGTATCCTCCTATTTGATGTCTTAGCGCCACAAGGCGCTGTTACTTCAGGTGGTTAATGCCCCTTTGGCATGTTTTGGTGTCGCGAGATTGTTTGTGCATTCCTCGTGACACCGCCACTCATCCGACCACCCATCGAATTCGCGGACCCTCATTGGCACCTGAACTAGTGTCAAAATATTTTATGTTATTTTCGCATCAACATCGTTCCGGACGGTCAAACCCTTTAATGGCAGCTGACAAACGATCACTTGTATCGGCCAAATGTTCATGCATTTTCCGCTCTGCCGCTTTAGAGTCCCTTGAACAGATGGCGTCTCTCACTTCTCGGTGGAAGGGAATTGAACTTTCGTTCTCGCGCGGGTCTGCGTTAGTCAGCTTGATAGAACTCAACAACGCAGAGAAAATCACACCCTCCATGGAGCGAAGCAATTCATTATTTGCTGCCCGGAGAATTGCGCGGTGAAAAAGCGCGTCCGCAACAACAAAGTCCTGTACCGACCCCTGTTCTTCTTCCATCTGAATTTGGGCTACCTCAATTTTATGAAGTGCCTCATCAGACCCAAACTCCGCCGCCCAAGCCGCGGCTTTAGGCTCCATCATTCGCCGGATATCCATAAGCTGGCGCAAGAAGCCTGGCTTTGGATCAACCGACAAATGCCAAGCCAAGACATCATCATCCAGCATAGCCCAACTTGGCCGACGCCGGACACGCGTCCCGCTCCCACGGCGCACTTCCAGCAGCCCCTTGCCGACCAATAGTTTTACAGCTTCACGGACAACAGATTTGCTGACACCGAAGCGATCACAAAGCTTATTTTCATCCTCGATCAACGCATCTTCTTTGTAGTAGCCCCCGACAATGCGGCGACCCAGTTCACGAGAAACTTGAGTGGCAAGGCCGGGCGCAACGCCGCTCGCATCTTTCAAGTCATAGTAAATTAATTCATTCATATTATCATACTAAACATCTGATGTTTGCTATGTCCATACCAAATTTTACTTTCTGACTTAGATCTTAAAGATACCTTAAGTCGTTGTTAATTAATGTTATGTAAGATTATGCTCCTGCATTACCGCTTTGGACAACGAACGTGGCTTCCGGTAATGACTAGTTATTTGGGAATCACTAAAACAGGTGTCGATCTGACCTGCCAGCGCATGCAACCCTCAAAAATTTGGCTTTCATGACATGAACGACCAATTAAAGCTGATCTTCAATTCAGTTGAGAGATACAGGTATGGTGGCTTTGAAACAGCAAAGAAACCCGAAACCAATTTTTAAACCCAAGTCAGTTTTTTTAGCAAAATTTGGTAGCCAGTTTTTAGGAAGGGTTGATCAAAAACGTCCGCACAGTCGCCCTTGGTGACACCCGCAACAAATGTTCAGTTCACGCCCTTAATGAGCCTTGTTGCACAAATAGCCCTTATGGCGTGCTTCCCCTTACCCCTGACGGATTCATCCTATTGTAACGGTTTGTGGAATGCCAAGGGCGGTAAAGCCATTGAGGATGACGGCGCAGATTTGAACCTCTGCGACCTGCCGATCAAAGTTACGCACCGCAAGACGCTGCCCCAATAGTTTTATACAGTTCATCTTTGTCTCGACGCGGCTTCGGCGGTGGTATTTTGTTAGGTTTCGCCACAGGGTTCTGCCCAAGTAGTGCGAGGAACGTATTGCTTCGTTTCACGCGACCGCTCCCGGCGTATCCGATTTCCAAGGATTTGCATTATTGCGCGGCGGGATGACAGCGTGAGCATTGCGCGCAGCGATAGCCTCGTGGCATTTGCGCGTATCATATGCCCCGTCAGCGGTGACACTGCCGATCTCTTGATCTAGCGCAATCTGCCCCAATAATTCAGGCAGCATGGGCGCGTCGCCGATATTGCTTCCAGTCAGTTCGATCGCCCGTATCTCCAGCGTTTTCTCGTCGATCCCAATGTGTATCTTACGCCATAGGCGGCGTTTGGGGCCGCCATGCTTGCGTGCATTCCACTCGCCTTCGCACTCAGCCTTTATGCCCGTGCTGTCTATCAGAAGGTGCAATGGGCCTTTTGAGCCATGATAGGGAATGGCGACTGACAGGGTTTTCTTAGACATTAGGGTTCATCCGCAACGCAGTGAGGTCACTGTGTCC
>JAPKAD010000019.1 GCA_028825445.1 Octadecabacter sp.
CGTCAGGTGGCTTAAACGAGCACTCGGGACGGCACGAAAGCGGGACAGGTCCAGTAATAGTACACAAAGTTTGTAAATTATAACAAGTAAATTCAACAAAATAAATGACTATAATCTCTTGTATGTAAGTAGTTTGTAAGTCTTATTTCCATAAAAAATGTTTATAAACAATTACTTAAGTTTTATACATCATTCCCACTCAATGGTACCTGGGGGTTTGGATGTGATGTCGTAAGTGACACGGTTAATACCTGCTACTTCGTTGATGATCCGCGTTGCCGTTTCGCTTAGAAAATCATGACCGAACGGATAGTAATCGGCGGTCATGCCATCTACAGACGTTACCGCACGTAGGGCACAGGCGAAATCATAGGTGCGCCCGTCACCCATCACACCCACTGTTCTCACGGGAAGAATGGCTACAAAGGCCTGCCATATTTCATCATACAATTTGTGTTTGCGGATTTGATCGATAAAGACTGCATCGGCTAAGCGCAGAATTTCAAGTTTTTCACGCGTGATTTCTCCGGGGCAGCGAATTGCTAGACCGGGTCCTGGGAACGGGTGGCGGCCAATGAAAGACACGGGCAGCCCAAGCTCACGACCAAGGATTCGTACTTCGTCCTTAAATAAATCGCGCAGTGGTTCAACCAGCTTAAGACCCATCTTTTCAGGCAAACCACCAACATTGTGATGGCTTTTGATGGTGACGCTTGGACCACCAGAAAAAGAAACACTTTCGATAACATCTGGGTAAAGCGTACCTTGAGCGAGGAATTCTGCACCATTTATTTTATTTGCATACTTCTGGAACACGTCGATAAACAAACCACCGATGATTTTGCGCTTGGTCTCAGGGTCCGATTGCCCCTCAAGCGCACAAAGGAACAACTCTTTTTCGTCAGCGTAAATAACTTTAAGATTCATGTTTTCACGAAACATCGCCATAACATCATCCGCTTCGTTCAGTCGCAACAGCCCGTGATCGACGAACACACAAGTCAGTTGATCACCAATTGCTTCTTGCAGTAATGCGGCTGTAACCGAGGAATCGACACCGCCGGACAGGCCACAGATTACTTGTTTGTCACCAACCTGTTTACGAATTTTTTCAATAGCAATGTCGCGATACGCGTCCATCGTCCAGTCGCCTTTGAAACCGGCAAGACGGACGAAATTTTCGTATAATTTTGCGCCACGCGGCGTGTGATGAACCTCGGGATGAAATTGCACACCATAAAAGTGTTTGGATGTATCGGCAATAATTGCAAATGGCGCATTTGCGGAAGTTCCATAGACCTCGAATCCAGGGGCAATTTTTGACACATGGTCGCCATGCGACATCCAAACTTGTTCAGGGCCTTCAATAAACCAGCCATTCAACAGATCAAGCTCACCCGAAGACTTTACTTTTGCGCGGCCAAATTCAGCAGTTCCACCACCACCTGAAATTTTACCACCCTCAACTAGTCCGCCTAACTGCTGCATCATTGTCTGTTGTCCGTAACAGATACCAAGAACTGGAATACCCATATCCCAAAGTCTGTCAGGCGCACGTGGGCTGTCCTTACGAGTGACTGAATCTGGTCCGCCGGATAATATCACTGCTTTTGGGTTTAGATCTAACAGCACTGCGTCTGTGACATTTTGATAGGGGTGAATCTCGCAATATACATTTTGTTCTCGCAAACGACGCGCAATTAGCTGCGTCACTTGAGATCCAAAGTCGATGATGAGGAGGCAGTCTTGTGTGTCTATATCCATATTGTCTCGTAAATCGACGGGCGCGTGTGTGCAAGGTGCGGAGGTGTGAGCAATGTCGCTTTCGCCCCTTATTCGCCGCTTAATCTCAAAGCATAAACCTGCTTGAGGTGTAAAGAGGCGGAAACGGGATACTTTTGAGGTTGATGGTATGACTGACGTAACAGAACAAGCACCAGTAGTCGGAGCGCGACGTGGCCGTGGGGGCGGTGGGGCTGCGAGGCGTGCAGAGCGTACAGCAGTAAGTTTTGATTCTGCCAAAACGATTGAGCGAAAAATCCCCAATTTAGAAATGCTGTCTGAAGAAGCGTTAGACATAATCGAAGCGAATGCGGAAATAGTGCTTGAAGAAATTGGCGTTGCTTTTGTCGACAACCCAGCCGCGCTTGAACGTTGGAGATCTGTTGGAGCGGAGGTGACCGGAGAACGTGTGCGTATTCCTAAAGGATTAGCCCGCAAGCTTTGCGCAACCGCACCTAACAAATTTGTCCAGCACGCTCGTAACCCAGAACGATCTGTCACCGTAGGGGGCAATAATCTTGTGCTAGCTCCAGTTTATGGCCCGCCGTTCGTTCGTGACGCAGAAGGTGGCCGTCGGTATGCAACAATTGCAGATTTTGAAAAATTTGTGAAACTTGGATACATGTCAAAGTGGCTGCACCATTCGGGCGGAACGGTTTGTGAACCTACTGATGTTCCGGTCAACAAACGTCACCTCGATATGTTGATGGCGCATATGACCTTGTCTGATAAGCCGTTCATGGGGTCTGTGACCGAACCCAGTCGTGCGCAAGACAGTATTGAAATGTGCGAAATTTTATTTGGTAAAGATTTCGTGCGTGACAACACAGTAATGACATCACTTATAAATATAAATTCCCCTTTGACGTTTGATGCAACTATGATGGGTGCATTGGAAATTTATGCTGCACACAACCAGGCTGCGATCATTAGCCCATTTATTGTTGGTGGTGCTATGGCGCCAGTGTCCGTTATTGGCACGTTAACGCAAGTTTTTGCTGAAGTTATGGCAGGTGTGGCCTACAGTCAGATCATTCGCCCTGGTGCACCTGTGATTTTTGGTACGTTCGTGACATCGATTGACATGAATTCGGGAGCGCCAACGTTTGGCACACCGGAAGCAGCGCATATTACCAATGGGGCAGGGCAGTTGGCCCGTAGATTAGGTTTACCATATCGTTCTGCTGGTTCGTTCTGCGGGTCAAAATTGCCTGATGCACAAGCAGCTTATGAAACTGCAAACAGCCTAAACATGGGCTTGCTGTCGGGTGTTAATTTCATGCTGCATTCTTGTGGTTGGCTCGAAGGCGGGCTTGTTGCTAGCTTTGAAAAATTTGTTCTTGATGCAGACCAATTAGGTACATTGCATCACATGGCTCGTGGTGTTGAAATTGACGAAAATGCACAGGCTATGGATGCTATTCGCGAAGTTGGGCCAGGTGGGCATTATTTAGGTTGCGAACATACTCAAAAGAATTTTAAATCAGCCTTTTGGCGTTCGGAAGTTTTTGATTATAAACCGTTTGAAACCTGGGAAGAAGAAGGTGCACGCGACAGTCAAGAACTTGCATCTGTGAGGGTAGCAAAACTAATAGATACTTATGTAGCCCCACCTCTTGATCCTGAAATACGTGCCAAACTTGACGCGTATGTGGCTGCAAAAAAAGCTATGATGCCAGATAGCTTTATGTAAAATTTAAATTAAATGCTCAGAAGCATAACAGAACTGCCTCTGGGCACTAGTTATATAGGTGTTGGTAGTGTTCAAGCAATGCGCTTGATCTCTCGAAAAAATATGCTTCTAACACATTTTAGACAAGTTTAATTTCATCTACGCTGTTCCTAATAATTTCGCTTTTTTTGTAGTTAAACAAACTTACAAAACGGTTTTAAGTTTAATTTAGCCAACACCTACTTTACTAAGGCATGGTAAAGTTTCAGTTCTACGATGTGGCATAAAGTGGTAGATAAAATTATAAAGTTGGTTGCTTTGACGCGCTGTGTGGACCAAATTCATCAGTCTTTTGTGATGCTACATCATTATTAAAACTATTTTTCACAGTGTTTTTCCTCATTGCACCTTCTATAAGTTGACACAATTTAGTGTTGCGGTGTGCATAATTTTGGACATTTTTATTTTAGGTTGGTTAGTAACTCAAAAAATACGCTAATATCTGTAAATACAATCAACAAAAAATAATAATATGTGAGAATTATGGCAATTTTTTAATTCTAGTTTTAAAAATAAAAAACTGTGATTATTAACTATAAATCTTAACTATTTAATGCCAGAAAAAATATAGTTTTTAATACACAAATTATTTTGTCTTTTAACTTTTTAAATTGTAATCGACGTTTCAGCGTTTAATTGATAATATCAAAAAATGACGTAAAAATCTTTTTTAAACTGAGCAGTTACTGCGCTTGTTTAGAAAAATTAATACAATGTCTAACACAAACGGATTAAGAATGCTTCAGCTGCTGAACCGTCTTGATTTATGCATTACAAAATAGGGTATATTAAAGGGCTTGGAACAATTCATCACCTTTCAAGATAGCGCTTAAAGCTAAGCGAAACGCGTATTCCGCGCAGTTAAGGTCATGATTTTTATGTTAAATGGTTAATTTGTCGTTAGTCAAATTTATTAGGTGTGGGCTAGTATTATGAATCATCTTTTCGGTGCTTATAAATCTTTGCAGGGATGGTGGTTAAAAAACAAGCTTAAACAATATTTGTGAGACCATCATTGTTTGAGAATTCGGTCAGCATCTTTTGAGTATTGATTGGAAATCTGGATGACAAGACAATAATTGTATGAATTTTTTTTAAAAGAAAGTACCCAGGCTGTTTTAGAGTAAACGAAAGATCACAATAAAAAAATCTTTTTTGAACACATGATGTTGTTAGTAAATAAAAATATTACAAAAATTATAAATTACTGCAAATAATTGAAAATAAACACTAATCTGATACGTTTTAACAAAACTTCCTCATTTTAGTTAAAATTATTCAGGATTGACATGATCAGTAAAGAAATATTGAAACTGGTTAGTGGCGCCCTTAGGTTTTCAAGACGATATTTTATAAAATGGCGTTATGATAATGTAATTTATTAAATAGGTTTGAGATTTCAAAAAAATAAGTTGAGGATTACCGAAAAATAGGTTGAAATGATTGGCATGTTATTGCAAATTTTCTGGCATAATGTGGTGAAATGAAATGACTTAAAATACCAGCCATGCGCTTTATGCATGCCCGAAACCCACACCTTCAAGATCCTTGGACAAATCGCAAAGGTTTGCATATAAGTTGTTTAAGAGGAGAAACTGATGTCACTTCGCGATTTGAAGATTCCAGCCCAACGCCATCCTGAAAAGCAGCGTCGTGAGGACAGTCCCCAGCCTAAAAAGCCTGACTGGATCCGGGTGAGGGCGCCGACTAGTGAAGGTTATAAAGCGACCCGCGACATCATACGTGAACATAAACTTACCACTGTCTGCGAAGAAGCAGGATGCCCAAACGTTGGTGAATGTTGGTCCCAAGGCCACGCCACAATGATGATAATGGGCGAAGTTTGCACGCGGGCTTGCACATTTTGCAACATTGCGACTGGAAAGCCACCAGAAAGTTTGGACGTGTTTGAACCGGGCCGCGTAGCTGACGCGGTAAAAAAGCTCGGTCTAAACCATGTTGTAATTACATCCGTAGATCGTGATGATGTTCAGGACGGTGGTGCTGAACATTTTGCGCAAACCATTCGTGCGATTCGCAAGCAGGCCCCTAAAACTACGATTGAAATTTTGACGCCCGACTTTATTCGTTGTGATCCAAAAGTTCTCGAAATCGTAGTGGAAGCAAGACCCGACGTATTCAACCATAACCTTGAAACCGTACCAGGTCTTTACGCTGAAGTACGTCCTGGTGCACGGTATTTTCATTCTTTGCGTCTTTTGCAGCGCGTTAAAGAGCTTGACCCAACGATGTTCACTAAGTCCGGCATCATGGTCGGCTTGGGGGAGAATAAACAATCCGTTACACAAGTAATGGACGATATGCGCGCCGCTGATATCGACTTTCTGACTATTGGTCAGTATTTGCAACCTACACCAAAGCACCACAAGGTGGATCGTTTCGTGACTCCAGACGAATTTGCGACTTACGAAAAAACCGCCTTTAACAAAGGTTTCTTAATGGTTTCGGCCTCACCATTGACGCGATCAAGTTACCACGCTGGAGATGATTTTGCGCGTTTGCGGGCCGCACGGGTTGAGAAAATTGGTGCTTAAGAAGGTTTTTGTTACAGAGTTTTAATTTAGCTCCTGCACAAACTCTTTGATTGAACAGTGATCAACATTGATTAAATATTAAACATGCAAAATCCATCTGACTACTCTACCGCCGGCAGTGCTTAAATTCAGCATGAATTTTGTGACGAGGCAGTGGGTGCTGTGAGCCCCCACTTCAACTTATACCACATAATTAAATATAAAAATTCTGCCCGCTTCCGATGGATTAGGCTTACCTAATATCATATTTTTTGAGCTGCTCAAAGTGCTATTCTTGGTATGTTTATAGACTTTGTGACCCAAGGGTTTGATCAAAATATTCTCTCTACCCTTAGTGAGGGAACATCGTTTGCGAACCAGTCATAGCCTGCATAAAAGAGTTTCCAGCTTCTTTTAAAGCTACGGATGTTGGGAGTAAATTCAACTCGATGGGCGTTTGATAGTACCGCGTCAGAGGGCAGAGTATGTAGGCTGGCGATCAAGTCTACTGCGTGTCTATCTATTATAGTTGGGCAAACCTTGTAGTTGTTACCAGATCATAAAAAATATATAATTTATTAATGCTTTCACTTGTATTGTGTCGATTAGTTATTCTTCACTATACCTTCTAATATCCTCAACGATATCTGCTAAAATATTAGTAAAATAAAAATTAACGAAAATTTCTTATACAGAGTTTTATACTTGTCACCGCGTAAGCTAATCGACGCATTATATTGTATCTTTAATATACAATAAAAAACATAAATTTTACCAGACTATTTTATGTAGATTTAGTCCAGACCAAAAACACAGGCGCATAAAAAACTTATTTTTTAAGTGAACCGTACTTTTCCTATGTAAGGTAGGTTTCGATTTCGTTGAGCGTAATCAATCCCATATCCAACAACGAATTCGTCGGGTATGACGAACCCCGTCCAATCAGCCTTCATGTCCACCTCGCGCCGTGTCGGTTTGTCGAGTAGAGCAATTGATTTTAGCTTAGAGGGTTTGCGCGTGTTTAGCATATCAATCACCTGATGCAGCGTGTGTCCGGTGTCCACTATGTCCTCAACAATTAACACATCGCGCCCTTCAATTTGGCCACGCAGGTCTTTTAGAATTCGAACTTCTCGACTGGATTCCATACCGTTACCGTAACTGGACGCTTCAAGAAAATCGACCTCAACGGGTAAATCTAATTCGCGAACCAAATCAGCGATAAATACGAATGATCCGCGCAACAATCCGACAACGATCAACTTGTTGGTGTCCTGAAATTCGAATTGAATAGTTTTGGCGAGGTCTTCAATTCGTGCAGCGATAGATTTCGCAGAGATCATTTCGTCAATAACATAGTTAGGCTGTGATGGTGTTTGTGGTGTTGCTTGCGTCATTAAGTCCGAACCTTGTGCCAAATGCTTGATGTTCTGTGTAATTCATACGACATGGTTTAGTATTGTCACGACAGAAAGCTCCATATGCCAGCCCATTTTGAAACCAAACGCCTGCCATACAGCACTGATCAGATGTATGATCTAGTAGCCGATGTGGCAAATTACCCCAAATTTTTACCGTGGACATCCGCCGCGCGGGTAAAATCCGTGGTTGATATGGGTGATCATTCGGTGATGATGGCTGATCTTATCGTAAGTTTTAAAGTATTTCGTGAAAAGTTTGGAAGTCGTGTTTTGTTGTGGCCTGCTGAGCGTAAGATTGAGACAGTTTATATCGACGGACCTTTCAAATATCTTGAGAGCAAATGGATATTTACAGAGGCCGATGGCGGGTGTGATGTACATTTCGAAGTTGATTTCGAATTTCGTAACCGCCTACTACAAGGTGCGGCTGGCGTGTTTTTCAACCAAGCGATGCTTACCATTGTGCGCGCGTTTGAACGGCGCGCAGCAGTGCTTTATAGTTAGTAATTCATCGGGGTAATGATTTTGGCAGAGTGCCCCCATATTAACTTATTTTTTCCAGTTAGAGTTTTTTATAACACCTAACAGATAATTGATGCGGGTTACGTAGAGGTAATGGCGCTGTAACCGTTAGATTGAACTATTTTTTAATCGATCTCTTGCGGGGCTTCTATAAGGAATAACTCTAAATCACATTTAAGATGTGGGCAAGAGTAAGTCGTCTACATAGTCTCTGCCAGACGATACACTCAAATGTTCTGGCCAAGTTTTTTTATATGCCGAAAAATGAAAATAGACAGAATTTTGTTGCACTTGTTTTAGACAGCACGCATTTCGGCCATATCAGCTAGGTTGCAGCGGTTATCATTTCAGTTTTGCCCGCCTTGGCAGAAACTGAAACTGCTCATTTTAAAATGTTCCTGAGGGCTTTGCACACTGGGGGGAGGGGTAGCAACATGTGTCAAACTTTGGCTGAAGCGTATTCGTCATCAAGATTTGTTTTTAATGGCCACATCCAACCTTTGGAGAAATGAGTGCTGTGGTGATTTTGATGAATGCCCTTTAATCAAAAAATTATAAAATATAGTGAGATTTGTCGCTGGTCAAAGGGCTTAGTTAATCATCGCAATTAAACCCTTATCGCCGGCATGGCATCCAACTATTATGTTTTGGCTGCGTAATCGGCCAAAGTTAACATGTGTGATCGACCAGTGTGGTAACAGTTCTTTTGATGAAACATAAAGGTCTCGGTGACACGTCTGCCGTTAACAATTGAGGAGAAAATAGACTTTTAAATTAACCTGCATGAATAATACGTCTCACACTATGGTAGCCATAAATTGATTTCTTCAAAGGTATCAGTGATAATATTAAATTCAACTTTAATTGAAACTATAGCAGCTTGTGTACACACGCGTTGAATGGGTAGGCGCAATCAACCCACACTGATATTTTGGCTTAAAGGGAAGTTTATTCACCATCTTCTGGTTATAAGAATTTTAGATAATGCTTTAACAATCAACTCTGAGATGGCACACTTTTTTTATTAATTAAGTTCTTCAAAGCGATGATGGCGCGAGATAAGCTGCAACTGATTACGGCATGCTTAAAACTTCAAGTAAGTTTGTTTCAACCCTTCAAAAGGGAAAGATTTGGCAATACCTGAACAGTAGATCCATCTTTATGAAAAGTACTGAAAAAGGTGGTGACCTTTTGTAGTTTGGTGATGTGAATGAAGTAGAACATTTAACTTTAGCGCATGACTTATCATCGTAAATATGCGTTTTTCATCGATTAGATTTATGCAAATAAAACAAGCGCCAAGATCTATACTTGGCGCTCGTCTTGCTTTTAAAGTACTTAAAAACCTAGCTTGACATATCGTAGGCACGTTCGCCGTGTGATGCTAGATCGAGACCTGTGTGTTCGTCTTCTTCGCTGACACGGATTGGAAAGATCACCCTGACGATCAGCACTATGACTATTGTTACTACAACAGTCCAAAGCCCAACGACTGCAAGGCCGCCCAATTGTTCGGTCCAGCCAGCATGACCAAAGACAGCAAGCATCACTATACCAAACATTCCTCCAACACCATGCACCGCAAAGACATCCAGAGTATCATCAATGTTCAGGGTTCTTTTGACGACATGGCACAACTCTTGGCACATGATACCTGCGATGGCGCCAATCAATAGCGCTTCGATAGGGCTGACAGAACCTGACGCTGGCGTAATAGAAGCTAAACCTGCTATTGTCCCAGTAACTAAGCCAACCAGCGAAGATTTACCAAAACGAATGCGTTCCCACAAAGCCCAAGAAAGGGACGCTGCAGCAGCTGATATGTGTGTTACAGTTATCGCCATGGCAGCTGAACCGTTGGCGGCCAATTCTGACCCACCATTAAATCCAAACCACCCGACCCACAGCATCGCTGCACCGATCATCACCATGCCAGGATTGTGTGGTGGTTTTGACTTGTCTCGCCTTGGGCCAAGAAAAAACGCTACAACTAATGCTGCCAATCCTGCGGTTTGATGTACAACAATACCACCTGCAAAATCGTTGACACCATTTTCAAACATTGACCATTCTTCACCTGCAAGCAAACCACCGCCCCACACCCAATGGGCCACAGGCGCGTAACACAACAACATCCACAAGCCTGAAAACGTCATTACAAATCCAAACCCTATGCGTTCAACGTACGCGCCTACAATTAGTGCGGGGGTGATGATCGCAAATGTCATTTGGAACGCAAAAAACAGTACTTCTGGTATATTACCCGACAAAGTGTTTTCGGTTATGCCAATCAGAAAGGCTTTGTTTAGTCCCCCCCAATAAGCATTAGCATCGCCAAACGCGATTGAATACCCTACCGCCAACCAGAGAATAGACATCAAGCATGCTATCCCAAAACATTGCATAAAAACGCTGAGCACATTTCGTGCTCTCACAAGGCCACCGTAAAAAAGGGCCAACCCAGGTAGGGTCATTAACAACACGAGTGCGGTTGCGACAATAATCCAAGCGGTGTCCGCTCCGTTCATATTACTTTTCCTTGTTGTGTACTTTCGGATGACCACAGAGCTCAACTGTAACGCCATGAAAAGAGGCATTTGGTCTAATTATTGCACAAATAGCAGGCATTATTATATTGCTTAATATGAGTGCGAATAATAGCTATTGTGCCTAATAAAAATGCTAAAATGAAACAAGCGCCCCTTGCAGCATTGTTAGTGCGGTTTGCACGCTGCAAGCCCGAACCTGTGAGCGTCCCAAGGAGCCGAATTCGTGCGTGACTGTCTGTACGTCACCGCGAATGTCGAGCCCAAAACAAACACGACCTTCGGGCTTGTGATCTGATCCACCAGGCCCTGCAATACCCGTTATGGACACAGAGATATCGGCTGTTGCGCACCGTCGCGCTCCGCGCGCCATTTGTTTGGCGACCTGTTCACTGACTGCACCAAATGCTTCCAAAGTGGCAGGGTCGACCTGGACCATAGCTACTTTTGCCGCGTTTGAATAAGTTACAAACCCACATTCAAACATAACAGAGCTTCCCGCAATATCCGTAAGAGCGGCAGATACTAAACCACCTGTGCAGCTTTCAGCGGTTGTAATTTTCACACCTTTTGCTATTGCTGCTGCAACAACCTGTGCTGCCAGCGTCACGATCCACTCCAGTGCCATAGCCCTGCAATTCCAATAACGCAGACCGCAGCAAACGCTCCTGCGATTACATCGTCCAACATCACACCAGTGGCATTGTCTTTGTTATCGGCCCAACCAACTGGACCAATTTTTATGATATCAAAAAGCCGGAAAAATATAAATGACATTATCCATCCGGGCCAAAATGATAGGGATGGTACATTCGCAATAGATGCGCCTACCATAACCGGCAGAAGCGCGATCCATTGACCAACGACCTCATCAATCACAATCTCGGACGGATCGTGGTTTGCTGCGCCCTCCGTCATCCATTTTGTCGCAATATAACCTTTGATGTAGGCCGCTGGAATCGCCAAAATGAACAGCCAAATGCCGCCAATCTGGTAAAGTAGCCAAGCAAGTGGAAGGGCCGCCAATGATCCCCATGTCCCTGGTGCGGGTTTCAAATAACCAACGTAACAAACCGTAGCCGTGATTTTTGCCCACTCTTGTCTCATGTTGCCATCCCTTTTGTAAGCGTTACCGTAGCAATTGCTGCAATTCCTTCGCCGCGGCCAGTAAAGCCAAGGCGTTCAGACGTTGTCGCCTTAACGCTGACGCGATCCATATCAACTCCCATAATTTGCGCCATTCGTACCCGCATCGGTACTGATAAGGGGCCAATTTTAGGAAATTCGCAGATTAGAGTGCAATCAATATGATTGATGCCAAAGCCCATTTCACGGGCTAACTTGCAGGCATGACTTAGAAAAATATCGCTCGACACTCCTCTCCAGTGTGGATCACTTGGGGGGAAGTGCTGACCGATATCACCGCGACATAGCGCACCGTAAATCGCATCTGTCACCGTATGCATACCAACATCTGCATCTGAATGGCCCTGTAGGCCTTGGCTGTGCGGGACTTTGATACCGCACAGCATAACATGGTCACCCTCTTCAAAGCGGTGAACATCAAATCCGTTACCGGTTCGAATATCCATTGGTATCTCCAGCAGTTTTTCTGCCCGCATAAAATCTGCGGGCGTGGTGATTTTGATATTGCGTGCATCTCCCTGCACAATCGAAACTTCTATTCCAGCACGATGTGCGATTTCTACGTCGTCTGCAGCACCTATGCCGTAGGCTGCGTGAGCAGTACGGATTGGGGTAAGTTTAAACCCTTGAGGTGTTTGGGCATGATAAAACCCTGAACGATCTTGCATACCAGTGACATGATTATCGGTACCAGTCCAAAGCGCATCAGTTACTGGTAGTGCTGGCGCTGCGGCTTGTGCGGTTTGCAAAGCGTCCAGAACTCGGTCGATAACCTCCGGGGAGACACAGCAGCGCGCAGCGTCATGAATTAAAACACTGTCAGCTTGGGTAGCGTTCAGTCCCGATAAGACAGACAGCGACCGCTCTGCCCCACCAATTGCAATACTTGCGTGATTGGGTAGCGTCAGCTGTTCAATAAAATTTTTGTCAGCATCAGCGATTACAAGAACTATTTCTGTTACACGTGGGTGTGATGAAAAAATGTCTAAGGTGTGCTGTAATACTAATTTTCCCGCAATTTTACGCCATTGTTTTGGCACATCGCCACCCGCGCGTTGCCCGCGTCCGGCGGCTACAATTATGACAGCAACAGTTGGTACATCTTTCATCCTGGAATGCCCTTTCGATAGTAATCTTCTACATAAAGCGTCACATGGAGGGAAGTGCGTACAGATAGTCGCCTAAAAATAAGGCATCTTGTGTATTTTGCCTGATAATTCACCTTACTTTCGTTGAAGTTCAAACCTGTTCAGGCTAATTAGATTTTATGAGAGCTAATATTACTTTACCAAATCCCAATAGTCATGTGGCACTTGCTCCATTGGCTGGGATTACAGATTTGCCGTTTCGCCAGCTTGTTGCATCGTTTGGGGCAGGCTGGGTTGTATCCGAAATGATCGCAAGCCAAGAGATTGTACAGGCCAAACCAGGTGCACACGAAAAAGCGGAGCTAGGGTTCGATCAGTACAATACCGCTGTGCAGCTTGCTGGACGCGAGGCGTATTGGATGGCAGAAGCCGCGCGCCTCGTAGAGGCTAATGGTGCTGTGATGATAGACATAAATATGGGCTGTCCGGCTAAAAAAGTGACTAGTGGATATTCTGGATCGGCGCTAATGCGCGATCTCGATCATGCGCTGACACTAATCGATGCGGTGGTTGGCGCGGTTGACATTCCAGTCACCTTAAAGACGCGGCTTGGCTGGGACGATGCTCTGTTAAATGCCCCTCAATTAGCTGTTAGGGCCGAAAATGCTGGGATCGCACGTATCGTTATTCATGGCCGTACCCGGTGCCAATTCTACAAAGGTCACGCTAATTGGGATGCCATCCTGAAGGTCAAGCACGCAGTGTCAATTCCAGTAATTGCGAATGGTGATATCATTGATGCGAAAACGGCTAAAACAGCGCTGGACGCGTCGGGTGCAGACGGTGTGATGATTGGGCGTGGTGCACAGGGCCGCCCATGGGTGTTGCGCGACGTAGCAGCGCAACTAAATGGATATGTTGCCCCAGCCCCCCCGCAGACCAGTGCGTTTATTCAATTGGTATCAGAGCACTACGACAATATGTTAAAATTTTATGGCACTAAAATGGGAAGCAAAGTAGCACGTAAACACTTGGGCTGGTATATGGATCAATGTGAGACTGAACCGATCCTGCGCAAGGCGGTCCTTACTGAATGCGAACCAAAGAAAGTTCTTAAACTTTTACCTGATGCATTAGCGATGCCACTAAAGGTAAGTCGTATTTCAGGGCAGGCCGCATGAACGCGCTTTGGAATTCCTTACCGGTGCCTGCATTACTTTTGAACTCTGACGATACAATTGCCCAGAGCAATCCAGCCGCTGAGTCTTTTTTAAATCTCTCTAGCAGATCCCTCGTTGGAGCGCTTTTATGGGACACCGTTATGATAGACGCACCTCTGGAAACTGCTTATTTACGGGCCAGCGCTAACCGTTCAGCACTTTTTATCAACGATGTTGATGTAAGCAGTGGCGAGCGATCACCATTACAATGCAATATCCAGTTTGCCCCACTTTTGAACGGAGGTGATCAGATGTTGATGATCTGGGAACCACGCGAAATGGCGACGCGGCTAAACCAGTCGACGAAATCGATTCGGGCCGCGCGATCAGCAATTGGGATGGCCGAAATGCTCGCACACGAAATCAAGAACCCACTTGCAGGAATAACAGGTGCAGCACAGCTTTTATCGATGACTCTGTCGTCTGAAGATTGTGAAATGACGGATCTAATAGTCGAAGAATCTCGCCGAATTGTGAAATTGTTGGAGCAGGTAGAACAATTTGGAAATCTGCAACCTCCCAACCGCAATGCGGTCAACATTCACGACGTACTTGATCGCGCCCGTCAATCTGCATCGGTGGGCTTTGGCGCGCATATGATGATGATTGAAGACTACGACCCATCGTTACCGTTAGCCTATGTGGACGCAGATCAATTACTACAAGTGCTTTTAAATCTTCTAAAAAATGCGTCTGAGGCCGGTGGAGCAGGCGGGTCGATCCGGCTGCACACATTTTATGAACCCTCTCTGCGCATGAAACGCGCTGATGGCACGTCTGCGCATTTGCCATTGCAAATCGAAATTATTGATAATGGGCCGGGCTTGCCGCCCGACATTGCTTCTGATGTGTTTGAACCTTTTATCTCTGGCCGCGACAACGGAACTGGCCTTGGTCTCGCGCTTGTGAGTAAATTGATTGCTGATGTGGGAGGGTGGATATCGGTAGACTCTGTTCCGGAACGTACCATATTTCGCCTTTCGCTACCTACACTGCCTGCTGAATTAAAAGGAGACATATAAGTGGATGGAACTGTTTTGGTTGCTGACGATGACCGCACAATCCGTACGGTGTTGACACAGGCATTTACGCGGGCAGGCTGCAAAGTCCATGCAACGTCATCTTTGATAACTCTGATGCGTTGGGTAGAGGAAGGAAAGGGCGACCTAGTAATTTCGGACGTCATCATGCCCGACGGTAATGGACTGGAACTACTGCCAAAAATCGCGAAGGTACGGCCCGGTTTGCCAGTCATTGTGATTTCAGCCCAAAATACTATCATGACAGCAATTCAAGCTGCCGAAGCTGATGCTTATGATTATTTACCAAAGCCTTTTGATTTGCCCGATCTTATGAAACGAGCAGCTCGCGCATTAGAAGTAAAACCCCGCGTTGTGGCCAGCAGTCAAAACAATGAGGAAACTGACGATCTCCCTCTGGTTGGGCGAACAGCGGCTATGCAGACTCTATATCGGCTGGTCGCTCGGGTTATGAACACGCGACTGTCTGTGCTGGTGACGGGTGAAAGTGGCACAGGTAAAAGTCTGATCGCGCGTGCCATTCACGATTTTTCAGATCGCAGATCTTTACCGTTCATCACCGCTACAGCGAATGATTTGGAAGGGATAGACGGGCCGCAGTTGCTGTTGTCGCGTGTCAAAAATGGAAGCCTTGTATTTGATGAAGTAGGTGACTTTTCGATTGGCACACAAAGTCGCATTGTACGAATGATGGACGCTATGGGTGACACGGCCCCGCGAATTATTGCGACGTCACGCACTGATTTAATTATCGCAATGGAAGATGGGAGGGTGCGCGAAGATCTCTATTATCGTCTTGCTGGAGTGACAATGGTTGTTCCGCCCTTGCGTGATCGGGTTGATGATATCCCGCTTTTAGCACAGCACTTCCTTGCCCGAGCTGAACGTGAGGGAGCACCTGTGCGTCGCCTTGCGAGCAGCGGAGTCGATATAGTAAGGGCCTACACATGGCCTGGGAATGTCCGCCAACTAGAAAATATTATACGCCGTCTGGTTGTGACCTCATCACACGAGGACATTCATCGCCCAGAGGTAGAACAGGTGCTTGGGTCTCAGCCTGCAATAGAACCATTACAGACTGGTAGTTCAGATAAATTATCGGGATCAGTAGCCCAGCATCTTAAGCGATACTTTGATTTGCACGGTGGCACACTACCACCCATCGGTCTTTATCAGCGGATATTACGCGAAGTTGAAGCGCCGTTGATTGAAATCGCTCTAGACGCAACATCTGGAAACCAAGCTAAATGTGCAGAGCTCCTGGGCATTAATCGCAATACTCTGAGAAAAAAGATCACAGATCTTGATATACACGTGACACGCCGACGCAAATTGATGTAAAACCGCAACATAAGCGTGGCCCTTTGGCCCCACACTTGGGCTAAAGCTGGGTCACACCATGAGGTGAAGACTGAGGCGTTGTTTGATCACAACGGCTAAGTCCATGATAAGCGGGGCGTTTCGCGTGCAGCGATCCCAATTGGGCAAGAATAAGTTTACATTTTCCCGCTGGCGGCGAAAGCGCAGCGTGCAAAATTGGACTACGGTTGTGCTTGTTCTGCTTGGCCCACTTTTCGTTATTTTGACAATTACGGCCCTGCGTCCGCTAGATCAAACGGGTAGAACGGACTCTCTTCGACTAATTTTACTGGTTGATATCATCTATATTCTGATGATCGCAGCCCTTGTGCTCTCGCGTGTTGTTAACATGATTGCGGCGCGGCGAAATAAGTCTGCGGGTTCACGTCTGCACCTTCGGCTAACTGGGGTCTTTGCGCTTTTAGCGCTTATTCCTACAGTTGCTGTCGCAGTTTTTGCAGTTTTAACAATTAATATAGGACTTGAGGGTTGGTTTTCTGAACGAGTGCGCGATGTTTTAGGAAATTCACTTTCTGCTGCCGAAGCCTATGAAGAAGAACACCGCCAAGAGGTCGTGCGCGATGCCAACACTTTAGCTGGATACCTCAATACTGAACGACTTCAGACATTCTTTATGGAACGTGGCGAAGTACGTCAGGCTTTAGCTCGCGTGCAGCCCCAAATTGAACGTGGCCTGACGGAAGCGTTTGTGTTAGACGGTGAGGCTGAAATTTGGGCCCGTGGGGATCGTTCTTATGAATTTTACTTCGAACAACCTAACGCCGCACAAATGCAAGAGGCTCGTATTACAGGTTTGGTGATCATTGAAGACTGGGCCAACAATGAATTTCGCGCCTTACTTCCACTGGAAGCGTTTAGTGACAAGTATCTTTATGTATCGCGCTCCGTTGATGGACAGATTTTAGCCTTGCTTGACGAAACTCAAGAAACTGTCGCACTTTACGGACAATTAGAAAACGAACGTGGACGGGTGTTGTTTGAATTTGGACTTATCTATCTTGGTTTTGCACTTATCCTGATTCTTGCTGCGGTATGGGTTGGTCTTTGGTTTGCCGAGCGACTAGCACGCCCAATTGGGCGGCTTGTTGGAGCGTCGCAGCGGGTTGGTGCAGGTGATTTAAATGTGCAAGTGCGCGAAGAAATAGGTGAGGATGAAATCGCACAGTTGGGGCGCTATTTCAACCAAATGACCTCGCAACTGCGCAACCAGCGTGAAGAGCTTCTGGACAACAACCGTCAGATTGAACACCGCCGAAGGCTTTTTGATTCTGTTTTGTCCTCTGTGCCTTCCGGCGTTGTTGGACTAGACGAGAGCGGTTGCGTAATGTTTGTAAATAAATCTGCAAACCGCTTGTTGGATGTCGATGGGAGCCAAAGCACAGCGCTATCGGTTTCGGTACCCGAGTTTGAGGCTATGTTTAATGAGATCACAATAGGCGGAAAATCCGTCGCCCAAGGCCAAGTGAACCTTGTGCGTGGCGGTCAACAAGAAAGCCTGCTTGTGCGCATGTCGCATCGGTTGCGTGAAGATGGTACCCTTGAAGGTTTTGTTGTTGCTTTTGAAGATGTCACAGACTTAGTGTTGGCGCAGCGTATGGCCGCTTGGGGTGATGTGGCGCGTCGTATCGCACACGAGATTAAGAATCCATTGACCCCGATCCAATTGTCTGCAGAACGGATCAAGCGAAAGTTTCGAGTGCATGCTGGCGACGACGTTGCAGATTTGGAACATCTGACGGATGTAATTGTGCGTCAAACTAACGGCTTACGACGCATCGTTGATGAATTTTCAAAATTTGCACGTATGCCAGAACCGGACAGGCGCATCTATGATCTAGCTGCAATTCTGCGTGATGCTGTGACCTTGCAAGAAGCTGGACAGCCAAGTGTGACGTTTGAAACTACAATAGAAGTCAGAGAAATCTGGGCTGATCTTGATATTTCAATGATGTCACAAGCACTTACAAATTTGATTAAGAACGCAGGTGAAGCTATTGAAAGTTATAAAGAAAAATATTCTGAAGTGTATATAATCCCACAAATTCGGATCATGTTATCCACCAGCAGTAATATGGCGAAAATTACCATTTCGGATAATGGTATTGGGCTACCTGAAGATCGCGCCAAGCTTTTTGAGCCCTACGTAACAACACGCGAAAAAGGTACTGGTCTTGGATTACCTATCGTAAAAAAAATTATTGATGAGCATGGTGGCACGCTCGGTCTTTTGGACGCACCATCTTTCAAAGGTCCGGACAACCCGGAGGGTCGATATGGCGCGATGGCTGTCATCCACATTCCAATTCAGGCGGCTTTAGTGCTGCCCTAATCTTAACTGTATGAGGTAATTCTATGGGCGATATTTTAATCACTGACGACGAGCGTGACATTCGCGAATTGATATCCGACATCCTTAAGGACGAGGGGTTTTCAACACGTTTGGCTGGCACTTCGGACGAATGTATGGCGCAAATTGACAAAGCCGTTCCTGCGCTGATGATTCTTGATATATGGCTAAAAGACAGTCAAATGGACGGTATTGATATTTTAAAGCAGGTTAAACGTGATCACCCAGAGATGCCTGTTGTGATAATTTCTGGCCACGGCAATATTGAAATTGCAGTCGCTGCGATCAAGCAGGGTGCCTATGATTTTATTGAAAAACCTTTTAATATTGACCAACTTATGGTGGTTATCCGCCGTGCGATGGAAACAAGCCGTTTGCGCCGTGAGAACTTAGAATTAAAACGTACAGATGCTACGCCAACAGAAATGTTGGGTGAGAGCGCTGCATTTCGCACACTTATTAGCCAGCTTGAAAAAGTCTCTAAATCTAATGGACGTGTCATGTTGAAGGGGGAAAGTGGTTCTGGCAAAGAAACGGCTGCTCGCTATATTCACATTAACTCTGACCGTGGAGATATGCCGTTTGTATCTGTCAACTGCGCGTCGATAGAACCTAATCGAATGGAAGAAGTGTTGTTTGGTCGTGAGATTGAAGGGCGCGGCGCCGAACCTGGTTTATTGGAAGATGCCAATGGTGGTGTGATCTATTTTGACGGCGTCGCAGATATGCCACTTGGGACTCAATCCAAGCTGCTTCGTGTGCTTGTGGACCAAAAATTCCAACGAGTTGGTGGTGTTGACAAAATACAAGTTGATGTTAGAGTTATTTCAAGCACTAACAAAGATTTACAGGTAGAAATTGCAGCGGAAACTTTCCGTCAAGAATTATATCACCGCTTGAACGTAGTGCCGATTCAAGTACCAAGTCTTGAAGATCGACGTGAGGATATTCCTCTTCTGGCAGAACACTTTATTGAAGAACTAAATATTTCTCAAGGGCTTACCATACGATCTTTAAGCAATGACGCAGTGGCGCTCTTGCAAACAATGGCGTGGCCCGGAAATGCGCGTCAGCTTAAGAACGTGATGGAACGTGTGCTCATATTGGGTGATGTAACCGGGGCAATTGAGGCTAAGGAACTTCCTACACAGTCCGACAGTCCTGCGGATCAAGGGCGTGTGTTATTGACGGGAAGCCTTGCTACATTACCGCTTCGTGAGGCGCGTGAATTATTTGAACGTGAATATCTGTTGACCCAAATAAACCGTTTTGGTGGCAATATTAGCCGCACTGCGAACTTTGTTGGTATGGAGCGATCAGCACTGCACCGCAAGCTTAAGACGCTTGGTGTAGTTACATCCAATAAAGCAGGTGCGCGCGTAGCTCATGTCGAGGAAGAGGATGAAGTGTGAAGGTCCGCTGTGCACGTCTTTGGTTGACCGGACTACTGGATTCTGTCACTAGAACCAATCTATCAGCATTCAAGGTACTCCCATGAAGGTCATAATTTGCGGAGCGGGTCAGGTTGGCTGGCAAATTGCTCGCCATTTAGCTTCTGAGCGTAATGACGTTACGGTTGTAGATAATAATCCAG
Source organism: Octadecabacter sp. (assembly GCA_028825445.1). Lineage (GTDB taxonomy): Bacteria > Pseudomonadota > Alphaproteobacteria > Rhodobacterales > Rhodobacteraceae > Octadecabacter. The sequence continues at coordinate 20,353 of JAPKAD010000019.1, forward strand.
AACTTGTACGTCGCGCAACGGATACGCTTGACGTGCAAGGCATAGAAGGCTTTGCCAGTTATCCTGATATTCTTGAACGCGCTGGAGCAGCTGACGCAGACATGATTATAGCGGCTACCCATTCTGATGAGGTTAACATGGTGACCTGTCAGGTTGCTCATTCTGTTTTTGCAGTGCAACGTAAGATTGCGCGCCTACGTGGACAAAGTTACCTTAATGCAATCTATTCGGATTTGTATCGTCGCGATCACCTGCCGATTGACGTGGTTATTTCACCAGAAATGGAAGTTGCAGAAGCTGCTTTACAACGCCTTGCAGCGCCAGCTTCATTCGACACTGAGAGTTTTCTGGATGGTCACGCGCAATTACTTGGCATTCAAATCGAAGAAGACTGTCCTGTTATAAATACTCCACTTCGTCAGCTTAGTGATTTATTTTCAACTCTGAAAGCTGTTGTTGTTGGTATTAGGCGGGGAGGAACGTTGTTTGCGCCTTCTGCTGGCGATCAAATATTTCCGGGTGATGAATGTTATGTCATGACTGAGAATACTGATATTAATCGCACACTTGAGATTTTCGGTAAGACTCAAAGTAAGCTGGAACGAGTTGTCATTATTGGTGGTGGTAACGTCGGCCTAGCGGTTGCACGTAGACTTGAAGCCAGAACAGACCGCGTTCGTGTGCGGGTTATTGAACGTGACCGCGACATCGCAGAAGCAGCTGCCGATCAATTGGAACGCACGATTGTGTTAAACGGAGATGGATTAGACTCTGCTCTGCTAGAAGAGGCGAATATTGCCAATGCGGATGCGGTTTTGGTTGTAACGGATGATGACAAGACAAATCTGCTAGCAGCAGTTCGCGCCAAGGGGATGGGCTGTCCAATGGCAATTTGTTTGACTAACGATCCAACATTGGTTCCACTGATGGGACCACTCAATATTGATGCATATATTAATCCTCGCTCTACAACCGTGAGTTCGATTCTGCGTCATATCCGGCACGGTCGTGTAAAGGCGGTCTATTCAGTTGGAGATGCAGAGGCAGAGGTGATTGAGGCGCAGGTTCTTACAACAAGCCCTATGGCTGGCAAAATTTTACGCGATATTGATTTTCCCGAAGGTGTTTTGGTGGGCGGTGTTCTGAAGAGTGGCAAGATGCATAAACCTCGCGGTAATTTGCGTATCGAAGATGGTGATATAGTAGCAATTTTTGCAATGGCCGCGCAAGTCGCTGAAGTTGAGGCACTATTACAAGTGTCCATCGATTTTTTCTGATGAACATCTGCTCACAAAACCATGCCTAACCTTTCAGAACGCCCATTATTTATCCTACTAATGGGTATTGGTGCAATGGCAATGATGGTGCCAGCGATCCATGCTTTATCTATTGATAATCACGCAGTTGCGCGTTCATTTTTTTATTCAGGCTTATTATTTTTAATTTTAACATTGTTTATTGGACTTGCTACAGTCAATTATAAAAATCATCTTGCTCGAGGTTATTTGGTGTCGCTTCTGGCCGCATTTCTGGTGCTACCATTAATGCTTGCTGTGCCGATGTACGAAGCTGTCCCAAGTATGAGCTTTCTTGAAGCATGGTTTGAATCAGTTTCATCAATTACTACAACTGGCGCGACGCTTTACGATAGTCCACTTCAATTGCCGCGCTCTGTGCATTTGTGGCGGGCCTTGATGGGGTGGCTGGGTGGTTTGCTTATCTGGGTGTCTGCAATTTCCATTCTTGCACCGCTCAATATTGGTGGATTTGAGGTCAGTGCCACAGGTGGCGGATCAGCGAGCGAAAAAACATTTGCACAAGTTGGTCGCATAGCGGACCCATCTAAACGCTTGGTTCGCTATGGCTCAAAATTCATCCCTCTGTATTTTTCACTGACGGCCTTGTTGTGGCTCAGCCTCACAGCGTCAGGGGAAGTGTCATTTGTGGCGCTTTGCCATGCGATGTCAGTCATGGCTACTTCAGGCATTTCACCTGTGAGTGGGCTTATCTTTTCGCCAGCAGGATTTTTAGGTGAATTTGTTATTTTATTGTTTTTTATATTCGCCTTGTCTCGCGTTTCGTTTTCACGCGGAGTGTCTGGCCAAGAGGTCAGCCCACTTTATAAAGATAATGAATTCCAATTGGCGTTGTCTTTAATTGGTGTGTTAGTTGCGGTCCTGTTTCTGCGCCACGGTGTTGTTGCTTTTGAGGATGGGACTAATAATGAACTGGGTAACGCAGCGCGCGCACTGTGGGGTGCGTTATTTACAATCACCAGCTTTCTGACGACCACTGGGTTTGAATCAGCTGATTGGAAGGCGACACGTGATTGGTCAGGGCTCGGCACACCGGGGCTGATGCTGGTAGGTTTGTCGCTGATTGGTGGAGGTGTAGCGACTACTGCGGGTGGCATAAAACTGTTGCGGGTCTATGCGCTTTGGAAACATGGGCAGCGTGAAATTGAAAGACTTGTGCTTCCATCTTCTGTGGGTGGAGCAGGTGCTGTAGCGCGTCAAATTAGACGCCAAGGCGCGCAAATTGCGTGGATTTTTTTTATGTTATTCACAATTTCGATTGCGGCTGTGATGGTATTACTTTCACTTTGTGGTGTTCAATTTGAAACCGCAATGGTATTGGCTGTTGCGGCCTTGTCCACAACTGGTCCTTTAGCAGAAATTGCTGCTGAATCTCCCATATCATATGCGGGTATCCCTGACAAAGCAAAGATCATTCTAGCCTTTGCGATGGTCCTTGGGCGGTTAGAAGCCTTAGCGATTATCGCGCTTTTAAACCCTGAATTCTGGCGAAGATAATTCTTCTTTTGGATTGTCTCGATCATGACCTTGTATTTGGGGTAGAATTCTAACAAATACCAAGACATAATATTAACCGTATTGACATATTGGCCGCAGTGACGGTCACAATAACAAGAAAAGGGACGGGGACTATGGCCTCAGATAAGCAAAGCCTTCAGGATGCATTTCTCAATCATGTACGTAAAACCAAAGTTCCAGTGACGATTTTCCTGATTAACGGTGTGAAACTGCAGGGAATAGTTACATGGTTTGACAGTTTTTGCGTACTTTTGCGTCGCGATGGCCAAAGTCAGCTAGTCTACAAATCTGCAATCAGCACTATTATGCCATCACAACCGATTAGTTTATACGATGGTGAGGAAAGTAGCTGATAATGGGTGATGAACGTTCTGTTACACGCGCTTATGTCTTGCATCCGGAAATTAAATCGGACAACTCGCGTCGCCACGCAGCGTCTGCGCTAGAAGAAGGTGTTTCTCTTGCACATGCGCTTCCCGAACTTGAGGTTGTGGGCAGCCAGGTCGTCAGCCTACCCAAAATGCACCCTGGAATGCTGTTTGGTAAAGGCAAGATCCAAGAAATAAAAGACTGGCTTGCAGAAGTGGAGGCGGGTCTAGTGTTGATTGATGGCCATGTCAGCCCAGTGCAACAGCGCAATCTTGAAAAAGAATGGGGCGTAAAGTTGTTGGATCGCACCGGTCTTATTCTGGAGATTTTTAGTGACCGCGCCCGCACTCGTGAAGGCGTATTGCAGGTAGAAATGGCTGCACTATCATATCAACGCACACGCCTTGTACGTGCGTGGACGCACCTTGAACGCCAACGTGGTGGTCTTGGGTTTGTTGGTGGCCCTGGTGAAACCCAAGTGGAGGCTGACCGTCGCGCGATTGACCTGCAGCTTAACAATTTAAAAAAACAACTTAGTAAGGTCGTTAAAACCCGCGAATTGCACCGTAAAGCCCGTGCAAAAGTTCCATTCCCAATTGTGGCACTTGTTGGTTACACTAATGCTGGCAAATCGACTCTTTTTAACCGTTTGACTGGTGCAAATGTATTTGTGCAAGATATGCTCTTTGCCACTCTTGACCCAACAATGCGCAAGGTCGAACTGCCAAATGGTGATGCGATCATCATGTCTGACACTGTAGGTTTCATCTCAGATTTGCCGACACAATTGGTTGCATCATTTCGCGCAACATTAGAAGAAGTTCTTGAGGCAGACGTGATTTTGCACGTGCGTGACATAAGTCATCCACAATCGGCAGACCAAAAGAAAGCAGTTCTCGATACGTTGCGCCAGCTTGACGTGAACCCGGACGTACCGATGATCGAGGTCCTTAATAAAATAGATTTGCTCGAGACTGATGATGCAGATTACTTGCAAGCTCTTAATAAGGATGGCAAAAATGTTTTTGGGATTTCGGCAATTACGGGGCAAGGCCTTGATACACTGCTTGACCAAATCACCGAAAAGCTAAAAGTCACGACACTTACACAAACCCTAGCGCTTGATTGGTCACAAGGTGGCGCACAAAGTTGGCTGCGACGCGAGAACGTGATAGAAGCAACAGAACAAAGAGAAACAGGCTGGAAAATCTATGTCCGTTGGTCGCCGTCCCAAGCCGCCAAGTTTGAAAAACAATTTCCAGAAGCCTTGATAGCGCAACGTTTTTAAAATTAACTTACCAAAAACGCAATTCCATGGGATTTTGGTATATGATTAGTGTACCAAATTCAAATTTCTTATTCCACAGCTTCCAACACAGTAATCCCTACTGCACCACCACGGGCCAGTGCTGGATCGAGAGACATTGGTATGTATTCACCTCGCCGCCATAAATCTCCAAGATCATCGTAATAGCGCGACAGAAAATGCCCTGATTGGCCAGTGGATATAATAAAAACCGAACTATCAGGATCAGCGAAATCATACACTCCACGGTAGGTAGCAGCATGCACATTCTGAAACGGATCATTGCCAACACCATTAGTACGGCCACGCATCAGCGTGTTGTCGCCACCGGAAGTTGAATGTCGAATATTGACGAACCACCGCAATACGGGTGCAGAGCCGAGCACTGGATGGTCATGTTTGGCTTCGTGAGCATCGCCCCAGCGCAGGGTTTGCAGGTCCGTACCATAAGCTTGAGTCACCCAAACTAGCGCGTCGTCCAAAGCCCAGCGCGCGATGTCTGTACAGGTTTCTAAAGGAGCGGACTGTAGCACATCGCACCAGATTTCAGCACCATCAATGTTGCGATAAACCCTTTCAATAAACAGCGGTTCAACATGGGTGTATTCACGTGCCAAGGGGCCCAATTCATCGCGCATCAGGCGATCTTGCAAGGCGCGCATCCATGCAACATATATCAGAGGTTCAGGCAGGTGTTCATTCATCTCGCCGTTCCATTCTGCTAGTAGCGCCAGAGCGTCCTGGCGCAGCTTTTCCGTTGAGCCTTCTCTTGCGGCTTCTCCGGTGAACCACAGATCCGCACCAATAAGTGGTAAGATGGACCGCGCCGTGTAGCTGACAGTGTCGCTTTGTGCTTCGATGAAACTGTCGCGGGTGTGGACTTCACGAGCTTGCATTAACAAACGCCACCGGTTCACTCGCTGACTGTCGCTCCAGGTAAAACTTACATGTGCTGGAAAAGGTAAATCAGTGATTTTGTTGTTGGTATTGCCGACAATGCCGCCAATTGGGTCAACCCATTCGGGGTTAGTGTCAAACGGGCGGTGACCGTCCCAGCGATTCTGTGACAGATATCCGTAATGCGGCATGCGCCCCTGTGTAACATTATCTGAGTGACGGTTGGGTACATGACCGATGAGTTTGAGTCCGACAGAATTGCGATCCGTAAGTGTCAGCATTTGGGATGGAGCGACATAATCTTCAGCCGCTTTAATCCCCGCTTCAACACTGCGTGCCCGCATCAATTTCATCGCTGCTTGTATAGTAGTGTCTTGGCTGGACAGCGCCGTCCAGGCCAGTGCTGTCACATGCCCTGGTGGGCGGATTGTTGCGAGGTTGAATTGATCAGGTGGCAAGACAGGTCCGTTCACTGTCCATTGTAGTTGTAGTGTAATTGACGGTTCATCTTTTATACGCACAATACTTTCGCGAGTTTCAAAATTGGCCCAGCCATTTGGACGGCGGTATTGGTTGGCATCAGACGGATTTACCTCTTCAATATAAATATCTTGGTCATCTAAGTTACTTGATGTGATGCCCCAGCCAAGGTCTGCAGACCGACCGACCATAACAACTGGGACCCCAGGAATTGTGCCACCGATGACGCCGCCAGATTTAAGTTCTAAACGCGCAAGGTACCAGATCGAGGGGGCTGTTAGGCCAAGATGTGGATCATTGGCAAGTAACGTTGATCCAGTGGCAGATCGACTTATGCCAGCTGCCCACGAATTGGATGCACCGGCAAGATCGCGCGGCACTACAGGGGATAGAGGATCAAATGCCATACGGTTGTTAGGTGTAAAGGCTGGCACATCATTAATAAGAGATGCATAACTTGACAGTTCCGCAAGGCCTGTGCCTGGCGCTTCAGGCAAAATATCATTCAACCGATTTTCGTTATTGAGGATCAATGAAGTGCGGGCGCGTAAGACTTCTGCTTCGAGGTGGTTGCTTAACTGCAACGCCATAAGTTTTATGATCGACACGGAATCCGCGGGTTGCCAAGGAGCAATAGCATGGTTGAACAACCACATTTCTGGCGCGCCACGTCCGCGCGATCCTGCGTTGACTTGGCCAATCCATGCATTCACCCCGTCTGAATAAGCTGCTAATGCTGATTGGGTTTGATCGTCAAGCGCCACCACAGAGGTTCGAGATAATGGGTAAAGATCAAGGCGACGGATCAGAGTATCTATTGGCAGTGTGCGGGCCCCAAAAAGTTCTGATAACCGCCCTTGTGCCGTACGTCGTAGCATAGTCATCTGCCACAGACGGTCTTGCGCGTGAGCCATGCCAAGTGCAAAAAATACGTCTTCGTCGGTTTCACCGAAAATATGTGGCACATTGGCATTGTCTCGAACAATTTCTACAGAGTTTGAAATGCCAGAAACCTGCAGCGTAACTTCATAATCTGGCAAGGAACGCGAAGCAAAATAATAGGTCAGTGCAAGAACTGCCACACCAAATAATATCAGCGTTGAAGCGAGCCGGACAAGCCAGCGGAAGACGAGTGTCATAGAACTTCCTTCGACTTGGTCCCTCCGACAGGTTGACGTGGCGCGGGGGTTGGTTACCTATCTCGCAACACAAATGATGATGCAAGCGGGAGAGACGTGATGGCAAAAGTGGCATTTTTAGGCTTAGGAATTATGGGTTACCCGATGGCAGGGCATTTGGCAAAAGCGGGCCATGATGTGACGGTGTTTAATCGTACGGCAATCAAGGCGAATGCTTGGGTGGCAGAGCACGGCTGTAGGTTGGCTGCGACCCCTGCTGACGCTGCTAAAGATAACGAATTTGTCGTGTCTTGCGTTGGTAATGATGAAGATTTACGGTCTGTGTGCACCGGCAGTGATGGTGCATTTTCTGCTATGACAAAAGAAGCTGTGTTTATAGATCACACTACAGTATCAGCGAAAGTCACGCGCGAACTTTATGTGACTGCCAATAAATTGGGATTTTCATTTATTGACGCGCCAATATCAGGTGGACAGGCGGGTGCCGTGAATGGTGCTTTGTCAGTAATGTGTGGTGGTGACGCAGACGTCTATAAGCGTATTGAACCAATAATTGATGCCTATGCCTTGGTTTGTCGTCGTATTGGTGACAGCGGCGCCGGACAGATGACCAAAATGTGCAATCAGATCGCCATTGCTGGGCTGGTTCAAGGCCTGTCAGAGGCATTGCATTTTGCTGAGAAAGCAGGCCTTGACGGGCGCGCGATTGTTGAGGTTATCAGCCAAGGCGCAGCCGGATCATGGCAAATGAAAAACCGTTATGAGACGATGATTGACGGTGAATTTGAACATGGCTTTGCAGTAGATTTGATGCGCAAGGATCTTGGAATTTGCCTTGATACGGCGAACGAAATTGGCGCCGCATTGCCTGTAACTGCACTGGTAGATCAGTTCTACAAAGACGTACAGAACATGGGAGGAAATCGCTGGGACACATCAAGTTTGATAGAGCGCCTACGCGCGCTGGCTTAGACATCGAGAAGGCTTTTCAATTCTCTTGATAAGTCTGAGGGGATGGCTCATGTTGATAATCCCACTTGTGATATTTATAATACATATTTCGATGTAAAAAACATTAATTAGCAGTAGTGCAGACTATTCGGAGTGCGTATTTTTTATACCTGTTGAAACATATGGGCACTTCAGTTGTCATAAAAAATCCAACCAAAAAAATTTATAAACTGTCACTTTTTTATAAATTTATAAAAGTTAAGGTTACAGAACTGCAGACAGTTGATCAAATTTACAGGCGCGCGGCGTGGGCGCCCCTTTCACGGTATGGGGTTGTGTTATAATGTGCACGGTAACATTTTGAAAAATGTGACGGTGAGGCAAAACCGCAAGCCAGTGCGACATTGATTACTGACATATCCGTCTGCATTAGCAGGTTACGCGCTTTTTGTAGGCGCAGTTCCATATAATAGCGTTTTGGGCTTCGGTTCAGGTAGCGGCGAAACAGCCGTTCCAACTGGCGTGTGGACATGCCGACGTCCTTTGCGAGGATCGATGGGCTAATCGGTTCTTCAATATTGAGTTCCATCGCTTGAATTACGCGCGACAACTTGGGGTGGCGTACGCCAATCCGTGTTGGAATAGACAATCGTTGGGTGTCTTGGTCGGTGCGGATTGAGGAATAAATCTGTTGATCAGCCACGGCATTGGCCAACTCTTCTCCTTGTTGGTCGGCGATTATTTGCAAAAACAAATCAATCGAAGATGTGCCGCCAGCAGTGGTCCAGCGATTACCGTCTTTAACAAAAACTGACTTTGTTAGCTCAACTTCTAAAAATTCTTCTGCAAAGCTGTCGTGATTTTCCCAATGGATAGTGGCGCGTTTGCCGTCCAGAAGCCCCGCTTTGGCAAGTGAGAACGCTGCTGTGCATAGCCCGCCCATTATGATGCCGCGTCGCGATTCTCGTCTTAGCCAGTTTAAAATACGTTTTGAAGTGGCCGCTTGCACATCGCGTCCACCACACAAAATAACTGTGTCGTCGCGGTGCAATTCATCAAGATCTCCGTCGAGCGTGAACATTGTCCCAGTGGAACAGGTTTTTGTTTCACCACCTTCGCCAACTGTTCGCCAAGAATACAGGTTTTCGCCAGACATCTGGTTGGCCAAACGTAAACAGTCAATTGCAGCAGCAAATGATAACAAGGTAAAATTGTTTAAAAGCACAAAAATAAATCGGCGCGGCGCGGCGCGCGGGATGTCAATGTTATTAGTATGATGGCGTTGCATGACAGCTACATCCGTATGTTTCAAACTTAGCCTCATCACCTTTTTGTGCAACGAGCAAGCCAATTAGACGTCGTCTATGGCAAAGACAGATGCATTTTGGCATTGGACCTTATCTAATGGATTGTTATATGACCTAAATATATAGCTAACGCGAACCCTTATTAATTAAAAGGGCGCTAAATCTTCGGAGCAAGAACATGACGGAATGGAAAAAATCAGACTGGCGCAATAAGCCACGGGTACAGATGCCGGAATATACCGAATCTGCCGCCTTGAATGTTGTTGAAGCTAAGTTGAGCACTTATCCACCCCTTGTTTTTGCTGGCGAAGCGCGGCGCCTGAGATCCCATCTAGCAGATGTCAGCCGTGGTGATGCTTTTTTATTGCAGGGCGGCGATTGCGCTGAAAGCTTTGCGGCTTTCAATGCGGACGGTATTCGTGACACATTCAAAGTAATGTTACAGATGGCTGTTGTTTTAACATTCGGTGCAAAGGTTCCGGTAATTAAAGTTGGTCGTATGGCGGGGCAATTTGCCAAGCCACGCTCTACGCCAACGGAAGTTGTTGATGGAGTTGAACTGCCTAGCTACCGTGGTGACATAATTAATGATCTAGAATTTACGCTGAAATCGCGAATGCCCAATCCGGATAAAATGCTACAAGCTTATACGCAAGCAGCGGGTACACTAAATTTATTGCGCGCCTTTTCGACAGGGGGTTACGCAGACATTCACAAAGTTCATGCTTGGACCTTGGGTTTTACGGCTGGAAACGAAGCTGAAAAATACCGTGCAATGGCTGAACAGATTAGTGACACGCTTGATTTCATGAAAGCTGCAGGCATGAGCGAAGAAGCAGCGCATGCGCTTGAAACTGTAGAATTTTATACCTCTCATGAGGCATTGTTGCTGGAGTATGAGGAAGCTCTTACACGTTTAGATTCAACCTCTGGAAAATGGCTTGCTGGGTCCGGCCATATGGTTTGGATTGGTGATCGCACTCGTCAACCTGATGGCGCCCATGTTGAATTCTGTGCTGGTGTGCAAAATCCGATAGGTCTGAAGTGTGGTCCAACAATGACGTCCGGCCACCTGAAGGCGTTGATGGCAAAATTGAATCCCGATAATGAAGCAGGCCGTTTATCTCTGATCGCACGCTTTGGTGCAGGGTCGGTTGGTGAGCATTTGCCGCGTCTTATCAGGGCTGTTGAAGAAGAAGGGTCCAAAGTTGCGTGGATTTGTGATCCGATGCACGGTAATACGATCAAGTCATCCTCAGGTTACAAAACACGGCCATTCGAATCCGTGTTGCGCGAAGTGCATGAATTTTTCGGTGTGCATAACGCCGAAAACACAATTCCAGGTGGAGTTCATTTTGAAATGACAGGTTCAGATGTTACGGAATGCACAGGTGGAGTGCGTGCCGTTACTGATGAAGATCTTTCTGATCGTTATCACACAGCCTGTGATCCACGCTTAAACGCATCACAATCTCTTGAACTGGCATTTTTGGTCAGTGAAGAATTGTCTGCTCGGCGATCTAAAACGCAGTTGAATTAATCTGTCTTAAATAAATACTAATAGTGTCAAATAGGTTTTTGGACTTATGAATTAATCAAAATGAGGCGCAGGGTAATTTTACTTTGTGCCTTTTTTTGGTTATGACATGCATTCTTTAACGTTGATAAGCGGTCTTACCACTTGCTAGCGTCCTCAATTGAAAAGTTGGTTCATGATTATGTTTAACGTACAATTTAGATCGTAAAGTATTATGCGATACTTCCGCGTTGCGCTCCCATGATTAAACACCCAACACTAGGATGACGCAGCCATGATCACCCTTTAAATTATTCAGCGTTATCTGGCCTTTTACTTGTGCTGGCCAATTACCACTTAAATATATTTAATATTTTAGTGCAGGTTTATTGCAGTAAATCAGTCGTAAGGTCAGTCAGTGTGTTTCAATGTCATAAATTTGTGATAAGTCGGTAACCGCAACGTTGATAGGTGTTTCACTTTGAGCTCTGCACTAAGAATAAATTTTCTTATAACAAAAGGTTGTGTTTAATTAGATCAAAATTTGTAAGTAACTAAATGTAACTTATGCTCAGGAAAGTTAATCTTTCTTATTGCTGTCAGACTGGTAATGATCACATTTTTAACTTAAAAAATACAGGTTGATTTTAGCTTGTATGGGCCAAATATCAGCTTTATTAATCTGGGCATTAGTTATTTTCAGCCAGTTATCAATTAAGCAGTTTATATTTGATAAGCTTTAATTTAAAATTTTTGTATAAATTTTAAATTGATTAAGGGCTTATTTGACTGTTGCGCATGCCTGCCTAAAGCTGGGCATGTACACTTGCTCTACATTCTAGTTTGACTTTAATTGAACATACCACAATGGGAGCCTTGTAGTGATCCGATCCATGACAGCCTTTGCAAGTCAGTACGGAAGTGACGACACATCGAAAAACGGTGTCACTTCTTGGACATGGGATGTGCGCAGCGTTAACGGACGTGGTCTCAATGTGAAATTACGCTTACCAGAAGCTGAACTTGGGCTTGAGGCGGCAGTGCGTGGCTGCGTTGGAAATTACGTCGCCCGTGGTAATGTCACTATTGGTTTGCGTTTGAACCTCGCTCAAACTGACAGCACATTACAAATTGATCCTGCACGTATGGACATTATCCTTGAGGCGTTTAAGTGCATTCAGTCTGGAGCTTCTAATAAGGGCATCACGTTTGGTCAGCCCACAGTGGCGGATGTATTAGTGCAACGCGGTGTATTAGTGACAGCTCAGGTTGAAAATAACACAGACTTTCTTCCGCCATTGATTGTTGATTTGCACGTGGCACTTGGTGCGCTAACAGTTATGCGTGAAAATGAGGGCGCAGCGCTTAAAGTTCTTCTTTCCGCACAAATCAACCAGATTGCAGCTTTGACAGCACAAGCCGTTGTTGCCGTCAAAGCTCGCACTGGGACTGCCAAGTCAAAAATGGCTGCCGCCCTTAAGCGAGTGATGGACGACGTTACTGGTGTGGATTCAGATCGTGTGGCCCAGGAATTAGCTTTTATCGCAGTAAAGTTAGACATCACCGAAGAAATTGACCGCCTTGGCGCGCACATTACGGCGGCGCGTGATTTACTGGAAAATGGTGGTTCAGTTGGTCGAAAGCTTGATTTTTTGGCACAGGAATTTAATCGTGAAGCCAACACCCTGTGCGCCAAGGCTCAAGATGTGCCTCTGATCCAAATCGGACTTGCGCTAAAGGCAGTCATCGACCAAATGCGTGAACAAGTTCAAAACGTGGAGTGAAGCTATGGATCGCCAAAACAAGAACAGACGCGGCCTCCTTGTCATTTTGTCATCACCATCAGGCGCAGGAAAATCGTTTCATTCCAAAATTTTGCGCGACTGGGACTCGTCGATCCATTTTTCCGTGTCCGCCACAACACGCTCACCGCGCACAGGCGAAGTTGACGGCGTCGACTATCATTTCGTAAGTATGGAGGAGTTTAATGATATGGCTGCCGAAAGTGAACTGCTCGAGCATGCTGAGGTGTTTGACAACCTTTATGGCTCTCCTAAAGCTCCAGTAAAGGCGGCGATGAGCGCGGGTGAGGACACTTTGTTTGATATCGACTGGCAAGGTGGTCAGCAGATTCGAAACTCGTCTCTCGGAAACGACGTAGTGTCAATTTTTTTGCTGCCTCCCTCCATGTCAGTCCTTGAGGGGCGCTTGCGTTCACGTGGACAAGATAGTGAAGACGTGATTGCAAATCGTATGGCTAAATCGCTGGACGAAGTTAGCCACTGGGCAGAATATGACTATGTATTGGTAAATGATGATGCCAATGCTTGTGCTGCTAAGTTAAAGTCAATTTTGATAGCAGAACGTGCACGTCGCGAACGTCAGATTAGTCTTAATGATTTTGTGCGTCAGTTGCAGACAGAGTATGAGGATTAAGAGTTATGCTATACGAACTAAACGGCATCTCACCTGACATTGATCCAATGAGTTGGGTCGCACCAGGGTCTCATCTGATCGGCAAGGTTAGCGTGATGCAAGCTGCATCAATCTGGTTTGGTGTTACCGTGCGTGGAGACAACGAACGTATCACCATTGGTACTGGCAGCAACGTGCAAGAAAACTCCGTACTGCACACTGATATTGGCTTCCCACTAGTCATAGGTTCTAATTGCACAATTGGCCATAAGGCGATGCTGCACGGCTGCACCATTGGGAATAACACACTGATCGGTATGGGTGCGATGGTCCTTAACGGTGCGAAGATTGGCGAAAATTGTCTGATTGGGGCAGGGGCATTGATCACTGAAGGTAAGGTTATCCCTGACGGATCCCTAGTCATGGGAATTGGTAAAATAGTGCGCAACCTAGACGCAGAAGCTGTTCAACGCTTAACTAATTCAGCGCTACATTATCAGCAAAACGCTGCGCAATACCGCGCTGGACTAAAAGAGGTTTCATCATGAATGCAGCACCTAAGTCGCTCGTCCGTCGCCCTTCTTGGCCTACATCAACATCTCGCCCTGTGGTGACACCGTTGCAGCCATCAGTCGTTTATGCGTCACAAGATCCTGATGCGCTGGACACGCAATACGATGAAGGGTCGGGTTTTACTTATGCCCGTGAAGGTCACCCAAACGCATCCGTGTTAGCGCAAAAGATTGACAGTCTTGAGGGCATTTCTGGCGGCATCATCACTGGATCGGGCATGTCCGCAATTGGGGCAGTATTTTTGGGTGTATTGCAGTCAGGCGATCATGTGATTGGCGCGGATCAGCTTTACGGGCGCACGTTGCGCATGATGGCTGACGATCTGCCAAAATTTGGAGTTGAAACTACACTAGCAGACCCAACAGATGCAAATGCTATCGCCGCTGCGATACAGCCGAACACTAAAATGATTGTAATCGAGGTTGTATCGAACCCGACGATCCGCATTGCAGATATGGTTGGCATCTCAAAGATCTGCAAAGATAGTGGTATTCTGTTAATGATTGACAATACTTTTACCACCCCACGCGGTTATCAACCGTTTGATCACGGCGCTGATATTGTAGTACACAGCGTAACAAAATTACTCGCGGGGCATTCGGATGCAACGCTGGGTTACGTTGCCGCCAAAGATGCTAAGCTTATGGAAAAGATAAACATTGCCAATGTGACTTGGGGCCTGACGCCCAGCCCGTTTGACTGCTGGCTCGCTGAACGTGGATTACAGTCGTTTGAATTGCGCTACGATAGGGCTGAGGCGACGGCGATTAAAATTTCCGTAGCCCTCGCTGGATTGCCTGGTATCACCCGTGTGCTACACCCAAGCCTTCCAGACCATCCTGACCATAATCGCGCCGTACAAGTTCTCGGTAACCGCTCTGGAAATATGATGTCGTTTGAAGTTGCAGGCGGTCGTAAAGCTGCTAACGCGTTAACAAACGCAGCACCTGATTTACCGTTTGCACCGACCTTGGGCGATGTAGGAACGACACTGAGCCATCCGGCGTCATCGTCCCACCGCGCACTAACACAAGAAGAGCGAGCTGCACTTGGAATGTCCGAGGGCTTTTTTCGAGTGTCAGTCGGACTTGAAGATTCGGCATTGCTTATTGCTGAGCTATCTGAAGCAATTGCAGCGAGTCAAAAAGCCTAAGCTATGTCCGACATTCGCACACTCATCATGGCTCTGCCGCATCCATTCATTCTGATTGATGAAACAGAACGGATCAGCGTTACAAACGCTCCCGCCAAGCACCTTATTGGGATGAACTGTGACGGATTGCCGTATATCACTGCGTTGCGCCAACCGGCCCTTATCGAAGCAGTTGAGGCGACGTTAAAGGATGCCAGTCTGCGCATCGTTCGATATTTGGGCAATGACGGGGCGCGAGATACGACGTGGACTGTGACCGTCACCGCAGTGACTTTGAGAGATGGGGTTACAGTCGTGTTGTCATTTCAGGATATGTCAGTCGTGGAAGATGCCAACGACATGCGGCGTGATTTTGTTGCTAATGTTAGCCATGAATTACGCACACCGCTGACGTCACTTTTAGGATTTATAGAAACCTTGCGTGGTTCTGCAAGCAACGATCGCGCAGCCCAAACACGGTTTCTGGGCATTATGAAGCAAGAAGCAGCGCGCATGCACTCTTTGGTTGAAGACCTTATGTCACTGAATCGTGTTGAAGGTCAGGAACGCATTAAGCCCACGATGCGTACAGATCTGTGCGCGCTAATTAATGATGTTCTCGTGGCGATAAAACCACGTGCGGATGATGCTGGTGTTGGATTGATATCAGATCATCCTATGGATGCGGTTTATGTTTTGGCGGATCGTGAACAGATGTGGCAGGTAATCGCGAATCTAGTAGAAAATGCAATAAAATATGGCTCCAAAAATGGAGTGCATACGGGTAAAGTTACAGTACAATTGAGTTTGCCTACATATGAACCTGTTTTGCTGCAATCAGGTGTACGGCTCAGCGTGATTGATCAGGGCGAAGGCATTGCAGCACACCACCTTGCGAGACTAACTCAGCGATTTTATCGCATCGACACTCACCGCAGCCGCGAAGTTGGCGGTACCGGCCTCGGATTAGCGATTGTAAAGCACATTATCAATCGTCATCGTGGGCGCTTGCATATTTTCAGTGTGGTGGGTCAAGGTACTGAATTTAGGGTTATTTTGCCAGCACTTATGGATGGCCCGCTTATTTAGTTTATTTAATAAGCTAAAATATTTTCGTATCTGTCACATTTCTTTTACACAATTGTCATAAAAATGTTTTGAACTTGGATTAGCACCCCATTCAAGATCTCTCGATACGCGAGAGGTCAGTGATGTTAAATTTAGAGGTACTAATGACTGTTCTCAAAATGACCGTTTCAACGCTTGCGATCACCGTACTGTCCGCAACTGTTGTTGTTGCTCGTGACAACGTCCAGATTGCTGGATCATCAACAGTTCTACCATACGCAGCCATTGTCGCTGAATTTTTTGGTGAAAATACGGATTTTCCAACGCCTGTTGTTGAATCTGGCGGATCATCCGCTGGCCTTAAGCGATTTTGTGAAGGTGTTGGTGAAAACACAATCGATATCGCGAATGCATCTCGTGCCATTAAAAATAGCGAACGTGCGACATGCGCCGAAAACGGTGTTGAGGACATAGTTGAAGTGCGTATTGGCTATGACGGCATTGTATTTGCATCTGACATAAACGGCAATTCTTTCGCGTTCACGCCATCAGATTGGTACACAGCACTCGCTGCTGAAATACCGATTGACGGTGTAATGGCTGTTAATCCAAACACTAATTGGTCTCAGGTCAATGCTGATTTAGCTTCGCAAATGATTGTAGCTTTTATCCCAGGTACCAAACATGGCACCCGTGAAGTATTTGAAGAAAAAGTACTTTTACAGGGTTGTGAAGACACTGGCGCAATGGCTGCAATGACTCTCATTGGCATGGATGAAGATACTGCTGAGGGCGCGTGCATGTCTGTGCGAACTGATGGCATTTCAGTGGATATTGATGGAGATTACACTGAAACTCTTGCACGGATTGAAGCTGATTCAAATGGTATTGGTGTTTTTGGATTGTCATTCTATGAAAATAACACCGATAAACTGCAAGTGGCAACCATGACGGGTGTAGTTCCAACTACGCAATCTATCTCAAACGGTGACTATCCTGTGTCACGCCCACTTTATTTTTATATCAAAGCGGCACACGTTGGAGTGATTCCTGGCTTGAAAGAATTTGCTTCGTTCTTTGTAGCTGACGAACTCGCTGGTCCAGACGGACCACTAGCAGCTTACGGTCTAGTGTCTGATCCGGAATTGGAAGACACTCAAGCTGCGGTAGCAAATGTCACGCTGATGGGTCAGTAATTCTTACGATTTTGCGGGGGCGCGTGTTGTGCCCCCGCAGACTTGTCAAAGAGGGTTCCACTGCTGAACCCAAAGCCTGATTGGACTAAACTTGCTGCCTCTTACCGTTCCATTCTTAACCACCATCGGTCTTGCGGTCGTGGGCTATTTTCTGGCTTGTCGTCGTGCGTTTGTAGTTGCTTCTGGTGACATTCGCGTTCTAAACGCTTTACCGCATCAACACGGACTTAACACCGCGCTATCAACACTGTTACCCCCCATTGCAATGATGCTGGTTTGGGCTTTGGCTGTGCGCATCGGTGCTGGTCATGATCTGGCCCTAGCACCCTACAATCCGCTGTTCACCTACATTGCGCTGATTGGGCTAGCAATAATGGGCTTGTTACTGTCATTATTACGCATCAGCCGTAATTTCCAAGCTCGGGACGCGTCTGAACGCTGGATCATGGCTCTGCTAATTTTTGCCTCGACAATTGCGATTTTGACAACCATTGGCATTGTGTTGTCGATGGTCAGTGAGACATATAGTTTCTTCGGTCAATATAATTGGCGCGATTTCTTCTTTTCGACAACATGGTCTCCAAATTTTCGTGGTGGTTCCGATTTGGGCATTATCCCATTGATCTGGGGTACGCTTTACATCAGCTTTATTGCATTGTTGTTTGCGGTTCCTGTTGGTCTATTTGCTGCAGTCTATCTGTCGGAGTATGCATCAACACGTATGCGTTCAGTTGCAAAACCGATGATTGAAGTTCTTGCTGGAATTCCAACAATTGTTTATGGACTTTTCGCACTAGTGACAGTTGGTCCATTATTGCGCGATTACTTTGCCGCCCCAATGGGTCTGGGCCAAAGCGCTTCATCAGTGATGACTGCAGGGTTGGTCATGGGTATAATGTTAATACCATTCGTTTCGTCGCTGTCAGATGATATTATCAACGCAGTACCGCAATCGATGCGTGATGGATCCCTTGGACTTGGCGCGACGAAATCGGAAACCATCCGAAAAGTCGTTGTGCCAGCCGCATTGCCTGGTATCGTCGGTGCAGTATTACTGGCCGCTTCTCGTGCGATTGGTGAAACAATGATTGTCGTGCTTGGAGCAGGGGCTGCTGCGCGTCTGTCGTTAAACCCTTTTGAAGCTATGACCACCGTGACTGTGAAGATAGTCAGCCAATTAACGGGTGATACGGACTTTGCTTCGCCGGAAACGTTGGTTGCTTTCGCTCTGGGTCTTACACTTTTTGTCATCACTCTTTGTCTTAACGTTGTGGCGCTGTTCATAGTTCGCAAATATCGGGAGCAGTACGAATGAGCATTTCACAACATGGCTCCCTTTTGCAAGCTGACCCACACACCAAAAAGCGTAATGCGGCAGAAAAACGATTCAGGCTTTATGGTTTGTCCGCCATTGGTATTGCAATATTCGCTTTGGTAATTTTGCTCATTTCGATCATCGGTAATGGTGCGTCATCATTTCGCCAAACCTATTTGAGCTTTCCAGTCACGATTAGTGCGGCTGAGATTAAAGTGGCTGAAACAGCTCTGCTTAAAACTGGAGCCTATAACAAGATCATTGAAACCAGCCTGCTAGCCTTCCTGATCGAACATGATCTAATGCAAGAAACACCTGAGGCTGATGCCTTTGGAATGATTTCAGACGAAGCTGGAGCGACTTTCCGTCATTTTATTACTGCTAACCCAGACGCGGCGGGCACAACATTTCAGATGAACCTACTCACCAACGGGCGTATCGATGGATATTATAAGGGGAGAGTTACTGCGCAAACAGCACTGTTAGACAAGAACGTAACGCCAGCACAACTGGTTTTAGCGGATCGGCTTGCGGCACAAGGCGCGCTGGTCAAACGGTTCAACTGGGAGTTTTTTACTAATCCTGATGCGTCTGACAACCGACCTGAGGCAGCGGGCCTTGGCGTGGCTATTTTAGGATCACTGTACATGATGGCAGTGGTACTGTGTTTGGCGCTACCGATAGGTGTAGCTGCTTCGATTTATCTAGAAGAATTTGCGCATAAAAACTGGATCACAGATGTAATAGAAGTGAATATTGCTAATCTTGCTGCTGTGCCATCGATTGTTTATGGAATACTAGGCCTAGCAATTTTTATCAATTTTGCAGAACTGAACCAATCGTCACCATTGGTTGGCGGGCTTGTGTTGACTTTAATGACATTGCCCACAATTATAATTTCAACACGTGCATCACTGAAATCAATCCCGCCGAGCATTCGTGACGCAGCCCTAGGTGTTGGCGCATCCAAGATGCAATCGGTGTTCCACCACGTTCTACCACTCGCCGCACCAGGCATCCTGACCGGCACAATAATTGGGTTGGCGCAAGCGCTTGGTGAAACCGCCCCATTGCTGTTAATTGGTATGGTCGCCTTCGTTAAAGAATACCCCGCTGCGTGGTCCACAGACGCAGGCTTGTTCGGTGAAGCATCCACTGCATTGCCCGTGCAGGTGTTCAATTGGACACAACGCAGTGATCCTGCCTTCGTAGAACGCGCATCTGGCGCAATTATAACATTGTTGATCTTTCTGCTTATAATGAACGCGTTGGCAATCTTCCTACGTAAGAAATTTGAACGTCGCTGGTAGCGATAAAAGGACCACATCGTATGACTAATATTAAGATTTCTGCCAAAGGCGTACAGGTTTTTTATGGTGATAATCAGGCCATTAAAGATGTGAGCGTGCAGATTGAAGACAAAAATGTAACTGCATTTATAGGTCCATCCGGTTGTGGTAAATCCACTTTTTTACGTTGTCTCAACCGGATGAATGACACGATTGATATCTGCCGCGTGAAGGGTGATATTTATATTGATGGCGAAAATATTTATGACCCTGCTGTTGATCCTGTACAGTTGCGCGCCAAGGTTGGGATGGTGTTTCAAAAACCTAACCCTTTTCCAAAATCGATTTATGATAACGTCGCCTATGGCCCAAAAATTCATGGTTTAGCGCGTAACAAAAATGATTTAGATGAAATTGTCGAAAAGTCCCTGCGTAAAGCTGCTTTGTGGGACGAAGCCAAGGATCGTCTTGACGCTCCTGGAACAGGATTGTCCGGTGGGCAACAACAACGCCTTTGTATTGCACGTGCCATTGCAACAGCACCTGAAATCTTACTGATGGATGAACCGTGCAGTGCTCTCGATCCAATTGCAACAGCTCAAGTCGAGGAACTAATTGATGAATTGCGCCAATCTTACAGCGTAGTTATTGTCACCCATTCTATGCAACAGGCAGCTCGGGTTAGCCAGAAAACCGCCTTTTTTCATTTGGGTAACCTCGTAGAGTACGGTGTGACTGATAAAATTTTTACCAATCCCG
>JAPKAD010000067.1 GCA_028825445.1 Octadecabacter sp.
TGGGCAGATCGTGTTTGGAACGGAATTTGTAATCAAGGTAATGCTCACGCGCCACTGCCTTGGCTTCTTCAAGGTCACGCTTGCCTGTGCTGATGCGTATCCATTGCCCTTCAATCTGGAACGTAACCTGCCAACGCTTGGTGAGAAAACACTGGAAGTTCGGGCCGTGGAGGTCACGACAAACAATATAGGTGATGCGCCCATGCTGCCCGAACTCCTGAACTCCTGAACTAAATTCCTCCCGATCAGGTCGTCGGTAGTGTTACGGCAGACGGGGCGTATGACACGTGTAAATGCTACTAAGCGATTGCCACCAGAGACGCTAATACGGTGATCCCACCGCGCAAGAATACCAAACCTTGGAAGCCCCCCTCTCGTGCATGCTGGCATACACTGCCAGGCAGTGGACAAGCGCGGGAGCCATTGCCCAAAACGAAACGGTCAGTGCGCAGCGATGCCTGGGTCGCACTCTGTGGCGACGCTGGAGTGGATACCACCGCCGAAGTCGCGTCGAAACGAAGCCTCTCATCGTTTGCTAGCAAACGACTGCCGGTCAGTGGATGCATTGTATAAAACTACTCGACCAATTGCTCATGGCGAGGGACTTCGAAAGGCAGGTCGCAGAGATCCAGGTCCGTATCGCCGTCCTCAATCGTTATACTGCTCTTGGCATACCTATCACTGAGCCAGTAGGCTAAGTCTGTCTGGGGTAAGGGCAAGCTCGACCAGCAAGTGATTTGTGCAACAAAGCCCCGTCATAGACAAATAGTAAAATAAGAAGTGTGACACATCATCCGCTGACGTCTGACAAGGTGCGTCCGTCACTCACGGCCCTTTACGGACTTTGACCGGCCATCGCATGCCGCGCTGCAGCTTCCCGGAAGCAGACATTAACTGGTCTTCTGATTTTTCCATCCACAAGCGGCTCTCTATGCGCAGTTGCACGACCCGCACACTGCATGTTAGCCAAGTCAAAGCCATTCCTGGGTATGCTGCTCAGGTGTCGGTTAGGGCTGGCTCGGTGATTGCACACCTTGCCAGCCTGAACAGGGTCGGCCCAAAGCAGCCGTTCGCCCACCCTCGGCCATGCCGCAGCGCGGCCCGTCAACCCGACTTTCGCTGCAAGGCTGCAATCATTGCGCAACAACTTAACTTTACGCGCTTAGTTCTGTCTGACGCGCCGAATCAACGAAAACTCAACCAAAGTCATTACCAACAAGCCATGCGCAACCGCAGTGTCGAACAACGCTGTGTTTTTGACGATGCACGCAAACACTGTGGTCAAAAACTGTGTTCAGTTAATATGTTGTATGATTTTGTTGAAATACTGTGTTAACATAGTAAATTACTCAGCAAAACAGCACGCGAACACACAAAAAACTGTGTAATGACTGTGCGACGCGGGAACTAAAAACTGTGCAATAGTTAAGTAATTAATTTACTTAGCTTAAATGGTGCCCAGGGGCGGAATCGAACCACCGACACGAAGATTTTCAAACTGTGGGTCAATGGCTCAACTTTGCAAAGTTGCTGTGTTAACCAAAAATCATTTTGGCTGGCGGTAGCTTCATAGCTGACAAGTTTCAACTTGCGTGATTTACGGACAAAGCTTGGCCTTAGTGCATATGCAGCGAAGAGCCCAAACTTACCATTTCAACAACCAATTGGTTTTGAGATTTTAACGTGTAGTTCCAATAAAAAGTTGCCTGAAACTGCCCTTTATTGACCGGTGCCGACCGCAAAAATGCCAAGCCATCAGAGCGTCAGTGCGCGATCATCACATGGCGTACAGCTGTGTAATCTTCTAACGCATACATTGACATATCCTTGCCATAACCCGATTGCTTCATCCCACCGTGGGGCATTTCGTTGACCAGCATGAAGTGTGTGTTTACCCATGTGCAGCCATAACGCATCCGCGCGGACACATCCATCGCACGGCCCACGTCTTGGGTCCAGATCGACGAAGCAAGGCCGTAAACGCTATCGTTAGCCCATTCGACCGCTTGATCAGTATCGACAAAACGCGTGACGGACACGACCGGGCCAAAGACTTCACGCTGGACAATCTCGTCCGATTGCAACGCTCCTGCAATGACTGTGGGTTGGTAATAAAATCCAAGCCCATCCGGCGCTCCTCCTCCAGTCGTGATCTCCATATGTTTGTGTTCACGGGTGCGCTCTACGAAGCTAGCCACGCGGTCGCGCTGGCGCATGGAAATCAATGGTGGGATCTCGTTAAGGCTGTCATCAGCATTGTTATAAACGATACCGGAGGCAGCGGAGGATAGTTCAGCCACCAGTTTTTCATAGATTTTAGGACCTGCGTAGATACGGCATGCGGCCGTACAATCCTGCCCTGCATTGTAAAAACCAAAGGCTTTCAGCCCATCAACAACACGTCCCAAGTCAGCGTCATCAAAGACGATGACAGGGGCTTTACCGCCAAGTTCTAGATGGGTCCGCTTGATGGTTTTGGACGCCACTTGAAGGACTTTCTTGCCTGTCGCCACGTCGCCCGTGATTGATACCATGTCCACGTCCGGATGGCTGATCAGGGCGTTGCCGACGCTGGCACCTTGCCCCACTACCACATTTACCACACCTTCGGGCAATATATCAGCCATAATTTTGGCTAGTGCCATGGCAGTCAACGGTGTCTGCTCTGATGGCTTCAAAACAACTGTGTTGCCCCCCGCCAACGCAGGGGCCAGCTTCCATGCCATCATCATCATTGGGTAATTCCACGGCGCGATAGACGCAACGACACCAATGGCATCGCGGCGCACCATGGACGTATGTCCTTCCATATATTCGCCCGCTGCTGAGGTGTGCATATTGCGCACCGCTCCTGCAAAATAACGAAAGCAATCTGCGACTGCGGGGACTTCTTCGTTACGTACCTCGTTGATTGGCTTGCCACAGTTCAGTGCCTCAAGTTGGGCGAGATCTTCAAGGTTGGCTTCTACGGCATCCGCAATCGCAAGCAATTTGGCTGATCGTTCGGACGGCGTGGTGCGCGACCATGCGGCAAACGCGCGGCGCGCGGCGCCAACGGCACGATCAATCTGGCCAGCACTCGCCTCCGGCAGTGTTATGATTACTTCGCCTGTACGCGGGTTCAAGACTTTTTCTTCAGTTTCAGTGCCAGTTTCAAACGAACCGCCAATAAGCATATTGGTTTCCATAGCAAACTCTTCCTTTTTGTTATTTACCCTGACCGGCAACAGTGTCTGTGCCCCGGGTCAGGTAGTATGCGCCGAGGATCGGCAGGAATGTGACGATAACAACAATCATGGCGACCACGTTGGTGACAGGACGTTGGCGCGGCCGCACCAACTCCTCCAACATCCAAATCGGCAGGGTTTGTTGTTGTCCAGCAGTGAAGGTAGTGACGATAACTTCATCAAATGACAAAGCAAATGCCAGCATGCCACCCGCTAAAAGTGCAGTCGAAATATTAGGTAAGATCACATAACGAAACGTCTGAAAACTGTTTGCGCCAAGGTCCATTGATGCCTCAACCAAGCTGCCGGATACGCGGCGGAACCGCGCCACGGCATTGTTATAAACCACCACGACACAAAAAGTCGCATGGCCCAAAACAATCGTCCAGAAGCTAAACGGAATATCCGCTAGATTAAAAGCCGATCGTAAGGAAATACCTGTGATTATACCTGGTAGGGCAATGGGCAGAATTACCAACAGCGAAATCGCTTCACGCCCGAAGAACTTTGTACGACTGACAGCAGCCGCACAAAGGGTTCCAAGTATTAGAGCAATAACAGTTGAAATGCTTGCTACTTTTAAGGACAAGGCCAAAGCCTCCCAGACGTCTGTGCGCTCCCATGTAACGGCGAACCATTTTAGGGTAAATCCGGGCGGCGGCCATTGGTACGATTTATCTTCTGTTGTGAAAGCATAGACGAAGATTAGTAAGATTGGGAGGTGCATGAATGCAAGGCCAAGCCCCGCAGCGATTTTAAGGCCTAATGGTGCGCGGTCAGAGTGCATCAAAGGCCCCTTTTCGTTTAGCAAGCCAAAGATAGAACGCCATCAGAATGATCGGCACAACCGCAAAGGCTGCGGCTAGCGGGATGTTTCCAGCAGTGCCCTGATAGGCATATACAGCCTGCCCGATAAATCGTCGTGAGGACCCGACAATCTGTGGAATGATATAATCCCCGAGAGTTAAAGAAAAAGTGAAGATCGATCCCGCAATCACACCTGGTAACGCCAGCGGTAGTAATACGTGGCGAAAAGTTTGGTAAGGACGCGCACCAAGATCACCTGAAGCTTCAAGCATAGTATGGGGGACACGTTCGAGAGACGCTTGCATAGGCAAAATCATGAACGGCAGCCAAACGTAGAGGAACACCAAAAACGTTCCTGTTGCACTGACGGACAAGGAATATCCACCAATAACTGGGATCGCTAGATATGCATTTAACAGCCAGCTTAAATGCAGGGACTCAAATATCCAATTTAGTATGCCCTCTTTAGCGAGAATTAATTTCCACGAGTAAACCTTCACTAAATAGCTTGACCACAGCGGCATCATCACCCCGAGATAGAAGATAGGCTTCCACTTGCCCTGGGCATATCGAGCCGCAAAATATGCAACAGGAAAGCCAATTATCGCAGCCCCAATCGTGACTGCAGTGGCCATAACTACGGTGCGAATGATGATATCAAAATTCGAAGGGCGGAATAACTCACCATAGGTTTTCAGGGTCAATTCGTATTGTATGACACCAGAAAATTCATCAATCGAAAAGAAGCTTTGCGCCAACAGGGCAAACAGCGACCCAAGATAAATGATGCCAAGCCAAAGTGCTGGTGGCAGGATCAAAAGTAAAATCAACAGGTTTGGCTTGCGCCATAGCGTGTCAGAGATACTTGTTAACATAGCGCTTTGCATTTTCATGGTGCGAACATCAAATGTAAATCAGAGGCTTCCCAGTTCACCTGCACAATATCGTCCACTTTGGGAATTGTGGCCCCTTTGGGCAATAGCATCGTCATTGCCACATCGCTAACAGCCATCGATACACGGGTCGCTGCGCCCAAAAAACTGACACTGGTGATAAGTGCTGCGTGGCCTTGATCCGATAAATAGACGGCTTCAGGCCGTAAAGATCCGTAAACCTCCCGACCTAATAACGACGCCACGAGCTTTGGTGGTAACACATTAGAGGAACCTACAAAATCTGCTACAAAAGGACTTATGGGGCGGTAATAGATGTCTTCGGGGGTTCCAATCTGCACGATTCGTCCTTCGTTAAAAACAGCCACTCTGTCGGCCATGGACAGGGCTTCGCCTTGATCGTGAGTCACAAAAACAAACGTGATGCCCAGACTGCGTTGCAGAGCCTTTAGTTCTTCTTGCATTTGTTCGCGTAATTTAAGATCGAGAGCGCCTAAAGGTTCATCTAACAGCAACGCTTTGGGATTGTTAACCAAAGCGCGCGCAAGCGCGACACGTTGGCGCTGACCACCAGATAGTTCGGATGGCTTGCGACTGCCGTATGCTCCGAGCGCCACCATTTCGAGGGCATCGTTCGCTGACCTGTGGCGCGCAAATTTTGGAACGCCTGCGACCATTAACCCGTATGCAACATTATCGCGTACGTTTAAGTGAGGGAATAAAGCATAGTCTTGAAACACCGTGTTCACGGGGCGTTTGTACGGCGGTATACCTTGAGCGACCTCGCCATAAATATGAATTTCACCGACTGTGGGTCGTTCAAATCCGGCAATGAGGCGCAGGGTGGTAGTTTTGCCAGACCCTGACGGACCCAGCATCGCGAAAAACTCACCCTCTGCTATATCAAGGTCAATGTTATCGACGGCTTTTACTGCACCATAGTGGCGCGAGACGCCGGAAAGGCGGATGGCAGATGTCATAAATATTCCAAAAAGTTGCCTGCCGCCTCGCGAGGCGGCAGGCGGTAAGTATCAAAGATTAGCGGCCACCAATTACGGCAATGTAATCAGACACCCAACGGTAGTACGGCACACAAGTTTCCTGGCTTTCGCAGGATGAAACTGGCGTTGTCCAGAATTTTATACGATCAAAATCATCCAGACCGTTTGCCGTGCAGCCTTCAGCAGTCTGCATGCCACGGCCATCAGTACAGGCCGCCAGAACGGCAGGGTTTGCGCCAAACCAAACAGACAGGTCAGATTGAAGGTTGGAAGACAGCGTGTGCTCCATCCACATGTAGCTACAGTTAGGGTTGTCAGCCTCCGCGTGCATCATCGTGGAGTCGGCCCAGCCTGTCGCGCCTTCTTGTGGAATCGTGGATGCAACGGGTGTATTATCGCCCTGCAACAAACCGACTTGGAATGGCCATGTTCCAGATGCAGCCATACCTTCATTTTTGAAGTCATCGATTTGGATAAAAGCATCATGCCAGTAGCGGCTGACTATTTTGCGCTGCTCACGTAGTAAATCAAGGGCGGCTGCGTACTGGTCTTCATTCAACTCATAAGGAGAGATTATGCCGAGCTCAGGGTTGTGAAACATTAGATAATTAGCAGCATCTGCTATGTGGATCGGCCCATCGTAGGCCTGCACACGGCCTTGGTTTGGCTCTCCATCTGGCAAGTCCATCGCTTTGAACACAACTTCCCAGCTGGTGGGTGCTTCGGGGAACACTTCAGTAGAATACATCAAGACGTTGGGGCCCCACATGTATGGAACACCGTAATGCATATCTTCAACATAATGCCAAGGCGCGTTTTTTAGGCGATCATCTACGGTTGACCAGCTTGGGATTAGATCGATGTTGATCGGCTGGACGCGCTTGCCCGCAACCATCCGCAAGGACGCATCCCCGGAGGCTGTGACCAAGTCAAAGCCTCCTTCGTTCATCAAGGCAACCATCTCATCACTCGTGTTGGCAGTTTTGACGTTGACCATACAACTCGTAGATTCCTCAAAACTGGTAATCCAGTCAAAAGCCTCCGCCGTCTCACCACGTTCGAGGTAGCCAGGCCATGCAACGATATTGACTTGGCCTTCGCCTTCACCGATCTCTGTAATCATGGTTTGTGCCATCGTCTGGCCAGCAAACGAAAGGCCCATCAAAATAGCTACGCTGGATTTCAATATATTTTTCATTAGTGATCCCCCTTGTGGATGTTTTGGGCCCGCTTCAAGCCCAGTATTCACAACAAGGTGACGTAACTTTTTGATCCAAACAAATACAATTAACAGAAACATGATATCGGTTTTTCCGATACCGTTTTTTTACAACTGAACCTTAACTTCTACCAAAAGAGCGGTGAGCCTGCGCAACCTCCACAAACTCGCGGGCTGCCGCCGATAAAATAGATCCTTTGCGCCAAACCAGTCCAACTTGCACGACAGGCAACGCACCAGAGACATCTCGCGCCTCGATTCGATCCCCTTCCAGCGACCAAGGTCGATATACAAGATCAGGCAACAGAGCGACACCAGCACCCGTTGCCACCAAAGACCGCACAGCCTCCACAGACCGAGTACGAAACGCGACCTTTGGGCGTGAACCAAACACCGACAGCAGCTTGACTGTTTCTTCCTCCATTTCGTCTATGTTTAGCATAATTAACGGTTCGTCGCGCAAGTCAATCAAGCTGATGCTGTCTTGATTCAACAGCCGATGACCCATGGGCATCCATAAACGGTAAGGCGAGACATCTAGCGTTTCGGAATGCAGCGCATAGCGCTCCGCACCGCGCGACGTCATCATCACTGCCACATCCATCTCACCACCAACCAGCAGATGCTCGAGGTACTCACCAGATTCCTCGATCGCGCTGACCTCCACCTGCGGATTGGCACGGCGATATTTGGCAAGTAGGTCCGAAATGACATAGCCCGCTACAAGCGACGTAAGGCCAAGATGCAGTTTGCCCCGCGTGACGTGTTCCTCATCTGCGAACGCTTGCCGCGCACCTGACACGTCCGACAGAATCGTGGTTGCATGTCGCAAGAACTGATGACCGCGATGGGTAATTCGTAACCCACGCGAATGACGATCGAACAGCTTCACACCCAAATCAGCCTCAAGTTCCTTTACCGCTTCGGTAACCGTACTTTGAGAAATCGAAAGTGACTGCGCAGCCGCGCTTATAGATCCATATTCAGCCACAGCGACAAAGTAACTTAATTGGCGGATCGTAAATGACACGTAATGGGCTACCCTATGGTTCAGTGTATATAATACAGAATGAAGCTCATTGCCTCAATGGTGGACTTGCGAATATGGAGATTTGTTAAAATACTGGTATCCCAAATAAATCTGATACCTGGCCAACCTTCCACCAATTTTTGCGTCCACTACGAAAAGCTGAAAAGTAACAGGCCGACGATGCAGGCTGGCTTTACAGCAAAGATCTGCTTCATCAGTGGAGCTGACCTCAATGCGTCAGGGAAGCAAAAGTCCGGATTCCGCCCTTCATATCGAACCCAACCAAAGTTATTACCAGCAAGCCGTGCGTAACCAAAGTGTTAGACAACGCTGTGTTTTTGACGATGCACGCAAACACTGTGGTCAAAAACTGTGTTCAGTTTCTATGTTGCATGATTGTGTTGAAATATTATGTTAAAACAGTAAATCCAGACACTGTGTTCAACACAGCAAATCACCCAGCCAAACAGCTCGCGGACGCACAAAAAACTGTGCAATGACTGTGCGACGCGGGAACTAAAAACTGTGCAATATTTAAGTAATTGATTTACTAAACTAAAATGGTGCCTAGGGCGAAATCGAACCACCGGCACGAGGATTTTTAAGACTTGTGTTTAATATAACTCATTATTTTAAAATGGTAAATTAATATATTTTAGAGGTGTGTAAAAAACTGTGCGATAGCGTTATGTCAGTACTTAATGGCAAACGCTGTGTTCAACAGAATAAACCGAAACAATGTGTCAATGATACAGGCTAGTTATCTGATCTTGGCGCATCACGCAGCAAACGGCAGCAAAAAAAGCGACCCAACGGACGGCACTAAGGCAATCAGCTACATTCTTCAGAGTTCAGGTTTCTTTGAAGGAGATTCGTCGGACTAAGCCTTTGGATTATGCAAGACTTCAAGCGGATCGCAACAGAGTTTACCTATGCGGTGGTGAAACTAAAGGGACAATTCTGCCGCTCAAGAGGATGTTTGCAACGTCGCTTCCAGTGGTGCATTCAATCGGTCAACGCAACATCTCGGTTTATTTATAGGCTAGAGTTTTAAAATCAAGCGTTTTTCGTGGGCGTGTATTCAGGCGCATTGCAACCAAATCCAGATCATCTTGAGAATGCACAGCCAGGTTGGTTTTCTTCGGGAAGTATTGGTGAAGCAAACGGTTGGTATTTTCGTTTGTAACACGTTGCCACGCGCTGCCCGGCAGTTGCTGCTTGCAGCTATGAGAGGGGGGATTTGTGGGTCACAGAAGTAAATGTCGATGTTTGTTGCGAGAGTAATCTGTTTGTGCTGCGCCATTTCAGTTCCGAGATCCCATGTCAGGGTGCACATTATACCTTCAGGCAGGGACTAGATATGCCACTTCATGGCTCCCACAACGCTGTTAGTATCTTTACCCTCGATCTTGACCAACATCACGAACCGGGAAGCACATTCAACTAGGGTTGCCATGTGGGTATTCCCCTGACCAGAGATTAGGTCGCCCTCCCAATGTCCTGGCACTGCGCGATCCTCAACCTTAGCTGGGCGCTCCGATATCGAAACGACATCTATAATTTGACCGCGTGGTTGCCCTGCCGTGGTCCTAGTTTTCCCACGGCGCATGGTTCGGTTACTGCGCAGATGCGAGATCAGTTCTCGCTTCAGAACACCACGCGCCTGAATGAACAGGCTCTTATAAATGGTATCATGGGATATTTGCATCGAAGTATCAGTATCATATTCACTGCTAAGCCACCCCGATATTTGAACGGGGGACCATTCCAGCGCAAGCTTTTCAGCCACAAGGTCACGTAGAATTGGGTGCTGTGACAATAAGCATGGTTTGGGCCTAAGTATTTGCGTGAGTGCTCGCATGCCGGCCTGAACTGCGAGATAGGTAAGCCCTCTACAGGCTCTAAAAGAGTATTAAGAGCAAAAAATGCGCCAAACGGACCCAAAATTCACCACAGACAGCAAGCTCAGCACCTTGCTGACCCCGTCATCCCAGAACGCATCGCTGACCTGTTGGACGCTTAGAGCAGCAAACGTCTTTGATTTTCGGGAAATATACCCAAGGTGAAAGCCCGTATCGAGCGATGTATTACATTTTAATGCGGTCAGGATGTGTAAAA
>JAPKAD010000020.1 GCA_028825445.1 Octadecabacter sp.
TGCTGACAGTTATGAAGCCAAGGCGACAATCCACTTGTTGGATGTACACAGCCAAGGCATTTCGACCGCAAATGAGTTCAATGTTACAAACTCAATCGAGTCTAGTATCATAGGTGCTGGCCCTATTGCACCAACAGGGGGGCGTGACCCCGGACTTAAAGCGTTCAGGGTTCTGGTCTGCTTGTCTGGTAATTCTGGCGATAGCTTTTGGTGTTCTCGTACGTGATACTTGGAAACCTCTGAATTGAGTTTTGAACGTTGTTGTTTTCACGCTGTTTATGTGTCTTGGGTATGAAGTTTAGTGCCCTTCTTTATTCAACCATCCACGCCACATTTATTTGTTGCTAAATCTTTAGGACTATTTTTATAGATATATCGTACGATTATATAAAGCTTTTGATTAAATAAGCTCAAAGGCCTTTGCTATTTATGATTAAATAAAATTATTAATACGTATTATAATCTGAATTTAATTAGTTGGGGTTTCAATTTGCATAATGCGATCAGACAGCTCAAAAAAAAATCACTGCACAACATGGGTTTTAAAAATCCTGAGCCGAATACTCGGAAATCGTACACATCAAAGATTGTAGATGACGTCAATGTTGAGGTTTCAATGAATCAACAAAGATCTGGACTTTCCAGCGCATCAATAGTTACTGATAGAGACTTTAACGTTAAGAGTGTTTCTCAATCATTCTACGATATTTACAATATAAATCCGTTATCAATTCCTGTATCCATGAATGAGATAGTTTGCGCCCGAAAGACAGCAAATTGGTTCGGATTGTCAGAGGCTTTTAGTGAACTCGATACCCTAGAAGCTGTAGTGCATAAACTTCAAAACAATCAATACTTTCAAGACTTTCATATTTCGCTCACGGGCGAAGTGATAAGCGTAACTCATTACAGAGACTCTGAGAGCGGGAATATATTCGTTAATTATAGTCCTACCGCTGCAAGAGTAGGGTTAACATCAGAAAGATCTCACGAAATTAGAGGGTTAATGGCCTTACGTGATCTAATAAAATTGGGAATGTTTGGCATATCTCCACTATCCTTTGAACTGAACCAGCCTGAAGGACAGACATGTGCGGCTTTAATCTGCGCTCCTAAATCTGGAAGGCTAATTATTTTAGATGAAGCAGAAAATTTTCCAGAATTAATTGATATCCAGTTTGTTAAAGATTTATTGCTGTCAACGCAGGACATAAGTCGTGCTCTCGACAAGGATAATCAATATTCAGTTCGCGTCGAACTTGAAGGCAGCGATCTACAACTTATTCTGAAAAGACAACTTTTCTATCCAGGTGGTCCCAGTCTGTTGGTAGGAAAAATAACGAGGTTGTGGTGTGGTATCACTACGGAAAGCATTTTAAATAAATTCTCAAATTTTTCTTTAAAAGAAGCAGAAATTATCTGTCTTCTTGCACATGGACACACCTTGAAGGAGGCTGCTGAGGAGACCGGCAAAGCACATGTTACTGTTTCCTTACAAGCGCGGAGTGCGCAGCACAAAGCTGGTGAGCGCAGTATAAGCGCGTTGATAGCGAGAATAACCCACTCTTGGCCGCAGAATATTCAAACGAGTGCAAACGGCCAGTTTAGGTAGCGGCCACTTCAGGTGCTTTTACGTTTTTTAAGTTGTTCTACTTGTCTGGTTTAGTGATGAAAAAATCATGCATATACTGACCACCATGCAGGGCCTGAAGAATTTCAGTAACACTCGTGAAATCTTTGCTTATGCAATTTAGACTTATCATCGCTTCGCAATAAGCACGATAGACCTTGAAGACCTGTTGGCTGCGCAGGGCGCGATTGTCAGCCGGGAAGCAGTTCGGTTGTGGTGCAACTTCGTTAGCATTTCGCAGATTGCATCCACTAGGATTAATCGTGGCCGAACGACACGTGGCATCTGGACGTGGTCGTGATCACGATCGGTGGTAAAGAAACATTGTCTGTTTCTTGAAATCAACACGAATGGCGTCGTTTTGGATATTCCAGTACAAACTCGTATGAATGCGCAAGCTGCAAAACGATTTTTCAAAAGACTGGATGCACAGTTTAGCGAACCCATGGTCGTCATAACTGACAAATTGCGTAGCTATATCAAGCCAATTAAAACACTTACCCCAGACGCTGATCACCGCGCGCACAAGGCTTTTAGCAATACAATTATAGTGTCGCACAGGCCAACCCGCAAGTAAGAGAAGATCTTTGGCAAGTTCAAATCCCACCGGCAGGCTCAGAAATTTCTATCCACGCTTGACCAGATGAACCTAATCTTTCAGCCCCGCCACTATCAACTCACCGCAACTTCACATTGCCACGCCCGCTTTGATGCCAACTCCCTCTGGGCCGAGTACACCACTAAAATGGTGGCATGAACCTGCCTTTGCAAATGCTTCACAATCTGACGCCAATAACTTGGCAATACCCTTCAGCATGCTTCATTTGGGCTTTGCCCGCCGCAACTGAATTATAACAATTGGTAGTATTAAAACAAGGCCAGCTGCCATCGTTGCCAAGCCCGGGGCAATGAACAAAAATGAAACAAGGGCGACCCACCATCTTTCCCATTTTTCTAACGAAGCGAACAGGTAGCCCGAGAACGCCACACCAAGTGATGCGATCCCGAGCATCGCGCCAAGCAGAGTCACCGAGAACAACCACCACGTAAATCCGTCCGCGACCAGTAATAAAGCTGGCGAATAAACGAATACGAAAGGCACAAGTGCTTTCGCGATGCCGAGCCGGAACGCTGTGTTGCCCGTCTTGAAAGGGTTAGACCCAGCAATTCCTGCCGCTGCGTAGGCCGCAAGCGCAACGGGAGGTGTGATATCCGCCAATACCCCGTAATAGAAGACAAAGAAGTGCGCAACGAGAGGTTCCACTTGTAACTGCGCCAACGCAGGGGCAGCCACAGCAACAAGAATTATATAAGTTGCTGTTGTAGGGATGCCCGCACCCATAATGATGCACGAAAATGCGATTAGAACCAACGACGTGAACAGCGTCCATTGACCAACTGTAAAGTAACCCAGCACAGGCAGCGTGCTAAAGAACGTGCCTATGTCTGTCGCGGTTTGCACGACAACGTAGCCAAGACGAAATCCAACGCCAGTTAGCGTCACAACTCCTACAACAACGCCAACGGTCGCCGCAGCGGCACCGACAGCCAAGGTGTTCTTCGCACCCGCTGCGAGAGAATTCCACAGGTCTGGAATTGTCAGGCGACGGTTGGGGTTCAAAAAGCCAACAACCACACAGGCGATGATCCCGTAAACGGCGGCGAAATCAGGCGTGCGCCCTGACAGAATAAAATAAACAAGGATAATCAGCGGTATGAGGCTGAGCCAATGATCACGCAGTACAACGCCTAATTTGGGCAATTCTTCGGCGCGAAGACCGCGCAAACCCAGCTTTTTGGCCTCAAGATGGACCATAATGAAAATACCAAAATAGTGCAGCAAGGCGGGAAACAGCGCCGCGGCTAATACATCGCGCAGTGGAATTTCCAGATATTCGACCATAATAAACGCCGCAGCGCCCAAAATTGGTGGTGTGATCTGCCCACCAGTCGACGACGTCGCCTCAACTGCGGCAGCAAAATGCGCTGGATATCCAACTTTTTTCATCGCCGGAATTGTTAATGCACCCGTCGTTACAGTGTTGGCGATGGACGATCCTGAAATCGTGCCCATAAACGCACTGGAAAAAATTGCAACTTTCGCAGGACCGCCAGAATAACGCCCCGCAATCACCAAAGCGATGTCGATGAATAATTGCCCAAGACCGATGCGCGTCGCCAGAACGCCAAATAGGATAAATAGAAACACATACTTAGCCATCACACCGATCGCGATGCCATAAATTCCCTGATTGGTCATGTAAAGATGGTTGATAATTCCAAGCCATGATGACCCGCCATGTTTAAGCGCACCTGGCATCCATGGTCCAAAATACGCAAAGCCAATAAACATGAGGCCAATAATCGGTAGGGTCGGACCAATGCTGCGCCGAGTTGCCTCAAGCGTTAGGATCAATAGGCATGAGCCCATAAATATGTCCGAGGGCGAGGGATTGCCAACTCTTTGGGACAATGCTTCGGGGGGTAAAAGCGGCAAATACATCGCTGCCGCCACGGCCAGTATAGCCAGCGCCACATCAGTCAGCGGCACACCTTCAAACCTATACCAAACCTTGGGAGCGATCATATTGCTGGACTTACGCAGCCCAAACAACAAAAAGACTAAAGCAAGGACGAATGACAAATGAATGCCACGGTGGACAAGTTCGCGAATTAAACCAAAGCCTGACGCGTAAAAATGATAAACCGACATCGCGACCAATATCCCAGCGATCAAAATGCCAAGTTTTTTGCCTGTGGGACGAAACGCTGTTTCAGGATCAAATTCTCGCTCAATCTCGGCTAGCTGTTCTGAGGTCAACGCAGTTGTGGTGTCAGCTTGAAGATCAGCGGCCATGGCGAAAATTCCGTTTATAACGTGTCTTTATATGAAAAAATCTCGGGCACAAATGCGCCCGAGATCTGAGTTATTAGATCAGCTGCTGGTTACTCGATCAGGCCTGCTTCGCGGTAGAAACGCTCGGCACCGGGGTGCAAAGGAACACCAACCCCGCTCAGGGCCGTTTCCGTTGTAATCGTGCTGCCTTTGGCGTGACCAACGTCAAGCAATGTGCGGGTTTCGTCATTCCACAATGCGGCCGTGATGTTGTAGATCAGTTCTTCGTCCTCGTTCGCGGACGTGTACCATTGCGCACCAACGGCAACCGTGGTGACCGCATCAACGCCTTCGTACGTGTTTGCAGGAATGTCCGATGACGCAAAGAAACCATAAGCGTCAGTCAACGCATCCGCAGCGGCACCGTCGATTGGCACCAGCTTGATGTCAGCCGCAGATGCTAGTTCAACCAAAGTACCAGTCGGATAACCGGCAACTACAAAAAACGCATCAATGCGACCGTTGCGCAGGGCATCTGCCGCTGCGCCACCTTTAAGGGCCTCAGCTGTCAAATCATCGGTGGACAGCCCGTTGGCCTCGAGGATCAAGTTCGCGTCGACGTAGGTGCCTGAACCTGGTTCATCCAGAGACACGCGCTTACCAGCAAGGTCAGCCACGGAATTGATGCCGCTGTCGGCCAATGCCACCAGGTGAATGTGCTCTTCAAACAATGCGGCGATTGTACGCAGCTCAGTCGCAGGTGCACTGCCTTCCATGGTGCCAGTACCAGTATAGGCCCAGTATGCTACATCCGATTGTGCGAAACCGGAGTTGCGCAAGCCAGAACTAACCGCGTTCAAGTTGTCCACAGAACCACGCGATGACACAGCAGATGCGATCAACCCGTCAACACCACAAGAACCACCATCACCACACTCACGTGAACCAGGAGGTTTTGAAATCGCGTTCGCAATGACGCCACCAACTGGATAATACGTATAGGAAGTACCACCTGTACCAATTGTAAAGAACGTCAGCTCTTGTGCGACGGCGGAACCCGCCATGCCGAGAGCCAAAGCCGCGCCAATCGCAGCCGTTTTTATCGTATGGATCATGTGATCCTCCTTGAGTTATTTGGGCCTTTTTCACCCTCGTGGGTAAGGCCGTTGAGATAAGGTCATTACCATTTCATGTGGGTCCGGGTCACGTTCCACGTTTTGAAATCCCACAAAAATTTATGATTCCCTTTTTCACAATGCCCCGCTTCCCTACTAAAGTGCAACGTTATCTGCTTTCCTGCGCTGTTTGGTACACGTCACAACGGTTGTTATAATATGCTTGAAGCAGCCATTCTCTGCGGTCAAACGACTTTTTTAAAGCTAAATGTCCACTTCCACTCCGGATATGCAAAAAACTCGCGCGTGCGGCAAATTTCCACTTTCCACCCTTCATGTAGGAGTATGCGCAATGCAGCATTTGTCACAAACAACCTTAGCTAACTTTCACCACTACTTTACGTTGCTGTCCCATTGCAGCCATTCGTGCTGAGAGCCACATTTAGGGGTTAAAATGTCAGTTAACTGGCAAAGCGCTACTTTACTTCTTTGAGTTTAAGCTCTGCTTTGATTAATGCAGCTCCATCGCGGCATCAAAGAATGCACACTCACAATAAACGGCCTTCTGAAACATTGTAGCAGTGTTGACTTGTTGTTGTTCGGTTAAATTGGGCCAAATATCATCAAGCTGGTGACGCAAGTGAGCGACAACCGCTTCAAATCCTTCCCCAGTGTGAAGATCAATCCATTCCGCAAACCAGAATGGTAGGTTGGTGTCATATCCTTTGTAACGGTCTGCCCAGGTCAGATAGCTCCACTCAGCGACGACAAGAACAGCCAGCATTTGTTCATACCTACCTGACGTCCGTGCCTCTACCATCAGCGCCTGAAATTCGCAGGTCCTCAAGGCAGGTGATACGTTCTGTTCAAATTTTGAAACATCCAGCGCATCAAAACAACGTAAAAAGTAGGTATTTTCTGTACTGGTTACGAGACCTAGAAACTGTGCCATGGGCACGCCATCAGCAAGTGTTGGCGCGTGGGCTATAGCCGTTGCCAAAAGCCGCACGAATTGGTCGACAAATTTGTAATCTTGAATTAAATACCATTTCATCTTTTCAAGTGGTAGAGAACCGTCTGCCAATTCTTTGCAAAATTGGTGGTCCGTCGCAGCGTCCCATTCACTTTGAACGGTCTGTCTGAGGTAATCTGTGGGGCGCATATTGTACTTTCTGTTTGAAGAAACTGATTTATGACAGCCTCTAAATGAAGTGGTTTAGATATACCCCTTCGGACCAACTGTATTCAACTAGTCCTTCTTGATCATCTCAATAACCTACCTCAAATAAATACACATTTAAACTATTCTAAAGTCACATCAGGGTTGGAACTCGTATGTTCTTTAAAGACCGTCTTAAAGACAGCCTTAAATTTGTCTGACTTATCATCCGTAACAACAACAGCATCATGATTTAGTAGTGCGGTAGTTTTTTGGGTCATTAAAGTCAGA
Organism: Octadecabacter sp.; assembly: GCA_028825445.1. GTDB lineage: Bacteria > Pseudomonadota > Alphaproteobacteria > Rhodobacterales > Rhodobacteraceae > Octadecabacter. The sequence continues at coordinate 7,032 of JAPKAD010000020.1, forward strand.
AGGACAACATCCAAGATGTCTGTCTTTTTACAAAAAAATGCATAGTCCTGCCCGCGGACATTAGTGGCTAGATGTCAGCATGACAAAAGAGCTCTCTCAAGTAATCATGTGGCCAAACTTTACAGCGGTCAGATCAATTTAAATTGAGATTTTAGGTAAAGTACACCAATCTTGCCTAATAAATTTTTGGAGCACGTCATGACAAACTTAAATAAAGTTAATTGGTCACAACTTCCTCAACCCAAAGACGACGGAGCCGTTTCGCATCTGACGGGTGCTCAATTGAAGAACGTTAAATTGCCAGCAACTGACGGGTTCAAGATCGATCTTTCCACCCTGACAGGCACCACCGTAGTTTACGTATATCCAATGACAGGTCAGCCAGATACGCCACTGCCTGATGGATGGGATGAAATACCCGGTGCGCGGGGCTGCACTCCACAATCTTGCGCATTTAGGGATCATTACGCTAATTTGAAGAACGTTGGCGTCGATCAACTCTATGGGCTTTCAACGCAGTCCACAAAATACCAAGCTGAGGCTGCTGACCGGATGCATCTTCCTTTTGCGATTTTGTCCGATGCAGATCATGAATTTAGCAAAGCAATGAATCTCCCCTTGTTCGAGGCTGACGGGATGAAGCTGCTCAAACGCCTCACCATGATCATTCGCGACGGAACAGTGATCAAAACCTTCTACCCAGTATTCCCACCAGATAGGAATGCAAACGAGGTGATTGATTGGCTAAAGTCAGATAAAAATTGATAGAAGTACGTTTGCAATGACTAAGGTCCTTCACAGCGCTCTAAAACGACCGTTTGTTGAACATATTAAATCCCGTCAGGCCTTTGCCCATTTTTCACAAGCAACCATAAGCAATACTTTTACCAAAAATGGCTTTATTCGCACAGCAGCCCTTGGTCACGACCGCAGCAAAGTCCCCCCTTTGGGTTCTGTTAATATTTCTTCATTCCTCTCAGATTGATGTGATGAGTCAATAACTGATGACAGGTAACAAGGAGTATTCGGCTGGCAGCCTTTGGACTGCACACCTTCAAAGCTATTGATGAGCCAAGCGCTTGACTTGTTCACCTTATGTTCCTATATGTAAATGACAACATAATGGAGCTTTGGTCATGACAAATAGTGTTAAGACAGGTGAGCACCTGCAATCGAACGATTACTATGTAGTACCTGCAACGGCAAAGCAGCTGAGCTATGCGCGTCAAATCGCAAGCTCGTACAAAGCAGTTTTGCCTCGGGAAATTGAGCAGGACAGGTATGCTTTGTCGCGCTGGATTGATGACAACAAACCTGAGCCCCTGACAGGACGATTTGCAAATTACCCGTCATCAAAACAGGTTGGATTTGCCGAACGTATTGCGCGTATGAAGCGCAACGTTGTCCCTCACGAGTGCTTCAGAGACAAAACTGCCATGTCGCGCTGGATTGATGAGAACCGTTAAGATGACCCCACAACTATGTACACATCACCTATGAATATGACAGGGGCGTGGCTTTGATTTCTCATTAAACGCGCTGCTCACGACGGCATGCTTCACAGATGGTGGCGTTAATTATTGCAGGCTCTTGGCTCAAACAAATTCGGATATATTTTATCTATGCAAACGCGATGATTACCCTAATATTAATTTGCAGAGAAACAATTTAAGAAGCTCAAGTTTCATTATTTAAAGCCATTTATGCGACCCACTCACCAGTTTCGAAGCCTTCAGCAGTCAATCGTTCTTTCAGGACACGCCTGATTATCTCAGATCGAGACCAGTTTTCCTTAGCCTTCACTTTTATATCGTTTGAACCAATTTACAGGAAAGTAAGACTTGGAAATCATTTAACTACCGGAATGACGGTATTATAATTTGTGGCTAATCTCCCGTCAAAAGCAAATAAAATTCGCGCTTGTCGCTGCCATAATTGACCTTATTAAACGATCAACCAGTGCGCTGTGATATAGGCAAGCTCGTAACAATCAGTACATCAAAACAGTTTTTATTAAAACAAGCATCAATGCCAGCAAAACAAAATTGATGATTTATCGGAAAAAATAACACATGTCGCTTGGCAATCTTACCGGTGCAGACACAGGACGCTTTTTTCGAACATGCAGCTCCGGCTTTATCGTCTCACAATCGCAGGTGCAGCCAACGACGTGCAACGGTACAGACTTTTCACTGCCGCAGAGCGCACAGGCCACCAGCTACCCAAAGGTCCACGTCGCAACCCTATAATTAAGCCTTAACCGATGGGACAAAAGTAGGTATTATTGGTAATCGTTCACGGTACTCGCTCTCGTTCTTGAAGATAACTGACCCCGAGCGAATGGCTTACAACACACAAAAGACGGTTTTTTTCTCTGCCTAATAATAAGCTTGGCGCGGGTAATCAAACTGCCCGCAATCGGCTGGGCTACAAACGTGAATAACAAATATACGAAACCTCTACTCGGCGCGGTGTGGGACCATGTTGAGATTGCACCGATCAATACTAGTTCAACGTTTCATTTGTCTGCCAAACGGGGCCACACCACCTTCTCTCCCCTCGCTGGACTTGATTATACCTATAGCTGACGGGCGCGCGGTCGAAACGTGCTAAATAAAATCAAGGAAGTGACTGCACAAAGCGTCATCCCTGAAGCGGGCGAGGCTTTAATCACAGCAGAGCCAGCATAATTTTTGTGAGTTTGGCAAAGAAATAGAGATGTCTTAGGCGTCACAATGACGGATCTATCAAAATCACTGAATTTCCAACAAATGCTAATGCGCGGTACTGCGAAGTTGTAGAATTTGAATCCCAATCGCTACTGCTGGTCCAATACCCAAGGCAAAGAAAATCGTACCCAAACCAAGCGTGCCACCCAAAGCCCAACCGATCACAACAACGGTTAACTCAAGAAACATGCGCACCAGCGCGATGGGTTGATGTGTGACCGACTGAAGCCCGGTCATGAGGCCATCTCTGGGTCCTGGCCCTAAGTTCGCAACCAGATATATGGCTCCGCCAAATCCGGTCACCAACACACCCACCAAAGCCAGAACAGCATTTGCAACATACGTCTCAAATGTTGGTAAAAAGGGCAGCACATATTCCAACACCAACGCGATTATGATCGCGTTGAGGATCGTTCCCATACCAGGTGTTTGCTTAAGTGGTATCCACAAGACTAAAACGATTGCACTGATTACAAATGTCGCTAATCCTAGGCTCAAACCTGTAACATTGGTCACACCTTCCGCGAACATGGTCCAGGGGCTCACGCCGACACCTGCGGTGACCAATAATGCTTCTCCCAAGCCAAATACCACCAAGCCAGCGATGAGAAACACGACTGATACCAATGGCGGCTTTATGGTGAATGCCTTTGGCGCACTCCATCGGAGCTTTGGGACTGACGTGACCGAAAAAAAACTCAAAGGTATATCCAAGTATTAGTGTTAAACGAATGGCATCAAAGGTGATGGCCACTACAAGAGCGCGCGTGAATTGCTTTAGGCACCGATTAATATTAAATGCGAACCCCTCCAAACGGATGGCGAAAAACGCGTGATGCGGCGTTGCAAGTTGCACGAGTTTCTTTATTTTAAATTTTTTGACTTTAAGTGTCTATAGCTAGCGCCCGGATGGCTTTCTGCGAGATAGGGTAAGAGCGAGCCCATTAATTTTTGACGCAACAATTGGATCTTGGAATTCGGTGTGTTGACCTGATTGCCTCGCATGATTGGGAGTACTTTACTTACAAAATCGATTGTCGAAGATGGTTGCGACATTGGAGTGAACATAAATCCATCAAGATCAGCAGCCTTTGCCATGTAGCTCATTGCATCAGAAATTTGCTCTGGAGTGCCTATAAACGGCTCAGGACGGACACCGTTTGCGTGCCAATTACCCAGCACCTCTCCTACGCTCGCATCACCAAAACGCAAGATTTGCGTCTTTGATAATTCAGTTTTTAGGTCTTTGATTTTAGTTTCTGGCTCATATTTTGACAAATCAAGACCAGTAAACATCGCATATGATGCCGCTGCAACATCAAGGTTTTGATGTTTTAAAATTTCTTGATGCTTTTCGTAAGCTTGGTGCTTGGTATCACCAACAACACAAGAAAAGGCGCAAATAACTTTTATATCCTTATAAGGATCACGGCCATTTAAAACCGCTTCCGCCCGAATTTTCCTTGTTTGTTCCGCTACAATAGATGTGTCATCACCACTTACAAAAATACACTCACCGTGCTTTCCTGCAAATTGCAGCCCACGGGGAGAAGACCCTGCCTGAAAAAGAACAGGTGTACCTTGTGGCGAATAATGTGAATTTCCATAACCATCACACTTGAAAAAAGGTCCTTCATGAAAGACTCGGTGCACCTTTTCAGGATCTGAATAACGCCCTAACCTATCTCTTTCGACAGCGTCTGGCTGCCATGCACCTTCAAAAAGCTTGTAAGACAATTCGATAAAATCTTCAGCCATTTTATAGCGTTCGTCGTGTTCCACCCTTGCCTGACCAAATGCGTCAGCGGCTGTATCGGCAGTGCCTGTAGTGACTATATTCCAACCGATGCGCCCTTTGGAGAGATGGTCTAGTGTAGCCATGCGTCTTACAAAAGAATAAGGCGCCTCCACCAATGTCGAGCCTGTAATTACAAGCCCAAGTCTTTTGGTACTTTGCAGCAGTGCCGCGATCACAATAGATGGGTCCAACCGTGGAAGATCAAGAGCCTCAACATCACAAATTGCGGGTCGAACATCATCGATTTCCGACCACCCCCACGCGTCCGCGAGAAAAAGCCAGTCTATCCCCCCTGTCTCACATATTTTGGCAATGTTCACCCAATATTCGAGGCTATCAAAATGAATCCTCTCATTATCTGGGTGCCGCCAAGTTGCCGTACCAGAATCGTTTGACTGTGCATTTTCAAAGACACCAAATAGCAACTGTTTCATTGTGGCTCCCAAGTTAATATTAAACAGTAGCCGAAAATCATATGATCACCATCTCAATGATATCCGGCAAGTCTTTAAACGTCGCATTGTGATGTAATTCACCTACGGGTGTCTTGCGATGCCATAGTGTGAATAGAACAAAGGGTACATTTGCAAGTTCCACGGTTTCTGCGTCATCTTCATTATCTCCAAGATAAGTTGCAAACCCGACTTTGAGCAGATCACTGGCTTTTTTCAGAAGCTTAGGATTTAGGTTGCGCGCTGGTAGGCTGTCACCGCCAACTATTGTGTAGAAGTGATTAGCCAGATTTAAATATGCAGGGATTGTCCAGCAGTGAACCATGGGTTTTTTTTAGTATATTCTCAACCTGTGCCCCTTTTTCTTGAGGCTAATAAGTGCGTCAATAGCGTCTGAATGTTGCGCAATCAGATCAATCACACCCTCGTATAAATCTAAGAATGACTTCAGATATGACGTATGCTCGCCCACAAAAATAGGGCGTGCATCACATATTTTTTGAACAAAAACACCCGCGCCATTACCAATAAAAGCATGTGTTTTCGTTATCAAAATGGGCTTGTGACCCGTCTCGCTTAATATGCGCTTTGCTATATTACGAATGTCAGGGGCATTGCCGATGAATGTCTCATCAAGATCAAATACTATTGAGGCCATGAGTTATTTCTCTGCTCTATTTCGTACTTCAATTATTGGAATGAAGTCGCTTGCTTTTAACAATGCCCCTCCCAAAAGGCCCACATCAACATTTTGAAGCGCAAAGACTTCTGCTGCATTGCTGATCTTCACCGATCCGCCATATAGGATAGGGTTGATTTTGCCACCTGCAACCTGGTGGCCCATCAATCCATAGATTACAAAATGTATAGGCTGAATTTCTTCATTGGCCGGTAACAGACCTGTTTCGATGGCTAGTACAGGTTCGTATGTAATGATCATATTCTTGCACTTGGCGACCTCAGGAACTGAACTTTCGACCTGTGTTTGCAAAATAGCCAAAGTTTGACGGGCCTCATATTTCTCTCTGTTTTCACCTACACAAATAATCGTTATTTACCCCGCTTTGAGCACAGCTGGAGGATTTTGTCGGGTAATGTGGTCACTTTCCAGACATTTTGATCACCGCTCAAAATGAATTACTACGATGCGCGTAGCCCCCGCATCTGCAATTATCTCGACAGAGATATCATCTGTATAAGCAACAGATTTGCTTATAAGAAAATCTTACGCACCAACACTTAGCACTGCGTTACCAAATTGCCCAATTAGGATAATAGGCAAACAAAGAAAAGTGGATACTATCTTCGTCTGCCATGTAGCTTGAGCAATTTTCAAAACATTCTTCAGATCTCTCAACGTGTCGTGTATTTTCTAGATTCCAGCAGATATTTTGGTTCTTGCGTGTTGGGTCATATTTCTAACTCCTTTGTCGTTTGTACACTAACTTATTTCGAGAATGCGCTTTCAATTTAACTGGTATGGTGAACATCTTGCAGCCCAAAAACTGGTGTTGGGATGCCCTCCATCCTGGCTTTGAGTTGCATGGCTAGGTAGTGAGAATAGTGACGTGATTGATGCAGGTTGCCACCGTGGAACCAAAGCGCCTCTTGCTGGGTTGGCTTCCACATATTGCGCAGCTCACCCTCCCATGGACCGGGATCTTTTGGTGTATCCGATCCAAGCCCCCAGACTTTTCCAACCTTATCTGCAGTCTCTTGATCAACAATGTCTGCGACCCAGCCATTCATGGAGCCGTAACCAGTTGCATAGACGATTAAGTCGGCCTCCAGTTTTGTACCATCTACAAGCTGAACACCGTCTTGGATTAATGCGCTGACCTGACCATTTGAAAGCTTGATTTTACCATCTATCACCTGCTGGCTGGCACCAATATCGATATAATAGCCCGAACCGCGTCTAAGGTATTTCATGAAGAGACCCGTCTCATCAGTTCCATAGTCAAGCTCAAAACCCGCCTTTGTGAGAGCGCTATAAAAATCAGCATCTTGTGCACGGATAGTATCATATACTGGTTTTTGAAACTCATGCAGGATTGCGTAAGGGATCGAGGCAAAAGTCAGATCAGCCAATTCGGTGGTTATGCCATCGGCGATCGCTTCTTCTGAATACAGTGGCTTAAGGCCATGCTCGATCAAGGATTCGGACCGAACAATATGCGTCGAAGACCGCTGCACCATTGTTACATCAACGTTGTTTTCACAAAGCGCTGCACAAATGTCGTGTGCCGAGTTATTTGACCCAATTACCACCGCTTTCTTGCCCTCATAACCTTCTGGTCCCGGATGCGCGGAAGAATGCTGTTGATCGCCAATAAATACATCTTGGCCAGGAAAATTGGGGATATTTGCTTTGCCAGACATGCCGGTCGCAAACACCAGTTGTTTGGGCCGCATGGTCACTTTTTCCCCGTCGCGATTTACATCAACAACCCATTCTTGGTTTGCTTCATCGAAATGAGCTTTAGTGACGCACGAACGTGTCCAATAGTTAAGTTCCATTACCTTTGTATACATTTCTAGCCAATCGCCAATTTTATCCTTAGGTGTAAAAACAGGCCAATTTGACGGAAACGGTAAGTACGGAAGATGATCGTACCAAATGGGGTCATGTAAACAGAGCGACTTATACCGATTGCGCCAACTGTCACCAGCGCGTTCATTGCGTTCGACTATAATTGCAGGCACCCTAAGTTGACGCAGCCGCGCACCAAGAGCGATACCACCCTGCCCTCCCCCGATAATAACAACATAGGGCTGTTCCGTATATCCCTGTTCAGCTTTCTCTTTTTCCTGCTGTTCTTTCCACGTGAGTGCATTGGCTTCCAAGCCATATTTGACGCCTTTCAGCCGATTGGCCCCAAGCGGTTCTTCATAACCCTTCAACTCTACCATGGACGTCAGCAACGTCCAGATTTTGCCTTTCTTGATGCGCATTTGCCCTTCGCATTGCGCGACTGCAGTTTCAAAGGTTATCCAAGCAGTTATCACACCGTCTTCATCGCTGACATCTCGATCTGCCTGCAGTTTGAAATTCTCCGGCTTTGCGTTGGCAAGTTGTGCAGACAACATCTCTCCAACCGCAGCGATCCCCTCCATTGTCTTGATGTTCCAAGTAAGGGCAACAAGGTCACGCCAATAACAGTCTTTCAAAAACAGCGCTAAGATCTGATCAATATTCTGATCTGCAAGCGCTTGGTTCAGTTTCGCTAGGAACGCGTTAACCTTGGGTCCTTCAGTTGTATCAAGCATGTCAAAACCTTCTCTAAAGTGTTATCTCGTTAGTCTCATTTTGCAGGGATGTCGGGCCAGAAAGATCACTGAACAAATGCAGCATGGCAGTACAGTCTTGGTGCGCGCGCCCCCACGGACCTGCCAGCAAAAACATCTGCTGAGATGCCAGGCCAAGTGGTGTAGGCGCGCCTGCGGACTGCGCTAAAGTAAGCCCCAGACCGATATCCTTTAACCCAAGCCGCAATGGAAAATCCGGGCTGATATCGCCATTCAAAACCTTTTTGGGGTAATTGGTATTGATCTGGCCTTGCCCCGCTGGTGTGCTTTGTAAGACTCGAACGGTTTGTTTAAGATCAAGACCCAAAACTTGGGCAACGTTCAGGACTTCGGCAGTCATCGCCATGCCAATCATACTCATATAGTTATTGACCAGCTTCATTTTTAAACCACTTCCCAGCGGTCCATTGTAAATGATCTCGTTTCCCAGAATTTTCAAAAGTGGTGCAACTTCAGTGAGATCGCTCTCAGCACCACCTGCCAACACAAGTAGACTGCCGTTTGCTGCCTCTTTTGGGGAGCGCCCAACAGGCGCGTCAACCAAACGTACCCCACGAGCCAACAGCGCTGTCTCAAGTATTTTTAAATCTGGTAGCGAGCCAGTGCTCATCTCAACAACGATTGCCCCCGGAACAAGAGATCCGATAGCCCCTTCCTCACCCAGAATAGCATCATACACATGATGACTTTCAGGCAGCATTGTGATGAGAACACGCGCGTTTTTTGCCGCATCGCAGGGCGAGGCCGCAATTCGGCAATTTGGCGTGTCGCTAAACGCTGCACAGGCTCTTGCATCAATGTCGTAAACACACAGATCAATGCCAACTGCTGCAAGGCACTTCGCCATTGGCGCACCCATCGTCCCCAATCCAATAAACGCAATTATCATGTGCTCTCTGGGTGCCTCCCTAGCCATTTGGCGTTACATCAATAGCGAACCAATATCTGAAATGCTAAGCACAGATGAACCTGTGTCGCCCAAATCAGAAACTACTTTGGTCGCAAATTTAAAATCTTCGTGTTCGGTGTAGGATGATTTTGTGACCACACAACGAAGCCCCGCTGCATGCGCAGCTGTCAGGCCAACATGGCTGTCCTCAACCACAATGCAGCGGCTCGGATCCAACTTGAGCTGGTCAACAGCCATCAAATATATGGCAGGGTCAGGTTTTTTGGCCTTTACCACATCACCTGCAAATACAGAAATATGATTGGATATTTCATTACCAAGTAAAACGTCCACGATGCTTTGAACCGCGCGCTCGTTGGAGGTCGAACACACCGCTATAGTAACACCTGTGTCAATGGCTTCACGCATAATACGCGCGATTCCGGTACGCAGTGGTAACTTACCTGCTACTATTAGTTCCATAAAAATATCAGTCTTAAGTTTATGGGTATCTATGACAAAGTCATTCCACTCCGCCTTCGGAACTGGCCATTGAGTTTCGTCAAAATCGCGCCGCAAGCGTTCTTTGCCACCTGCTGTATGCAGTAATTCGCCGTAACGCTCGACAGACCAATTTATGTCAAGGCCTTTTTGCGAAAACGCTTGATTAAAGGCAACTCGATGTCCGTCGCGTTCGGTATCGACCAAAACACCATCACAATCAAAAAGCAGTGCTTGTAACGATGCCATTAGGCTTTGCCTTGAGAACCAAAGAGTGCAATCATATTTTTCACGCCTGTCTTCATGTGCTCGTATTGCGCTTCAATGAACGGAATTGGCTCTCCAAGGTTTGGCTTTTGATCTTTGAGCTCCGTGAAACCTTGGATAAATTGCAGCTTGTGCATTGTTGAGATGTTTACTTTGGCGCAACCTGAGGAAATGCACCTGCTAAATTGATCGGCCGCCAGCCCCGTGCCACCATGCAGCGCAATCGGAATGTCCACTGCACTGGTGATCTCTGCCAACCTTCCATATGCGATCTTTGGTTCACCTTTATAAACACCATGCGCTGTGCCGATAGCGGGCGCAAAAACTGCTAAATCTGGAAAATATTGGCAAAACTCGACACATTCATCGACAACTGCGAGAATTGCGTCATCCTCAGCTACGAACTTGTCATCCTCTGTCCCACCGATTGCGCCAATTTCGGCTTCCAGACCAACGCCCGCGCTTGTTGCTATGTCATAGGCCAATTTGGTTTGCCGGATGTTCTCTTGGAACGGCAACGAAGATCCATCAAACATCACTGACGTCCAGCCCGCGTCGATGCAGCGTTGGATAACATCAAGGTCCTTGCAGTGATCCAAATGCAACGCCACGGGGACATCAACACTTTCAGAAAGGCTACGCACCCAGTCTCCGATGGGTTTAAAGCCCCAAATTTTTATTGTTTTTACAGAGAGTTGTATAATAATGGGTGCATTTAGTTCCTGTGCACCATCCACGACGGCACGCGCACTATTATAGTCGATCATGTTAAAGGCGGCGATGCCATACTTCTCTGATTGTGCTTTTTTTAGCATCGGTTTCATATAGGCAATCGACATTTAACTTCTCCTCTGGAGAGACAACAGTAGGCACAAACTGGGGTAGTTTTAAGATATACCGGCAACACTTGCCGGGGAAATACATGTATTAGATAAGCGTTTCAGTGGCCTTGGCTGGATTGAACAAACGCATACTACCATTGGCTTTGGCGGAATTGTCAAAATCAGTTCCATTCGGTGCCGAAACGATTTCCAGCTGAAGCCCCCATGGAGCCATGAAATAGCACCACGTCAGACCGACATTTGGGCCTTCCTCGTATGAGGTTGGCTCGCCTAAAACTTCAACATTGTTTTCCTTAAGGAACGCAATTGCCGCTTCCATGTTATCAACATAAAAGGCAAAATGATGCCCCCCGATGTCACTATTTTTTGGGGGTGTGTCGTGCTGATCTGGAGACGTGTATTCGAAAATCTCAAGATTGGTGCCATTTCCAATCCTCATATACCGGAATTCCTTTACCACAGCGCGCGGATGGACACGCAAGTGTTCCGTCATCCAGTCACTGTCATCGACCCGAAAATTTGTGGCAGCAGTGTATAGCGTCACACCACCTAAAATTCTCTCAAAAAACTCACAGGCTTCGTTGATGTCTGGCACCGTAAAACCGATATGCTCCATTCCTCGCATTCCTGGCATTGGCATTTTATCGTTCCTCCCATTTAGTGTAAAAATTTTTAAAAATACTTTGCAGAAAAATCAGCCAATTTCTGATATTGGCCGCCAGCCGCGATGGATTCATACATACCGCGCCAGATCTCATGCTGTTCGCCGTATAGATCGCCTAGTCGGTGGTTTGGCAAAAATTCTGCTTCAACCTCAACCATTTGGTCAACTGCCTCATCTATTGACAAAAACGCGCCCGACCCGAAGGCGCCCAGAATAGCCGCCCCCAAAACGGTGCATTCGCGTTCTGTCGTGACACGTGTTGGCATCCCGATAATGTCCGTAATAATTTGTACAAAGCCCGCACTTTTTGTACCACCACCTGTGAGGCGCAATTCAGTGATCCCACCTTCAACATCAGTTTGAAACGCATCAACAACCATCCGCATTTCGTTCGCGCAGCCTTCAAGGAGTGAGCGGATCATGTCATGGCGGTTATGGTAAAGGCCAATCCCAAGAAAAGCACCACGCGAGGTGGCGTCATAATATGGCGTGACCTGGCTGCTTAAAAACGAATGAAAAAGCAGTCCTTTTGCACCGGGCGGCGAGGCTGTTGCACCATCCACCATCAAGGCGAACGGGCTTCTGCCAAGCGCGCTTCCAGCCTCAACCTCACGTCGGCCCATATTGTCACGCCACCATTTCAAACAAGCACCAAGGCTGAATGCCGCGCCTTCAATATCCCAAGCGCCAGGAACACCGTGCCCGCCCCACCAAAGATTATTGCCTTTAATACGATCAAGCGAATCCAGATGCCCCACCATCACGCCCGAGGTCCCAACAGTAAATTCCGCCATACCTTGCTTGATGATGCCCGCGCCAATCGCGGCACATTGCTGATCCCCGGCCCCCCGGCAAAGCGCCAAACCTTCTGGTAGACCCGTCAGTGCAGCGGCTTCTTTGGAGAGTTTGCCGGAGACGCCCGAGGGAATGCCAACTTTTGGAAGCTGGTCTCGGGTGATGCCACATAGGTCCAAAATTTCGTCGCTCCAGTCAAGCTTCGCGATGTCCATCATGCCGTTCAGGGTCAATGACGCGGGGTCAGTGATCCACTCTTCGGCACCTAACTTGTGCAGGAAGTACTCTTGGCCATTCGCAAACCAACGTGTCCGGTCGAACAGTGCCGGCTGATTGTCGCGAAACCATGCAATTTTGGCCGCAGACCATAACGGGCTTAGCTGCATGCCTGTGAGTTTCTGATGGGCTTCAGGCGTGATCTTTTTTTCAAATTTTTCTTGGTATTCAATTGCCCGCGTGCAGTTCCAAACATAGCTGTTGCACAGCGGGTTTTTATTTTCGTCCAGCATGGCAATTGTGCCGCGTTGACTGGAAAGTCCAATGGATTTATAACTTTCATCAGGTAAACTGGCCTGTGCGGTAGCTTGAGAACAAGCGTTACAAATACCTTCCCAAACAACATCTAAATTTTGTTCGCTCCACCCTGGGTGGAGCGTGATGCAGGGATACTCCTGATAGCCATGCCCAAGGGTTTTTCCACGCTCGTCAAATATCATGACGGTGCATCCGGTTGTTCCGGCATCGATTCCAACAAAAGCTTGACGTGCCTTCATAGTGTAGATCCTTCTTTTTCAGTTTCAGCGACCCAAGCCGTCAGCAAAGCTAGAAATTTAGAGCGACGCTGCCGGTCACCCTCACTAAGGCCTTGGAGGAGTTTAGCTTTGTAATCCGGCAAATCATCAACGCGATTGAGGATCTCGCTAGGATGAAGCGCAAGCTCCGTGTCACAGTTTCCAGCCCAATGCATATTGCCCAGCAGTCCTTGCCTGATCGGTCCATCAGACCAAGTAGCGTCCAACTTCAATGCGCCATCGGGGCTGTTCCAAACGACATATTGGTGAAAATCAGTCACGCCACCTTCATTGCAGATATTTTTTAGTTCTCTCGGCATACTATCGAGTGGCTTAATTTTTGATGTAAAATCGCCTCGAACGGTTTCGATAACCGCCACCTGTTTTAGCCACCCCAATAGCTCACAAAGCAAAAGGTGTTTACTTGAACACGATCCCTCATTGTTATTAACAACAGATACTGCAGTACGATCTCCACGGCTGCCGTAAGGAATTCGGCGCACGGCTTGAAAGACATCGACAACTTTCGAGGCTTGCGAAAGGTTGTTTCGCTCTAAAAAAACCAAAAGATAGTCTGGATATGTTTGAGAAGTCGAGAGCATTATTGCGGTATCACTTTCCCATCTTCAGCATCAAAGAAGTAAAGGTTCTCTGATAGGAAATTTAGATGACATGGCGTGCCGACATTGCCGCCAAATGACGTGTCTGCCTTTGCCCGCACCCTACTTTTTCCAATCTCAACTTCGACAAGAACGTCGGCACCCAACAGCTGGCGTGAGTAGATCTCGCATTGAATACCGTTGGGCAGAGGTTCTAAAGACACCGAAGCTTTGTCTGGCCGGACACCGACCAACAAGTTAATTTTTCCTGCGGCGGCCAACCGAGCTGCACTTTTTTGATCTAACTTGATGGTTTCGCTTCCAAAAGCGAGAGCCATATCACCTTCTACACTCGTCATTTCCATTTCCATTAGTGACATTCCCGGCTCACCAACAAATGTAGCAACCCATGAGTTTGCTGGGTTTTCATATACTTGTTGCGGAGTATCAAACTGCTGAAGAACGCCGTCGTTCATTACTGCAATGCGGTCTGCCATCGTCAACGCTTCTAGTTGATCATGAGTAACGTAAACAGTTGTGACGCCCAGTTTGTATTGTAGGTGTTTTAGTTCGCTGCGCATGCGCGCTCTCAACTTTGCGTCAAGGTGCGCAATGGGTTCGTCAAACAAAAACACCTGAGGCTGGCGTACAATTGCACGACCAATTGCGGTGCGCTGCTTTTGCCCACCACTCAACTCTTGCGGACGGCGCTCAAGAAGATGCTCAATTTCGAGCAACTCTGCGGCCTCTGTTACGCGACGCTTTATCTCATCCGCAGGAACTTTTGCCTGCCGCAGAGGATTTGCAAGATTTTCGTAAATAGTTTTATGGGGGTATAACGCGTAATTTTCAAAAACCATTGCAATGTCACGGTCTTTGGGCGGCAACTTGTTGACTACTTTGTCCCCAAAAATAATTTCACCCGAGCTAATGTGTTCTAATCCTGCAAGCATGCGAAGTGATGTGGACTTACCACAACCAGAAGGGCCAAGAAGAGAAACAAACTCTCCGTCCTTAATATTCATGTTTAGTTCTTTGACGGCAACTGCGCCGCTACCGTAATCTTTCCAGACGTCTTTAAATGAAACTGCAACCATTTGATCTTTTCCTGTCCTTTTATTCTTTTACAGCGCCCATTGTCAGTCCGGCTACGAGATAGCGTCTGACAAGAAGCCCAAGTGGAATCATTGGGGCCGTCGTAATGACCCCGGCTGCCATGATTTTTCCCCAATCGATGTTTTGTGGCTGCACCAGCTCTTTAGTTGCTGCGGGTAAAGTCTTAGCTCCACCACTGCCGATGATTGTTGAGAACAGAAAATCATTCCATGCAAACAGGATACAAAGAATTACAAATGCCCCAATACCTGGCGCTGCTAACGGAAGAATTGTCAGGAATGCCTGAAACCGGTTTTGACCATCAACTTGCGCCGCTTCCTCAATTGCATAGGGAATTCCGTCAAAGAATCCTTTGAGCATCCAAATTGCAAACGGCAGGTTGAAAGTCGTGAAAGCAAGGATCAAACCCGGCAATGTGCCAACCAGATCAACCGATCTGAAGATCGCATAAAGAGGAACAATCACCGCCACGATGGGGGCCATTCGGGTGGAAATTATCCAAAACAACAGATCTTTCTTAAAGCGAAACTCGCTGCGCGACAAACTGTATGCGCACATTGACCCAAGTGTGACGGCAATAATTGCCGAACCAATGGATGCTACGAGGCTGTTAAACAGATAAGTGCCAAAGTTGTTCTCCGTAAACAGCGCTATATAATGCGTGAATGTCGGCGAAAAATCAAAAAACATTGTAATGCCCGCCCAGTCTCCCGGTTCCGGAACGGAAAAGGCATCCAAAAGATCTTTTATCGAAGCCATCAGCATAATAAAAAGTGGAAGCAGCGCCCATACTAGGTAAAAAGCCAGAAAAACAGGACTCACCCACTTCAGAATTTTTACAGCCACGCCTTTGTCATAGGAAATAATTTCTCGGGATGCCATGTCATGCCTACCTTTAGAATTAGTTGTCTGGGTCGCCCGAAAGGGCTTTTTTTCGCGTGGGATCTTCTAGGACACGAACAAGTATCAAGCCTAATATAATTGTGACTATGAGCAGCGTGAGGGCAATTGCTCCACCTCTTCCAAGTTTGAAAAACTGGAAAGATACGTCGAACAAATAGACTGGCAACAAGCGTGTTGAATTTGCCGGCCCCCCACCCGTCAAAGCAAGGATTGCATCAATGAAACGGAAGTTATCCATAAACCGCAAAAGAATAGCTATAAGTAAGAATGGATAGATGTTGGGCAAACTAACGTTGAAGAAATTACTGATTGACCCAGCGCCATCGACCATGTTTGCTTCAAGTTGATCTTGCGGTACACGCTTTAAACCAGCGAGTGTTATCAATGTAATGAGCGGGGTCCATTGCCAAACATCGACAATAATAATTCCATATAGTGCAGTCTTAGTACTGCCCAAAATAGACGTTTCGCCAAGAAATCCGAGACTCTGGAAAATCCAGTGATACCATCCAAATGTGCCATTATAGAGGTAAAAGAAAAGTAGACCCGCAACTATTGGGGATACCATCATCGGCATCAAAAATAATGTCACCAGAATTTTCTCATACCGAGAATTGTTTAGAACAACTGCGAGAGCTACACCCACGACCACTTGGATTGAAAGACAGATGGCGCTATATTTTAGTAGTAGACCCCAACCTTCGATGTATTTTGTGTCGGTAAACAATCGACTAAAATTCTCAAATCCAACAAAAATATCAGAAGAACTTCCAAATCCAACTTTGTGGAAACTCATATAAATTAGCCATAAGAATGGGTAGATCGTAATTACGGCCAGCAATGCAATTGCTGGGGCTGCAAGATAAACGTAGAACATCCGACTTGGTGGTGGATTAATTGCGGACGGAGGCCGATCAATTGTTGAGAACCCCCAATCTTGATCAGACAATGCAGGGTGAGTCTCCGATGACGTGGTAACGGTCATTTATCTTCCAAACCTATATTATAGTCGCTATGATCAATATCATGCATAAAATTAATGCTTACGCACGCACAATTATTGCCCCCTGAAATCTACCATTCGGAAATGTCAATGTTGAGAAGGGCAGAAAACCAACATGCCCTTCTCATTTTGATTTTGCCTAGTGCAAACTATCAATCTGAGACTTGATATTGTTGCAGGCTTCTTCTGGGGTTACCTGATCTGACAAGCACCGTTGTGTTTCTGCTGCCAATATTGAGTGATACTCATTGGCTTCAGGTACTTTTGGACCAAGAACGAAGTTTGGATCTTTAATGCCAACGTCATAAACAGCATCAAAGGTAAGCGCATTTGGCATACTGGTAGGACGTTGCCGTGCTTCTGCAACGCCAGGCATATCCATCACCGACTTACGCGTTGGCGTGCCGCCAAGACCAGTAAGAACCTCGTACTGTAGATTGCCTGTTGTGGCATATACACAGAATAAATAGGCCGCCCGTTGAACATCTTCTGACGCATTGCCGTTGATGCCAACACCACCGATACCACAATTGGTGCCGTTCACAGCAGGACCGCCGTTTACGATCCAACTTGCTTCACCCTTTGGACAAGGCGCATAAGCGGTCCGACCACCCGCCGCTTTAGATGTTGTCTCATCCTCAATCGAAGCCGCAAATTCGTGGTATTGAACCTGCATCGCGATATCGCCAGATTGATATACTGTATTCAATTCAAGCGTGCCATTTGCGAGATTGTCGGGATGGCTGACATCAGCCTGATCTTTATACTTTTGCATTAGCAAGACCGACTGTTCGTCGCCCCAATTTGATGGAGGAGGCGTTCTTGTACCAAGTTTGTCGTCAATTTCCCAATCCAACCAACGTCCGTGAGCAAAGAACATACGTTGCACATCCAACTGAGTAGTCCAGGCAAATGAACCCTGATGCTGCGCATAACCATAGGGCACGTCCGCCCCACCTGCACGTTTGCGCTTTAAGAACTCAGCAAACTCATAGACGTTTTTCCAGGTGGATTCCTCGTTGAATTCCATCCGGTAGCCATATTCAGCCTCAAAATCTTTAGTATTCGCTTCATAGATATCTTGACGATAGAAAGTACAAGCCACCGCAGCATCATATGGCAATGCTATCAGGCGGTCGCGATCATAGAAACGTCCACAGGCATCAAGGAAATTCTCAAACCAAACGCCATCACCATACCCTTCTGGGTCCTGCGGTAATGTTTCGTCGCCAAGCATCGGAGTAAGGTCCGCATAATAATCAGCGAACGGTGCGCCAATGGGCTTGTCTTGGACGTAACTTATTGGAAAATCTGCGTTCCCACTTTGGAAATCAATGCCAATTTTCTGTTGAACAGCTGGCAAGCCGTCAGTAATGACTTCTACCTCAATACCGGTAAGCTTATAAAAGTCTTCAATTTTCTCACGGATCGCGAAAGATGGAGGCGTGTTTTCAGACATGAAAACCAACTTAGATCCTTCGTATTGCTTCCACTTAGCATCCTCTGAGGATGCGGCCTGAACGGGCCTGCGTGAAATAACAGTGCTCAGACCAACAACAAGTGATCCAACCCCGAGTGAGGCGATGCTTCCCCCTCCCAACTCTAAGAATTTTCGCCGTGAAACCGTCTTATAAATAGCATTCTTAGGTACGTAAAACATAGTTCCCTCCCTTAGGTGCCACATGGCTTCAGCTCTTCGTCTGATCCAATGGCTTTTTTTGTCAGTGGCACGCATTTAATTGCGAATCCGCTATATGTGAAACTATTTTCCAAAATAGATCAAAAAGCAAGCATTTGGTGAAAATTTCCGCCATAAAATTCAAATGCTAGTTAAGGCCCTGAAAAAATTTAATAAAATAAGGGTACTTTTTAAGCCAAAAGTAAAATTAAATATAATTTAAATTTTATGCTACTCATTCAAACGCACTAAAATTTTCTATTAGGATCCAAAAACAAATAAATTATGACCGAGTGTAATACGTGTTGAGTGTCTCAGCAGTCAATTCCAAAGACTTAGGAGCAGCGCCGTCTGACTGAAACAAGACACCGAGGTAGATCATATAAATTATATAAATTTGACAGACTCGACCCTCTAAGAAATCACCGTAGAGCGGGATTTGGGGCGTGCCGGGGGTCCATGTCCAAAGCGTAATTTCTGCGGCCAACGCAACCGGCGAGTCAAGGTTGCTTGTAATCGCAACGGTCCTTGCACCCTTTGAGCGTGCAACTGAAAGGGCACTCGCAACGTCTTCTGTCATTCCAGTATGAGATACTCCGACAAAAGTGACTTGATCAGATGCTGTCGCAGCGACAACTTGCTGGGTGTACCCATCTCTATGGGCGGTAGCCTTTATTCCAGCCTTCAAAAATAAATGTACCGCCTCTTCACAAACTGAAACAGCACCACCTACACCAAAGAATACAACTTCGGTGGATTCCAGCAAATGTGAAACAACCTTTTGAATATCATCGTCAACAATGTGCTTTTGAGTTTCCCCCATCGCCAGAGTTAAAGCCCCAAGAAGCTTGGAACTTACTGCCTCCAGAGAGTCACTTTCATTCATCTCAGCCGGCAAATTTACAAATTGATCACGTGAAATGCTCTGGGATGCGAGATCAAGCTTCATGTCAGCGAAGCCTTTGAACCCTAAAGCTCGGGTAAAGCGGCTGATCGTGGCTTCACTTACTTTAAGCGTATTTGCGAATTCTGTGATCGACATTTCTAAACGTTCAGATTGATGTTCTAGAAGATAGTCAGCCACTAAACGCTCAGACTTGCGAAGCTGCCCGTACTTTTCCTGAAGTCTAAGTGCGATACCTTTAGCCATATCTTACCCTTCCCGGATTGATGCCATAAAAAGGCAACTTGTATGCGCCCTCTTTAACAACCTCGGTAGAAATTTGTTTCAAGTGGTGGTGGCAGGTCGCTTTTACAGCTGGCTATTATTAGCCTACTGCACTCAATAAGGTCAGCAGTCCACAACTTTCTCATGGTGGCCGCTTTCAAGAGTGTATGCGTCACGTGCCATCAACAAATTGAATCCTACTTCACAAAATATGATCATCACCTCGCAATTTAGAGACAAAAAATCTTTATCAAATTATTTGGTGAAAATTTCCTTCACAATTTAAAATCTATATGTTATAAATAAAATTATAGTAATTTTTGTTATCTTTTGCTTAGGAGAAAACCATTAATGGCCAGTAAAAAAAGGGAAAATACTCCGTCAAAAGAGCTCTTGGAAAAACTTTTCACAACGGCGTATCGAATTAGAAATTTTGAGACTGAGGGCATCAAGCTTTATCGTAGAGGTCTCGTACGAGGATACTTCCACCCCTATTTGGGCCAGGAAGGAATAGCCACTGGAGCCTGCGCTGCGCTCGATGAGCGGGACTACATAGCATCCACCCACCGGGGTCATGGCCACTGTATTGCGCAAGGTGCTGAAGTCGAAGGTATGATCGCAGAACTACTGCAAAAAGAAACTGGATATTGCAAAGGCTATGGTGGCTCAATGCATATCGCGGACATTACCAAAAATAATCTTGGCGCAAATGGTATTGTTGGGGCAAGCACCCCATTAGGGGTTGGTGCCGCTATGGCCAACCAAGTCAATGGATCTGATGCGGTCACTGTTGCGTTTTCTACTGACGGTGCCACGAACAATGGTACTTTTCTGGAATCGCTTAATCTGGCGGCCATTTGGGACCTCAATTTTATTTTGATTGTTGAAAACAACCAATACGCTGTTTCTACGACGTTGGCTGAAGCAACCAGAGAGACCGAGCTTTATAAAAGAGGCGAGGCAATCGGAGTTGAAAGTCATCGGATCGATGGCAATGATTCTTTGCTTGTGTACGAAACCGTTGCTGATGCTGTAAAAAAATGTCGCGCAGGGCTTGGCCCAATTTTGATCGAAGCCGTCACGTTCCGCCATAGCGGGCATCATGTGAATGATCCGGGCAAGTATATGCCAGAGGATAAGCTCAAATATTACAAAGATAGAGATCCAGTAGATCGGGCCCGCGACAATCTTATCAATATGGGAAAAATGTCGGCAAAAGACGTCAAAGCGATCGAAGCAAAAATTGAAGCGGAATTTGAGGCTGCCGTGAAAGCGGCGGAAGCGGCGGGCGAAGTCTCGATCGAGGAATTCCGGGAATTTGTTGAAGGCTACTAAAAAACTACTGGCTTAAACCGGAGAATACCGAAAAAGGAGAAACGCGATGGCTGGTCGTGAAATTATGTACAGGGAAGCGTTGCGCGAGGCGTTATTTGAAGAAATGGGCCGCGACGAATCTATCTTTATCATCGGCGAAGGGATCGCTGAGCGCGGGGGATCTTATAAAGTAACTGA
Source organism: Octadecabacter sp. (assembly GCA_028825445.1). GTDB lineage: Bacteria > Pseudomonadota > Alphaproteobacteria > Rhodobacterales > Rhodobacteraceae > Octadecabacter. The sequence continues at coordinate 28,048 of JAPKAD010000020.1, forward strand.
GGGGCTTTTAGCGGAATATGGCCCCACTCGCATCCGTGACACTCCCATATCCGAAGCAGGCATGATTGGGGTTGGCGTGGGTGCGGCCATTGCGGGTGCACGGCCTATCGTCGAAATTCTTTATGTCGACTTTGCTATGCTCGGCATGGATATGATCGTAAATCAAGCGGCTAAATTTCGCCTCATGACCGGTGGCAGGGGGAGAGTCCCCTTTGTCTTGAGAACGCAAGGTGGCACAGGCGGCGGTGTTGCAGCCCAGCATTCACAAAGTCTGGAAGCTTTATTCTATCATATTCCGGGACTACGTGTCGTCATGCCCTCGACCCCTGCGGATGCAAAGGGGTTATTGAAGTACGCGTTGCGCCAAGAAGACCCAGTTATGTTCATCGAACACAAACACCTCTACATGACCAAAGGTGAGGTGCCAGAAGGTGAACTAATCACCGAGTTTGGCGTCGCTGATATAAAACGTGAGGGCACGGACGTCACGCTAATCGCTTGGTCCAACATGATACCGCGTACCTTGCAAGCTGCCGAGGAACTGGCAGAAATGGGGATCTCGGCTGAGGTTCTTGACCCACGTACTTTAGTCCCCTTAGACCGCGTTGCTATCTTGAAGTCAGTCGCAAAAACCAACCGCTGCGTTATCGTCCAAGAAGCTGTCAGACGCGGCGGGGTTGCATCCGACATTTCATCCATCATTCAGGAAGAAGCATTTTACAGTTTAGACGCTCCTGTCCAAATTGTCGCCGGAATGAACACACCGATTCCCTTCAATCTAACGCTCGAAGAGGCATCTGTGCCGCAAAAAAATGACATAATTGCAGCGGTTCAAAGCGTCCTACACCACAAAGCCGCCTAAAGGAGGATGCAAAATGACGCCACACATTTTAGAGAAGCTCGCAGAAACTAATCCCAAATGCGAAATCTGGTGGGACAGTTCCCCACTCGTTTATGATAAATGGGCTAAAGATGTTCTCAGCAAAGCCCCCACTTCCAAAAAGGCAATCTGGGAAGAACAACTGAAGCGACTTTATGATCCTAAAATAATCTCTGCAAAGGGCACGATGGGGTTTAGAGGTGTGACAACAAATCCGCCTCTTAGCCTCCAAACGATCCTTGCCGACCCTAACTATTGGGTGGGTAAAATACGCGCGATGATTATCAAAAACCCAAGCGACGATGTCGAGCAAATTTACTGGAAAACCTATCTGGAGACTGTGCGCAGTGGCGCAGCCCTTATCCGCCCTGTGTTTGATAAAAGCGGTGGGAAATACGGGTATTTGTCCGGCCAAGTCGATCCGCGATTTGTAACCAATTTGGAACGCATGCGGGCGGATGCGGCTGATCTAAAGGCAATTGGGCCAAATGTGATGGTAAAGGTGCCCGGCTCAAAAGAGGGTTATCAGTTGATCGAGGAATTGACGGCTGAGGGCGTTTCGACCAACAATACCACTTCCTTTACTGTACCCCAATACATGGCCTGCATGAATGCCGTATCTCGCGGCCTAGAGACCGCACGACAAAACAATGTTGACCTAAGCAAATGGCGCTCAGTCATAACCCACATGTCTGCCCGGTTGGGCAATGTCGGTGACCTGCAATGGCAAGCGGACGAACGTGGCATTGAATTGACGGCGAACGAAATCACACTTGGCGAACTTGCTGTCATGAAACGTGCCTACAACCACATCCAAAAGACTGGTCACCCGTCTAAAATGCTCATGTGCTCCATGCGCGTGGCCCAAGACGAAGTGGCAGGCACTGCGTCAAGTTGGCATATCCAAAAGCTAGCGGGCGGCGACTTTGTCTATACGTGCCCACCTAGCTATATCGCCGCTCTTATGCAGCATGAAGACAAGCTTGGATCCTTCGATGCACACGCGGTCGAAGAAGACATTTCCAAAGAAAGCTTAAACAAGTTGCTGAAGTTGCCGTATTTCCGGCAAGCTTACGACTTTGACGGCATGGAAAGCGAAGAATTCAGCCAGTTTGGTGCATTCATAACGACAGCCTCAGAATTTGCTGTCGCGACCAGAAAAACAATAGACTTCGTTGCCCGTGTCTATGCTGACACAAAGCAACAAGCAGCCTAGGGAATATCGGTATGGCCAAACCAATTTTGATGCCACAGGTTGGACAAGATCTGACAGAAGGTGAACTCATCGAGCTGCACGTCAAGGTGGGGGACGTTGTCAAAAAAGGCGATGTGCTTGCTATCGTAGAGTCCGAAAAAGCAAGCTTTGAAGTCGAAGCCTATGAAGAAGGCATCGTCCTCGAAGTACTGTGCAAGGTTGGTGAAATGGCCGTTGTGCTTAAGCCTTTGCTGATCCTCGGAGAAGCAGGTGAGACACTAGATAATGCACCCCCTGCCCCGTCAGCCGCACCCGAAATTTTTACCTCGACACCTCAGGTAGTACCAGAAGGGCCTCAACAAACCGATACGGCCGGTACCCGTTCGTCCCCACTCGCGCGAAGGATTGCTGCGATGAACGGGCTTGATGTTTCGAAGATCAAAGGGACTGGACCAAAGGGTGCAGTCGTCAAAGTCGATGTCGAAGCGGCAGCTGCACAGGCACAGGCACAAAAATCGACCAAATTTCAGACTCCCGTGCAAGTGCAGCCGCCCGTTTCGTCGATGCCATTGCCCGCCGCTACAGCTGCAGATGACGTGGAACAGCCGTTCAATAAGATGCGGCAGGTCATTGCCAATCGTTTAATCGAATCCAAACAGACAATTCCGCATTTTTATCTCATGACCGAAGCGGACATCTCCGATTTGCAGATTCGCCGCAAAGCGCACTTTGACATTACTGGTGAGAAAATATCACTGAATGATGTAATCGTGCATGCCACGGCACTCACTTTGCTTGAATATCCAGATTTGAACAGTTTTGTCTCCAATACTGGTGTTCTAAAAAAAGCGCAGGTTAACGTTGGTGTCGCCGTTTCTGTCGACAATGGGCTAATGGTGCCAGCGATCGAGAACACGCCTTTCAAGAGCTTAAGCGAGGTCTCTTCTCTTATCAGAGAATACGCCGCCGCAGCCCGCCGAGGCATAAATAAATCGCAGGCAAAAAGTACGTTCTCAATTTCAAACCTCGGCATGTACGGCGTTGAGGTCCTTCCAATTATCAATCTGCCAGAAGCCGGCATTTTGGGCGTGGGTCCAACAAAACGCGTTGTGAAAGAACACAGGGGCGGGTTGCAGGGACGAGACATCCTCTCATTATCGCTCGCAGCAGATCACCGTGCTGTTGACGGTGCTTATGGTGCAAAATTCCTTAAGTCCTTGGTTGAAACAATAGAGACCTATTCTGAGTTCGCTTAACTTCAGACACGACGAAACAAAACGGACACAGAATATGACTCATCAAATGACACATGCTGACCTTGCGAGCGCGATCCGTGCACTATCGATGGACGCTGTAGAGCAAGCACAATCTGGGCACCCCGGTATGCCAATGGGAATGGCTGATGTTGCAACAGTGTTGTTCAGTCAATTTCTGAAGTTTGATGCTGCACAGCCAGATTGGGTCGACAGGGATCGTTTTGTTCTGTCTGCTGGCCATGGTTCCATGCTCATCTATAGCCTGTTGCACTTGTGCGGTTATGCGGATTGGGACATCAAAACACTTAAAAAATTCCGCCAACTTGGATCAAACGCAGCGGGTCATCCCGAATTTGGGCATGGTGGAGGCATTGAGACAACAACAGGTCCCTTGGGGCAGGGTCTCGCGACTGCAGTCGGGCTTGCCCTGGGTGAAGCCCGTGACAACGCACAGTTTGGTGACGCACTCGTTAACCACAGAACCTACGTTGTCGCAGGTGATGGATGCCTGATGGAGGGCATATCACACGAAGCAATATCGTTTGCTGGTCACCACAAACTATCAAAACTGACCGTTTTGTTTGATGACAACGCCATCACCATCGACGGTGATGTGGGGCTTGCGTGTAGTGATGACCAAATGAAACGGTTCGAGGCGTCCGGCTGGCACTGCCAAGCGATTAATGGGCACAATCCAGATGCCATTTCAAAAGCACTGCGCAAAGCCGAAAATTCACTCCTCCCATCGATGATTGCCTGTAAGACGGTGATCGGTTTTGGGACTGACAAAAAGGCAGGCTCGTCTGCTGCACATGGTGCCCCTCTTGGGAGCGATGAAATTGCCGCAGCCCGTAAAAAACTGAAATGGGCACATGCACCGTTTGACATCCCAGAACCCATTCAAAACGCATGGAATACAATTGGTGCGCGAGGGGCACTTAGACGAATGGAATGGCAGTCCTGTTTGAATGCCAGCGATGAAGCCATACAAACTTCATTTGCAGCGCATATATCAAACGCGCTCCCCGATGGATGGGAAGCAGCGTTAGAAGGGCATGCCCAAAAGATGGCTGAATGTGCGCCCAAGATGGCAACTCGCCAAGCCTCTGGCATGGCACTTGAAATCCTCACGCCTATGATCCCAGGCCTCGTTGGCGGGTCAGCAGATCTTACGGGATCTGTGAATACCAAAACCGCCAACACACTCTCATTGACACCAGACAGCTTCCAAAACCGTTTTATTCACTACGGAGTGCGTGAACACGCCATGGGGGCCATCATGAACGGGCTGGCGCTTCATGGGGGGACAATTCCATACTCGGGTACGTTTTTAGTTTTTGCTAATTATATGCATGCCTCGATCCGCTTATCCGCATTGATGGGGCTGCGTGTCATCTATGTGCTGACCCACGACAGCATCGGCCTCGGAGAAGACGGTCCAACACATCAGCCGGTAGAAACATTAGCAATGTTGCGCGCGACACCGAATCTAAACGTCTATCGCCCAGCAGACGCTATTGAGGCCGCAGAAAGCTGGTCACATGCCCTAAAACGGACAGATGGCCCAACGGCCATCGTACTGTCACGTCAAGGCTTGCCCACGCTGCGCGCGACAGGCACCCTTAAAGGCTATGGCGATAGAGGCGGTTATGTCCTGCGTCCAGCAGATGAAGATACGCGTGATATAACATTGATAGCGACAGGTTCAGAGGTCTCTCTAGCAGTTGAGGCGCAAGCAGAACTGGCGAGCAGCGGCATTAAAGCTGCGGTTGTGTCCATGCCCTGTTGGGAGGTATTTGATCAACAGCCCAAAGCGTATCGCGCACAAGTTCTTGGGTCGGTGGTCTGTATAGGAATTGAAGCCGCCGGTGAATTAGGTTGGCACAAGTATATCGGCAAAGAGGGTGTTTTTATTGGCATGCCTGGCTTTGGTGCTTCGGGTCCTGGCCCGGAGCTTTTTGAACATTTCGGACTAACACCTAGGCACATCGCCAACACTGCAAAAGCCGTGTTGAAGCAAACAGAAGGCGCATCCTAGTATGGTAAACACCACCTATGATTTGATCGTTATTGGCGCAGGACCCGGCGGTTATGTTGCCGCAATCCGTGCTGCACAACTTGGTCTGAAAACAGCCATTGTCGAACGCGAACACTTGGGGGGAATTTGCCTGAATTGGGGATGCATACCAACCAAGGCTCTTCTGCGATCTGCCGAATTGCTTGGACATATGGAGCATGCGGCTGATTTTGGCATCGATACAGGTGCAGTTAAGGCCAATGTTCCCGCAATGGTAGCCCGCTCGCGGGCTGTGTCAGCACAGTTGAACAACGGTATTGCACATCTACTTAAGAAAAACAAAATTGATATCATCTGGGGTGAAGCCAAACTAACCTCACCTGGTAATATCTCTGTTTCAAAGTCGTCCAAGGCAGCCATTGAACCGGTCCACCCCAAACCTCGCCAGACCAAAGATCACGGCGCATATTCTGCTAAGCATATCATTATCGCTACTGGTGCACGTCCGCGCGCTTTGCCCGGGATGAAGCCCGACGGTGATCTGATAATGACTTACTTTGAAGCGATGAAGCCGACCAAAGCACCTAAATCGCTACTCATTGTTGGTTCTGGTGCTGTTGGGATGGAATTTGCCTCATTTTATGCAGCTTTGGGCACCAAAGTGACAGTGATAGAGCTGCTTGCAGAAGTTCTCCCACAAGAAGATCCTGAAATCGCAAAAATTGTGCGCGTCGCATTTGTGAAACGTGGCATTGAGGTGCTGACCACTGCAAAAGTGACCGACCTCAAGCGTCAAAATGGGGCTGTAGAAACGAAACTGATGCTCAATGATGGCAGTACATCAAACAGAACTTTCGACAAGGTGATCTCAGCCATTGGGGTTATCCCGAATACAGAAAACCTTGGGCTTGAAGCAGTGGGCGTCCAAACCTCATCAACAGGAATAGTAACAAATGAGGCAGGCGCGACTACGTGCAAGGGGCTTTATGCTATAGGGGATGTCACTGGGGCACCCATGCTCGCTCATAAAGCAGAACATGAGGCCGTAATCTGTGTCGAAAAAATCGTAAAAGGCAATGCGCATAAACTTAAAAAATCCCACATTCCTGGCTGCACCTACTGCCAACCGCAAGTTGCATCGGTAGGCCTCACTGAAGCGGCATCTCGCGCAGCTGGACACACCGTTAAAGTAGGTCGCTTTCCCTTCGCCGCCAATGGCAAAGCTATTGCGATGGGTGATGCTTCTGGCCTTGTAAAAACTGTATTCGACGCACTGACAGGAGAATTACTCGGAGCTCATATGGTTGGCCCTGAAGTTACTGAATTAATTCAAGGATTTGTAACAGCGATCGGACATGAAACAACCGATGACCACCTGCTAAAATTGGTTTATCCGCACCCCACCCTCTCGGAGGCGATGCACGAATCTGTCTTGGACGCAAATGGGGTCGCGATTCATATTTAATAGAAGACACTTTACGACATTTTCTTTTTCAGCACAGCGCACAACATTAACAATTAAACGGGTCACAGCAGCCAATGGAATGGCAGCACATTTAGGCGTTTCAGGGTAATACCAAGTTGTTCGACTTATCTGAATAATGATTTGTGCAACAAAGCCATTACAAACCATAGATACGTCTTGTCGTATCATTTCCAATCATATTGGCTTCGCTAATGCTCAATTCACGCAAAATCGCGTTTGTGACGTCTATCCAATCCGGCAATCCATTTGCCAGATCAACGACGGGCCAATCACTCCCCCAAACTATTCGCGAAGGCCCAAAAATTTTTAGCACATGGTCAAGATATGGGCGAATATTGCTCAGTGTTGCGACGCCTGCAGCGCAATATGCGAGAAGGCCTGAAAGTTTGCATGTGACGTTTTCGCGCGTCGCAAGAGCTGTCATATTTGCCCGCCATGGATCAAGGCCTCCACCAGCAATATCTGGCACGCCACAATGGTTCAGGATAAAATTTGTATTAGGGCAAGAGGTGACAAGATCCGTTCCAATTGCCAATTGCTTTGGCAGTACACATAAATCAAATGTTTTGCCCCGCGCTCCAATAGCTGCAACGTTGCGCCGGAACGTGTCACTTTTTGACAGGTTATCGTCCATCACGTGCAGTATGCGACGATAACCAATAACACCAAGGTTTGCGCATTCATCAAGCCATTCACTAAATCCGGCATCTTCTTCAGGCCTACAAGACGCAATGATACCAAGGATGCCATTATTTTTTTGCTGCATTAATTGCGCGATAAACCGTGTTTCAGCTTGATAATCCTCATCATCAGCACCGGTCTCCATAAACACTGTGCCAATAATGTCGGCACTTTTGGTCAGTTCTTTATAAATCTCTAACGTAAACGCCTTGTTGGCAAGCGGCAGAATGTCATCTGTCCACGCGTAGCCTGCAACGTCCGGATATACGAGGTGTTGATGCGTGTCGATTAGCTGCATAGCGTGTCCTCTTAGATAACTTATTCTGGGTCTGCGATCACGTTTTGACGCTGTTGGCCGAGCCCATCGATTCCGAGTTTTACAACGTCACCCGGTCGCAGATACTGTTGTGGCTTTTGTCCCATGCCAACGCCGGGGGGGGTGCCAGTGGAAATTATGTCACCAGGATGCAGGCTCATAAATTGGCTCAAATATGACACCACATGCGCCACGCCATAAACCATCGTTTTAGTTGATCCGTTTTGCATTTTTTTACCATTTACCGTAAGCCACATCGGTAGGTCTTGCGGGTCTTCCACCTCGTCACGCGTCACCAGCCATGGGCCGATTTGACCGAAGTTGTCGCAACTTTTGCCCTTGGTCCACTGCCCTGACCGCTCAGTCTGAAACGCCCGTTCGGACACGTCATTAGAAATAGCATACCCGGCTACATAATCGAGGGCAGCGGCCTGTGACACATATTTGGCCCGTTTGCCGATGATAACCGCCAATTCGACTTCCCAGTCGGTCTTTTCAGACCCACATGGGATAATGATTGGATCATTCGGACCGCATATCGCAGACGTTGCTTTCATAAAAATAACTGGTTCTGGCGGCACATCCAGACCGCTTTCGGCAGCGTGATCAGCGTAATTTAGCCCGATGCAGATAAATTTTCCAGTGCCCGCAACACAAGGGCCAAGACGAGTATCTGCATGTACGACGGGCAAACGTGCCGGATCAACCTCATGGATCGCTTTTAAACCTTCATCCGACAGTGCAGCACCCGCGATATCAGGCACAATGCCTGTCAAATCGCGGATTATTCCATTAGCGTCCATCATCCCCGGCTTTTCGTTACCCAGCTCACCAAATCGTAATAGTTTCATTTATTATAATCCTTAAGTATTGGCCCAACCGCCATCAATTACATGTGCAATACCAGTCGTATATCCAGATTCATCTGAAGCAAGATAGACGACAAGGGCCGCAATTTCCTCAGCCTTACCGATCCGCCCCAAAGGTTGGCGCGACACAAATGCAGCACGCGCAGCATCATAATCACCCGTATCACGCAACCTTTGCTCTAATGATGGACTTTCGACAGTGCCTGGACAAATTGCATTGCAACGTATGCCTTGGGTAACAAAATCAGCAGCGATTGATTTAGTCATGCCGATCACAGCCGCTTTAGTGGTCCCATAAGCAAACCGGTTGGGTGCTGCTATCACACTAGAGGCCACCGACGACATGTTGATAATTGATCCATGTCCACCCTCCAGCATCCCCGGTAAAAACGCACGGTTCATGCGGTACATAGCTGTCACATTTAGCCCATTTGAAAATTGCCATTGCTCTTCATCACAGTCCAAAATGCTGCCATTGGCAACAAAACCAGCACAGTTGAACAACACATCCAACGGACCGGTACGGTCAACTGCTGCGGCAATCGACACCGGGTCCATTACGTTCAGTTTAAATGCCTCAAACCCTGATGCAGTTAATTCAGCAAGTGTTTCTTCATTCACATCTGTAGCAAACACGCGTGCGCCCTCAGCCTGCATTGCATGTGCTGAAGCACGTCCAATCCCTTGCCCTGCCGCTGTTACAAGACAGGTTTTTCCGTTTAATCTTCCCATTTCACCTTCTCCTTTAGACCGGTAAACATGCCGGACCAATTGGTTCAAAACTTTTGTAGGTCAGTATAAATTCGCGATGGCCCAGATCTTCTGACTTAGTGCAGGCGCCGCTGGCTACGGTCTGTACCATATCAAAAATTTCATCTCCTATTTGAGACAGGTTTGCCGTACCGTCGATGATACGGCCCGCATTAATATCCATATCTTCTTGCAAACGCGCATACATTTCCGGATTGGCCGCAATTTTAATTACGGGTGCCAAAGCAGATCCAACAACAGAACCACGTCCTGTGACAAACAGTGTCATATGCGCGCCTGAGGCCATCATTTCAACAATTTCTGCGTTGTCAGAGATATTGGGAAAACCAAACCGGACCGGACCATCCGGCACAACATCCATAAGATATAGACCACCTTTTGGTGGAATATCTCCTGGTTTTATCAGGCCAGAAATTTTTGAGGCACCAGATTTTGCATAAGCGCCCATCGATTTTTCTTCGATAGACGACAGGCCGCCATCAGCGTTTCCAGCAGCGAAACTGCCGTAGCCCAGCGTTGCATAATATTGAGCAGCCTTTGTCACAGACGCTCGCAGTTCTATGGCCAATTCAGGCGTGGCAGCACGTGCTGACATTATATCTTCGCAACCGATCAACTCGCCAGTTTCCTCAAAAATACACGTAGCTCCGGATGCCACCAATTTATCAAACGCACGGCCAGCCGCGGGATTGCCAGAAATACCACTGGTGCCATCGGACCCACCGCAAACTGTGCCAATCACCAAATCAGACAAATGCACTGAAACAGTTGGGATATTTTGCAAAGTCTGTACCGTTTTAGCAACGAAGGCTTGACCTTTCGTAATGGCGCTCCTCGTGCCACCCTCTTTCTGGATCACAAGCGTTTCCACATCACGGCCACTGTCACGGACAACCTGCTCCAGTTGATAGCGGTTAAAACTTTCACAGCCTAACGACACCAGCAGCACTCCCCCTACATTGGGGTGGGTGCAAAGTCGCTCCATCATCTTTTGCGCGTATTCATTTGGAAAGCAGCCCGGAAAGCCAATCACATGGGCATGTTCACGCTGTGGCAGGGTGATTTCGCGTGCAACGTGATGCGCGCACTCCACAAGATAGGCCACTGCCACAACATTGCGGATGCCTTTCCGACCGTCTTTGCGAAGATAGCCTTGCATACTCATGCGTCTTACTCCTTTAAGGCACCCGCGAGCGAATAAGTGGCCGTATAGTCACTTTTCATATTGTGCAGATGCACGTGATCGCCGACGGTGATATCCTTGATCGCCGAGCCGATGGACGCACCATATTTCAAAACTTTATCACCAACCGACATGGGTCGTAGTGCTAGCTTGTGCCCCATGCTCACAGCAACATCTAAGGTGATTTTGGCCCCATTAATGACCAAAATTTCGCCCTTGGAAATTGAGCAACGCACAACGACCACCGTGTCTTCTGGCATGAGAATTATCAGACGATCGTCGGTTAAATTGGTCATATTTCAAATCTCCACTTTCGTGCAATTAACGATAAAATCCCAATCAAAATTTACACCCAGACCAGCGGTTTACGATAATGTCGCAATACCATTTCTGAATGGCTTAGCCCAACATCTAACGTTGAGAGTAACTCACAATAATATCAAGCCCTTTTTCTAAGGCTGGTGCTGAATAGGACTTACTTGTCTCTTTGGGCATGGATAACTTTTATACTGTAGTATGTTCCACGGTCTCTGTCGTACTAAAAAGTCAAACAAGTTTTTTTATATCTTTCACTATGCGTGCTCAACCCGCTTGGCCTCTAGATTGAACGCGAATTCGTATCTTTTATACAAATTTCGCATGTTCAACATCCATACTGGGCGACATCACTAATGGAGCTTCTCCATAGACAAGTTTTGGCAACCACAATGAAATAATCGGGATAAGGGTCACCATCAACAACGCAACGATCATGATAATGATAATGATAATCAAAAGTGGGATCGCTTTCTTGTTAAAGTCAGCGATGCTGACCCCAGTGATAAAACATGTGGTATTCATCAAGGTACCGATTGCCGGCATCACACCAGCGATGGTCAGGTTCTGCACGTTCACAATTCCCAAAAGCACCGGATTAATGCCAAGTGATTGAGTGAGTGGCACCAACAATAAGGTCAAGATAATCAAAGCCTCACCACCTTCAGGCAGTGCACTCGTGAAAATCAACATTAAATTGATCTCAGACTTTGTTGCACAAATCGTTTGATGGGATTCATCTCATGAATCTAGCGTAATAGCTGAATGATATGAGTCTCTGGAAACCGACAACTTATATGACCAAAAACTGGTCATATTACAACGACGCCTTGAAGCAGCGCGGTTCATTATCAATCTGGTTCGATGCTGAGACGCCTTGGAAAGCCAAACTTTCGGGTCAACGTGGGCGCCAGAAGGCCTACAGCGATGTGGCGATCCAATCCTGCTTAACGTTAGAAGTACTGTTTGGTTTGCCTTTGCGGCAGACAACTGGTTTCGAAGAAAGCTTGCTGAAACTCGTTGGGTTGGACTGGACGGTGCTAGACTTTAGCTCCTTATGTCGGCGGTAGAAGGTGCTGCCAGTTGCCATCTCTTATCGTAGTTCGCAGGGGCCGCTGCTCCTCTTGATCGATTGTACTGGCATTAAGGCCCCCTCTCGGCAGCACCCTACGGATGCGCCTGCTAGGCAGTGGAGGGCAAAGGTGAGTGGAACGCACGTAAGCATGGTGGTCCCAAGCGTCGCCTTTGGCGCAAGATACATTTGGAATTGACGAAAAAACTCCAAAAAATCCGAGTGATAGAAGCCACAAGCAGCAACAGCAGTGATGCCCCAGTATTGCCAGATCTTCTCGGTCAAATCTCGCCAGACCAAGAATTTGACTACGTCGCTGCGGATAGAGCCTGCGACACACGCAAATGCCACGATGCAGTCGCAGCCCAAATACCCATGCCGCCATTAGACCCCGTAAGAACGCTAAACTATGGAAGGCAGACACGCCCACTCCCAAGACACGAAATGAAGCTGTCCCATCTTCAAAAGATCTGGG
>JAPKAD010000006.1 GCA_028825445.1 Octadecabacter sp.
AAAATAGCGCTTATGTATGAGTTTGTTATTTAAAGGATGATAGAGCCCAGCAACATTACCGGGTTGCTGAATTACAATAAACTTAACCACATCGTAGTTCCCAAAATAACAAGACACACAAGTCAAAGCTTTTCCAGCAACGGTCGCAGCCTTCAAAGCCACAGCACTCACAACAGTGATTGGCGTATTAGCAACGATGCCCTCCATATCTTTGGGTGAGAACAATTCATTAAAAAAGCGATCCAAATTATTCAGTACGGTGCTTAAAAGTTTGCGCCGTTTAAACGTGGAGTGTTCAGTTACAGCGTGATATGTTTTATCATAAACTACTGACACATCAGAGATAAATTTAATAATGGCAGTTTAAACCTCTATAAGCACATTTAGACAGTTGATTTTATGCCTCAGAACATCATTTCTAAATCATGAAAAAAATAACAAACGCGTACAAAATTTTTATCAGTCGCTTGTGGCTTATACCAAACGTCCAATGAAGCTTAGGTTAGTACTTGGCGATCAGTTAACAAGATCACTTTCGAGTCTTGACGATGCCATTGACGGCGACGTTCTGCTAATGTGCGAGGTTCACACTGAGGCTACTTACGTCAAACACCACAAGAAAAAGATCGTATTCTTATTTTCTGCTATGCGCCATTTTGCTGCGCAACTTGCAAACCAAGGTCACACAGTTCACTATGTTAAATATGACGATCCAGAAAACTCGGGATCTTTGTTGGGCGAGGTGACCCGTATCGCAGCCCAGCATGACATGTCCGAAATTATTGTCACTGCCCCAGCAGAGTACCGTTTGTATGATGAAATGTCCCACTGGTCAGACGCACTTGGCTTGCCAGTAACCATCCGCGAAGATAATCGGTTTCTGTGTACACCAGCTGATTTTGCAACCTGGGCCGAAGGGCGCAAACAGTTTCGGATGGAGTACTTCTACCGCGAAATGCGCCGCAAATATTCTATTTTAATGGATAACGACGGACCAATTGGTGGGCAATGGAACTATGATGCTGAAAATCGCAAGCCGCCCAAAAAGGGGCTTAATATTCCAGACACCTATCACGCGCAGCTCGATGCAATCACACAAGAAGTTTTAGTCCTTGTTGAGACGTATTTCGCCGATCATTTCGGGGACCTGCTTCCGTTTCATTTTGCGGTCACACGCGAACAGGCCTTGATGGCATTGGATAGTTTCGCTGCTGATCGGTTGCCTATGTTTGGTGACTACCAAGACGCGATGGTCCAAGATGAGCCGTGGATGTATCATAGTCATATCGGTTTATACCTGAATTGCGGCCTACTCACTCCGCTTGAATGTATTCATCGCGCAGAGACTGCGTTTCACAGCGGTACAGCCCCTCTGAATGCGGTCGAAGGTTTCATCCGACAAATCCTCGGCTGGCGTGAGTATGTGCGCGGGATTTATTGGCTTAAAATGCCCAACTATAAGGCACTGAACTTTTTTGAAGCCAAACGATCGTTGCCCGCGTTTTACTGGACAGCCGATACACAGATGAACTGCATGCACCAATGCATCAGCGAGACGAAGCAAAACGCTTATGCTCATCACATCCAACGTTTGATGGTTCTAGGCAATTTCGCCCTAATTGCAGGACTTGATCCAGAGGAGGTTAACGAATGGTATCTACTGGTTTATGCCGATGCTTACGAATGGGTAGAATTGCCAAATGTCACTGGCATGGTACTTTTCGCCGATGGTGGGATAATGGGCAGCAAACCCTACGCTGCCAGCGGGACATATATCAATAAGATGTCAAATTACTGCGGGTCCTGCCGTTATAAACCAGCCGTTAAAAACGGGCCAACCGCATGCCCATTTAACTACCTCTACTGGGATTTCATGGATCGCAACGCAGACAAGCTAAATCGCAACCCCCGTATGGGGATGACATACAGAACCTACGCCCGCATGAGTGATGAAAAACGCGTCGCCATCAGTGATGACGCAGTTCGATTTTTCGATGCTATCGATCGGGGTGAAACGGTTTGACAGCTCCAACCTCGAAGCTAAATCATATTTATGATTAAAACATCGAACCTCAGCCCAGAACACATCAGCGACATCGTGCATATGGCGTTGTCTGATCACGTTAGCTTTTCGACCATTCAATCCGAATACGGACTTAGTGAAAAGGACGTCAAAGCACTGATGCGCGACACGCTTAAAGCCAGAAGTTATAAAACATGGCGCAAGCGGGTTCGTGATTTTGGTGAGCGCAGGGAAACCTACAAATAGGGGCCCCTAATGGACTATAAATCAAGCGACGATAAATATACTGCAATTCCGTCGGGGCGACTTTCACGGCTGGGCCATATGGGAGCAATGGCAGTCGGTGTTTTTGGAAACATTGTGGTCAACGGTGCGGCGCAACTCAGCAAGGGCCAGCGCCCCGTGATGAAGGACCTCCTGCTCACGCCAAAAAACATCACCCGCATCACTGACCAGCTGTCAAAAATGCGTGGTGCTGCTATGAAAATTGGCCAGTTGGTCTCGATGGATTCAGGAGATTTTTTATCGCCAGAACTGGCCAGAATCATGACGCAACTGCGCAACAACGCGCACCCGATGCCGCCAGCACAGCTTAAGCAGGTTATAAATACTCAACTACCAGACGGATGGCTTAAATCATTCAGGAAGTTCGATGTGCGGCCCATCGCAGCCGCGTCAATCGGGCAGGTTCATCGCGCACAATTGAAAGATGGGCGCGATCTCGCAATGAAAATCCAGTACCCTGGTGTTGCCAACAGCATCGACAGCGACATAGCCAATGTCGGTACACTTATCCGCATGTCGGGCCTGCTGCCAAAAGGTTTTGAACTGGCGTCTTATCTCGAAGAAGCCCGCAAACAGCTTCATGAAGAAACCGATTACGGCCGCGAAAGCACACAACAGTTACGGTTTCAAAATCTGCTGCTGGATGCACCACAATTTATCATTCCCGCGTTACAAGAAGACTGGTGCACACCGAGTATTCTCGCCATGGACTACGTAGAAGGCATCGCGATTGAGGATGCAGAGAACGAAACCCAAACTGTCCGTAATCAGATAATCAACAACCTTCTTGATCTGACTTTTCGCGAATTATTTGAATTTGGCCTGATGCAGACAGACCCCAATTTTGCCAATTATTTGTATAAGCCTGCAACGCAACAAATTGTCCTGCTCGACTTTGGGGCGGTACGAACCATAAAGACCCTAGTAAGTGACCGATATCGCGCGTTAATCCAAGCGGGATTGGACGATGATATAAATGACATCATGAAAACCGCCCAAGACATTGGGCTGTTCGACGCCACCACCAGCGATGAACACAGCGTAAAGATTACGCAGATGATCCGCCGTGCATTCGGCGCAATCAGGGGTGGGTCACCAGTTAATTTCAGTCATGATGAACTGCCCCATCAGCTTCAGGCAGAAGGTCTCGCACTTCTAGAAGACGGGTTTATACCCCCAATTTTGCAGATGGATGTGCTACTAATTCAGCGAAAATTCGCAGGGATACTTCTGCTTGCGGCACGACTGAGGGCAAACCTCGATTTAGCAGAAATGTTGCAACGCCATGTCCTCATTCCAGACACGTCGCCTCAATAGTTCCTGCCACTCGCCCCTTGCAGCGCGGCTTCGCCTAGCCAATACTAAAACCATGACTGAACTAGCTCCCCTTCTGACTCGGATTGCTGATAAACGTGATGACCTCATCGCTTTGACGCAGGACCTAATCCAGATCCCCACACTAAACCCCCCAGGCAATAATTATCGTGACATTTGTAAATATCTGGAACGCCGCTTGTCCACGCACGGCTTCACAACCAAACTGATACGCGCTCATGGCACACCGGGCGACAGCGAAAAGTATCCACGCTGGAATGTAGTTGCGCGGCGCAATGGTGCGCGCAATGGTGAATGCGTGCATTTCAACAGCCATACCGATGTTGTCGAGGTTGGCAAAGGTTGGACCCAAGACCCGTTTGGAGGCGCCCTGATTGATGGTAAAATCTACGGGCGAGGCGCATGTGACATGAAAGGTGGGCTTGCCACGTCTATAATCGCTGCTGAGGCGTTCATTGAAACCTACCCCAACTTTAACGGTGCGATCGAGATTTCGGGCACTGCCGACGAAGAGTCAGGTGGCTATGGCGGCGTCGCCTACCTTGCAGAAAAAGGGTTCTTCGACCCTCGAAAAGTCCAGCATGTCATCATCCCAGAACCGCTGAACAAAGATCGCGTTTGCCTTGGGCACCGAGGGGGTTGGTGGGCAGAAATTGAGACCTTTGGCGAAATCGCACATGGTTCGATGCCGTTCCTTGGCGACTGCGCCGTGCGCCACATGGGGGCGGTTTTGGACAAATTCGAAACTGATCTGTTCCCAGTAATGGCGCTGCGACGCACAGATATGCCTGTCGTTCCAGAAGGTGCACGGCAATCGACCATGAACATAAACTCGATACACGGCGGGCAGAAAGAACAGGCCAGCGATTTCACGGGCCTCCCAGCACATTGTGTGCCAGATTCGTGCCGTATCGTGATTGATCGGCGTTTTTTAGACGAAGAACCCCTTGATATGGTTCGTGATGAGGTGACGAGTATTCTTGAAAGCCTTAAATCTATCCGCCCCAAATTTGATTATGAGCTGACAGAAATCAACCACGTTCTGCCATCAATGACCGACCGTAACGCACCTATCGCAGCGACTATCGCGGGACAAATCCAAACAGTGCTCGGTAAACCTGCACAATTCGTCGCCAGCCCTGGCACATATGATCAAAAACACATCGACCGAATTGGCAAACTCAAGAACTGTGTTGCCTATGGGCCAGGCATTCTCGAACTGGCCCATAAACCTAATGAATACATCTGCGTTGACGATATGATGGTGAGTGTAGAGGTTATGGCTAGAACTCTGGTCGCGTTGCTGATGCCAAAAGACTAAATAGAGAGGAACTTCGATGACTCATTTCACCAAACTGCTATCCGCCAGTATGCTTGCTATGTCTGCAAGCATCGCGGCCGCGCAAACCGACATCACCGTCGCCATTCAGCTGGAACCACCAAACCTTGACCCCACAGGTGGCGCCGCACAAGCTATTGACTCAGTGTTATACTCTAACGTCTTTGAGGGACTGACACGGTTTATATCTGACGGATCAGTGGTTGCAGGCCTCGCTAAAAGCTGGGAAATTTCTGAAGACGGCATGACTTATACCTTCATACTCCATGATAGCGTGACTTTTCATGACGGCACAACAATGGACGCCGAAGACGTAAAATTCTCGCTTGATCGTGCACGTGCCGAAGACAGCATAAACGCACAAAAAGGACTGTTTGCGGACATCTCTGAAGTCAAAATTGTTGATCAGGTGACCGTTATGGTCAAGCTGAACCAGCCCAACGGCATGTTTCTATTTAATATGGCTTGGGGGGACGCGGTGATCGTTGCACCAGAAAGCATTGACTCCATTGCCTCGAACCCGATTGGCACAGGCGCGTTTACGTTTACCGACTGGGTCCAAGGTGACCGCCTCGAACTGACACGCAACGATGCCTATTGGGGACAGCCTGCGGCACTAGAAACAGCCACATTCCGTTTTATTTCTGATCCCACAGCAGCATTTGCAGCTGTAATGGCCGAAGATATTGACGCCTTTGTTGGCTTCCCCGCCCCCGAAAACCTACCACAGTTTGAGGCTGATCCACGGTTCCAAGTCCTAGTTGGCAATACTGAGGGTGAGACCATTCTTTCAATGAACAACAAAATGCCACCCTTCGATAACATTTTAGTACGTCAAGCTGTGTCACTGGCTATCGACCGCCAATTAATCATCGATGGTGCGATGTTTGGTTACGGCACACCCATCGGCACGCACTTTGCGCCACACAACCCAGATTATGTCGACCTGACCGCCAACAGCACCTACGATCCAGAACGGGCACGTGAACTTCTGACCGAAGCAGGTTTTGCTGACGGGTTTACAACCACGTTAAAATTGCCACCACCTTCCTATGCGCGACGTGGCGGTGAAATTATTGCAAGCCAACTGCGTGAGGTTGGAATCACAACTGAAATTAGCAACCTCGAATGGGCGCAATGGATTGAAGAAGTTTTTACTGGTAAAAACTTCGGTATGTCGATCGTGTCCCACACTGAGCCAATGGACATAAGCATCTACGCCAATCCAGAGTATTATTTCCAATACGACAATCCGGAATTTCAAGCACTGATGGTTACGTTGAACACTACCACAAACCCTGCCATGCGAAGCACATTACTAGCAGAAGCCCAAACGATAATCTCAGAAGACTATGTCAACGGCTACCTTTTCCAGCTTGCGGTACCAACAGTTGCAAAGGCGGGTCTGAATGGCCTCTGGCTTAATCAGCCAACCGCCACAGTAGACCTAACCGGCGTCTCTTGGTCAGAATGAAACGTAACGACGGGAGGAAGAGTATTTGCCCTATAAACCTTTTTTCTTTTCCCGTCGTTGCTTCCAAAACATTTAAGGAGGTCCAAAAAATAGGGCAGAACCTTCTATTTGTTGGCGTGTCTTCATCATGATCCGCTACATCGCATCGCGCTTGCTATCGCTCACTCTTAGTCTCATCGCAGCCAGCATCGTCATTTTTGCTGTAATCGAAATCATCCCTGGTGATCCAGCTTCCTTCATGCTTGGTGTTGGAGTACGCCCTGACACGCTTGAGGCCCTACGTGATCAAATGGGACTGAACGATCCATTGGCGATGCGGTATTTTTCTTGGGTGACCGGGATGCTGACGGGCGATTTTGGTATTTCATGGACTTACAAAATTCCCGTTTCCGAACTGGTAGATGACCGCATTTGGGTCTCTTTGCCTCTCGCTATTTACGCGTTATTTCTTTCAACAATCATCGCATTTCCTGCTGGCATTATCGCCGCTAGCCATCGCGGCGGCATGGGTGATGTGTCGATCATGGGGGCAACACAATTTGGTGTTGCTATCCCAAATTTCTGGTTTGCGATGATCCTGGTGCTGATCTTTGCAATCAAACTACCTTGGTTTTCAGCTGGTGGATTTCCAGGATGGGATGATCCGCTGCTTGCACTTAAATCGCTCACACTTCCTGCTATTGCCTTAGCACTTCCACAGGCCGCCATACTCGCACGTGTCATGCGCTCATCGCTCCTCGATAATTTGGGCGAAGACTACATTAGGACAGCCCGCGCCAAGGGACTAACCCACCGCCAAGCATTGTGGCGGCATGGCGTCCGCAACGCAATGATTCCTGTCCTTACAATTATCGGATTGCAGTTCTCATTCTTACTGGCCGGAGGCATTATTATCGAACAGATTTTCTTCCTTCCCGGTCTTGGCCGCCTTATTTTTCAAGCGATTTCCGCCCGTGACCTAATCGTTGTAGAAAGTGTGGTGATGCTGCTAGTCTTTGTGGTCATCTTAGTAAATTTCGCTGTGGATCTGGCCTATGCTGCCGTTGATCCACGATTGCGCAGCTGCGAATGAGCCGGAGCATGGTCATTGGTGCAACCTTAACACTCGTTTTCCTCAGCCTTGCAGCCTTGTCGTTTATCTACACACCATACAACATACAATCCTTCGACATTCCAAACAAACTACAACGACCTAACGCCAATAATTGGCTTGGAACGGACCACTTTGGGCGCGATATTATGTCAATGGTCATGTTGGGTGCACGCACTTCTATTGCCGTTGCCGTCCTCGCCGTGGGCATCGGGATTTGCGCCGGTATCCCACTCGGCCTACTCGCCGCTGCTAGGCGTGGATCACTTCTGGATGAGCTAATCATGCGTGGCAACGACCTTGTGTTCGCTTTCCCTAGCCTGGTGATTGCAATCCTGATTACCGCCATCTTCAGCCCGTCGGCAATCAACGCGATCATCGCCATCGGCATATTTAACGTCCCCGTTTTTGCGCGGCTTTCACGTGGCGCGGCGCTACCTATCTGGGAACGCGATTTCATCTTGGCCGCGCGAGTTGCGGGAAAATCCAGCTTGCACATTTCTATCGAACATATCCTGCCTAACATCACCAACCTGATGATCGTTCAAGGCACAATCCAGTTCTCCCTCGGCATCCTTGCAGAAGCCGCATTGTCCTACGTCGGACTAGGCGCACAGCCCCCCACAGCGAGCTGGGGCAGGATGCTGGCGGATGCACAAACATTGACGTCAATTGCACCCCATACAGCCCTGATCCCCGGCATGGCGATTGTATTCATGGTGCTAGGCCTCAACCTGCTTGGTGACGGACTGCGAGACTGGCTCGACCCTCGGACCAAGGTTGCTCGGTCATGAAAGCTACTATGCCCCTACTTCGCATCAGCGATATGTCATTAACCATCGGGGCTACTAAAATCCTGCAAGACATAAACCTACAATTACAACACGGTGAGATCCTTGCAATCACCGGCGAAAGTGGCTCAGGAAAATCTATGGCAGCCCTATCAATTATGGGCTTGCTGCCGCGAGGGGCGCTAACCACTGGACAAATCATGCTCGATGGAACGGAGATCCTTACGACCTCAGAAACCAATCTTTGCAAGTTACGCGGCGACACTATGAGCATGGTATTTCAAGAACCGATGACCGCACTTAATCCCGTCCAAAACATTGGCAATCAAGTGGCTGAAACCATTCTTATTCATGAGCATACAAGCAAAAAAAAGGCGCACAAACGCGCGACAGACATGTTGCGGCGCGTCGGCCTCGACGTAGCACCCACACGGTTTCCACACGAACTATCTGGCGGTCAGCGCCAGCGTGTTGTCATAGCTATGGCCATTGTAAAGCACCCTAAACTTCTAATCGCGGATGAACCAACAACAGCACTAGATGTCACAACACAAGCTAACATCCTGATACTTCTCAAGGACCTTGTGCGCGAATTTGACATGGGTCTTTTGATCATTACCCACGACTTGGCCGTTGTGGCAGACTTGGCCGACCACATCGTCGTTATGCAAAAAGGTCGAGTCGTAGAATCTGCTTCTACACCCAAACTTTTGGCGAACATGCTTCACCCGTACACCCGTGCTTTGTTTGATGCGTCGCGTCATCAAGTTGACCTACCCGTGTATAAGGGTGGTTTACAGCTTGTTTACGCAAGTCAAATAGTGCGTAACTACCCCTCACCACGCAAAACAATTTTTGGTCCACGCCCAAAATTCTGCGCGCTCGATAATATCAGCTTCACAATTGATCACGGCGAAAGGGTCGGCTTGGTAGGGGAAAGCGGATGTGGAAAATCTACTTTAACTCGCGTACTTCTAGGGCTCGAGGATGTGCAGGGTGGCACCATCACGCTGGACGGTGAACCCGTTTTTACAGGTAAGAAACCTAACTTAACAGTGCGACGAAAAATGCAAGTTGTATTTCAAGACCCCTACAGTTCGTTCAACCCGCGTCACCGTGTTTCACGTTTGATATCAGAGCCTTGGAATTTGCTTGACCACCAACCAGACGATCCTGATACCCGCATAGCCACCGCGTTAGAAAATGTAGGTTTGTCAGCACTTGATGCATTCAGGTACATCCACGAATTTTCCGGTGGCCAACGCCAACGCATCGCAATTGCACGCGCACTGATTGTTGAACCTGACCTAATCATTTTTGACGAAGCAGTCTCAGCATTGGATGTATCAGTTCGTGCACAAATAATCGATTTAATTGTAAACTTATCCCAAAAACGACCACTGGCATATCTTTTTATAAGTCACGACTTAACAGTTGTACGAAACGTAACAGACCGCGTTTTAGTGATGAAATCAGGTAGAATCGTCGAACATGGACCAACTGAAGACGTCTTTAACACTCCCAAACACCCCTACACCCGAACCCTATTGGCCGCTGCCCCGACGCTGCCCAATTCTCAGGAGGCCTGACTTGCCGCTAACACCGTTTAATATCCCCACAGCACATCATTTAATCGGTGGCACATGGACGCCAGCCAACGCAACAATCCCTGTATCAGATCCATCGACAGGCTCCCCACTAACTACTATCGGTCGCGGGACACAAGCTGATATCGACGCCGCTGTCACCGCCGCAAAAAATGCGCTGGACGGCGCATGGGGTGCAATGACCGCCCTTGATCGCGGCCGCATACTAACCCGTATAGGGAAAGCAGTTTTAACCCATGTGGACGCACTTTCCGAACTGGAATCTAGGGATGTGGGCAAACCGCTAACGCAGGCCCACGCCGATGCTGTTGCACTCGCACGTTACTTTGAGTTTTATGGTGGCGCAGCGGACAAAATCACAGGAGAGACAATCCCTTATCAGGCTGGTTACACTGTATATACTCTGCGCGAACCGCATGGTGTAACAGGCCATATCATCCCGTGGAATTATCCGATGCAAATCATTGGACGATCCGTAGGGGCAGCCCTTGCTATGGGTAACGCATGCGTTTTAAAACCAGCCGAAGACGCCTGCCTTACGGCAATGGCCTTCGGCCAAATCGCGATTGACGCGGGCCTTCCAGCGGGGGCTTTGAACATTGTCACGGGGCTTGGGGCAGAGGCTGGCGTGGCTTTATCTTCACACCACGAAATCGCACATATGTCGTTCACCGGATCGGTCAGTACCGGTGAAGTGATCCAAGCAGCAGCAGCAAAAAACGTCATCCCCGTCACGCTAGAACTTGGCGGAAAATCCCCACAACTAGTTTTTGATGACGCCGATCTCGACCAGGCGCTGCCGTTCTTAGTTAACGCAGGTATCCAGAACGCGGGCCAAACCTGTTCGGCGTCCAGCCGCATTCTTGTCCAGCGCGGTGTCTACAAAAAGGTTTGTGACCGCATGTCCGAAGCCTACCGCGCCCTAAAGGTCGGCCCCGCAACAGACGATTTAAACGTCGGACCTCTCATTTCCGCTGGCCAAAAAGCCATAGTGATGAGCTTTCTTGCCAAAGGGGCAGATCTCACAATTGCTGCCCAAGGCCAAATTTTAACTGATGCAGCAGGGCATTATGTCCCCCCGACATTGTTTTCGGACGTGCCACCAGATCATCCACTCGCCCAAGATGAGATTTTCGGGCCTGTGCAAGTGTTGATTCCCTTTAAGGACGAGGCCGAAGCATTGCGCATCGCTAATTCTACTAAATTTGGCCTGGTGGCTTCAGTATGGACCATGGATGGTGGACGCCAAATGCGACTGGCAAAAGCATTAAAGTCAGGCCAGGTATTCATTAACAACTATGGCGCAGGTGGCGGCGTTGAGTTGCCGTTTGGAGGCGTTGGAAAATCTGGCCACGGGCGGGAAAAAGGCTTCGAGGCACTTTACGGATTTTCGACGCTTAAAACTGTTGCGGCATGGCATGGTTAGGAAAATTCAATGATTTACAAGAC
The DNA here is from genome assembly GCA_028825445.1 of Octadecabacter sp. Lineage (GTDB taxonomy): Bacteria > Pseudomonadota > Alphaproteobacteria > Rhodobacterales > Rhodobacteraceae > Octadecabacter. The sequence goes on from JAPKAD010000006.1 coordinate 11,394, forward strand.
TGGTTCTCGAAATTTAATCACGGATATAAGGGGCCTTCGGGTTGGCAATGCGCAAGACACCGCACTGAAGTCTGGCAGTACAGTTCTGCTAGGTAATGAGCCCTTCACCGCCTCAGTCCACGTGATGGGTGGTGGACCCGGCACGCGGGAAACAGACCTTTTGGCCCCCGATAAGACTGTACAAAAGGTCGATGCTTTGGTCCTGTCGGGCGGGTCCGCATTTGGCCTTGATGCTTGCGGCGGCGTTGCAGATGAATTGCGCAAAATGGGTCGTGGACTCGCAATAGGCAACGTTACTGTCCCAATTGTTCCAGGCGCCATTCTGTTTGATTTGCTCAATGGCGGTGACAAATCATGGGACGTGAACCCCTACCCAGCTTTGGGCCGCGCAGCATTGAACGACGCAGCAGAAAACTTTGCCCTTGGCAGCGTTGGTGCGGGAACGGGTGCGATGGCCGCCAGACACAAAGGCGGACTTGGATCAGCGTCTGTAGTGTTACCAGATGGCACGACTGTCGCCGCACTTGTTGTAGTTAACGCCTTGGGTAGTGTCACAACCCACGGAGATCGTCATTTTTGGGCCGCACCTTTTGAAATGGACAGCGAATTTGGCGGGCTTGGGCCAGATCCCACGGCCAGATACACAGCACCAGACCCCAGCCACAAAGAACGTGCAATGGGATCACATGCGTCTATCGGTGCAAACACCACAATCGCCATAATCGCGACAGATGCAACATTGGCCAAAACGCAGTGTCACCGCCTTGCGGTGAATGCCCACGACGGCATGGCACGCGCGATTGTGCCGTCCCACACGCCCCTAGACGGCGATTTGGTATTTGGCTTGTCAACAGGAACTGGCGCACCCGTGGATCATGCAGCCTATGCGCCTATTGGGGCAGCTGCTGCAACATGCTTAAGCCGCGCAATCGCACGTGCAATTTACGAAGCAACACCAGCGCAAGATGATCTTATTTCAACATATCGCTAACCAACATCCGCAGGCGCAATCGCTGTAGCCTTGAGGATCGCAAAAATCTTATCACCAATAATCAGTCCCATCGCGTCGCACGACCGTTTTGTGACCCGCGCCAACAAACGTGCATTGCCCGCATTCAATGCCACCGCCACGCCAAAATCAGTGCCACGTTCTAAGGCGGTAATAGTCACAGGAAGCACATTCAAGGCGCTGACATTAATGGGCGCGGTGCGTGCAAGGATAACATCCTGTGCAGGCACCCTTAGGCGCACGCTGCTGCCTGCACGCCCTACCGTGCCCGGCACCCAAAGCGCACCAGCGCCTGTTTCAATCTTAGTCAAACCATCATTTGAGTGCCCAACAACATGACCCGTTAGAACAGCACCCGCATCACGCACTCCCAAGAAGGGTACCGCCACAGGGTTGGCCAACACATCCTCAACAGTACCAGACAAAACCACCTGACCGTGGTTCAAAACAACAATTCTGCTGGCTAGTCGCGCAACTTCACCCATGTCATGACTGACATAAAGAATCGGGATTGATGTTTGGTCGCGCAATGCTTCAAGGTATGGTAAAACTTCTGCCTTTCTTGGCGCATCAAGACCTGACAATGGTTCATCAAGCAGCAGGACCTTTGGCGCCGACATTAGAGCACGCCCAAGGGCGACACGCTGTTTTTCACCCCCCGAGATAGAAGTGGGATACCGCCCCAGTAACGCGCCCAACCCCAACACTGCGATAACTGCGTCTTCGCCATAGGTGCCTCCGTAGCGCAAGTTTTTTAGCACTGACATATGCGGAAAAAGACGTGTATCTTGAAATACATAGCCGATATCTCGCTTGTGGGGCGGCAGCTTAGATATATCTCGCCGCTCAAACGACACCTCGGCACGATCACAAGCCAGCAAGCCGGCAATAGCTCGGATCACACTAGTCTTCCCAGAACCAGAGGGACCAAAGATAGCCGTGACACCAGCGGGTGCATTAAACGTCACGTTCAGCGCAAAACTGTCAAATTTTTTAACAATTGACACGCGTAGCATTATGTAGCCCTCCGCTTACTAACCCGCTGCGCAAGGAACTCAGACACTGTTAAAGCTATGGTGGCAATGGCGATTGACACGATGGCCAACCTAAGTGCGAGCGGTTCCCCCCCTGGCACTTCGAGTAATATGTCGATGGACAAAGCGAGTGTTTGCGTCTGCCCTGGGATGTTGGACACAAACGTCACAGTAGCGCCAAATTCGCCCATACCTTTGGCGAACCCCAACACCGCCCCAGCCAAAATTCCAGGCCAAGCCAAGGGCAAGGTAATCGTGCGTAAAACGCGCATCCGCGATGCGCCCAACGTACCTGCCGCTTCTTCCAATCCTTGGTCAATCGCCTCAAGCGATAGGCGGATAGCGCGTACCATCAACGGAAACCCCATGACAGCGGCAGCAAGCGCGGCCCCAGTCCAGCGGAATGCGAATATAATACCAAACAAATCTTCAAAAAATTCGCCTAAAGGCCCTGTACGACCAAAACCGAGTAGCAGCAGATAGCCCGTTACAACAGGTGGCATAACCAGCGGAAGATGTACCAAAACGTTTAAGGCTTGGCGACCAAAGAACGATCCACGTGCCAAGGCATAGGCAGCCCCAAACCCGAAAGGCAGGCTGAAAAGTGTAGCCCAAAACGCAACCTTGAGGGACAGCCAAAGGGCGGTCCATTCAGCAGGCCCAAGCCAGTCAGTCATTGTGCAACGCTCAAATTGACAAACCCCCAATTCACAAGCGTCTCTTGCGCTACGACTGATTGAAGGTATGCCATAAAATCTGCACCTTTCAGTGTCACATTTGCACCAGAATAGATGATGTCTGGGTGGGTGTCAGGTGCAAAGACGTAGACTTGTGTTAAGATTGGCAGCGCCACAAGATCACTGGCGTAGCCAATACCCAAAGGCGCCTCTCCACGTTCAACAAACCACAAAGCGGCGCGCACGTTGGCAGCTTGAACTACTCGAAGCGCAATATCATCCCATATGCCCAAGGATAACAACGCCGCCTTACCATAGCGCCCAGCTGGCACTGCATCTACCAGCGCCATCGCAAGCACACCGTCCCCCAACGCAGCTTCAATATCTTGAGAATCGCCAATTGGTGCATGTTCGCGCCCAACCAGCACCAACTGGTTGCCCACAAACGCGGTCATTTGTGCAACCGCGCCTTGTGTAACTAACCAATCAGACCAGTCCTGATCGGCCAGTAACACTACATCAGCAGGAGCTGCATCTGCGACCTGACGTGCAATCTTAGAAGACGCTGCAAAAACCAAAATCACCTTTTTTCCAGTTTCAATGGTATATTGCTGCGCCACATCACTAAGGGCATCACGTAGGCTAGACGCTGCAAACACAGTGATCGAGAGAGGATTTATTTCAGCCTGCGCTACACTTGGGTACGCCATAAATGAGAAAAAAGTAAGAAGTAAATAGTGACACAAAAAACCTGTCAATCTTTGCAAAAAGCTCATAGTATCGGCATATATATTCATACAATAATAGTGCGCACCAACGCGCGCGTTTGCAACAGGCGGAATAGCAAACATGAACAGTTTGCAGCAACAAGGAATTGCACTGGGTAATGCTGGAAAAACAAATCTACGCACGCAATTTGCGGCCTTATGCTATCGCATTAAAAACGAAAAAGTGCAATTTTGCCTTGTAACCTCGCGCCGCTCAGGTAGGTGGATTGTCCCAAAAGGATGGCCGATGAACGGTCAAACCCCAATGGATGCAGCAGCTACAGAAGCGTTTGAGGAAGCCGGCCTTCGTGGGGAAATTGGACTCAGGCCTATTGGTGTATTCAGCTATTACAAAGTTCACTTTAAAAATGATTTACCCTGCATTGCAGTAGTTTATCCGTTAAAAGTCATTAAAACGCTGCGAACGTGGCCAGAACAAAAAGAACGGGATCGCAGATGGCTGTCGCGCAAAAAAGCCGCAGCCCTAGTAGATAATGTCGAACTCAGCCAGATTATCTTGCAGTTTAAGCCCGACACTGCGTAAGTTATGAAAGCTTGTCGTCGCGCATGGCTCGCTCTACTTACAAATATCCATATGTATTAAATTCTGACTAATCCCTTCAACGCGAGGACACATTGATTCGCTACACTCTCAGCTGTGACAAAGACCACCAGTTCGAAAGCTGGTTCCAATCTTCAAACGCCTTTGATGCATTGGCATTGGGGGGCCACTTGGCTTGTGCAATCTGCGGATCGGCAGCTGTTACACGGGCGATGATGTCGCCGTCGGTTCCCACCAAGAGCAATGCGGTTGACCTAAAAATGCCAACTTCAGAAAGTGAAAAAGCGCTAACAAGAATGCGTACTGACGTTGAAAATAATAGTGACTACGTTGGTCCCAGCTTCGCCGACGAAGCCCGCAAAATGCACGACGGCGACGCGCCGGAACGTGCGATTTGGGGCGAGGCAAATTTCAGGGACGCAAAAAAATTGATCGAAGACGGAATACCAGTCGCACCTTTGCCGTTCATGCCCAAACGCAAGACGAATTAGGTTTTTTTACCTAGGTCATTTTATTTAAGCCCCGTCAAATGCACATAAAGCGTGAACTTCCATGCCGAGGTTTTCGAGTTTTGCACGCCCACCCAGTTTGGGCAGGTCAATAACAAAGGCGCAGCCCACAACATTTCCACCAAGTTTTTCAAGAAGCTTGATCCCAGCCTCAGCCGTTCCCCCCGTGGCCAGCAAATCGTCAACCATAAGCACCTTTGTTCCGGCCTCAATCGCATTGTCATGGATCTCCATAACAGCCTCGCCATATTCCAGGGTGTAGGCCTGTTCAATTGTTGCCCCAGGCAATTTACCCTTTTTGCGGATTGGCACGAAGCCCTTGCCCAGCTGGTGCGCAATCGCCCCACCAAGAATAAATCCGCGGGCTTCAAGCCCGACCACAATGTCAATGTCTTTACCTGCGTACGGATGTAACAATTGATCGATCGCTATACGAAGACCGCGTGGGTCGGCAAACAAGGTCGTCACATCACGGAACATGATCCCTTCTTGAGGGAAATCAGGGATGGTGCGGATATAATCACGAACATTTTTAGTAGGGGTTTCCATATTAGTAGGGGTTTCCATAATGGCTCCTTTAGAGACGGTCAGTGCGAAGGACAGTAAAACCGCAATATTGAGTAATCCTGCAAGCCTAATTCGGAGGTGATACTGTTATCTTTAAAAAATGAAAAAAGTTGCGTAATGTTAATTGTGAATCTCAATCATCAGGCCCATCGGCTACTTTAGTTCTTTAAGCATGACCGGCACTAAATGTTCAATCAGGATATCAGCTATAAAAATAATCGCCACGTCGCTCATCTTAGATGCTAAGGTTCCAGAAAAGCTGTACTTGTAAATCTCTAATAGGAATACCGCCCTTTTCTGGATAACTTGGGCGACATATGTCTTAACGCATGCAAATCAGCTAAAGGCAAAGCACAATTTGCAACCGTTGCGATTTAGACATGCAACGCAAAGTCAATCTTGGCATGGCAAAGTTGGTTTAGGTGATTTTTATATCTAGCACCCATATATTAGCATTATTGCGGCTTAGATACCGAAACAAAATCATTCAAGATCGAACCAGACAGTTCCCACTGCCACATTCTATCGGGATCAACCCACATTGGGTTTTAAAATTTGTTAAAGTCATTAAAATCAAATTTACAAATATATATAATATTTTTTGTATATATATCGTAAGCCTATTGGTCCATGACAGCTTTTCCGAGTGCTGTGGCCTTGTGAAGGCCACAAATTCGCCTCAACATCGCTGTATTAATGCTCGGGGGTGACTTTGTGCAAAGCTTGGGCTAGACCGCGCTTAATCAAATTTAAACCAGTCAGGTTACCCCTTGCACCAATCTATTTTCGCGAACTTTGTAGACCGACTTGAAGAAGCTGATCTAAAGCCATCGGGTAAGAACCTGAGCCCCACTCGCCTACGGATTGAAATCCTATCGGGCCTGACTGTAGCACTTGCGTTGGTACCAGAAGCAGTGGCCTTTGCTTTTGTAGCAGGTGTTGATCCGTTGGTCGGTCTGTACGCAGCCTTCATCGTTGGGCTAATTACCGCCCTAATCGGTGGGCGTCCCGGTATGATTTCTGGTGCAACAGGAGCACTAGCGGTTGTGATGGTAGCATTGGTTGCTAACAACGGAGTCGAATATCTGTTTGCGACTGTTGTTTTAATGGGAATTATACAGCTTTTTGTTGGATTTATGCACTGGGGTAAATTTATTCGTCTTGTGCCGCACCCTGTAATGTTGGGGTTTGTAAACGGACTCGCGATTGTTATTTTTTTAGCGCAGATGGGCCAATTTCAAGTACCTGGAACTGCTGGCGGAAGCGGCGGACACGGCATTGCAAACGGTGATTGGCTAACAGGTACACCGCTGTATCTGATGTTGGCACTTACTGCACTAACTATGGCGATTATCTGGGTTTGGCCCAAAATTACATCGTTGGTTCCAGCACCGCTAGCAGGAATTGGCATCATAGCGATCATTGTAATCGTGTTGCAACTCGACACCCCCGTTGTTGGCGATTTAGCAAGTATTCGTGGTGGCCTGCCTCCATTCCACATCCCAACCGTCCCTTTCACTCTTGAAACATTTTATATCATCCTGCCCTACTCGCTCATCCTCGCAGCAATTGGCCTAATCGAAAGCCTGCTTACCCTAAACTTAGTGGGAGAAATCACCAATAAACGCGGTGGCGCCAGTCAAGAATGTATCGCTCAAGGCGTGGCGAATACTGTAACAGGCTTCTTTGGTGGTATGGGTGGCTGTGCGATGATCGGGCAGTCAATGATTAACGTTAAATCTGGTGGTCGCACGCGCATTGCCGGCACAGCAGCAGCCCTGTTCTTGTTGGGGTTCATCCTATTTGCGTCTGGTCTGATAGAACGTATTCCACTGGCCGCACTGGTTGGTGTGATGTTCATGGTAGTTATTGGCACATTTGCATGGAATTCATTTAAGATCATGACGAAAGTTCCACGCATGGACGCGTTTGTGATCGTTCTGGTGACGGTTGTGACAGTAATGACCGATCTTGCGACTGCCGTTGTGGTAGGTGTTGTTGTTTCGGCCCTAGCCTATGCTTGGTCGAACGCCAAACGCATTTACGCAAATACTGAAATCAACGAAGATGGTGCAAAGATTTATAAAATTAACGGGCCACTGTTTTTTGGGTCAGCTGACGGGTTTGTTGAGCTTTTCCAAGTAAGCGACGATCCAAGATCTGTTATTATCGATTTTGCAGAGTCCCGCGTGGCAGACCAATCCGCCCTTCAAGCCATTGAAAACATTGCCGCTAAATACGAAGATGTCGAAAAGACAATTCAATTGCGTCACCTGACCCATGACTGTCATCAGTTGTTGTCCAAGGCGGGCCACCTGATTGTGGACAGTGATGATGACCCAGACTACCAAATTGCAGTGGATTATTCAGTTAAAACAGGTATTATCGGTGGACACTGATTTTAGCTCTTATTTCAGTTTGTCGAGGGTGAACACCTCACGCACGACAGAATAATTTTTATACCCACCACGAGCAAGCGGTTTAAATTTAGTAACGTCAAACATACCATCAACCACGCAGTCATCCCTTAAATGAATACCTGTAACTTCGCCAAGAACCACGAAATTTGCAGCCCCTTCAATCTTTATGATTTGGGTCATCCGGCATTCTAGGACAGCAGGTGATCCAGCAACATGAGCGCAGTTTATTGAACAGCAAACAGCCTTTTCGATACCTACATCAACAAACTCGTCGACGTTGCGTGACCAAGCATTCGACGATCTGTTCATAGCCTCGCGCATGGCATATTCTACTATATTTACTGCAAAAACTCCTGTCTCACGAATATTTGCGACACTATCCTTGGTATCGCCACGGTCCTCCTTTGCAGACGTAGACGCAAACATTACCTGTGGTGGGACGTAAGCAACCGCGTTGAAAAACGAATACGGTGCGAGATTGTCAGACCCGTTGGCCCCACGAGTTGATATCCACCCAATTGGTCGAGGCGTAACAACTGCATTGAACGGATCATGCAGCAATCCGTGGCCGTCTTTAGGTTCGTAAAACATCTTGCCATCTCCACAATACATCTCATTAAAACCAATATCTTGATTGCATAGAAAGCAAAATACAGGTTCACCTAACATAATGGAATTACGTGACGAAACAAAAGACGATTGGTGGAGCGTTGAAACGCTGTACGACCTAACATTTGCGCCTAGCCGTAAGGCGCTGTCTTCATATCGTTTGCGAGACGACGTCTCACCTGTCGCAGCGTTTTGTCAAGTTATTCAATCGGACGATGGAGTAATCGGTGGCGCAATTCGTTGTTGGCCAATTCGAATTGAAGGTCACTCAGCATTGCTGCTCGGTCCTGTGGCGGTCCACCCAACCCGCCAAGGCGAAGGCTTGGGCGGGCTAATGATCCATGATGTGCTGCGACGTGCAGCACCTGCAGGCTGGCCACGCGTACTGCTAGTAGGAGATGCACCTTATTATGCCCGTTTTGGATTCAAGCCCCTCAACGGTGTCGTTATGCCACCACCAACCAATCCTGAGCGCATCCTCGGACATGGCCCATGGGCAGGCATCCGTGGCCGGGTGCGCAGGCGTTTAGATTGAAATTCTATGGCAAACACCACATATATTTTTTATGCAACTAAATCCTGACACCTCTCCTACCGTCAATCTTGACAATTCAATCATTACATTGAGCAATGAGGCAAGAGCACAGATTGCAAGCCTTGCGGTGCGACAACATAACGTCACGAGCGTATTGATTCAGGTTGTTACTTTTTTAGGTGGCCAAGTTGAAGACGGCTTAAAACTGATACCCTCTAGTATCCGTATTCGTCTTGAAGCTGCTACAACCCGTGGACTTCGTGCAAGTTAAGATGCGGCGGGGCGCAACCAATGCGGTGTTAGGCGTATCATCGCAACCGACCGCGCACACGAGGCCCTAGTGTCGGTGACAGTTGCTCAAGGGGGATTAGGCGGGCTGCCAACAAGTTGAGCAGAACTACCACTTGCTACGACTATAATCTTTAACACAGTGCAACGAATAGCAGCCGAAAACGGCGAGGACCCAATGGCTGCTGAAACGCGCGCTCAATGTTTGCAAGTTTTTGGCAAAAGCGGTCCTGGAAGTGACGGCGACGGCATCGACACTAGCTTTTTCGGCGCTCGCCTAAGTTTATCTGGCGCTGCAGTCAAAAAATTTATCAGCAAAGTTGCGCAAAAACTAGCTACTGTACTGGCTAGAAACTTGCCACTCAGGCAGTGCCTATTTTGGGCACTGCCGTTGGAGCTGGTATAAATTATACCTTTGTCAGTTATTATACCAATATTGCCCATGTACATTTTGGCCTACGTAATCTGGCACGAACATTTGGCACAGATCAAGTCATTGATGTCTCCACAAGTGAAGTGACAAGACTTAATAATTTATAAAATAAAGTTTAAATTTAGCTTAGAAAGTCATTGATAGCACCGCGTACCGATTGGTCGCCCCGTACTCTTGCCTCATTTATGACATTGCGCACTTCGTCAAGATTAACCCGTCGCAAAATATGCTTCACCGGCCCAATTGATGCTGGGCGCATCGACAGGTTGCGCAACCCCATTGCCGCAAAAGCCACTGCTTCGACGGGTCGGCCAGCGTCTTCACCACAAAAACTGACCGGTGTGTTGTGTGCATGGCACCGCTCTATCAGCTGTTCAAGAAAGCTCAGAAAACTCACGTTTAAAGTATCATAGCGCCGCCTCACACGTTCGTTTTCACGATCTGCTGCAAAGAAGAATTGCTTCAGGTCATTACCACCGATTGAGATAAAGTCGACTTCTTGAAAAAAAACGTCAGGCGCAAACGCGAGGCTTGGTGTTTCAAGCATCGCTCCAATCTCAACGTTTGAGGGTAGAGGGTGGCCAAGAATGCTTTCACGTTCCATCGCTTTGTCGAATTCAGCGCGGGCAGATCGAAATTCTTCCAGTTGGGCGACAAACGGGAACATCACCGTAAGTGCCCGCCCATTTGCAGCTCGGATTAGCGCCTGCAGTTGCATTCGCAATACTCCAGGTTTTTCAAGACCCACACGAATTGCTCGCCACCCCATTGCAGGGTTAGGTTCATCAGTAGTTTTCATATAGGGTAAAACTTTGTCAGAGCCTATATCAAGGGTGCGAAATGCAACCCTTTTACCATTCGCAGCATCCATTACTTGTGCATAAAGTGCTGATAGCTCACCCCGGCGTGGCATTTGGCTTCGAATGAGAAATTGTAATTCAGTGCGAAACAGCCCAACACCTTCAGCACCAGAACTTTCCAACGAAGGCAAATCAGCCATCAAACCTGCATTCATATGCAAGGAAGTAATCGTCCCACAGTTGGACTGGGCAGGCAATTCACAAATGCCAGTATAACGCGCCTGCGCTTCCGTTTGCATAGCCATTTTGTCTCTAAATGCCGCTTGAACGACGTCGTCCGGACGCAAATGTACCATGCCTTGCTCCCCATCGACCAAGATAGGATCACCGTTAAGTGCCTCAACCGTAATGCCAGTCGTTTGAATTACCAACGGAATCGCCCATGCGCGCGCAATGATTGCAGCATGGCTCCCAACAGAGCCTTCTTCTAGAACAATACCTTTAAGCTTTTTACCGTAGTCCAACAATTCACCCGGACCGATATTACGTGCCACTAATACTGGATTTACCGGAACTTCGGCACCAGTATTACTTCCCTGACCTGTTAAAATTCTTAGCAGACGATTCGATAAATCATCAAGATCATGCAATCTATCACGCAAATAACTGCCGGCAGATTCCATCCGCGTACGTGCTAGGGACTGCTCTTTTTCAACGGCAGCTTCGGCAGATAAACCTTGGCCAATATCAGCTTCCATTCGTTTCATCCAACCGCGTGAGTTGGCAAACATCCTGTAGGCTTCAAGCACCTGTTTTTGATCTTTATTGACGGTCTTAGTCTGCGTTAACATTTCATCAACTGAAACGCGCAACGTGTCAACAGCTTCGCGCAAACGACCCAATTCAGCATCAGGATCATCAGCCACTACGTTGGTAACTACGACGCGTGGCTCATGCAGGTAAACATTGCCACCCGCAGCACCCTCTTGGCCAACTAAACCTTTGAACAAAGCTGGCTCTTGGTGACGGGCCCGCAGTGCAACGCCCTCACCAACAAATGCGCCCAATTCATTCATTTCCGCTAACACCATGGCAACTACTTCAAGGGCGTAAACCTCGTCTGCGGTAAATTCACGTGAGACGCGGCTTTGGACTACCAATACGCCCATCGTTTCACCAATCCGCTGCACCGGAATACCACAGAAACTTGAATACCGTTCCTCTCCAGTTTCAGGCATATAGCGAAACCCCCGTGCTGCGGGTGCATCTGCAGTGTTCACAACACGTCGTGTTTTGGCTACGCGACCTACCAGACCTTCGCCCAGTCGCATCCTTGTTTGGTGCACAGCTTCTTGTTGTAAGCCCTCTGTGGCGCAAAGCTCTAGCGTTTCGGCATCTCGGAAAAGATATATCGAACACACCTCTGCGCGCATTGAACTTGCGATGAGGCGCACGATTTCGTCTAATCGCGCTTGACCGGCTTCACCGCTGGCCATTACGTCACGCAGACGGACCAGCAACTTGCGGCTCTCAGTCTCAAAACCTTGTGGCATATGATCTCCTGCACCCTTAGAAATTGACACTACAGGCCTGAGAAGGGGGTCGCAATGGCGCCCTTTAACTATAAATCGTGTTTTTTGAAACACGCTATCTGCACAACAAACTTGATTTGCAAACTTCAAATTGTATGGTTGTACATCACCCACTAAGCGACCTATGTCACTTTGTCATAAAATCTATGGACTCTTGTGGGTTGTTAGCTGCCTTGGTCCACCACACTTTGCCATGACCCTGCTTTGCAGTATGTACTTTAATCACATCTATAAAGGCATTCGCTGCGCGAGACCCGCGGGCCGCTTCAGAGTAATAAACAGATCATCCAGAAACGAACCTAGGCCACGTTCAAAGGTGATGCAGCGAACGGTAATGCGCAAAAAGTTATAAGTGTGCCGTAACTGTCAGAAACCAACCCATTCACTTCGTGGGAAGAATCACTCAACCAAGCCCAAACTATCACTCACATTCCAGGCGACTGAGGAATACAGTAAAGCTACACATATGCTGCGTAGAAGTCATCTTATGCGGACTGATCTATCGCCAGCATTGCGCAAATAATCACGTTGCTTTATCAAGCTCAAACGCATCGTGCAGCGCTTGCACGGCAAGTTCCATATACTTGCGATCAATAAGAACTGACACTTTTATCTCAGACGTGGTGATGACCTTGATGTTCACACCTTCATCACGCAATACCGAAAACATTTTCGCAGCGATACCCGCATGACTCCTCATCCCGATGCCCACAATTGATACTTTGGCGACATCAATGTCTGCGACCAGATCATGAAAATTAATCTCACCGGAAACCTTGGCTTCTTCCATCGCCATTTGTGCGCGCTTCACCTGATCTGTGGGGCACGAAAACGTCATGTCCGTGCGGCCTTCTTCAGAAATATTTTGCACAATCATATCAACGTTCACACCCGCCTCAGACAATGGCACAAAGATGGCTGCAGCAATTCCGGGGCGGTCAGCCACTGAAATAAGAGTCATTTTTGCTTCGTCACGGCTAAAAGCTACACCGGCTACTACATTAGATTCCATAATTTCTTCCTCCGCACAGACGAGCGTTCCTGCGTCGTCAGTTTGTTCTTCAAATGATGATAGCACGCGTAGGCAAACTTTATACCGCATCGCCAATTCTACAGACCTTGTTTGCAAGACCTTGGCACCAAGCGACGCCAGTTCAAGCATTTCCTCAAATGCAATTTTATCAAGCTTGCGTGCCTTAGAAGTTACCCGTGGATCCGTCGTGTAAACGCCATCGACATCAGTGTAGATGTCGCAACGTACAGCCTCAAACGCAGCCGCAAAAGCTACTGCCGTTGTGTCTGACCCACCACGCCCCAGTGTAGTGATGCGCCCATCAGGACTTATGCCTTGGAATCCTGCAACGATGGCCACCTTCATACCTTGGCCAAATTTAGCCATAATATTGTTGGTTGGGATTTCTTCGATGCGGGCAGAACTATGTGCGGAGGTCGTTTTAACAGGCACCTGCCAGCCCTGCCAACTACGGGCTGGTACATCCATTTCTTGCAACGTCAGCGCCATCAAGCCCGCAGTTACGTTTTCGCCAGAACTCACAATAGCGTCGTATTCTCGCGCGTCATGCAAAGGCGATGTTTCGCTTACAAAGCCGACAAGCTTATTAGTTTCGCCCGCCATAGCTGACACAATCACGATAACATCGTAGCCTTTTGACACCTCAACACCAACCCGTTTGGCTGCGCGTCTGATACGATCGATTGTGGCAACGCTCGTACCACCAAATTTCATCACCAGAACTGGCATATTCTGTCCCCAAGGTCGTACATTAATAAAGTCAGAGTTTTCATAGAACGCGTGGGTGAGCGACGCAAGGTCAGGCGCGCAACACGGCCCCAGGATTCATTATTCCACGCGGATCCAATGCATCCTTAATTGCGCGCATCATCACCAGTTTTGTAGGATCACCATAAGTTTCAAGATCAGCTATCTTGAGACGCCCAATACCATGTTCCGCGCTTATTGACCCTCCAAATGAATGCGCCAGATCATGCACAGCTGTTTTGATTTCATCGCGATAGCCATGACAATCGACACGGCTACGCCCCTGTAACGGAAATACGTTGTAGTGCAGGTTTCCATCTCCCAAATGCCCAAAACAATTGATCCGAAATTCACTAATTTTGGCAAGAATTAAGGGAGCTTTAGTGATGAACTCAGGTATGCAAGAAATAGGCACGGATATGTCATGAGAGGAGATGGATCCAATGCGCCGGTTGCCCTCGGGAATTATTTCCCGAATATTCCATAGGTCCCGGGCTTGGCGAACAGACTGTGCAATGACCCCATCCAAAATCAGATTTCCAGCACCCTCAAACAAATCCTCCAATGCACCCTGCGCCGACTGACCAATCGGTAAACCGATTTTCATTAATACAGACCATTCAGGTGATACTTTAAAAGGGGCTTTATACTCTAATCCTGTTTCATCGAGAAAATCGAAGCCTTGGCGGCTAATTAGTTCGAACGCAGTGATGGTCTCACCCAACCTTTCACCCGCCTTGGACAGCAAAGACACGGCGGCAGTGGGATTTGGCACCACAAACAATGCCGTTGCCTCATTCGCAGGACGCGGCATCATCCGCAAAGATGCACCCGTGATCACACCCAATGTCCCCTCAGATCCAATAATAAGATCGCGTAGATCATAGCCCGTATTGTCTTTGCGCAAACGGCTCATACCGTTCCAGATGGTCCCATCCGCCATCACAACTTCAACCCCAAGGACCTGTGCGCGCGCATTGCCGTAACGGATCACATTTAGGCCGCCCGCGTTCGTTGCCAAAAGCCCACCAATCCGCGCAGACCCCTCGGACGCCAGCGATAGCGGGAACAACCGCCCTACATCTGCTGCAGCAGCCTGGACATCAGTCAATATCACACCCGCATCAACCTCAATAACGTTTTCATCTGCGAAGATGGAACGAATTTTATTCATACGCGCCAGTGACAAAATCACTGGAACGGGGCCCTCGACTGCAGTTTGGCCACCCACCAATCCAGTACCCCCCGAATATGGAACTACTGTAGTACGTGTTTCAAAACACACAGCCATCAACCTCGATACTTCGTCCACAGATGCGGGTGACACCACAACACCCTGCCCGGACCAGCGCCCACGCGGTTCAACCAAAAAACCTGTCGGATCAGCTAAAAATGCTGATGCAGGCAATACATCCTGTAATTTTCTTACAAATATCTCATCCGCAGAATTTAGCACCATGTTAGCCTTTCTGTTTATTTTTGCCTTTTAAATGTCACAAGAGAATATGCTGGACGAGGCCCCACCTCAAAATGTGGGAGCAGTTTGTATTAGATTTGATAAAAATTCAAACATAACACGTTGAAAGAGTTGATCGCCAGATCATCCCACACTTGTTTTCCCACGCCGATCATGGCGTAAATTTGCGTAAAGAACGTGGTTGCGCCAACGTCCATTAATTTGCAAATACGATTGCGCCACGCCTTCATACTTGTATCCACAGCTTTCCAATAACCCACGTGATGGGGTATTTTCAGGCAGACATCCCGCTTCAATTCGACTTAAATCCAAATTAGTGAACGCATAATGAACAACTGCTTCAATCGCTTCGCGCATATACCCCTGCCGCGCGTAAGCCTCGCCGATCCAATACCCCGTAGTGCCAGCTTGCGCTGGCCCACGCCGAATATAATCAAGCGTAATCGCTCCCAGAACAGTTTCGTCACTGCGCCTAATAATAAACAATGGCAGCGCCGTACCGTTTGAAATCGCACGTTGTGCCCAATACACTCGATTTGTGAAACTTCGGCGCGTCAGATGATCAGATACCCAGATGGGCTCCCACGGCTGTAAGAAAGCCGCTGATTCCTGCCGCAGTGCAGACCATGCACGAAAATCAGAATGGATCGGTGGACGCAGTGTAAGCCGATCAGTATCAAGGCGAACTTTCTTACGCGCACGTAGCATTACGCAACCAACCGCTGTCTCAAATCCTCCAGCGAGGGCGCGTCGTCAATTGGCCCATAAAGCGCCATGACCGCCCCTGCATCAGTGATCAAACTCCCACCAAAAGCGCGCACATCACCTGTTGTCACAGAATCAATCCGTTCAATCGCGTCTTCAATTGTTGGTACCGTATCCCAAATTGCAACCATACGGGCGAGACGTTCCGCACGGTTTGATGGACTCTCGAGCCCCATCAACATGCCCGCTTTCATCTGTGCTCGGGCCCGCGCCACTTCCTCAGCGCTCATGTCGTCAGCTGCGCGTTTCAGCTCATCTATTGTCAGCGTCGCCAGCTCACCCAATTGTTCAGCGGAGGTGCCTGCATAGACTGTCATCATACCAGTATCGGCATATGCCCCTGCTTGAGCGAAAATAGTGTAGCACAGTCCACGGTTTTCACGCAGTTCTTGGAACAGGCGCGATGACATACCACCACCCATAGCAATCGAGTGAATTTGAGCGGTATAAATACTAGGGTCACGGTAGCCTGGCCCCTCAAAAGCTAAAGCAAAATGCGCTTGTTCTAGGCTTTTTTTGACGCGCCGCTCACCGCCTACAAATAATGCAGCTTCCGCTGAGCGCGGCGCGGATCTGCGCGGTAAGTGACCAAACAACTTTTCTGCTACCGCTAATAATTCATCAGGGTTCACCGCACCTGCTGCCGACAGGATCATCTGATCGGGACCGTAGCGTTCACCGATAAAGTTTGAAAGATCAGATCTAGCAAATGAGCTTACTCTCTCTGTTGGACCTAAAATTGTACGACCAATAGCCTGATCAGGGTAGGCTTCTTCTTGTAACCAGTCAAAAATGATATCGTCTGGCGTGTCCAAAGACTGACCAATTTCCTGTAAAATCACACCGCGCTCGACCTCAATTTCAGACAGGTCAAAAACAGGATTAAGCAGGATATCTGCGATCACATCCAGAGCCAATGGTACATCGTTTTCCAAAACTCGCGCGTAATAGGCAGTCATTTCACGCGACGTATAAGCGTTGATATAACCACCAACGTCTTCAATTGCCTCTGCAATCTGTAATGCGCTGCGCCGTTTAGTTCCCTTGAACGCCATGTGTTCTAAGAAATGGGCAATACCGTTTTGCGCAGGCGTTTCATGGCGCCCCCCCGCCATAATCCATATCCCAATAGAAGCTGATTTCAAGCCAGGCATCTGTTCAGTGACGATGCGAAAGCCGTTGGAAAGCGTATGCTGTTGGACGGTCACTTGGCTATCCGCTCCTTTATTAAGGTTTTTAAAACAGAAAGATCATTTGGCACCCGCGTTACCCGTTCTAATCGCTCATACAGATCCGCCATGTGGGGTGGCAATGGCGGATGCAAGCCTGTCGCTTTCTCAACCGCTTCTGGAAACTTGGCGGGGTGCGCAGTGGCGAGGGTGATCATCGGTATGGCATTTTGAGAACGATCGGCAACAGTAACGCCAACAGCGCTATGTGGACATAACAATTCACCAGACCGAACCAGTTCATCAGTAATCGCAGCATAGGTTTCATCTTCAGAAGCGCAGCCAGAGGAAAACGTATCACGCAAAATATCAATTGCTCCTTGAGAAATCGTAAAAGCACCTTTGGTCTTTAAGTCGTCCATCTGCGCTGCAACAGTGATACCGTCGCGTCCGTAAGCTTCAAACAAGGCGCGTTCAAAATTGGATGACACCTGAATATCCATCGATGGGCTGATGGAGGGTGTCACGCCTTCTTTAACTTGAGAGCCAGTTTGCAGAGTACGATGCAAAATGTCATTGTGGTTCGTGGCTATCACCAGTTCTTTAATCGGCAAGCCCATGCGCTTGGCAATGTAGCCAGCAAAGATGTCACCAAAATTGCCTGTTGGGACGGTGAAACTAATGGAACGGTGCGGTGCGCCAAGCGATACAGCACTGCTAAAGAAATACACCACCTGCGCCAAAACACGACCCCAGTTAATCGAATTGACCCCCGCAAGGTTTACACCATCACGAAAGTCAAAATCATTAAACATATCCTTAAGCACTGCTTGGCAGTCATCAAAATCACCATCCATCGCCAGCGCATGTACATTAGGTTCCACAGGCGTCGTCATCTGACGACGCTGCACCTCAGATACCCGCCCGTGAGGGAACAGGATGAACACATCAACGTTTTTCAACCCCCGGAACGCTTCAATTGCCGCTGATCCTGTGTCACCTGACGTAGCACCAACAATCGTAATTCGCTTACCTGACCTGGTCAGCGAAGCTTGAAACATATGCCCGATCAACTGCATTGCAAAATCTTTAAACGCCAGAGTTGGCCCGTGAAACAATTCCAGCAAAAAATGATTGCTGTCAAGTTGCTTGACCGGCGCACGAGCTGCATGCCTAAAGTCCACATAAGCCGCATTAATTAATTCACGAAATTCCTCATCAGTAAAGGTGTCACCAATAAACGGGTGCATCACAGTATAAGCAATTTCTTCGTAGGACTGCCCTTGCATCGCCAAGATTTGGTTATGAGACAGCGTTGGAATGACCTCAGGCACATAAAGCCCACCATCCCGCGCAAGACCAGTCATCATGGCTTCCTCGAACGTAAGCTCAGGGGCGGCCCCACGGGTTGAAACATACTTCATATTAGTCTCCATTTGAGCGCATAGAACGCGCCACGTAAAACCCCGTCATGCTGAACCAAACAGCAGCTAACAAGAACCATGTAATCGCATATTCTAGATGATCGTTCTTGATGTTGCGGGTATTTACCCCGAGAGGACTGAGGCGAGCATCGTATTGCGATGCCGCGAACAACTCAACCAAAACAGGTTCCGTGCCCAACTCATCGGCCATCGCGATCACATCTCGGGCATACCATTCATCCCCTACCGGAGCCTGCCCCGACACGTCATCAGGCCAAATCAGGTTGCCCTGAACAGTAACCTCTGCTGTGAGAGGCGGTAGCGCACGCGCATCAGCGTCGTTAATCCCGAGCAAGCCCTGATCTAGCATAATTCGACGACCATCAATCGTAACAAACGCCGAAATAATGTGGTGCCCTGTACCCGCAGCAGTGCCACTATCAAGAAACCGAATTTCTTCACCAGTTGCGGTGCCTTGCATGATAACCGTCAAATAATTGTCAGCGTCGCGGGATGGAACGGCGGGCAGTGGCAGTGGGTCAGCATCAACCTGAGCATCTATGTCGCGAATGACGTTGAGTTTCCACTCCAGCCGTTCAAGTTGCCAGAACCCAAGCCACAGTAATATAATAATGCCACCAAGACCGATCACAATAGGAAATAGAATTTTTCGCATGTGGTGCCTCAAAATTGGGGTGCCTCAACAAGAAAGACGCGCAAGATATTTATCCCTGCGCGTCTTGCCGTGTCAAATCAATCAGGTCAAGTCAGCTTACTGACCCCAGACGTAGATAGAGGCAAACAAAAACAGCCAAACCACATCAACAAAGTGCCAGTACCAAGCCGCAGCTTCGAACCCAATATGGCGTTCAGCAGTGAAATGACCTCTTCGAACACGCAGATAACAAACAAACAAAAAGATCGTACCAATCACAACGTGGAAGCCGTGAAAACCAGTCGCCATAAAGAAATTCGCACCATAAATATTGCCAGCAAGACCAAAGGCGGCATGGCTATATTCGTAAGCTTGGAACCCAGTGAATAGAACACCTAAAAGAACAGAAAGGATCAAACCATTCTTAACGTCTTCGCGGTTATCTTCATGCACAAGAGCGTGGTGAGCCCAAGTCGCGGCAGCACCGGAACAAAGCAGAATTAACGTATTTATGAGCGGTAGGTGCCAAGGGTCGAATGTTTCTATACCAGCCGGTGGGAATTGTCCGTCAATTGCAGGTGATTGCGGCCCCATCGGGTACATCGCATGTTTAAAGAACGACCAGAACCATGCGGCAAAGAACATGATTTCAGACATGATAAACATAATGAAACCATAACGCAGGCCAATGGTGACAACTGGCGTGTGATCACCTTGGTGGGCTTCGACGATGACGTCAGCCCACCATGCATACATGCTATACAAAACGCCCACAAAACCAATAAGGAACATGTAAGGGCTATCTTTGGTGTCCATCCAGACAACTGCCCCGAACAACATGACGAATACAGAAACACTCGTCAGAAGCGGCCAAACAGATGGCGGCAGAATGTGATAATCGTGATTTTTCTCGTGGGCCATGCGTTTCGTTCCCTTACGGCGTTGGTCTTAATTCAAATCTGTCGTTTGCAATGTATCCAGACCAGCCTGATCGTATTCTAGCGGCAAGTCGTTTAGGTGGAAAGTATACCCCAATGTGATCGTATGCACGTACTGCCCTTCACGATCATCGACAATTGCTGGATCAACGTAGAAAGTAACTGGCATATTGACCGTTTCACCAGGTTGCAAAACCTGCATTTCAAAGCAAAAGCAATCAATCTTGTCGAAAAAAGCACCAGCCTCATACGGGGCTACATTATAGGATGCGGATCCTGCAATAGCGTCACTAGTTGGGTTGGTAGCTTCATAAAAGGCTAAAACAGTCTCGCCAATGCGGACTTCCATCTCACGCTGTACTGGCTTAAACGTCCAAGGCATGTCCGAGGCAACTGAGCTGTCAAATCGAACTTTTATTGTCTGTTCTAAAATCGTATCACTGCCGGCTAAAGCAATATTGGTCACGCCACCAAACCCAGTTACGCGGCAAAACCAGTCATAAAATGGGACTGATGCCCATGAGAGGGCCCCCATCATAAAAACAACGCCTACTGCTTGTGCGGCTGTACGGTTGGGCCCTTGGGTGAAATAATTAAACGGATTAAGTTTCAATCGAAAGCCCCTTCTTGAGTTGTGCCCAAAGCTGACCGTTCTGCTGCTACGTCAGCCGCGCGAAGCTCTGCCGCCTCTAGTGCACCAGGTTCCAGCTGCGGACGAGCTACATGGTCAAATTTTTCTAACTGGCGAATATCTGTTAGGCCGAGAACCTTGACGACAGTTAACCCAAATACAATCCCGATCAAACTCAGCAACAACAGTCCAACACCCATGTTGCGGCCCTTGCGGCGCGTGTGAATCTCGTGTTCCACTTTCATTATAGTGCTACCAACCCGCCCATGATGTTAAACCATAATTGCGTAACAGAGCCTCAACTAGCAGGGCTCCAAAATGGCCGAACAAATAATAAATTGAAACGATAAACGTGCGACGTTCAACTGCATGACTGTCCACGTCACTATCAGCATCTGTGCGTTGCCAAATCGCATAGCAGCCCTTTATAAACCAAGCGTTTAGTGCAACGGTCGTGATCATGTAAAACGGCCCACCAATCGATGTGAAACCGAGCCAAACTGAAGCAACAACCAGTGGCAAGCAATAAGCAAAGATGTGCTTGCGAGTAATAGTGCGCCCGTGGGTCTCCGTCAGCATCGGAACACCAGCATCACCATAGTCAGATTTAACGAAAAGCGCCAAGGCCCAGAAATGAGGTGGCGTCCACATGAAGATCAACGCGAACATCAAAACAGATTCAATGGATACGCTTCCCGTAGCGACGGCCCAACCAATCATAGGGGGAAACGCGCCCGCAGCGCCACCGATTACAATATTTTGTGGAGTAGTTCGTTTTAGCCACATAGAATAAACAACTGCATAAAAAAATATTGTAAACGCTAAAAGACCAGCCGCTAAAGCATTTGTTGCTAAAAACAACAATACAACTGAAAACCCTGACAAGGTGAGGCCTATACCTAACGCCTCACCACCCGTCACAGCGCCCGACGGGATCGGACGTTTTAAAGTACGTTGCATAATCGCATCAATGTCAGCGTCCCACCACATGTTCAGTGCACCCGAAGCTCCAGCTCCAACGGCGATGCACAGTACAGCGACGAATCCGACGAATGGATTTATGCTTACTGGGGCAACAACCAATCCAACGAGCGCTGTAAATACAACCAATTGCATTACGCGCGGCTTCATTAGCGCAAAGTAATCGCCCATCTGCGCTTCATACGTCTGCGTTTGGTTAATTACGTCAGTCATTTTATCCTCGGCACAAACATTATAAATACGAAACCTCTACCTTCAATATGCGTTGAGAGTTGGATACGTAATAAATTGAGACTTAAGCTGGAAATTCTTCTTTCGCGCCGACAAGCCATTCTTCATAAACGTCAGGATGTACAACTTTAACCGTGATTGGCATAAATGCATGATCTTTGCCGCATAGTTCTGAACACTGGCCAAAATAGACTCCTTCGCGTTCTGCGTTAAACCAAAGCTGTGCAAAACGACCAGGAACTGCATCCTGTTTTACACCAAACGCTGGAATCGTCCACGAATGAATAACGTCTGCGCCTGTGATGGTCATTACAACTGTCGCGCCCATGGGCACAACAACAGCAGTGTCCGTGGCAAGGCGGAATTCGCCTCTGGAATAACCTGCTTCTTCAAGTTGACCTACAATTCCCGCGTTCAGATTACCCTCTCCATAACCGATCATGTAACTTTCAAAAAACACGTTTTCGTCGGTGTATTCATAAGTCCAGAACCACTGATTGCCCGTAGCCGTAATGTAGACATCGCCATCAGGTATCTCCTGCTGTTTAAATAAAACTGGCAGTGAAAAAGCGCCAATAAAGACAAGAATTACAATTGGAACAATCGTCCATGCTACTTCCAACGGAGAGTTGTGAGTAAACGTTGCAGGAATTGGATTGGATTTTTTATTGTAACGTATGGCGACCCACCCAATCAAGCCAACCACAAACAGCGAGATTGTGGCGCACATAACCAAAAGCCAGCCGTCCAACCACTGCAGATCGCGTGCCAATTCTGTGACTGCAGGCTGAAAGCCCGTCGCACCTAGAGTTGGTGCGCCTACAATTTCGAGATCCTCGATGGCAGTCTGTGCCAGCGCTACCCCCGCAATTGGTACTGTCATTGCGGCAAAGCCAAGACGTTTTGCAACGGTCATCATGTGCGTATTAATCCCTAAGTCAGTCAGCGCAACCTTCGCGCTGACTTGGTTCCTACGAAAATTCCAAACGGAATCCCGTTGTATTCCAGAATGCTCATCCCATATCCTGTTGGCCAACTCAAGCGATCCAGACGTGTCAAAGGGTCGCTTTCTTTCTCAAAACAACGAAAAAATCAGGAATCATTATATGGCGCACACTCCCTTCCGTCCCTTCGAAAATAATCTAGACCAAGATAGCGCCTTAGCAATGGTCCGAGATGCCACTGCTGGTGCTGATGATGGCGAATTATTCCTCGAACGTCGCCGCTCAGAAGTACTATCGTTTGACGATGGCCGTATTCGCACTGCCAGTTATGACGCCTCTGAAGGATTTGGGCTTCGCGCTGTACGTGGTGAGGTTGCAGGCTATGCTCATTCAACCACCATCGACGAACACGCCCTGCGACGCGCAGTGGCAACCGCGCGTCTGGCTGTTGGGGACGGCGGTGGCACCATGGCTGACGCCCCAACACGCACAAACACAATGTTATATACAGACACCGACCCAATGGCAGACGCGGCCTTCGCTACAAAAATCGATCTACTTAAAGAAATCGATGCATTTTGTCGCGACTTGGATTCTCGGGTGGTGCAGGTTTCTGCAACTCTCGCTGCCTCGCACCAAGAAGTTGTAGTTCTGCGCCCCGAAGGCACGCTAGTTACAGACACCCGCCCGATGTCGCGCCTCAACATCTCAGTGATCGTCGAAGAAAACGGGCGTCGCGAAACTGGTGGCATGGGTGGTGGTGGCCGTGCTGGTCTGATTAACTTGATTGGGCCAGACAGCTGGCAACCCGTTGCGCGCGAATCTTTACGCATAGCACTGGTGAACCTTGAGGCGGAAGCTGCACCTGCAGGTGTTTTCGACGTACTCCTCGGCCCTGGCTGGCCAGGAATTCTGCTACATGAAGCAGTTGGCCATGGGCTTGAGGGCGATTTTAACCGCAAAGGCACTTCCGCATTTGCGGGGCTCATGGGTCAAAAAATTGCATCCAAAGGTGTAACTGTGCTGGATGATGGCACCATTCCAAATCGGCGCGGATCAATCACGGTAGACGACGAAGGCACACCCAGCGCCAAGAATATTTTGATCGAAGATGGCGTTTTAGTTAATTTTATGCAAGACCGTCAAAATGCTCGCCTCATGGGTGTCGAGTCTACCGGCAACGGGCGGAGAGAGAGCTATGCGCACATCCCAATGCCGCGCATGACGAACACCTATATGTTGAACGGCAATGATGACCCTCAAGACATGCTTGCGGGCCTGAAAGACGGCATCTACGCCGTGGGCTTTGGCGGCGGCCAAGTCGACATCACCAACGGAAAGTTTGTGTTCAGCTGCACCGAAGCCTACCGCGTTAAGAACGGCAAAGTCGGCGCCCCAGTTAAAGGCGCAACGCTCATTGGCGATGGTGCAACAGCCCTAAAAAAAATTCGTGGGATCGGCAATGATATGGCTCTAGATCCTGGCATCGGCAATTGCGGCAAGGCTGGCCAATGGGTACCTGTGGGCGTGGGTCAGCCGAGCTTGATGATTGGTGGTCTGACCGTGGGTGGCGCCGCTACGTAAAATTTCACTTTTTCCAGTTAAGTTTACTCACCCCTAATTAAGGGGTGGGTCACGCTTGGCAGGAAGCGGCTCGTCCTGATAAAAACCTTAACAGTTACGTTATCACCTTTTACCTTAAGGCTGCTACTCGGACTACTTGGAAGGTCCATCTTGCAGGTGACGCAGTGTATTCAGGAAATACATCAGCGCATGTATTTTATGATACATAATTAAAAATGTGCAACTGGTCACTCTCGACAATTTTGATTTAATAGACACGAGCAACTTTTTATTAAGCGATTTTGGATTTATCTGAAATGATTTCCAAGAGTTACTTTTTTTACAATATTTTAGCATGTCAATTATACAGCCTAACCTGCACAGACGGGCAGACAGCAAACTTTCATTTTTCAACGGCGTTACATTCGGCAATATAACACGCTAAAACTCTATGACTCCAAAAGGGCCTAGCCACCATAAATGTAAATGTAATATTTTGTGATCCATAAGCCAAATTAAACAGTCATACCCATCTATTGGTCAGCGCAAACACACTCAGGTTCTTTTACTAATGGTTCTATTTAACCTCATCTTGTCGTGCCCATACTTGCATGAATACAACTTTCAAATACACACAACATTTAATTTATAATTTACATCTCGCTAACTCATAAGCCTAGCCCCCCCCGTTAAGCAGCATACAGATTCTAGGAAAACTGAGAGCGACATTTTTTTATTTCTACCCGCTACGGAAGATGATCTGATTAGGCATCTTTTTCTGCTACGCTCAAACAGTATGGGCTCGGTGACATGTGCTCGATTGCTAGCCGAATATGGGTTTGCCAACTCAGAGCTCTATTTTATTAGCAGTAAATTTATTAGCAGTAAAAGTCTCAAAATATAAAATTCTCCTTTTGACAGCTTTCGCAGCGCATTTACGTCAACCCTGCAACGTCTGACTATTGCTTTGGTCAGCCTAGAAAATTTATCAAAACCGGTCTGAATTTGTTAAATACAGCCATTTCCATCAAGCCCGCCAGTTTGTACCGCAACAGGATCATGTTTGGCATGTCGCAGGCTACAATCATTCTCAAAACTGCCCCTAAATCCAGTAGCCTGATCACGGTCCTTACCGCATTAAAGTAAAGCCATGATGATTTTTAGTGCTCGTCTATACGTCTAATTCTCACGTAGCAGGCTGTTTAAGAGATACAGCCCTGCTGGACACCGATCTTCACATTACCTCAGCTTGACTTTCATGGCAAAAGACCAAATTGAGCTCAACATTAGCGTTGAAGAGACGGCAATAGCACAATTGTTGATGAACCGTTAACTTGATGGGAAAGTCATCCATCAGGCCAGTGAAATTTTAGCCCATTTTCATTATGGTTACTACTGGTTCGGCGCGATGAAAGAAAGCTTCAGGATACTCATTTGTCACATTCCCAAGATGCTGCATTGACAATGCCTCACCCCCCCCCACATTTTGCGCAGATAATAACGTCACGTCTTTTGAAAGGATACCTATGCCTGTTGTTGTCGTTGAATCACCGGCTAAGGCCAAGACAATAAACAAGTATTTGGGGCCAAACTACACAGTCTTGGCGTCCTACGGTCACGTCCGCGACCTACCACCAAAGGATGGTTCAGTCGACCCTGACAACGATTTTGACATGTTGTGGGAGATCGCGAGTGACAGTAAAAAGCATATTAAAGCCATCGCTGACGCCCTTGCGGTCGACAACGAGCTAATCCTCGCGACAGACCCTGACCGGGAAGGCGAAGCCATTTCATGGCATCTTGAAGAGACGCTGCGCAAGCGCAAGTCCATCAAGAAAGATACACCTGTTTCACGCGTTGTATTCAACGCAATCACCAAGAAAGCCGTCACAGAGGCTATGAAAAATCCGCGCCAAGTTGATGTGCCTCTTGTTGAAGCATACCTCGCGCGTCGTGCTCTTGATTACCTTGTAGGCTTTAAACTTTCACCGGTATTATGGCGTCGCCTGCCTGGTGCAAAATCAGCAGGTCGCGTACAGTCAGTTTCTTTGCGTATAATAGTTGAACGTGAAATGGAAATTGAAGCCTTTAACAACCGTGAATATTGGTCCGTCAAGGCGCAGCTCTCGACGCCAAGAAATCAAGCCGTGGAAACCCGACTTACCGTATTGGCAGGCAAAAAGCTCGATAAATTCGACTTAGAGAATTCAACACAGGCGGAACTTGCCGAACAAGCCGTTAATTCACGTGATCTGACCGTCAAACACGTGGAAGCAAAACCTGCCAACCGCAATCCATCGGCGCCGTTCATGACCTCAACTTTGCAACAAGAAGCATCGCGGAAATTTGGCTTCGGCGCACGGATGACTATGAATGCAGCACAGCGTTTGTACGAAGCTGGATTGATAACCTATATGCGGACCGACGGCATTGACATGGACCCCGAAGCTATCGCTGCCGCACGAAATGCAATAGAGGAAAAATTTGGTACCGACTATGTTCCTACCACCCCACGTATATATAAAAATAAAGCAAAAAATGCGCAAGAAGCGCATGAATGTATTCGCCCAACTAACCTAATGCTAGATACTGAATCAGCAAAAATTGCAGATTCAGACCAACGTAAATTATATGATTTGATTTATAAACGTACAGTTTCCAGCCAGATGGCTGCTGCCCGAATGGAACGCACAACCGTTAACTTCGGTAGCTCAGACGGGCAAGTTGAATTGCGCGCAACGGGTCAAGTCGTCCTATTCGATGGATTTCTAGCAATTTATGAAGAAAGCCGAGACGACGACGCTGGCGATGATGATGACGGCGGCAAGCGCCTGCCACAGATGACTGAAGGTGAAAAAATGACCAAAACCTTTGTCATAGCAGAACAGCATTTTACTCAGCCACCGCCCCGCTACACAGAGGCGACGCTAGTCAAACGCATGGAAGAGCTCGGCATTGGACGGCCGTCAACCTACGCGTCCATCGTCACAACGATTCAAGACCGCGAATACGTTCGCAAAGAAAAAAATCGCCTGATCCCTGAGGACAAAGGACGCTTAGTCACGGCATTTCTGACAAATTTCTTCCGTAAATACGTTGGTTATGACTACACTGCGAGTCTTGAAGAGGAACTCGACCACGTATCAGCAGGTGAAGCCGACTATAAAAAGGTGCTGTCCGATTTCTGGGGTGACTTCAAAATCACCATCGACGAAGCAATGGACATGTCTATTACACAAGTACTTGATAAGATTAATGAAGTTCTTGCCCCACACATCTTCCCACCGAACGTAGAAGGCACCGATCCCCGCCTTTGTCCTA
Source organism: Octadecabacter sp. (assembly GCA_028825445.1). GTDB lineage: Bacteria > Pseudomonadota > Alphaproteobacteria > Rhodobacterales > Rhodobacteraceae > Octadecabacter. The sequence goes on from JAPKAD010000006.1 coordinate 39,075, forward strand.
ACTGTAATCTGGGACGCTTGTCCATGCGAACCGCACGATCGGGCGGTGCATTCATCGGCTGTTCCAACTATCCGGAGTGCAAATACACCCGCGCCTTTGGCCCCCCAGGTCAAGACGACGCATCCGGTATTCCCCCCGAAGGTAAAGAGTTGGGTGTCGATAACGGTGATAGAATTTGGATACACAAAGGGCGCTTTGGCCCCTACGCCCAGCGAAGTGAGGTCACAGAGGACAACAAAAAGCCAAACCGCCAGTCGGTTCCAAAAGAATGGCCCCCAGAAGATGTTACGCTTGAAACCGCCATTAAACTGCTATCTCTGCCAAGACTTATAGGTACTCACCCCGAAGACGGCGTTAATGTCTTCGCCAACATTGGGCGCTACGGACCCTATTTAAAACACGCGGAATCAACGTCTGAACGTGGTGGCACCAACGCCAATCTTGAAAGTCTTGATGACGTATTTACCGTTGGCATGAACCACGCGGTTCAGCTTCTGGCAGAAAAAGTCGCGAGCCGTGGTAATCGTGGTGGTGCGGCTAAAACTTTAAAATCTCTTGGTGATCACCCTGATGAAGGAGGCCCAATTGACATCATGGAGGGCAAATATGGCCCCTATGTTAAATGGGAAAAGGTCAATGCAACCTTGCCAAAAGACAGTGAGCCTGATGCGTTGACAATCCAAGAAGCTGTCGATCTGATCACTGAAAAACAAAATCAAAAAGGTACCAAGCGCAAAGCCACCTCAAAGAAAAAAACAACGCCCAAAAAACCTGTGGCGAAAAAGCCAGCGCCTAAGAAGGCGCCCACAAAAAAAACTACAGCGAAAACGCAGGCTGCAAAAAAGACAACGCCAAAAATCGTCGATACAGACAGTGACGTTTTAGAATAGCGCCACAACGCGGCATATTCATCGATACCACCGTTGACACCCCCAGCAGCCCGCTTATCTATGTGTCAAATTTAATGGGGCTGACATGCAAAAAATCTATCCAAACGCCACATCAGCCCTTGATGGGCTGCTTACAAGCGGTATGTTAATTGCGGCAGGTGGTTTTGGCCTTTGTGGCATTCCAGAATTATTATTGGGGGCTATCAAAGATGCTGGCACCAAGAATTTAATTTTTGCATCCAACAATGCTGGCATAGATGACTTTGGCATAGGTATCTTGCTACAAACTCACCAAGTCAAAAAAATGATTAGCTCTTACGTTGGCGAAAATGCAGAATTTATGCGTCAGTACTTATCAGGCGAACTCGAACTCGAATTTAACCCGCAAGGCACGTTAGCAGAACGTATGCGCGCAGGCGGCTCCGGCATTCCTGGTTTTTACACAAAAACTGGAGTCGGTACAGTTATTGCAGATGGCAAAGAACATAAGGATTTCGTCGGATCCGATGGAAACACCCAAACCTATATCATGGAAGAAGGCATTGTTGCCGACCTCGCCATAGTAAAAGCTTGGAAAGCCGATGAAACTGGCAATTTGATTTTTAGGAAAACTGCGCGTAACTTCAATCCAGTTGCAGCCATGTGCGGCAAAGTCTGTGTTGTTGAGGTTGAAGAGATCGTTCCAGTCGGCACGTTTGACCCTGACCACATCCACCTACCGGGCATTTACGTGCACCGAATTATTCAAGGCGACCATGAAAAACGTATTGAACAACGTACCGTTAGGGAGAAATCATAATGGCTTGGGACCGAAACCAAATGGCCAAACGCGCCGCCACTGAACTTAAAGACGGCTGGTATGTAAACCTCGGTATCGGTATCCCGACACTGGTAGCCAATTACGTCGGGGACAAAGATATCACGTTACAAAGCGAAAATGGCATGCTCGGAATGGGCCCTTTCCCGATTGAGGGCGATGAAGATCCTGATCTCATCAACGCTGGTAAACAAACCATTACAGAACTAAATCGAACAGCCTATTTCGACAGTGCAACTTCGTTTGGCATGATCCGCGGTGGCAAAATCGCCTGCGCAGTCCTCGGTGCAATGGAAGTCAATGAAAAGGGTGATCTGGCAAATTGGATGATTCCTGGCAAGCTTGTCAAAGGCATGGGAGGGGCGATGGACCTTGTAGCAGGTGTTGGTCGCGTCATCGCTTTGATGGACCACACCAACAAACACGGCGACAGCAAGCTGCTACGCCAGTGCACCTTACCGCTCACTGGCAAGGCCGTAGTGGATCGCATAATCACTAATCTTGGCGTTCTTGATGTTGTCGTGGGTGGTCTCAAAATAGTAGAATGCGCTGACGGTGTCACAGAAGACGAACTGCACGCTGCCACTGAAGCTAAGATAGTCTAAATAAAACAAAGTGTCTCAGGCCTACACACAAGTCCATACTCTCTAAGTTTTTGCTTAATATATATTCGACCTTATGCTAGAAAATCTTTAATAAGCTAACTGTTTTTTTTGTCATTTTAATTGGTAGGGTTGCGCAGAATAAAGCGATAAACAATACACAATAACGGACTTACGAAGTAAATAACCAAGCATTTTGCAAGAACAAGTATTATGCGTCAGCGCTGCTTGATCAAGATCGTCTTTACTGCAAAGTGACAGATTAATGTCCTTAAGGGGATACTGTCGCAAAATCTCGTTGCTGTTCTCGTAACTTACGAGCTCCCATAAACACTGGGGGTTACAGTAAGAGAAAGAGATATTAATCATGACGCTGAATCTGCTATAGTCTACCTGATCAGTATCGCTGATGCCAAGTTAGCAATAACTTGATAGTTTTACAAAATTGGCCGACATAATAGTTGTTACTTAATAAGACAGTTACGATATCTATGAGAGAATATTTATTATCAATTAAAACGATACCTAAGCATCGTTACAAAAGTGTCAACTAAAACATTTTATTTCCATTTTTTAAATAACAAGGCATTCTAAACTCACAGATGCGGGCGTAAGAGTTTAAAAATTGCGTGAAAAATCCGCAAAATAGATAATATGATACAAAACCTTGGCCTTACTGGCGACTACGGCCAAGCTAGAAATGTTTCTAAAATGGCATGAAAGGAAAAATTCCACTGGATGAACCGACTTGGGTGTGACTGCTACAAAAAGGGATTTCCAACCGTTAATGACGACTATGCAAATTTTCAGCAGATATTATGAATTGATTAGTTTATGGAAATTTGTAATTTTAATAGAATTCTTTACGAGATCACACCAGATTTTGTTGATCACGCTCAAGCAGTCATGTTTGCTAAAAAGGTGCAATTATTCATTCAAATAAACACATGATACACCCAAAATACAAAAGCAAAAGTGGGCTATTCAATCATACTTCGGACAACCCGCAGGATATATTAAAAGCAAAGTCACTGAGAGTGGCTTGACCTTCAGGCGAGAGAGCGCACCTTTATGGAAATGAATACTTTGCCTCCAAAGTTTGAAGATTGGTTTACCACCAAAGGTTGGTCCATCCATCCCCATCAGGTTGAAATGCTAGCGCGGGCAGACGCGCCATCCTTGCTGTTAATCGCGCCAACGGGTGGCGGCAAAACTTTGGCAGGATTTTTGCCTACTCTGGTTGAGCTGGCCAACGATGCACATAAAGGATTGCACACCCTTTATGTGTCCCCACTGAAGGCGCTGGCGGCAGACATAAAGCGTAATCTTGGCACGCCGATTACGGAAATGTCCTTACCTATTCGAGTTGAAGACCGCACGGGGGACACTTCGTACACCCAAAAACGCCGCCAACGTGCCGACCCGCCACATATTCTCTTAACAACGCCAGAAAGCCTTGCACTGTTGATATCATACGAAGATGCGCCAAAAATATTTGCAGGGCTACGACGAGTGATCGTAGATGAAATTCATGCGCTCGCAGAAAGTAAAAGAGGCGATCAGTTGATGTTAGCTTTGTCACGGCTACAAACTCTAGCGCCAGGACTACGACGTGTGGGGCTTTCGGCAACTGTTGAAGACCCAGACGCGATAGCCCACGGAATGGCGGCCCATCCTGACCCCTGCCCTATACTTCTTGCTCATCCAGGGCCTAATCCTGATATTTCAATGCTCGTCACCACCCAGCGCCCACCATGGTCGGGTGGTGGCGCAAAATATTCGATTCCCGCCGTTCTAGACCTTGTAAACAAGCACAAAACTACTTTGATTTTTCACAACACCCGTGCGCAAGCTGAGATTTATTTTCACAATCTCTGGCTTGCTAACGATGGTGGGCTACCAATTGGCATCCACCACGGTAGCCTCAGCCGAGATCAACGTGCCAAAGTCGAAGCAGCAATGGTGCGTGGTGATTTGCGGGCCATTGTATGCACAGGGTCGCTTGATTTGGGGATTGATTGGGGCAATGTGGATTTAGTAATCCAGATTGGCGCGCCTAAAAACGTTAAACGCTTAATCCAACGCATTGGCCGTGCCAATCATCACTACAACGTACCTTCCAAGGCCGTTCTGGTACCCGCCAATCGGTTCGAAGTCGTTGAATGTGTCGCAGCACTTGAAGCTGCAAAAGAGAATGATCTTGATGGTGATCCAAAAGGGGCTGGCCCACGGGATGTGCTTTGCCAGCATATTTTGATCGTAGCGTGTTCCGCGCCATTCGATCCCACAGAACTTTTCAATGAGATCAGAACAGTCGGGGCATTCAGCAATCTGTCCCGCACAGCGTTCGATAACTGCTTAGATTTTTGCGCGACGGGTGGCTATGCTTTACGCGCATACGATCAATGGAAACGTCTTAGAGAATTAAATAGTAAATGGCAATTGCGCGACCCACGCAGTGCTGCTCGCATCCGTATGAATCTTGGCACGATCTACGATATCGAAACTCTTAAGGTCAAATTTCGCCGTTCTGCCAAATCATTAGGCGAGGTCGAAGAAGCCTTCGCCGCAACCCTGACCCCCGGTGATACCTTTTTGATCGGCGGTCAAATCGTGCGTTATGAGGCGCTGAACCAGCTTACAGTGGAGGTCAGCCGCAACAAAGGCACAACACCCAAGGTTGCGACTTTTTTTGGTACAAAATTCTCAACCTCAACCCAATTATCCCAAAGAATTTTGAGGATGTTTCAAGAGGATCATTGGCCTGATCTTCCTGATCATACTTCAGAATGGTTACAGATGCAGCGCAGAGTGTCCAAACTGCCTGAGGCAGGGAGAATTTTAGTTGAGACTTTTCCACAGAACGGGCGTGAAAACATGGTCGTTTATAGCTTTGCTGGAATAAACGCGAACCGCACACTAGGACTCATCCTGACACAACGGATGGAGGCTGCAGGATTAAACCCTCTCGGCTTCGTCGTTACTGATTATGCCTTGATGATCTGGGGACTAACGGCTGTTACAAACATGGAACCACTATTTGATCCTGACAATATGCGTGACGGGCTTGAAACATGGCTACAGGGCAACGCGGTGATGAAACGCTCATTCCGCATGGCCGCAACAATTGCAGGCTTGATCGAACGCAACACACGTGGAGGGCGCAAATCAGGACGGCAGGCGACGTTTTCGAGCGATATCCTGTATGATACGTTGGCTAAATATGACCCCGACCATCTAATGCTGCAAATCACCTATGAAGAGGCAATGCGCGGGCTGGTTGATTTTGGCCGCGTTGAAGAACTATTGCACCGCACCAAAGGCCGTGTTGATCATGTAACCCTGAAGCGTGTAACACCATTGGCCGCTCCATTATTTCTTGAACCTGGATGTATTCCGATATTTGGAGACGGCCGTGAACGCCTATTGCAAGACCGCGCAGCCGAATTGATGGCCGAGGCGGGACTTGCGAATTTGTAGTTTATTTATAATCAAAGTTTGTATGAAACGTTGGGAATGGAACGGGCTATGAACCATTATGCTTTTTACCTTGCCAACACACTTTTGCACGCATACCCCGACGGATCGCTCTGGTATCCATCGAAACGCATTTTGTGTGTGTCTGATCTGCATTTAGGAAAATCGGAAAGAATTGCGCGACGCGGTGGCATTCTTTTACCACCCTACGAAACCCGTGAAACCCTATGGCGGCTAGAAAAAGCCGTTGCTGCAATAGACCCAGCAAAAGTTATTTGCTTGGGCGATAGTTTCGATGATCTAGACGCGGCAAAATCTGCCAGCGATGAGACCCGCACAACACTAGCCCGTTTACAAACAGGGCGTGAATGGGTCTGGATTGAAGGCAATCATGACCCTGGACCTTTAGATTTAGGTTTAGGTTTAGGTGGGTCACACAGGGAAGAGTTTAAAAGCGATCCGCTGACATTTCGCCATATCGCGCAGGCATCAGCGCAAGATGTTGTTGTAGGCGAAATCTCGGGTCATTATCATCCTAAAGCAGCCATACTTGGTACGAGACACAGACCATGTTTTCTATTGGATAAAGCCCGCTTGATAATGCCGGCATTCGGGACTTATACGGGTGGAATGTCAGCACGACAGGCAGTTTTAGCCAATCTGATGTCGACTGACACGCTAGCTATTCTGACAGGTAAATATGCCATTCCAATTCCACTGGCCGCCTGCACTATTCGCTGATGACGCCCGGAGTGATAAGATTAGTGCTATATGCTGGACCACTAGACACTGTCATGCCACTTATTAGCTTAATCATCTCACTTTCGCCCGTAACACGAGCCATTGCCAAACCTACTGCCCAATGCGAACCGTGGACCGTGGACCAAAGAGCCCATTTCAAGTTCAACTTTGGCAACAGCATGATGTAAACGCATTAACAAACTATGTTGTGCATCGCCACTTGCAAAAACACGCATGTTTTGGTTAGCTGAAATATCCCAATACATTCGTATATTTGTAACGGCTGGTACCTGCATGAAAATCTACCTTTCATATCGCACTTTAAACTCTGACAAACTGTTACTGCAAAAGCAAAAACTGGGGAACTTGAACACAGAAATTGCCATAGTATGAAATACTACAGACAAAAATCGTACTTTCACCGGCACTTCAAATCGTACCAAACACAGATTAAACGCAACAATATTTGAACCAGACAAGCACAAGTTTCAATGTTTAACTGCTAATCGAGCAATCAGCATGCTCAAATAAATAAATCACCCAATGAAGGCTGAGTATTTAATATTCCAATTTAGATCGTTATGGAAACGATGAGCAAATTCATCACCCAAATCAAGTAAATAACCATAAGTTTAATTTTTGAAAACCTTGCCAGACTTGACACAATCATTTCACAAACAACACCAAAAAACATTCGCTAAATAATGGAACAGTTTGCTTTTAGCTTGAATTTCACACGAACAAAAAATCAAGGTAAAATCTTAAGCAGTCAAACCTTTGGGCTCCACGAGGTTATTTACACGGCAACAGGCCGTCACAGTGTTCGCAAGCAGGCATGCAATTGTCATTGGCCCAACACCGCCTGGAACCGGCGTGATAGCGCCAGCAACTGCTGCGCAGCTTTCATATTCAACATCACCAACCAAACGCGTTCCACCTTCCGGCTTATCAATGCGATTAATGCCAACATCTATCACAGTTGCTCCCGGTTTAATCCAATCGCCAGGAACCATTTGAGAACGACCAACAGCCGCCACAACGATATCCGCGCGGCGCACAACCTCCGCCAGATCTTTGGTCCGCGAATGGGCAATCGTCACCGTGCAACTATCACCAAGCAAAAGCTGAGCCATCGGTTTACCGACAATGTTAGATCGCCCAATGACCACGGCATTCAGACCCGACAAACTTCCGAGGTGATCACGCAACATCATCAAGGAACCCAGAGGGGTACAAGGAACCATGGCCTTTTGACCAGTTCCTAGCAGTCCAACATTAGAAATGTGAAACCCGTCTACGTCCTTAGCTGGATCAATGGAATTGATCACCAAATCACTATTCAAGTGATCGGGCAGCGGCAATTGAACAAGAATACCATGAATAGTTGGATCATCGTTGAGGCTTTGCACCATCGCTAATAAATCAGCCTCAGATACATCCGAATTCATACGGTGTTCCACTGACTTCATGCCAACCTCAACAGTCATTTTACCCTTGGACTTGACGTAGACTTGGCTTGCAGGGTCGTCCCCGACCAGCACAACAGCCAAACCGGGTATAATCCCATGATCCGCCTTTAGTTTGGAGACTTGTTCACCTACCAGCCCGCGCACTTTGGCTGCAAAGGCCTTTCCGTCAATCACAGTGGCTGCCATTTAGTCTCTCCTAGAATTAAAAAAGGTAGAGGGTTGCAGCTTGGCTATAACCAAACCGCTTCCCCCACTGCCGAGATGCCTAAGGCATTCAGCCTAAAACAAGCCTTCGATTTGACCGTCATCATTCAAGTGAATATTTTCAGCAGACGGTGTACGAGGCAAGCCTGGCATCGTCATGATCTCACCACAGACAACAACAACGAAACCAGCACCCGCAGACAGACGCACTTCGCGCACTGGTATAGAGAACCCTGTTGGTGCACCGCGCAAAGTTGGATCAGTTGAAAACGAATACTGCGTTTTTGCCATACAAACTGGTAAGCTTCCGTAGCCTTGATCTTCCCACAACTTCAATTGATCACGGATCTTTTGATCCATCAATGCCTCATCAGCATGGTAGATACGCTTTGCAATGGTCTGAATTTTATCAGCTAACTTCATGTCATCTGGGTAAATTGGTGCGAAAGCGCTGACGCCACTATCAGCAATTTCTGCAACGCGTGTTGCAAGCACCTCAGATCCTTTTGATCCATGCTCCCAATGCTGTGACAGAATTGCTTCAGATCCCTGAGTTTTCACGTAATTCTTCACGGCCTGCACTTCTGCGTCAGTATCAGTGACAAAGTGGTTGATCGCCACGACAACTGGAACCCCAAAAGATTTTAGGTTGCCAATGTGACGTCCAAGGTTGGCACAACCATTGTTCACAGCCGAAACATCCTCGTTACTAAGATCTTTTTTTGCAACCCCACCGTTCATTTTCATCGCCCGTACGGTTGCAACCAACACTACGCAATCGGGTGAAAGATCAGCTTTGCGGCATTTGATATTCATAAATTTCTCAGCACCAAGATCGGCACCAAAGCCCGCTTCAGTCACAACATAATCTGCAATTTTCAGCGCCGTTGTTGTTGCAATAACTGAATTACAGCCGTGCGCGATGTTTGCAAACGGGCCGCCATGCACGAATGCTGGGTTGTTTTCCAATGTCTGCACTAAGTTAGGCTGCATTGCATCCTTCAACAGTACAGTCATCGCACCATCTGCTTTGATATCGCGCGCAAATACGGGGCTGCGATCACGGCGATAGGCCACTATCATGCTACCTAGGCGCTTCTCAAGATCTTTAAGGTTATTGGATAAACACAAAATTGCCATAACTTCTGATGCCACAGTGATGTCAAAACCCGCTTCGCGTGGGAAACCGTTAGCCACACCGCCTAGGGACGCAGTGATCTGTCGCAACGCACGATCGTTCATGTCAACAACGCGACGCCAGACAACACGGCGAATGTCGATTTCCAACTCGTTGCCCCAATAGATATGATTGTCGATCATAGCTGAAAGTAGCGAATGTGCAGATGTAATCGCGTGGAAGTCGCCTGTGAAGTGAAGATTCATGTCCTCCATCGGTACGATCTGTGCATAACCGCCACCGGCGGCCCCACCCTTCATGCCAAAATTTGGTCCAAGCGATGCTTCACGGATACAAACAGCAGCTTTTTTACCAATGCGGTTCAAACCATCGCCAAGACCAACCGTCGTCGTTGTCTTGCCTTCGCCAGCTGGTGTAGGGTTGATCGCAGTAACCAATATCAGCTTGCCAATTTTATTTTTTTGAACGGAATTAATGAACGACTGGCTAACTTTTGCCTTGTCGTGGCCATATGGCAACAAATCGTCACTGCTGATACCCAACTTCGCACCAATCTTTTGGATCGGCAACTTTTTGGCTTCACGTGCAATTTCAATATCAGTTTTGTAACCCATGGTTATTTCCTCAGTTCAGGTTTGATAGTCTGGACGAAACGTCCATTGAGATTTTAGCACACGGTATTTTTTTGCGGCGCTTTGGCACACCCTAATCACGCCTAAGACAAGTTATTAAACTCGATAACGACATTATCACAGTCGGAATCGGCGGACAGTAAGATTTGTGCGCTATGGCGACCAGCTTGGTTGGTTGGGTATGTGCAATGTTAGAATATCGCCAACCGCAACACTTCCCTCTGCCGCAACCCACGCCGTTACACCACGGCGATCTTTAGCAGCAGATTTGAACTTTTTAGCACTTTCCCCATGGTCCACTATTAAGGATTTAGCCGGAAACTGGCAGGGTAGATTTTCCATATCGATCGTCAGAGTGGCGCCACTAGGCGCCGTGAGACGTGATGACGGCGGAACGTGGGTAAAATTAGCGATACCTTTGATGACCATAGTCGCACCCAGGCGCGCGGGATTTAACGCATCAACGCCCATTCTGGCAGCAATCTGCTCAAGCTCTTCTTGACTTATAATGCTAAGCTGGCGTTCATTCCTGATCCGTGTTCCCTTTGCGTATTGAGATTTCACCCGCACGCAAGCTGGCCGCGTCAGACCGGCATGAAACGCACCTGCAACTCCATCAAACGCCAACTCCAACATATTGCGAGCGGGTGCCATCAAGTTTGCACGGTCATCAGTCATCACAGCCCCCAACCAGACGATTTCAGCAGTGTAATGAGTTGGTTTGAGTGCAGGCATTAATACTCTCCTTTGCACACGAACGTGACGTTAAGTGATGGCAGTCTCAAGCCAAATTTTTAAAATAGTATATTAATATCAGATACGAAAAACCCCCGAACCATCTTGATCGGGGGTTATTTAGCTTTCGTTTTTTTCAGTTTATGAGGAAGGTTCCGGTTCCATGTCTCTGTCACCCTTGGATTTTCGTGGCTTAGTATTGGGAACAGCCGTTACCGAACTGCCAGATTCGGGAGAACTATCCATACCATCGTCATCATCATCACGGTTCAGCGTCTCACCAGCCATTACCCGCTTGATCTCAGCACCTGTGAGCGTTTCATATTCAAGAAGGCCCTGACCAAGACGTTCAAATTCGATACTCTTTTTCTTGAGTATTTCTAGCGCCTTTTGGTACCCAGACTCAATAAACGCCTTAACTTCTTCCTCAATCATACCTTTTGTATCAGCAGAAACTGAAAAGCCACCAGTGTTGCCAGAATAGCCCTCGTGGGCCTCAGAATAATCGATATTGCCGACTTTGTCGGACATTCCCCAGCGCATGATCATTGCACGGGCTAACTGGCTAGCCTGCTGGATGTCGCCAGCTGGACCATTAGACACTTGGTCTTCACCATATTTGATAACCTCAGCTGCTTTGCCCGCCATAGTCATCGCCAAACGCTGATGACATTCGTCGCGGAACATATTCAGACGGTCCATCTCTGGCAGACTCATCACCATCCCCAAGGCACCACCGCGGGGAATAATAGTAGCCTTATAGACAGGATCACATTTTGGCATCGTGATACCTACTACTGCATGACCAGCTTCATGGTAGGCTGTCATTTCTTTTTGTGCGTCGGTCATGATCATTGAACGGCGCTCGGCACCCATCATAATCTTGTCCTTAGCGGATTCAAAATCAGCCATTGCCACAAAACGCCGGCCAACGCGGGCGGCTGTAAGCGCTGCTTCATTCACAAGGTTGGCAAGGTCTGCACCAGAAAAACCAGGAGAACCACGCGCAATGATCCTAAGGTCAACATCAGGACCAAGCGGAGTTTTACGCGCATGAACACCAAGAATCTTTTCACGACCTTTTATATCTGGATTACCAACGGTGACCTGACGGTCAAAGCGGCCCGGACGTAGTAGTGCAGGGTCAAGCACGTCTTTACGGTTGGTCGCCGCAATAATGATGACACCTTCATTGGCCTCAAAACCATCCATCTCAACTAGTAATTGGTTCAAAGTTTGTTCACGTTCATCGTTGCCGCCGCCCATACCGACACCCCGTGCACGGCCAACAGCATCGATTTCGTCAATGAAAATTATGCATGGCGCGTTCTTTTTTGCCTGTTCGAACATATCGCGCACACGACTTGCACCGACACCAACAAACATTTCAACAAAGTCAGAACCAGAAATTGTAAAGAACGGCACACCCGCCTCTCCTGCAATCGCACGCGCCAGCAAAGTTTTACCTGTACCAGGAGGGCCGACAAGCAGGGCGCCCTTGGGAATTTTACCACCAAGACGTGAGAATTTTTGCGGATTACGTAAAAATTCAACAATCTCTTCTAGCTCTTCTTTGGCTTCGTCAATACCAGCAACGTCGTCAAACGTCACACGACCTGATTTCTCAGTCAACATCTTAGCCTTGGATTTACCAAAGCCCATAGCGCCACCTTTGCCACCACCTTGCATACGATTCATAAAGAAAATCCATACACCGATAAGCAATAGAAACGGCAGCAGACTAACAAGGAATGTTGTTAAGCCTGACTGCTGTTGTTCTTCAAACGTTAGCGGAATTCCACTATCGATCAATAGGTCAGTAACCCCTGTGTCTGCCCCAATGATCACTTGATAACTTCGGTTATCCGAGCCTCGATAGTAAAGCTTTTCACCATCAACACGGGCTTCTGAAACTGCGCCAGCGTCAACCGCTTGTACAAATTCGGAATAGCTCTTTTCGTTTGCTTGTGCTGCTCCCTGTCCGTTGCCAAATAAATTGAACAACGAGATTACGAGAACGAAAAGCACGGCCCAAAAGGCCAAATTGCGTGCGTTGCCCAAGGCGACACTCCTTTAGAAAAACATCTAAAACGCAAACCATAGGTTTGGTTTCTTCCTACCTAAGATAGAGGCTTGGGGTCTGAGTTCAACGGGAAAGCAGGAAAGATGCAAAATCCGCGACAATGCGCGCGTCAAAGCCGTTTGGATACCCCGCAATTGGGGCAGAAATCAGTTTTTCACCCTCAAATACGCCAGGAGTAGACATTAATGACTTACGCGGCAGCACTTGATCGCGCCAATTAGGGATCTGTTGAATAGCATTACCCAGTGCGCAAACACTTAAATTTTCATGTGTGTTCCCCTCCGAATCTTCGGATAGAAGCCAGCGATCATCCCACGTAAGACTGCAATTACGGTTATGCCAAGATATTAAGTCGGGGGTTGCTGCCACTTCGCGTGAAATCCGCCAGTGGCCACTTTCGACGCTGATTAAACACCCATGCAATGTACCACTTTGTCCATTCTTCGCTGCTTGCCACAATGAAAGTGTGGCGTCAGATCTTGGCGGATAACCCTCACCACCAGCGCCGTTCCCAACGTAGTGCAATGCGTGACGAAACAGACGTATCGCGACATCACTGTGTTTGGGCCACGTTGCCGGGAACAACACATCCCCAGCAGTTTGTGTGATGTGTGTTTGCGCAATCATAGCCGCATAATCAGTCATTTCACGCCGTGCTGCCTGCATGTGCGCAGCCGTCTGCACAAGACGATCCGATGTCAGACCAAGTTCAGCCAAAGCGTTTTGCATACCGCGTGCCTTTATGCGATCAAATCGAATGTCATCATTGGACGGATCATCAGACCAAACGACATCACGCTCTGTCAACCATACCCTTAGTTTCATACGATTTTCTTGTAATAATGGCCTACAGATCCGCAATCCTGAAGGCGTGGAGGCCAACGCATTCATCGCAGCCAATCCTGCCACCCCTGACCCACGCGCTAAACGCATCAAAACAGTCTCAGCCTGATCATCATGGGTGTGGCCTGTCAAGCAACTGACATCTTCGTGCTGATCTGACGCCCACTGCGCGATCGCCGCCCAACGGCCCATGCGCGCTGCCGCCTGAATATTACCGTGGCCGTCCCAGTTCCAGTTTAAAATGCTATGCTTTAGGCCAAGGCATTCAGCTTGCGTTGCGACCAATGCCAACTCATCCGTGACGTCGCGAAACCCATGATTAACTGTGATGACATGCAACCGTGCACGATTAATCGTTTCCGCTGCGAGATGCATCAATGCTGTAGAATCACTACCGCCAGAAACCGCCAGCACGACAAGCCCAGTGTCAAACGAATCTGCCAATAACCTTTTGATCTGATTCCTAAATCGATCCGCAAGTGTTAGCTGCATCCCAAATTTGCCATCGCTTGGCGTGCTTCATCAAGCTCAGGTGCATCCGGAAACCGTGCACCAACCTCGCCCAAAGTTATGCAGGCGTCTTCTAGTTGGCCCAAGATCGCAAGGGATTTACCGAGTTTTGTTAGAGCAGAGGAGGCCAGTGGACCTTTAGGGTTGCCAGAAAACGCAGCAAGGAAAGCGCGTGCAGCGTTCGGAGTTTCACCAATTTGTGTGTAAGCCTGCCCTCGCAAAAGGTGTGATTCGGTAGCTACTGGGCTACCCGGGTAAGTCTCATTAAAGGTCGCAAGTAGGTCAACGGCGCCGCGAAAGTTACCGGCGTCAAGCGCCTCCTGCGCCCGCATGAAGTCTTCTTTTTCACCAATTGCCAGCGACAGCCCGTCTCTAATCGGCATTTCAATTGCAGGACCGGTGGGTTCTATGTCAACGCCACCAAGGCTAGGAGTTTCTCCAAGCATTCCAATTTCACATTTAGTTTCAAGTTCACAAAGACGAAACTCTAGATCGCCAACACGGTTTGTGCCATCACGTGTTATTCGGACAATACGAAACTCAAGTTCTTCAGTTTTAGATGTCAGGCGTGTGAGTTCAGCTTCGATCGTATTCACACGATCCAGCAGCGTGGCTCCTGCATAATCTTGCCCAGACTGCCCCGAAGCAACCAGTTCGCTTCGCAATGAATTTAGTTCACCATACAAAACTGACAGCTCGAAACGAATATTTGCCAATTTTAGCTCTTCTGCAAAAGCCGCTCCAGTGGAGACGGCCATCGCAACAATAATAGTGATTATTTTAAACATATTGTCCCCCAAACAAGCCAATTAGTTTTGTTAGGCTAGCTACTTTGGCCAATGGAAATAATCGTAACTGCGCGTCGGTTCTGCGCATAACATGACTCTTCGGAACAGACCGCAAGTGGGCGTTCCTTGCCGTAGGACACCGTACGAATACGCCCCGACGCCAGACCTTTAGAAATCAAGTACTCGCGCACCGCATTTGCACGACGTGCGCCAAGTGCAAGGTTATATTCGCGAGTGCCTTGTTCGTCCGCATGGCCCTCTATCACAGCCAGATAATCAGAATTGGTTGAAAGCCAACCAGCTTGCCCATCCAATGTATTTCGCCCGGATGAAGTCAATGTCGATGCATCAACCATAAACAGCACACGATTGCCAATAGTTTGGCTGAAAAACTGCGGGCTCGACGGGTTATTGGCCCCATCAAGCGCAGATTGATTAATGTTGTTAGAGTTTGCGCCATTCAGACCAGCTGCATCGGAATCGTTAAATCGATCAGCATTAGTGCAGGCACTCAACATAAGAGCACCGATTAGAAAGGCGGTTTTGATAAGGTGTTTCATGCGTCTATCCCGTTATTCTTTTGTTTACTCTTAAATTTACCTTAGCACGCCTATTCCAGTTTGAGAATCGCGAATACGTAATTACCTCTGCAGGGGCCCCCAAGAAGGGTCAGACCCACCTTGAGGTGTGATGACCTCGCGCAGATTTCGTCCGGTGATGTCCACTGAATATAGCCCCGTTGTGCCGTCCGAACCTTGGGTTTCTCGTGCAAACATTATAACTCGCCCATTAGGAGACCATGTGGGACCTTCATCCAAAAATGACGACGTCAGCAAACGTTCTTCTGTGCCGTCAGTGCGCATAACGCCAATGTGGAAACGCCCTGCGTTCTGTTTAGTAAAAGCAATCAAATCGCCACGCGGTGACCATACAGGCGTGCCATATCGGCCATTTCCAAATGAAATACGCTGCGTTTCAACACCATTTGAAGACATTATATAAAGCTGCTGGGTGCCGGATCGATCAGATTCAAACACAATCTGGGACCCATTAGGACTAAAGCTTGGCGCAGTTTCAATCGCTGGGGTATTGGTCAGGCGCATGTTCTGACCGGTTACTAAATCCGTACGATAAATGTCAGTGTTGCCGCCATTGGCTAGTGAATAAACTACCTGCCATCCATCACGGCTAAAACGGGGGCTGAATGCCATTTCTCCAGACGCTGTTGGCATTTGCTGGTGCGAAACAGTTGCTACATCTAAAATATTAATACGCGGAAACCCGCTTTCATAGCTTGTGTAAAGAATTCGATCTCCACTAGGTGAAAACCGTGGTGCCAGAACAATCGCACTACTGTCGGTTAGATACTGAACATTTACACCATCATAATCCATGATAGCTAGACGCTTTGCACGGTCATTTTTAGGGCCAGTTTCGGCCACGTAAACAACGCGACTGTCAAAATATCCAGCTTCCCCCGTAATCCGGCTGTAAACAACATCAGACACTTTATGAGCCATGCGACGCCAACCGTCAGCCGTGCCCGCAAATTGCAGCCCCTCACCCATTTCGGCACCACTAAACACATCATAAAGGCGGAACTTTACCGTCACTTGATTGCCGCTCACCGCCACAGCTCCTGTCACCAATGCTTGAGCGTTGATGGCGCGCCAATCGGGAAATGAAATCACGCTACCAAAACTGGCAGGTCTCGAAATAAACGCCGAAGAAGAAATTTGACGGAAGAGACCAGTGCCGTTTAAATCTTCGATAATCACTTTGCTGATGTCTAAGGCCATATCTTCAGAACCGACGACCTCCGCTTGGAAGGTTGGTAAAGCAAATGGTAGCGCTTCAATCACGCCATCGCGCAGGGTAAGCCGCAAAGGTTCCTGCGCAGATGCTGAATTTATTGTTGCAAAAGCGAGGATAATCGCCGCAAAAAGGATTGTAAATTTGTTCATCATGTAGCCTTTACTCACTGGATTGCCCGCAACTGCAACGGGGAGATTTTGTCTGCGCGGATCACTGCGGAGATCTGGCTTCTGGGTTGGGTTTCTTTCATCGGTTCCGCATCGCTGTAGGGTCGACGGTTAGAATAACGTTTTGCCACTGTGCATATTGGTCGCGCGGCAAATCATAGCCAGCGTCACCTTTACATCTTATTATAGCACGGCGAGCCGCTTCATAAGCTGTAATTGCATCGTTGGAATTTCCACTGCTGGAACTAAGCAACTCAAATGAGCCCTCCACGGGCCTGCCATCAGGCGTCATACTAAAACTCATTTCCACAATGGTATTTAGCGCGCCTGTAGAGGTTGGCCCAACGTTCCAACAATTTCCAATCTGGCGCAAAAAGCCAGATTTATCTCCATCTGACAACTGCCCATCAGACAATCTTGGCGTAACTGTAGGGGTCTGTGTTGGCGTAGGTGTTTCAACGAGGCCTGCTGCTGCCAAAGCTGCGGCAACGGGATCAACTGCAGATTCGTTAGGCGGCTCAACTACTGCAGCAGCCTGCTGCGATCGCGTTTTTGGGCGTGATGAAATTTCTGGCGCAAAAGTTGGCTCTTCGGCCTCTGTCACGATCTGATTCGCTGCCGCTTCGGGGGCAGTTGTTTCCTCAGCCGGTTCAGTTATTTTTTCAATAGTGGCTTTAACCTCCTCAATTGCGGCCTGTGCCACCTCTGGCGCGACGGTAGCATCTGGTTCTGGTGGAGCTATAATTTCGGGTGCCACCCGAGGCGCAACGCGTGGAATAGGGCGTGGGTTGCTGCCAAGTTCAGCAGACGGCTCTGGGTTTATAATCTGCGGCATGTCCGGAATTTCGGGGGCCGCGTCTGTCACACTCGTCTCAGGTGCCGTCAAATCGGGTGCTTCTGGCGGCGTTTCAGCAGCAGGCGGTATCACAGGCTGGGGAAGCTCAGCCACCTCGGGTGGTGTTTGTTCAACTAAAATTGATGGTGTTTGATCCACTACAGGTATTTCAATCGCCACTGGTTCGCTGGAGGGAAGGTCTGGCTGCACCCCTTGGGTCAGCGCCGCAAACTCTAAGCCAGATACGACGGACACATCCATTACCTCAAACGGGGGTGGATCAGACGACATGCCCCAACCCACGACCATCCACACGACCAAAGCCACATGACCTGTGCCTGAAAGGGTAGTTCCAATGCTCATTTGGGGCTCATCTGCGTTTACCCGTCTTGTCCGTCCAAAGTGGGCCCACCAATGTCAGTAACCAGACCAATATTGTTAAACCCTGCCGCATTGAGTGCACCCATGATCTGCGCGACATCGTCCCACGCATTGGCCCCATCCGCACGTAAATATATCCGATCGCCGTCTCGCTCCACTGCAATACCCTGCAATCGCGGGATCAACTCTAAGCGTGCAACAACAGTTGATTGGATCATAATTTCACCCTGAGCGTCCAGTGTGATTGTTAAAGGCTCTTCATCATCAGTAGGTAGCGCATTAGCCGCCGTTTCCGGCAATTGCACCGGCACACCAACTGTTAACAACGGCGCAGCCACCATAAAAATAATTAGCAACACCAACATCACATCCACAAACGGCGTGACGTTAATCTCACTCATAGGCATAGAACGACGACCGCGACGACGCGCCCGTCTGCCACTGCCACCATCATCCGATTTGATGACACTACCCGCCATTTTGCCGTCCCTGCTCCATGACTTACGCGTCCAACTGACGGCTAAGAATGGTTGCAAATTCGTCTGCAAACGCTTCATAGCCGCTGACAACACGGTCTGAATCCACACTGAATTTGTTGTAGTAAATGACTGCAGGAATAGCAGCCATCAGACCCAGCCCAGTCGCTAAAAGCGCCTCGGCAATACCCGGAGCTACCACAGCCAAATTTGTGTTCTGCTGCTCAGCAATTTCTATAAATGCATTCATAATACCAATGACAGTGCCCAAAAGCCCAATAAAAGGGGCAGATGATCCAACCGTCGCTAGCACGGTCAATCCGCGCTGCAAACCTTCAGTTTCTTTGGCAATCGCCACGTCCATAGATCGGTCAATCCGCGCCGTGGCACCTGCAATCAATCCGCCATCTTGTCGGTGCGACCTGCGCCATTCCAACATTCCAGCCACAAAAATTTTTTCTGAGGAACCTGCTGGCGTGGCACCAATACGCTCAAACAATTCGTCTAACGGATTGCCAGACCAGAACGCTTCATCAAACACACGGGCTTCGGTTCGGGCTTTGCGGTATTGAACCCACTTGTCAACGATCACAGCCCAACACCACACAGATGCGATGATCAGCAAAACCATTACGAATTGAACTGGGATAGTTGCGTGGGCAAACATGCCCCACATGGTGAAATCTATAGCTGCTTCCATAATGCCTGCTCTGCTTTAACGGACCGATTTTGGCCTCTCTTTAAAATTATATGTAGACGAGCTTGAATAGGATTACCAACAAAACGCGCTTATACTAAAGTTTTAGCAACTTTTTTAGTTAAGATTTTGGCGAAATACCGCCGGAAGACGCGTTGGCACGCCTAAATCATTTATTGCCACAATCGTAACAAGGGCCTTAAACAATAAATCGCCGTCACGCTCAACCGTTTGGCGCAGGATCCACCGCGCTCCAGAAACGCTCTCAACAGCTGTAGTCACAACCAGTTCATCATCATAGCGCGCAGGCGAATAATAATCCGCTTCGATATGGCGCACAGCAAAAACAACACCATCATTCAGTTTCAGCGCAACTTGATCCACTCCTATTTCACGAACCCATTCACTGCGGCCACGTTCAATAAATTTTAGGTAATTAGCATAATAGACTATGCCACCAAGATCTGTATCTTCGTAATAAACACGTAGTGGAAACTGGTGAATCATTGCAAAATATCAACCCGTGCCGATAATCGTATCGCGTGACTTGGGTCATGTGCGACAGCTGGCATCACCCGGTCATAAGCAGCACGGATCACACCTGCAATGTCAGGACGCAAAACCGCATTGCCGCCCACCATAGCCAACGGTGACGCCTTCACAAACGCGACATCAGACCATAACAGTATAGATTGTACAGCTTGCGACAGTGCCAATGTGTCAGCAGGAACCTCCCTCAACTGTTCGTCCATACGCAAGAAGATGAAACATGCTTGGATAGCACCTTGGTCATCAAACCGAAAAATCCTGTACTGGTTCGCATCCACTTTAATTAAGCGTAAGATAAGTTCCGCTAATTCTGGCACTAATCGATGTAGATCAGGCACGTCCGATAAATCATTCCACTCACGGCAAAACAACATCATCACGTTGGCACCCAACTCAGGGTCCGTCTCTGCCATCGTGTGACCTGCCAAAACGCAAACTGCCTCAAAAGCACCCTTCAATAGGCTGATCGTTTCATTCTCAACGCCAAAAACCACCGGCACAATCGGGCGCCCCCAACGGGCGCACAAATAAGTATTATCCGCACGCGTAAATAAAGACTCAATTTCAGTAATATTCATTATGCTACTCTAAATAGGGACTTGGCGACCAAGCGAAAGGTTTCACTTTCATCTACGCCAAAAAATGGCGCCTCGTAAGGCAGCTAGGCACCAAACAAATCGCTGGGCGGCTTTGGTGCCGCCATGTTTAAATGCGTCCATGCCTTTTGCGCCAACATGCGGCCACGCGGGGTCCGCTGGATCAAACCCTGCTGCAATAAAAATGGCTCAATGACTTCCTCAAGCGCATCACGGCTTTCCGACAATGCCGCCGACATTGTCTCAATCCCAACGGGCCCACCTTGATAATTCTCAGCAATCAACCTCAGATATCTCCGATCCGCGCTGTCCAGTCCTAGATGATCCACCCCAAGCCGCGTCAAAGAACTATCGGCAATAGTATGAGTCACAGTCCCGTCGCCCTCGACAATCGCAAAATCCACCACGCGGCGCAGAAGCCTTCCCGCAATACGTGGAGTACCTCGAGCGCGTTTGGCGATTTCTTGTGCGCCATCCGGTGTCGCGGGTGCGCCCATCAGATGCGCTCCGCGCGTGACAATCTTGTGCAGCTCTTCAATCGTATAAAATTCCAACCGTGTTGGTATGCCAAACCGATCACGCAACGGCGTCGTCAGCAGGCCCATGCGAGTCGTCGCACCAATCAACGTAAATGGCTGCAATTCTATCCTTACAGTGCGCGCCGCAGGCCCCTCACCAATCACCAAATCCAACTCAAAATCCTCAAGGGCAGGATACAAGACCTCCTCCACTGCAGGATTGAGTCGATGAATCTCGTCGATAAACAAAACGTCCCGCGCTTCGAGATTGGTCAGAATCGCTGCGAGATCCCCCGCCTTGGCAAGAACAGGCCCAGACGTCATGCGAAAGCCAACACCCAATTCACGAGCCATGATTTGCGCCAATGTTGTTTTACCAAGGCCCGGTGGCCCATGAAATAACGTATGATCCATAGCTTCACCGCGCCGCTTAGCACTTTCAATAAAGACCGCCAAATTGGACCGCGCTTCTGCCTGTCCAACAAAATCGGATAACATTTGCGGACGTAACGCCCGATCTCCTTCACGTGCGACGTCCTCGGGTTGAAGTACTGGTTGTAAAGACGGGTCAGGCTCAATCATTGTTTACCCCTTTGGTGCCAGCAATTTAAGCGCAGCACGGATTAACGTTGCCGTATCTACCCCATCATTTTCAACCGCCGCTTGCGCAACGGCACCAGCAGCATCAGACGGTCCATATCCAAGATTGCTCAATGCAGACAAAGTTTCAGACTGTGCGGCGCCATTGCCCGCAGCAGGAACATCATATCGCTCAACAACAACGCTCATATCCTCAGGGTCATCCGCATCATCAGATTGCGCTATCCCCAGCGAAGGGGCAGCCCCAGCCGACATGCCTGCCATAGCCATTACGCTATGCGCCTTATCTTTTAAATCCAGAATAACCTTCTTGGCAGTTTTTGGCCCAACACCTTTCGCCGTGGCCACTGCCGCCCAGTCGCCCATCGCAATAGACCGACTGACGCCATCCGCTCCCAACATACCTAAGATCGCCAAGGATGCCTTTGCGCCAATGCCTTGCACCGACATTAACAAGCGGTGCCATTCCTTTTCAGCCAATGTTGAAAATCCAAACAGTTGCAACAGGTCTTCACGAACAAGCAAATCAGTATAAAGCGCCGTCGCCTCGCCAACACGCGGCAACGTCGCCATTACGCGATCGCTAACAAACACAATATAACCCACGCCTTTAACGTCGATCAGCACGTGGTCGGTGGCGCGGTATTCCAGCCGTCCAGCAATGCGCCCAATCACGCTAAAATTCTCACTCTGGCCGATGCCGACTGCAAATGATGAGCATGGCATATCGCAATTGCCAATGCGTCTGCTGCGTCAGGGCCTGACAGTTCAACACCAGGCAATTGCAGTTTCACCATGTGCGCAATTTGAGTTTTATCTGCGTGACCAACTCCAACAACTGCTTTTTTAATTGCGTTCGGAGCATATTCACCAACCGCCAAGCCAGCGCGCGCAGGCACCAACATCGCGATACCCCGTGCCTGGCCCAGTTTCAGTGTAGCCGAACCATTTGAATTCACAAATGTCTGTTCAACTGCAGCGGCATCAGGGGCGAATTCTGCAATTACTGCCACAAGCTGATCATGCAGCGCCAACAACCGAACCGCAAGATCGCCCTTACCTGATTTACACACGCCATTGGCGACATGACTTAGCCGTGATCCACTTACCAAAATCACACCCCACCCCATGTTCACCAGCCCAGGATCTATGCCCAATACTCGCATCACTGCCCTCTTTTTTTTCATTAATTAAACTCTTAGCACAAAAGGCGAACACCCGCCAATCCCTCATTGACAGTATGGCAATCAGTAGCTCTGCCCTGCGGCAACAACTAACGTTTATTACGTCACACCGCCAAAGATCAACGGCATCATCACAGACCTTATTTTTAGTACTATCACGCAATAAATTGGTCATGCAAAATCCGCATATCACCCATGACTAAATGGCACTGGTACGCCGTAAATGAACGTCTTAACTCACAATTATTAAAAAAATTTAAAAAAACACCAGTTAACACTTAATAGGAGATTTTATCATGGCCGCCATCGACTTCCGCACTGCATCCGTAAAAACTAGCTTTTCAATTATCTCCATGATTGCAGCTGTGGTTTCATGGAATGACTGCCGCATGACGCGAAACTCACTCAACAAGCTTACAACACGTGAGTTAGACGATATTGGACTAGTTCGCGGCGATATTGAAGCCATCGCAACTGGTACCCTGATCCGCTAACTTTTCTGTCCAGAAAAGTTAACTGGCTGGACCTGATGCTACCATAAATCCAAACTCAGAAGGCCGCGCAAATTAAAAGCCCGGCCTTTTCACACCTCAGTATAAAAAAGATAATTGATTGGCTTTAGTTTTAGAAAAAAACTGCTGCGTAATATACCAGCCAAGCGTACTTATAGTCCTGTTTTGCACGAAAACTGCCCCAGCCTGCTTAACTGCAAAGATCACTGGCCTCCAAGGTCAAAATTTCTGCACTCAACTGCGGAAATAACAACTATTTATGTGTAATTAAATTGCCACTCCAATCAGAGCGCATTCAAGTTGGAAGCTCTGTCGTATAGGTTAAAGATGTGACCATGTCAGATCTTTAAAATAAATATCATGATTTTTGCGAAGCTAGTTATAAGTGCGAATAATTTTCATTAAAAAGTTTACCAAAAGGAGTATCAATTGTCCTTGGACAGCCTTGCATGCAAATTCGAGTTTTAGCTAATATGATTAAACTGCAGCCACATAAGGCAAAATATCCACCCATCTAAAATAAATTTTTAAATATAATAGGCTTCGATTTTTTTAAAATTTTAACCGCAAAGTTAAAGTAGTCCAATCACCAATCTCATCCCGGGATACCAAATTAAAACCGGATCGGGCATAAGTTGCGGTTATCTCATCGGCTTGTTCGTTCAAAAGCCCCGACAGAATCGCAAAAGCACCTACCTTGGCATTTTTTGCCATATCAGGAGCAAGCTTAATCAGTGGTCCCTTTAAAATGTTAGCGAATATCAGATCAAAAGGTGCTGCACTATGCAGCACTGGATCATCAAAACCCGCAGCGGTTACGCACATCACCACACCAGACATGTTATTAGCAGACAAGTTGGTTTGAGCCACCTCGACAGCAATCGGATCAATATCGCTGGCAATAATATTTGCACCAGTGGTCTTGGCGGCCGCCATCGCTAGCACCGCAGTGCCACATCCAACATCAACCACATCTGCAAAAACCTCACCGTTGTTGAGCAACCGATCGAACGCACGCAGACAGCCCAGCGTTGTACCATGGTGCCCCGTACCAAACGCAAGTGCCGCATCAACGAGAAGACCGACGCGGCCATCTGGTAGCACATCGGAGACATGTGATCCGTAAACAAAAAATCGTCCTGCATCAATCGGGGGCAATTCACGTTTCACGTGAGCAACCCAGTCGGTCTCCGGCAGTTCGCTAACTTTAAATGACTTGACCCCAAAGGTCGCAGCCAGCAATGAAAGTGATGCTTTGTCAGGTGCCGCTTCGAAATAGCCACCAACCTCCCACATGCCACTGTTGTCTTCGACTTCAAATACCCCAACTCCCGTTGGTGGAGGCAACATGCCCTCCATCGCATCACTTATAGCTTGAGCGGCGGATTTGCCCATAATGTTGGTTAAAGCTGTAAATGTAGTCATAATTTACTCCACGAGGTGTGTTGCGCGTATGCGCATAAAAATGGTCTCGTTGCCTTCATCTGGATGGCGAGGGATCATCAATGCCAGCACTAGCGAAATAAGCGCCATGCCAGCTGCTGCCAAAAAGACCATTTGGGGCGAGGAAAGCCATAAATATCCCAAACCAGCAGGTAAAAATACTGCCGCAATATGGTTGATTGTAAACGCTACCGCCGCCGTAGGTGCAATGTCTCGAGGATCAGCGATCTTTTGAAAATAAGTTTTAAGCGCCAGCGCAAGACTGAAGAAGATATGGTTGAAGACGTATAGAGCAGAGGCAAGAACCACCCCCCAGCCAAAGAAATACAAGCCACCATACAGTAAAAAGATCACCGCCAACCCTAAATATTCAAACACCAATGCGCTGCGTTCGCCAAACAAGGATACCGCTTTACCAACCAGCGGGGCGGATACCATATTAGCCATAAGCGTAATCAAAAATAACGACGTGACCTCTTGCACAGCAAATCCAAATTTTTCAACCATCATAAATCCTGCAAAGACCACAAAAATCTGACGACGCGCACCAGACATGAGTTGAAGCGCGTAATACAGCCAGTATCGTTTACGCAAAATAAACTGTTTGCGCTGCGGGTTAGGCGATTTAAATTGCGGATAAGCAAACAAACAAAACACTGCAACGCAGGCCGTCAATCCACCCGACACCCAATAAACAATTGAGTATGACAGATCGAACGCTTCCCAGGTTAGCACTATAAGCACGTAGGCCAAAAATGTCGCGCACGAACCAGCGGCAATGATCCAACCCAACGTCTGTGGCGCACTGGCCTTATCGATCCAT
This sequence comes from Octadecabacter sp., assembly GCA_028825445.1. GTDB lineage: Bacteria > Pseudomonadota > Alphaproteobacteria > Rhodobacterales > Rhodobacteraceae > Octadecabacter. The sequence continues at coordinate 64,600 of JAPKAD010000006.1, forward strand.
TGCAACTGCAAGGACTGGTTAACCGTTTCGTAATAGTGAAAGCCAATCGAGCTCAGCATCGTGATTGTTAGGATGCCACCCATGCTTGGAAACTGAGCCGTAAGCGCCGTCGCCACGCCAAGCATTACCAAAGCTACGAGACCCAAAACCTGCTCACGAACTAACATGAGCAGAACGATTACACCAATGGCAAAAAAACCTGGGATTTCACGAACAGTATGAAGCCAGCCAATGTCCGAGCCATCAAAATCAGCAACCGCAATTACGAAATTATTTAACAACGCAGACCATGTCGAAAACGCAATCGGCATCACTGCTGCCATCAAAAATAGCAGTGTCACCGGTTTGCGCCAAAATGGCAAAAGCTGCGCTTCAACAAGGGAAATGGTTTTCATAAAAATAGCGTTACGCTCGCTTAACAGAATTGTCGAACCCAGAATTACGAATTGAGAATTCTGTGCAAAACCAGAATTGGGATACCCTAAATAATAGGTTCATCCCAAAAAATAGCCGTTAGAGAAAACTCAAACACCCCAGACAAAACTAATCGCATAAACAAGAAACAATACACTAGAGTATCAAACATCATACAGCGCTTTATTACAAATAACCCCAAGCCTTAAATTTCCAATAAGAACGTTGAACGTCCTAGCGGATCGGCCTGACAATCTTTGTTCGGGTAGCGGCAAATTGGGTTGGTGGTACAAATGCACACAGATTAACCTAAAAGCAAAAAGCATTGCGCGCAGGCATCACAAACCTTCGCTGCCTGTCCACTTCTTCTTAAATCAGTCTTTGCCTCAAATATGACTCAGGAGCGCCTACTGGACATTCATTGCCCAATTAAATTTCTGTTAAATAATAATAAATTTAATAAAAATTTTGTGGATCAATATCAATCGCCATCCGTAAATCTCCACCAAACTTAAACTGCGCTGTCCACGCCAACAATGCTTGTTGCAACGGCGCAGACTTTTCAGCCTTCACCAACAAGCGCACACGATGCCTTCCACGTATCCGCGCAATTGGTGCAGGTGCAGGACCATAAACTTGTGCGCCAATTTTCCGTAGTGGTTCGTCCATACGTGCCATTTTCGTGCCTAGCTCAAAAACATCTTGCATGTTGAATGACGACAACACGATACCAGCCATTCGCCCGTAGGGCGGCACGCCCGCGGCTCGACGCTCAGCCGCTTCAGCAGACCAAAATGCTTCTTCATCACCGCCCAAAATGGCACAAATAACAGGGTGTTCGGGCTGAAATGTCTGTAACACTGCCTCACCTGCAATATCGGCGCGCCCTGCACGCCCCGCGACCTGACGCATTAGTTGAAACGTGCGTTCAGCTGCGCGCAGATCCGACCCCTTCAACCCAAGATCGGCATCGATGACACCTACGAGGGTCAGTTTTGGAAAATTATGCCCCTTGGCAACTAATTGGGTGCCAACAATAACATCCGCCTCACCGCGCGCAATACTTTGAATATGTTCCTTCAAAGCCTGCGCAGAATTGTATAAATCCGAACTCAATACGGCAACCCTTGCGTCTGGAAACAACGCTTGGGCTTCTTCGGCCATGCGCTCAACGCCGGGGCCGACAGGGGCTAACTTATCCACAGCTTCGCACGATGGGCACACCGTAAGCATAGGTTTAGTCTCACCACATTGATGACACATCAAGCGTTTTAAAAACCGATGCTCGACCATTGTCGCGTCGCAATCATCACAACCAATCTGGTGCCCGCAAGCGCGGCAAACCGTGACCGGTGCATAGCCGCGACGATTCAAAAACAACAACGATTGTTCGCCTTTCTCCAGCCTGCTTTCAACCATCTTCCGCAACGTCGGTGACACCCATCGCCCTCCAGGCAAATCTTCAATCCGCATATCAATTGCAGACATTTTTGGCAGTACGGCTGCGCCGTATCGCGACGCTAACGTCACACGCACATACTTACCTGCTTCTACATTCGCCCAAGATTCCAAAGATGGCGTGGCTGATGCCAAGACAACCTGCGCGGCGTTCAATGACGCTCGCAGCACAGTCATATCGCGTGCATTATAAAGTACACCATCTTCTTGTTTGTAGGACGTGTCATGTTCTTCATCCACAACGACAAGCCCAAGGTCGCAAAATGGCAAAAATAGAGCCGACCGCGCTCCAACTATCAACTGCGCATCACCTTGCCCGACCATGCGCCAGCAACGCCGCCTTTCAGTCATTGACACGCCACTGTGCCATTCCGCAGGCTTACAGCCAAACCGTGCTTCGACCCGCATCAAAAATTCAGCCGTCAGCGCAATTTCTGGCAGTAATACTAAAGCCTGGCGGCCATGGCGCAAACATTCAGCCACAGCTTCCAAATACACTTCAGTCTTACCTGATCCAGTGACACCCTTTAGCAACGTGGTACCATAGGTACCCGACCGCACAGCATCAATCAATATTTTCGCACCAAACGCCTGATCATCCGTTAATTTCTTACCCCCATGGTCAGGATCAAGGCACGGGTAAGGAATATCACGCGGCGCCTTTTCTTCATTGACAGAACCCAGTTTAACTAAGCCTTTGACCACTGACGTCGTAACGCCCGCAGAATCCACTATTTCTTTTAACGTAAATGCCACACCGCCGTAGTCGCGCAAAAAGTCCAAGACCTTAGCGCGCGCATCAGTCATCCGCGTGGGTTCATCCATTCCCAAGCGGTAAACTTTACGCATCGATGGCGCATCACCCAAACCAGGCGCACGGGTCGCAAGACGCAACATCGCGTTCATCGGGGTCAGGGTATAGTCAGCAGCTTTGATCAGGAATTGCCGCATTTCATCAGTCATTGGCGCGACATTCAACACGCGCATTATGCTGCGTACCTTTTTGATGTCAAAGTTGCCCTTTCCTGCGCCCCAAACCACCCCCAGAACCTTGCGCGGTCCCAAAGGCACCTCAACAAACGCCCCCATATGGCACCCTCCCTCGGGGGCTTTGTAATCTAGCGTACGGTTAATTGGCTGCGCGGTCTGCACGCCCACCAAATCTCCTTCGTGGAAAAACTTTTGATCCATTAGGCGGCTTTACGCAGCGTCGGGGTCAGCACACCAATGGTAATTAATACGTTGCCACCGATGCGGGTCACCCAGCCCAAAGAAACCAATTTACAAATGGTGGCGCTTAGGCGGTTTGCCCGCAGCGTGTAAAGCCGAACATTGATCGTGGCCAGGATTGAAAACTTAGGCATCAATGTAGCTGCCTCCCAAATGAACTCAGGCACACAAAAGATGAAAAATATAATGCCCTTGGGCTTCCGCGATGTTATAGTTGATCCATTGCAAAAAACTACGCGCATGCTCAAATGTGGCACGTTCTTAATCCAGACTATCGCTACGCTGCCGACCGACCAGATCACACTGATACCCATCCAGACTAGACTGACAACACCAACGCATTTCAGCACCACAAACATCGTCGCCGATGCAATTACCAACGCGCTAAATCCAACAAAAGAGAGGGTCATCGCTACGAAATCACCTAAAGTCACGTAAATTTCTAACAACACTTGACCAAATTGGGGCAGTGCATCTGTCAGCACCAACAGAAATATTGTGCTAGGTATGATGATTGAAGCCATTATCATGGTGACAAATATCATCCAAAGTAAAAGGTCAATGTGAGGGAATCTCCTGAGCAAGAGGTTGAGTCTCCTATTACACACCCGAGTCGGAACGCGCACAACCGCCCCTTCCAGTGCGCAGCGCTTTGCGCTATGTGGGCAGCGAACCCATTAGCCCCAAATTTAGCCCCATAAACTTCAGTAGGAGCCAAACCCATGAAATTCTTCGTAGACACCGCAGACGTAATCGCCATCAAAGAACTTAACGACCTTGGCATGGTCGACGGCGTAACCACGAATCCATCGATCATCGCTAAATCAGGACTGAACATCCTTGAAGTTACGAAAGAAATTTGTGACCTCGTTGATGGCCCTGTTTCAGCAGAGGTCGTCGCTACAGACGCCAAACATATGATCGCCGAAGGCCGCAAGCTGGCAAAAATTGCTGGTAACATCGCCGTAAAGGTGCCGCTGACATGGGATGGCCTCAAAGCCTGCAAAGTGCTGACGGACGAGGGCAATATGGTCAACGTGACGCTGTGTTTTTCTGCCAACCAAGCGCTGCTGGCTGCTAAGGCTGGCGCCACCTTCATCTCACCGTTTATTGGACGCCTCGACGATATCAACCTCGACGGTTTGGAATTAATTGAAGATATCCGTCTGATTTATGATAACTACGGTTTTGAAACTCAGATCTTGGCTGCCTCCATCCGCAATGCCAACCATATGTCCGAGTGCGCAAAAATCGGCGCTGACGTTTGCACCGCACCGCCAAATGTCATTAAAGCTATGGCAAACCATGTGTTGACGGACAATGGTTTGGCCTCATTCCTGGCAGACGCCAAGAAGGCTAACATTAAGATTGTTTAGATCTGCACATCGTTTTTGGACGATGACGGGGGCCCTGCCCCCGTATCAGCAAATCTTATAAAAGAAATTTTGAAGGGGTGACAAACAGGACGCGACGTCAACCCTGCCCTGCAACACTATGTATCACCGATAAATAAACCTAGCCTGACCACACCTGTGTCTGCTAAACAGTGTATCAACTATTGATGTGAGATAAGCATGAGCATAATAAGCGATCCCCTTTTGAATGCCCCTATTTTAAATGATGATGTTCGTTCAAGAATTATGTCTGACCCATCGGCTCTGCTAGAAGATAAAGACATTATGGGCGCCCTCGTTGCCGCAAATGAAAAAAACATGGGCGATAATATAGTTGATTTGCGCGGCATAGCGATGGACCGGCTCGAGGCACGCCTTGAACACCTTGAAGACACCCATCGCAATGTGATTGCAGCTGCATATGAAAACCTGGCTGGAACCAACCAAATCAACCGCGCAATTTTACGGATGATGGAAGCGAATCAGTTCGAACCGTTCCTGCAAGATCTGCGCGGAGAGGTGTCTGATATATTACGTGTTGATGCTGTACACTTAGTTCTAGAGTCAGCGCAGCCAGACGCTGATCCTGTGCTATTGTGCCTTAGCGATGTGCTTTCGGTGGCCGAACCAGGATTTGTGAGTGACTATATTGACAATGGCCGAGCAGTTCCATCTCGACAAGTCACTTTACGCCAAGTCCGCACAAGCGACACAGCCATTTTTGGCGAAAAGGCAGACTACATCCGCTCAGAAGCCTGCATGCAGCTTAACCTTGGCGAAGGGCGCCTTCCGGGCATGTTAATTTTTGGCGCCAAGGACCCAAACCAGTTCACACCGCAGCAGGGCACTGATTTACTTACATTTTTTTTGGGCGTTTTTGAACGGGTAATGAGGCGCTGGCTCAGCTTATGATATCTCCTGTTATGTTATCCTCGTTGGGCGATTGGCTGGATCATCAGCGCGCTCTGAACGGAGCGGCCGCCAACACCATCACAGCCTATCAGACTGATCTTTTGGGTTTCTTGAGTTTCATGACCATCTATCACGGTGACACGATGGGCTTGGGCCCAGTTTCTTGTATCACTATCAGCGATATGCGAGCGTGGATGGCATCAGAACGCGGACGCGGTGTAGCTGCCCGATCCTTAGCTCGTAGTCTATCAGCGGTCAAATCTTTCTACCGTTGGCTCGCAGATCGTGAAGGTTTCGAACCCACTGCAGTGTTGTCGACCCGATCGCCCAAATTTCAGAAAAAATTGCCACGTCCACTAGCCATAGATGCAGCACGCACCATGATCGACACTGTTGAGATACAGGCGCGTGAACCTTGGATTGCAGCGCGCGATGTCGCCGTTGTGACGCTGCTGTACGGCTGCGGTTTACGAATATCTGAAGCGCTTGGCTTGACTTCCACGGACGTCCCGTTGCCGGCAACACTACGCATAATTGGTAAAGGCGGCAAAGAACGCCTTGTCCCAGTGATCCCCGCAGCTCGTAGTGTTGTGAATGCCTATTTGGATGCTTGTCCATATCCAATAACGGCAAATCAGCCGATCTTTCGTGGGAGCCGTGGTGGGCCACTTTATGCCAAGGCAATTCAGAACGTCATGGCTAATTCGCGCATACAGCTTGGTCTGCCCGCAACAGCCACGCCGCATGCAATGCGTCACAGCTTTGCGACACATCTGCTGAATGCCGGTGGTGATCTTCGATCTATCCAAGAATTACTTGGCCATGCGTCCCTATCCACAACCCAAAGCTATACCGCCGTAGACACCACTCGTCTTATGGAGGTCTACGAAGCGGCTCATCCTCGTGCCAATCCGCGGGCAACCAGATAATTGCGCGTAACACCCGACTTGCCCTGCCACCCTCATTCGGTCATGACAATCAAATGAATGCAAAAGCCAAAGCCCTCGCCGTCCACCTGTTTACCGCCACAGGTGCCGTTTTTGCCATGCTCGCCATGATCGAAGCGATCCAGAAAGACTGGGCATCAATGTTCGTGTGGCTCATCGTGGCGTTTGCCGTTGACGGGGTGGATGGACCACTTGCACGACATTATAACGTTAAAAAATATGCGCCACAGTTTGACGGCGTGTTGCTTGATCTTATCATTGACTACCTGACATATGTGTTCATACCAGCTTATGCTCTATTTGCATCTGGCTTAATGGATGGCTGGTCGGGTTTGGCTGCCATCATTGTGATCACCTTTGGATCAGCACTATATTTCTGCGATACTCGTATGAAAACAAAAGATAATTCTTTTTCGGGGTTTCCAGGATGTTGGAATATGTTGATCTTGGTCTTGTTCGCATTATCACCACCGTGGTGGGCCTGCCTGATCCTTGTGGGAGTTCTTGCCGTGGCAATGTTCCTGCCTATCAAGTTTGTGCACCCTGTGCGCACTGACCGCTGGCGCTTCATATCCCTTCCCATGGCATTGGCTTGGACCATCTTTGCAGGCTTTGCGGCTTGGGAAGTGTTTGTTCTAGAACCTAGCGTCTTTTGGGGCTTGATGATAACGTCGATCTATCTGCTCGGCGCAGGCGCTTTACAGCAGGCTCTGCACGGACCAGACGGGTAACTGGGCCACTAAATTAGAAAGCCGCCCGCACGTTCATGGCGCAGCAAAGCGACCTTTGTTTCCACGCCACCTTTGCCGGAAAACCCTGTCAGCCCCTTGGCCCCAATTACGCGATGACACGGAATTATCACTGGCACAGGATTGCCACCACAGGCTGATCCAACGGCTTGCGGCGATTGCTTTAAAGCCTTTGCGATATCACCGTATGTCACGGTCTCACCAAACGGGATAGCAGACATCTGGCTGCAAACCGCGCGCTGAAAATCCGATCCACCAATCCGCAATGGCAGATCAAAAACCTCAAGTTCGCCAGCGTCATACGCCCGTAACTGTAGCGCGGCCTCCCTCAGCAGCGGTGTATCATCAACACCATCACCTTCCCATTCAACGCGAACAATCACGCTGTCGTCTTCCCAAAGAGTTAAGGGACCAAATTTCGTTGGAACAGTGAGGCTGAGCATAGCCTCACTTTCACCAATTCTAACGACATCCGCAATCAGATTCCTGCGCTTTAGCCCAGAGCTGTATCGCAGCGCGCACAAACACCTGAATGACTGTACGTGCCAACGTCTGGCAAAGTCTTCCAGCAGCGTTCACATTTGCTTCCGTCAGCCATGGCAAACACCACGCCAACGCCTGCTGTGTCGTCCAAGCTGAAAGCACCATCCGGCATGTCACCCTGCACAATCGTGATCTGGCTGGTGATGCACAAGTCTGCGAACGTATCGGAGTTGGTGATGATAGCCGTCAGCTCCTCACTCAAATACACCGTCGGTGCAGCCTCCAACGATGATCCTATAACCTTGGCCGTGCGCTGTTGTTCCAGCGCACCTGTCACGACACGACGCACTGCACGCACTTTTTCAGACCGTGTCGCCAGTTCATCATCGCACCATTCACGTGGCGTGTTTGGAAAATCAACCAAATGCACCGATGTTTCCATGCCATTACGCTCCAACCAGACCTCTTCCATCGTAAACGTCAGGATCGGGGCCAACCAAGTTGTTAGCCTTGCGTACAGATGATCCAGCACGGTAAGCGCCGCGCGGCGGCGATCCGTATCGCAATCACAATACAGCGCATCCTTACGGACATCGAAATAGAACGCCGACAGGTCGAGCGTGGCAAAATCGAAAATCGCACGGAACACTCCTTGGAAATCATACTTGACATAGCCCTCACGTACGACGCCATCCAAAACCGACAGTTTGTGTAGTATCAACTGCTCAAGCTCCGGCATGTCATCGCGTTCAACCGCCATCGAAACATCAAAATCCCCAAGTGACCCAAGCATATAGCGCAGAGTGTTTCGCAAACGGCGATAACTATCAGCCACACCTTTCAGGATCTCATCACCAATACGTTGATCGTTAGTAAAATCCACCTGTGCCACCCAAAGCCGCAAGATATCCGCACCGTATTGCTGCACGATCTTTTCGGGAACTATGGTGTTACCGATAGATTTTGACATCTTCATGCCCTTTTCATCTAGCGTAAATCCATGGGTCAAAACCCCGCGATACGGCGCGCGACCAATGGTGCCACAGCCCTGCAACATGGATGAATGGAACCAGCCACGATGCTGGTCAGTACCCTCAAGGTACAAATCAGCCAGTCCGTCTTCGGACCCGTCTTCACGATCTCGCAATGTAAACGCATGGGTCGACCCGCTATCAAACCAAACGTCCAGAATATCCATGACCTGGTCGTAGTTATCATGTTTATGATCACCACCAAGGAATCGCGCCTTCGCACCGTCTCTATACCACGCATCTGCACCCTCAACTTCAAACGCCTCAAGAACCCGCGCATTCACTTTTTGATCGCGCAACAGATAGTCATCGTCTGTCGGCTTCGCCCCTTTCTTGGTGAAACAGGTCAAAGGAACGCCCCACGCCCGCTGGCGTGACAGCACCCAATCAGGCCTACTTTCGATCATAGAATAAAGGCGGTTGCGCCCCTTTTGCGGCGTCCATGTCACCAACTCATCGATTGAGCGCAACGCCCGTTCGCGGATCGTCGTACCATAAGTGTCTTGTCCGTCGCCAACTGCCTTATCTACCGCTGCAAACCACTGCGGCGTGTTACGAAAGATGATCGGCGCCTTGGAACGCCATGAGTGCGGGTAAGAATGCTTGATCTTGCCACGCGCCAACAGCCCACCAACTTCGGCCAACTTCACCATGACGGCAACGTTCGCATCGCCTTCCCAGTCGCCCTTCTTGGCTTTTTCGCGCAGAATGCGTTTCCCCCCAAAAAATGGTAGGTCTTCTCGGAATGACCCATCATCCATGACGTTGTAAGTGATAACCTGCTGCAACATGCCTAGGTCGCGATAGAGCTCAAATTCCTCCATGCCGTGACTCGGCGCGCAATGTACAAAACCAGTGCCTTCATCATCGGTCACAAAATCAGCAGCACGAAAATCACGCAGATCATCCCATTCACTATTTGAACCTTCAGAACCCGCCAATGGATGCTTTAGGTCCAGTGTCGCCAACTCATCACCTGTTATATCGCGGACCCGGGTCCACATATCATCGTCTAGACGCGCATGCTTAAACACGTTCGACGCCAACTTATCTGCAAGCAAGAACCGCTCACCAACATCGGCCCAACATTCGTTTGGTGTCGATGTGATCTCGTACAACCCATAAGAATAACCTGCACCAAACACGACTGCCTTATTGGAAGGAATCGTCCACGGTGTCGTCGTCCAAATTACGACCTTTGCATCTTGCAAATCGCCTTCTGTGGCGACTTTAAACTTTACCCAAACAGTGAAGCTGTTCTTTTCATGGTACTCGACCTCAGCCTCGGCCAAGGCTGTTTCCTCAACCGGTGACCACATTACAGGCTTGGATCCTTGATAAAGCGTGCCGTTCATCAGAAATTTTTGAAATTCCTCAGCTATGACTTTTTCAGCATGAAAGTTCATTGTCAGATATGGCGTCTCCCAATTGCCGGTGATGCCAAGGCGCTTGAACTCCTCACGCTGGATTTTGACCCAGCCAGTAGCAAAATCACGACATTCCTGACGGAACTCCACTACATCAACAGCATCCTTATCTAGACCTTTTTCACGATACTTTTCCTCAATCTTCCATTCAATCGGTAGACCATGACAATCCCAACCAGGGATATAACGCGCGTCTTTACCCATCATCTGCTGGCTGCGGACAACCATGTCTTTTAGGATTTTGTTTAATGCATGGCCAATATGCAGATGCCCGTTTGCATAGGGCGGCCCATCGTGCAGCGTAAACGCCTTACGCTCTTCACTTGCCGCTTTCTCACGCAGCTTTCCATAAACATCCAACTCAGCCCAACGCGCCAACCATTCAGGTTCGCGTTTCGGTAATCCGGCTCGCATCGGGAAATCCGTTTTCGGCAGGTTCAACGTGGACTTATAATCTGGGGTAACGGTTGTATCGGCGCACATGTGGAGCGTCCTTCGGGTCAGACATTTCAAAAATTTTATTAGGCTTCGGTGCGGATCAAACAAACACCTTTCATCCTACGCGTGCGCAGGTCACAGCGCCGGCGATATAATTCGAGTGATCTGGATCATGCACGCATTCATAATCGACTTATAGGCATGCCTGATGCTGTGGTAAAGTGCGCCTTTGATCGTGCCTCGTAACCACTACCTTTACTCCGCTGCTTGTACTCTCATACTTATGGCCAGTGCATAAGTGGTTTACAATTTGTGCACTGTGATCTCGTCAGACCAAGCACCCGCGCCCGAATAATCCTTAATGCTCTTTGTCAAGCGATACGAGATCATCTCTACCCCCGATCAAATGCATGTCACTCTTCTACGCCGATCTGAGGTCATGGAGGACGGTCCAAAAGACACTTTTTTCCAAAACTCCACCTCAACCAACTCTAGGTTGCTGGCTTCAAAATGATTTATGTATAAATCGCTTCAGTAAAGACGCCCGTTTCGCGTCATCACAGCTTTGCAACGTACCTAAAAACTTATCAAAGCTGCCCCAATCAAACAATCTCGCCTTCAGCACTTGGCATTCTTAAAAAAGGTAGCTGAACCTATCTGAAAAACCCATTTTTACTTATTAAAAATTCAGCTCCTAGGTCAGCGTCGCAGCTAACTTTCACATCACCAACAAGGTAAAAAGGGACCGCCTAACGGCAGTCCCCGTCCAATAAAATATTGTTCATAACAGAACTGTTTATTTTTTTTCTTCCAGATTTTTGATACGTAATATAAGTTTAGCGTTTTCATCGCGAGCTTTTTGCGACATTTTACGGACTGCTTCGAATTCCTCACGAGTGACAAAATCACGATCAGCTAGCCATCGATCCAACAAGGACGACATCGCAGTCTGCGCTTCGTCCTTTGCGCCTTGGGCCACGCCCATTGCATTGGTCATGAGTTGTGAAATATCGTCAAAGACTTTATTGCGGCTCTGCATGGGTTACCTCCTGATACTATTTGTTCATATGGTAAACCTTGTCCCTAAATCAACCCTGCTAGCTTGGTTGACATCGACGCGCCCTACGTCAAAACAGTAACTATGTTGGCAACCATTTCCTTCCCCGATATTTCACCGGTGATCTTCGCAATCACACTATTTGGTTTTACCTTCGCACTACGTTGGTATGCCATGGCTTATATAGTTGGTATCATCATCGGCTGGTGGGTAGCTACGCACGCTGGTAAGCGAATCAACCTTTGGTCAGATCACACCCCTCCCTTAACACGTGACCAGATTGAAGACCTGCTTACGTGGGTTATTGTTGGCGTTATTGCGGGGGGGAGGTTCGGGTACGTGCTGTTTTACGGCAATGGACAATTCACAAATGAACCGATGTCGATCTTTCGAATCTGGGACGGTGGCATGTCATTTCATGGTGGCTTTATTGGTGTGTGTGTGGCTGTTATCGTTTGTTCTCGCCGCTATGGCGCAGCTCTAGGCGATGTTGCCAACATCTTAGCACTTACTGCGACACCAGCAATTTTCTTAGTTCGAATTGCGAATTTCATTAATGCGGAACTTTGGGGACGCCCAACGGACTTGCCGTGGGGAATTGCATTTCCATCCATGTGTGTTGATCCTTCGCGTCAGCTTTGCACAGTCGTTGGCGAATGGTTTTTTTATGGCGACGAACCTACACGTCATCCAAGCCAGCTTTATGAAGCGGGGCTTGAGGGACTGTTACTGGGCGCAATCATTTTTATTCTCGCATTCCAGTGCGGCTGGTTAAAACATAAATGGTCACTCGTCGCTGTGTTTTTGCTAGGCTACGGTTTATCACGTTTTGCTGTGGAATTTGTTCGCCAACCTGATCTTCAATTCACTAATGCAGACAATCCTGTCGGCTGGGCCTATGATTTTGGGGCTTGGGGCCTAACCCAAGGCCAAGCGCTATCGATACCGATGATCCTAGGTGGCTTGATCGTTATCATCCTTACCCGTCCCAGAAAAAAATTGCACACATGACCGCGCTCCGCGATCTGGTAGCTGCGCGTATCGAAACCACTGGGCCAATAACGCTGGCGGACTACATGGCCGATGCGTTAATGCATCCCGAATACGGCTACTACGCTACACGTGATCCGCTTGGTATGGCAGGTGATTTTACTACTGCGCCAGAAATCAGCCAGATGTTTGGTGAAATTATAGGGCTATCATTGGCGCAAGCCTGGATAGACCAAGGCCAGCCCAGCATCTTCGCACTTGTAGAACTAGGCCCAGGTCGTGGCACTTTGATGGCTGACATACTGCGCGCCACGGCAAAAGTGGCGGGCTTTATCGACGCAGCACAAATTCACCTTATCGAAACCTCCCCAGCACTTCGCAAGGAACAAGCAGCGCGCGTTTCCCCCCCAAGGTCTAAAATAACTTGGCATGACGATGTTAGCACACTGCCCAATCTTCCACTTTTTCTCATAGCCAATGAATTCTTTGACGCTTTGCCAATCCGCCAATTTTCTCGCGCCACTCATGCAGACGGAGACGGCTGGCGTGAAATGCAAATTGGGCTCCAAGACGACGCACTAGTTCCTGGCCTATCCACCGCTGCTCCAATAACCTTTCTGGAACACCGCTTAAGCGACACCAAAGCGGGCGACGTTGTCGAACACTGCCCAGCATTGGCGGCAATTTCAGAAGATATTGCTATTCGCATCGCGATTCATGGAGGGGTTGCCCTAATCCTTGATTACGGTGACTGGCGTTCGCTTGGCGACACGCTGCAAGCCCTGCTAAATCATGCAGCAACCGACCCCTTTGTAAACCCAGGCCAAGCGGACATCACTGCGCATGTAGATTTCGAAGCCATCGCAATTGCCGTAACATCGACAAATGTCGACACGAGGTACACGCGTCTCACTACACAAGGCGTGTTTCTAGAACGTCTCGGCATTACACAGCGCGCAAAAACACTTGCCAAAAAGCTAAGCGGTGACGCGCTTAGTGCACATATCGCTGCACACCGCCGCTTAACGCATCCATCAGAAATGGGTTCGCTGTTCAAAGTAATGGGACTCTATCCCTCCAACGCGCCGACCCCTGCAGGATTGGAACCATGACACTAGAAATTATCACAGCCAACAGTCTCGCGCCCCTACGCCACGGCTTTTTCACACGGCGTGGTGGCGCGTCGTCAGGAATCTTTAAGGGCTTGAACTGCGGCACGGGAAGCTCTGATCAACATGATGTCGTCACAATCAACCGCACTCGCGTTGCAAATGAGATGGGCGTGTCCCTGGCTGCACTAATGGGCGTCCACCAAATCCATTCTACAGAAGTTATCACTGTAACGCGGCCAACCACTAACCGTCCCAAGGCTGACGCTCTTGTCACAGCGACGCCTGGCATCGCACTGTCTGTTTTGACGGCTGATTGCCAGCCCGTTTTGTTTGCTGACCACGAGGCAGGTGTAATTGGTGCAGCACACGCAGGTTGGAAGGGGGCGCTTAATGGTATCTTGGAGGAGACGCTAGACGCAATGGAAGCATTAGGTGCTGACCGTGATAACATCCACGTCGTCATTGGCCCTTCCATCAGTCAAAACGCTTATGAAGTCGGACCAGAGTTTTTTGAAAATTTCGTATCAGAAAATCCAAGTTTTGCACAATTTTTTACACTTTGCAAAAATGATAAATTCCTATTCGACCTACCAGCCTTAGGCTTACATATTCTGTGGCAGGCGGGTGTCAAATCAGCTGAATGGACGCACCACTGTACTTACGCAGACACCAATCGCTTCTACAGTTACCGTCGCGCGACCCATTGCAAAGAAGCCGACTACGGACGTCTTATCGCCGCAATCACTTTGGGGCCAGCAGGATAATCTTTACAATAATGTGGCAAGACCTGCAGACTCTGTGCCCAACTAAAATCAAAAAATTACATATATAAGAGGAAATATTTAAAAATATACAAGTCATTCTTACTTAATAAACGCGTTACAGCTAAGCCAGATTTTTAATAAAAAATTCTATGTTTCAGACGCTGCTACACATAAATATACTCAAAACTTTCGTATCCAATTTTTTGCATGACTTTTACGCAATTATATTTAAATTGTTTTTTTGCTCTAAGTGTACCTGGTTTTTTTCCATACGTCAAAATGATTGAGGGTTATGGGCTGTTGATACATTGGCGCAGGCAAGCTTATGATATGGACATTAAAGTTGTGACCTAACCGCGCATAGTAAGTAATGGAATGAATAGGTCTTAATTGTTAAAGTTAAAATCGCTTTGATTAAATTTAGCTTAACGAGTCTTTTTTAGACGCTCCTTTTCAGGCGTTCCTCAAGCACATCAAACGGCACACCAGGTTCGTCTTTAGCACCACGTATCACCAGAGATGTCTTGACGCTAGCTACATTTTCCGCCGAAGTAAGCTGTTCCGTAAGGAAATTTTGAAATGTGCGCAAATCAGGTGCAACACATTTTAGTACAAAATCAACTTCGCCATTTAGCATGTGACATTCGCGGACCAGCGGCCAGCTTTTGCATTTTGTCTCAAATGCACCCAAATCAACCTCAGCCTGTGACATCAGCCCAACCATAACAAAAACTTGTACTTCAAATCCAAGTTCACGGGCGTTTACCTCCGCGTGATAGCCACGAATGAACCCTTGTTCTTCCAGAGTGCGGACACGTCGCAAACACGGGGGCGCAGAAATACCAACTCGCCTGGCCAATTCAACGTTGGTCATTCGACCATCCGCTTGCAACTCGGACAATATCATCCGGTCAATGTCATCTAATTTTTGCCCAGGCATGTTGCGCATATCCCCTTTTCACCGTCGTAATTCATACGCTGAACGCAGACCCTGCGCAACAAAATTTCACGATGCCACAACATTCCTTCAAAACATGATAAGTCAGTGCCCCCCCTTTTACCCGCCTACGCGCGGACGTATACGACCGATAACTTTAAAAGGATCCCAGCACATGGCCAAGACACATAAAACCAAAGTTCTTATCATTGGCTCCGGCCCCGCGGGATATACCGCAGGGGTCTACGCAGCTCGTGCCATGGTAAACCCAATCCTCGTGCAAGGAATCGAACCGGGTGGCCAGTTAACAACTACGACTGAGGTTGAAAACTGGCCCGGTGACACGGAGGTCCAAGGCCCTGATCTGATGATCAGGATGGAAGCACATGCCCGCACGATGGGCTGTGAAATCATTGGCGACATCATCACAAGCGTCGATTTCCTTAAGCGTCCGTTTATCTGCCAATCCGATAGCGGCAATGTGTACGAAGCTGATGCAATTATCCTTGCGACAGGAGCAAGAGCAAAATGGCTTGGCTTGGCTTCCGAAGAGAAATTTAAAGGCTTTGGCGTTTCAGCATGCGCTACGTGTGACGGCTTTTTTTACCGTGGCCAGGAAATTATAGTCATCGGTGGTGGGAATACTGCTGTCGAAGAAGCGCTATTTCTTACTAATTTTGCATCCAAAGTGACGCTAGTCCATCGCCGCGATGAATTGCGCGCTGAAGCGATCCTAATTGATCGTCTGATGAAGAACCCTAAAATCGTACCCCTATGGGATCACCAACTGGAAGAAGTCTACGGCGGTACAAATCCGCTGGGTGTCGAAGGCGTCAAAGTGAAACACGTCAAAACTGGCAAAATTACTGATATTACTGCCAAAGGCGTTTTCATTGCAATCGGCCATGCTCCGTCTAACGAATTGGTCAAAGACGTACTAGAAACCCATATGGGCGGCTATATTGTGACAAAACCAGATAGCACCGAAACTTCAATTCCAGGCGTATTTGCGGCAGGGGATCTAACCGATTACAAATATCGCCAAGCGGTGACATCCTCAGGTATGGGTTGTATGGCTGCACTTGAGGCAGAGCGCTTTTTAGCTGAACAAGAATGATTGAAGGCTACTGTCAGGCTACTATATGGATTTTAAACCAACTACCTTGGGTAGCAAACCTACGCCTGCCACGGTCATGAAAATCAGTCTCCAGACCAAACTTATAAACACATCCTATACGGTTCTAAACATCATCATATTTACAATAATTTCTACTCTGCCTTTGTGGTGGGCATTAATGCACCCCAGCATAAAAATAGGTCTAATTTTCTTTTTTGCATTGCTCATTTCGGCCTGGCTGTTTGTTGCCCGCAACACTACGTATCCGCCTTTTTCCAGTTAAAGTAATGCTAAATAAATAGCATTCTTTGCTGGTAAGTGATCATCAGAGCTTCGTAGTGAACTTCGAAGGGATATGAAAACAGCTATTCTAGATGATAGCAATATCTACTACTTAGGCCGTACAAATAAATTGAATGCGCAGCCGCCGTGCATGATCGCTAAGCAACTTTGGTAGGACGGATATCAAAAAGTTTTTTTAATGCAAATATTTTTTACATACTCAGCGAGCATGACGCCTTTCCAACGCAGCAGGGACACTCAATTGCGCTGCTGAAAGACATTTCGGACCAGGTGCTAGTGAAATCTATGTCTTACCCAGTGGGGTACAAGCGGATGTATACATTCTTGAGAGTATGAAACATCTGCCTCCTCATTTGTTGAGATCAACGACACGTTTCATGATTACACGAGAAAGTACCTATCCATGATAAAAGTAAACCTGTGGAGAAAAGTATGGCATCAAAAAAATGAGGCTAAACTATCACAATATCGCCTGCACAAGCCAATTCGATTAAATTAAATGCCTCACGTGTAAGTACTGAGTGATAAACTTTCTCACTTTAGCAGCCAAGTGATTTAGCACCACCATAACAACTCACTTTTTTTCAAAAAATCCAAAGTTTGTTCTGTAATGAACAAACTTTTTATATATGTTAGATGTAGAAAAAACACCGAGCCTCAACTAATGTCTATTTCGCCCGCAAACATCACGACCGAGCAAGAAGACCAAATGTTTCGACTGCTTCGGCAGATCGACCTCGCTCCTAACGCGTCACAGCGCGTAATAGCTTTGGCGATTAGCGTTTCATTGGGTCGGCTTAACGCATTGTTACGGGTAGCCACTAAGACAGGCCTTGTATGTATCTCTGCTCGCAACAGCACTGATAAGCGCGCGCGTTTCGCCTATGGAGATCACCATGCGTGGGGGTGCCGAAAAGAGCCGACTTACCGAAAAGTTTCTTGCGCGCAAATTGGCTGAATATGACGCTCTCCATATTGAACTTACAGGCACGACTACTGGTCTAAACCTTATAAAAAGTAGAACTCAATTAATGCAAAATAATCTTTCACCTATACCAGAACTATTTGTGTCATACGAAAGCGCACAAAAATTTAAAGTAGAAGCGACCGAACTGACCAGCCACGAACTTACACAGCGCCAAATCTGCGATCTAGAACTACTGATGAATGGTGGCTTTAATCCATTGAAGGGATTTTTGTCCGAAGAAGAC
Source organism: Octadecabacter sp. (assembly GCA_028825445.1). Lineage (GTDB taxonomy): Bacteria > Pseudomonadota > Alphaproteobacteria > Rhodobacterales > Rhodobacteraceae > Octadecabacter. The sequence goes on from JAPKAD010000006.1 coordinate 82,574, forward strand.
TACAAATGTGTTGTCGACAATATGCGCACAGCAGACGGCATCCTTTGGCCAATCCCAATCAATTTGGACGTTTCTGAAGCTTACGCAAACACAATTGAAGTCGGCCAAGATATCGCTCTGCGCGACCAAGAAGGCATAATTCTTGCTACCATGACAGTAACTGACAAATGGGAACCTAACAAAGCACACGAAGCCGAAATGGTCTTTGGTGCAGACGACGATGCGCACCCCGCGGTAAATTATCTGCACAATCAGGCTGGCAAAATCTATCTAGGTGGCCCCGTCATCGGCATCCAACAACCCGTACATTATGATTTTCGTGGGAAGCGCAATACACCCAATGAACTGCGCGCACTTTTCCGTAAAATGGGCTGGCGCAAAGTGGTTGCGTTCCAAACACGCAATCCACTGCACCGTGCACACCAAGAATTAACATTCCGCGCAGCAAAAGAAGTACAGGCCAACCTACTTATCCACCCTGTCGTCGGTCTCACTAAGCCGGGTGACATCGACCACTTCACCCGCGTACGCTGCTATGAGGCCGTGCTAGATCAATACCCACAATCTACTACATCTATGTCGCTGCTAAACCTAGCTATGCGCATGGCCGGGCCACGCGAAGCGGTTTGGCATGGTCTGATTCGCAAAAATCATGGTTGCACGCACTTCATAGTTGGCCGCGACCATGCAGGCCCCGGTAACAATACTGCAGGGGAAAGTTTTTATGGTCCATATGATGCACAAGACCTGTTTCGCAAACATCAGGAAGAAATGGGTATCGAAATGGTCGATTTCAAACATATGGTGTGGGTCGCAGAACGCGCACAATACGAATCCATCGATGAAATCAAGGATAAAGAAAGCGTCACGATTCTCAACATATCTGGTACAGAGCTTCGCCGTCGTTTGTCAGAAGGTCTTGAAATTCCCGAATGGTTTTCGTTCCCTGAAGTCGTAAAAGAATTACGCCGCACGAAACCACCCCGCTTCAAACAGGGATTTACAGTATTTTTTACTGGCTTTTCTGGATCTGGAAAGTCCACGATTGCAAACGCCTTGATGGTCAAATTGATGGAAATGGGTGGACGCCCAGTAACGTTGCTTGATGGTGATATCGTTCGAAAAAACCTCAGCTCTGAACTGGGTTTTTCAAAGGAACATCGCGATCTAAACATTCGCCGTATCGGCTATGTCGCGTCGGAAATCACCAAGAACGGTGGTATCGCTATCTGTGCACCAATAGCACCCTACGCCACAACACGCCGCGCAGTTCGTGAAGACATCGAAGGTTTTGGTGCTTTTATCGAAGTGCATGTCGCAACGTCAATTGAAGAATGCGAAAAGCGCGATCGCAAGGGTCTTTATAGGCTCGCACGTGAAGGAAAAATTAAGGAATTCACAGGTATTTCAGACCCTTATGATGTACCGAAGAAACCTGAATTGAGGTTACAAACAGAAAATGTTGACGTCGATAACTGTGCGCATCAAGTAATTTTGAAACTTGAGAGCATCGGATTAATTGCCGCCAATTAAGATTTCAACTTAATCAGCGAGTGTTAGACAGTAAAGTCGCACTAATATTTGTATCAGAACACAAAAAGTATCACTATCAAAATAGAAGCGAGACTGAATTCATTCAACGACCGTTTTTTGTCAGCAAACTATAATTTTTTAATTAGGATTTATTTTCTTGATAGCCGACCCCGGGGTGCGACTAACCAAAACGCTAGGCTTTTTAACTAACCTATTTGATTTTTATTAAATAGCGATGGATTCTCCAACTGCGGAGCCCGACCCACAACAATACTTGCCAGTTTGTCATGAGCGACTTGTGCTATATGGAAAATTTATTCGCCTTCTTTAACGATTGGTATCACCGCGCGACCAATAATAAACATCGCAGACTGGACCAAAAATCATCACGTAATACGCTTACTAAAACACCCCATCTAGAGTGCGCAGCCACTTGATGGATTGACATTACATCGATACAATAAAGCCTTTTACAAGCAGGATTTTAAAATGCAAAGTGGCTGCTGGCTACAAACATTCCCTGCAGCACATAAACACCCAATTGTCCCATTGACCCCGGTAAACTGTGAATACGCAAAGGGGGAAAGCCAAAATAACTGATGCACCAAACGCCTTCAAGTTCACAAGTACTCAGAGTTTTATGCTTACATGAATTTGTGAAAGGGCCGTTTGATGAACAGCCACTCAGTGAAGATCAACCTCAAGATCACAACCCTTCACCATTATGCTAAGCCCCTCCTAAACCGATCGCAGCGACAAATATCACAAACCTAACTCTGGCAATGAGCCGTTCAATTTGAATAATTAAATGTGAAACCTGATTGTAAAATCGGCACTACCATTAGAATTCTAGGCAGACTTGCCAGCAGGTTCGATTGTAAAATATGGTGCACTATTTCAATTTCCATTACCTCATTGTCATGTATGATAACGCTTAAAAAAACTATTAGGGCCAGCATTCGACATAGATCACATAGAACCAAAACTGAGAGCGCAGAATGTTAGTAGAGAAAGGTGCACATTAACATTACAATGTAATTTAACATTGATAATATTTTCAAAAACCTTGAATGGACCACTTCTATTTGTAATTAGTACACTGGCTAAATTTTCTAATTAATAAATACTCTCTCGGAGCTAATATTAATGGACCGTGACAGGCCTCATATCGTTCTGGAGTGCCAGCATAAATGCCATTTTGCGATCTGCAACTAGCGCTAATTGCTGACCATCGCTATCATGCAAAGCAAAGAGCTGTTCGCGATTACCAGCAGCCTCACGAACATCATCAGGCAAACCTGAAACATCCACAGATTTTACATAAACAACGCGATCGTTCATCTTGACGCCCAGCTTACCAAAATTAAACTTCGTATCCATGACTTAGCCCTTTCTAATATTTATAGTTTGTACCACCGAATCTGGCACAGCGCGGGTCAAATCCACGTGCAGCAACCCATTTTCTGTTATCGCTTCACCGACATCAACCCCTTCAGCTAATACGAACGAACGTTGGAATTGTCGCCCTGCAATACCGCGATGCAAAAACACACGTCCTTCTACATCATCACATTGCCGGCCACGGATCACCAACTGATTGTCTTCAACAGTGATGGCCAATTCGTCGTCAGAAAATCCCGCAACCGCCAGTGTGATACGGTACGAAGTGGTAGATGATTGTTCAATATTATAAGGTGGATAGCCATCATTGCCAGATTTAGCAGTCCTATCGACCAACCGCTCCAACTCTTCAAAGCCAAGCAGGAATGGGTGCGTTCCCAAGGTCAATTTTGTCATTCGACACGTCCTTTATTAAAGCGACAGTCTGCTACTTGGCCCCGATCTGGCGACCACAATTAAAACATGGGGATCATTTCAGTGGCTTGCAAGTCCACAGTGAACGGTTTCCCTTTGTAAAATACTAGTTTTCGCTTATCTTCAGCCATCTAAGGCATTCACTACCATAATAAGATCGGATTCGGTATGAACAGCGACGCGCGTATGGAACAGCTTGATGTCTTGCGCATCGAGCTCGGCGTTTATCGCCAAGAACACTGCGATCTAGATGACGCCATTCACGCGCTTCAGGACACGGGCAAGGCAAACATGTTGACCATAAAACGTCTTAAGAAGCAAAAGTTGGCTTTAAAAGACAAGATCGCTTTTCTCGAAGATCGGATTATCCCTGATATAACCGCCTGATTGCACCTCACGGTCGCAACGCTATAAAGCCCCTTTGAGATGAAAGGCGCAAATATGACACCATCCGTCGGCATTATTATGGGTAGCCAGTCTGACTGGCCAACCATGCGCGAAGCAGCCACAATTCTAGATGAGTTAGGCGTTACGTATGAGGCGAAAATCGTCTCCGCTCACCGGACTCCCGAACGCTTATGGTCTTACGGCAAAGAGGCAGCACCCCGTGGCCTGCAAGTTATCATTGCTGGGGCTGGTGGGGCTGCACATTTACCCGGCATGATGGCTTCGAAAACTCGCATTCCAGTAATTGGCGTACCAATACAAACCAAAGCATTGTCAGGTGTCGATAGTTTGTATTCTATCGTACAAATGCCAAAAGGCTTTCCCGTTGCGACCATGGCAATTGGGTCTGCTGGGGCCGCCAATGCTGCACTTCTGGCTGTCGCAATTCTCGCATTGCAAAACGCAGACCTTGCCCAACGCCTTGACGCTTGGCGTGACGCGCTGTCTGCCTCAATTCCGGATGAACCAACCAATGACTGATCCCAAAAATAAAGTTTTAAAACCCGGCGCAACAATTGGCATCCTTGGTGGCGGTCAGTTGGGCCGCATGCTCTCAGTTGCAGCCTCTCGTCTTGGCTTCAAAACCTGCATCTTTGAACCCCAAAGCGATTGCCCCGCATCCCATGTCGCAAATTATCACTTTAAGTCAGATTATTTTAACACCGACGCATTGACTAATTTTGCCAAAGCTTGCGAAGTAATCACCTTTGAATTTGAAAATATCCCAACTACCGCACTTGATATTATTGAAGAAATCACACCAATTCACCCAAACCGCAACGCGCTTGCTACTTCACAGGACCGTTTTACGGAAAAGAACTTCCTAACCCGAATCGGTCTGCAGACTGCGCCATATGCCGCGGTGGAAACTTGTGAAGACCTCGAAAAAGCGATTGATCAAATAGGTATGCCCGCGATCCTGAAAACCCGCCGCATGGGGTATGATGGTAAAGGCCAATCACGACTTATGTCGCCAGATGACGCAGCCCAAGCCATGACAGACATGGCCGGCGCACCTGCCGTTTTAGAGGGTTTTATCGACTTCTCTGTCGAAATCTCTGTTATCGGAACCCGCAGCGCAGACGGAGCTATCTCGTGCTTTGACCCCGGTAAAAACGTACATCAGAACGGCATCCTACGCTCCACTACTGTGCCTGCCAAACTCAGTCGTTCACAGCGGACAGACACAGTACTTCTGACAGCTAATATATTAAATGCACTTGATTATGTTGGGACAATGGGTGTTGAACTTTTCGTCACGCCAATGGGCCTCATCGTCAACGAAATCGCGCCACGTGTGCACAATTCTGGCCACTGGACTCAAGCAGGCTGCGCCATCGATCAGTTCGAACAACACATACGCGCTATTGCTGGCTGGCCCTTGGGTGACGGATCGCGTCATTCAAATGTCACAATGGAAAATCTGATTGGTGACGATGTCAATCGTCTTATGTACATAGCAAAAACAAATACTGCGATCCACCTTTACGGCAAAGCCAGCGTTAAGCCTGGTCGAAAAATGGGGCACATCAACACTATTACTGGAACATCTGTTTAAACCCATTTTTCTTTCAAAATGTCCTTAAGAGACACAAGACAGTGAGGGCAGTGCTACGTATTCACCAGCAACAAGCGTGAACCGCTCGCTTGGTAATCCTCCAAAGATTTAGAGTGAAAAAATGTGGGGCTCAGAGATGGAATTTATCTTTATCTTGAAGGAAGCTAAAAGCGGAATGGCTGTTTTTGATTTGTGCCCGACGCACAGGATGGACAATCCTACGTTTCACAAATGATGCTAAAAATGCGGCACGAACCCTTTTTTAGGGGAGCTATAATGTAGCAGTCGCATGCAAAAAGTCCGCGGCAGCAAATCATATATGCTAACCTGCACTCGCAGAATGCTTTATAAAGGAAGCTCTCACAAAAAAGCAGGTCAGTCATTATTTCAAAGGAAAAAAACTAAAAGGTAGTCAGAAAGTATGGTGACAGCATTATTTTAGCTTGTCTTGCTTTTGCGATCAATCATGGTTTTTTGGTAAGTATCACTTTTAGCCAACTAAAATGAGGGGGTTTGAGGAATGCCCCCTTTTATTAAATGAAAATTCGTTTGTTAAACCACGGGTTACGCTGATTAAGGTGCATAAAGCTATGTTATGGGATTGTGGCACCTGTATCTGTGCAATGTGAAAGAGTTTTAATGAAATTATAAATGGGTCAGTTGATTTATAGTGAACTTAAATTGTGGATCAAACCCAGCAAACAACTTTACCATTAGCGCCACAATCTATTGTCAGTGCCCAATAAACGAAATCAGATTCAGTTTATAAATTTTATGGCGGATCAGTTGAGTAATGAGAAAACGTTGCAGACGCTAAAAATTCTGATTAATTAAAAATACGATGATTGGCTATTAAAACTGACTTTTTCACTACAAATTATGCGGGCTCTAACAAAGCTAAGTTAAAGACTGGTGCAAATAACTTTCTGTTGTACGCGTTGGTAATGGTCAGGTGTACCTCAATCACACGCTCATAAAGTGAACTAGTAAATGCTGCATGAAACTAAGCTACAACCAATTAGAAAAAAGAATACATATACCGAATATTACAATCTAACCGCTCACAATGAATGACTCGCACAAGACATTTTTTACAATATTCAATGTGAGCAAGATAATGCAGACTTTAAAAACAAATCAAAAAAATATTTTCTTTATTCTAGCTTCAAACAGCTACTCAAATGAACGACTGCCGCGTAAACTATAAATTTTTATTGAAACCCCAGCATTACGCCGCTTAGCGTCAGATCTGGATTAAACTGACCATCCTTCAAAAAAGCTATAGCCTGACGCATCACTAACAGATTGTTCATCATAAATGTATGTGTCACGGGCAACGTCAAATGGTCTGTCATTCCGTCGAGCCGAGTAGATGAAACACTCACTTTTCCATCATCTGATCCGTCAATTAAGCTTGAGTAATACGCATTCAGCGATCGATCTCCAGCAATTATTCCAAGGTCAAATCCCTTCCACGGCAAACTCAATGGCGCCCCATCGGTACTTAATTCCATACCCGCAGGCCCATTGATCCATTCAAACGGTTCAAAGTCCCCTAAGGCATCGACAAGTTGTGATCCATCATTAGGTGGCCCCATCATCACAACTCGCCCCATAATGTCTGGCCGTTCATCAGCCAAATAGACACGCACCAAAATACCACCCATAGAATGTGTTACGAAATGTACCCGCCTGCTACCACAAGCGGCCACTGCTTTCGGCACGTTTTCCGCCACCAACGTCTGGATGTCCGCACTAGTTGATGGATAACCGTTGTTTACAACCATATAATCGTCTAACTCTAGCAATTCTTGCAGCGCCAAAAAAGATACTTCTGTACGCGCCAATCCATGCAGCAACACAACGCAGTCTTGCGGTGCCATCAAAGCCGCCGTCGCCGAAAACGGTGTCAGTATTAACCAAAATAAATTAAAAATCTTTATCATGACCATTACATAGTTAATTTATCTAGATTGATAAGGTCTGGCTTGCCTGACTTTTCATCACACGCAATTGAAAGCTAGTGATTATATAACTAATACGGCTCTCTTGCATAATACTAGCAACACACGCCGTCCTCTTATACGATCATAACTTTTTGTTGTTAAAGGCCCACAAGAGCCGTGACGATTTGGGGTGTGCGCTAGGGTCGATATGAAACCGCATCAAATGCTGCCAAAAAACCTTACTCATAAAGTATTGGAGGAAGCCAGTATGAAGGTCTAAACTTAACTACATTTTCTTGTGAACAAGCGTCACAATCCAAACGGCACTTTTCACCAAGTCGAGATGTTCTTTTACTACTCGTTTATTGCAGGGGTAATTGGACCCAATTTAGCAGGATTCAGAAAAGTCTATAAGACAAATTCATCAAGTGACGTACGTTGAATTGGTAACACTGAATTTGCGGCCAAAATCATTAGTAGACGTGGCCAGGGGTGATGCTGGGGTGCCTGTGTATGTTCCTTCTTAAAGGTTATCTGCTAAAGGAAGAAACGAAAAGGGCAGCCCCGCTGGGAGCCGCCCTTCTATTGTGTAGCAGTTAAACTTTAAAATCTAAGCTGAATTTCAAGAAGAAATTCTGCTTACATCATGCCGCCCATGCCGCCCATGTCGGGCATGCCGCCGCCACCGCCGCCGCCAGCACCTTCTTTAGAGGGCTTATCGGCAACCATGGCTTCCGTTGTAATCAGTAGACCTGCAACTGATGCCGCGTCCTGCAATGCAGTACGGACAACTTTTGCTGGATCGATAACGCCGAACTTGAACATGTCACCATATTCTTCGGTCTGTGCGTTAAAGCCAAACGCTTTATCACTGCTTTCACGAATTTTGCCAGCAACAACAGAGCCGTCAACCCCAGAGTTTTCTGCGATTTGACGCAGCGGTGCTTCCAAAGCCTTACGAACAATATTGATACCGATTGTCTGATCAGGGTTCGCACCTTCGAGGTCTTCCAGTGATTTTCCAGCTTGAAGCAAAGCAACACCACCGCCAACAACGATGCCTTCTTGGACAGCAGCTCGTGTAGCGTTAAGGGCGTCATCGACCCGGTCTTTACGCTCCTTTACTTCGATTTCGGACATGCCGCCAACACGGATAACCGCAACTCCGCCAGCCAGTTTGGCAACACGTTCTTGCAGCTTCTCTTTGTCATAGTCGGATGTCGTTTCTTCGATCTGGTTACGGATTTGAACAACCCGTGCTTCTATCTCAGCTTTTGAACCGGATCCATCGATGATGGTTGTTTCATCTTTGGTGATAGCAACACGTTTGGCAGAACCCAGCATATCGATTGTGACATTCTCAAGCTTCATACCGAGGTCTTCAGAAATTACCTGACCACCAGTCAAAATAGCGATATCTTGCAACATGGCTTTACGACGATCACCAAAACCAGGTGCCTTAACAGCAGCAATTTTCAGACCACCACGCAGTTTGTTCACAACGAGTGTCGCAAGGGCTTCGCCCTCAACGTCTTCCGAAATGATCAAAAGGGGCTTACCGGACTGGATAACAGATTCAAGCAGTGGAACCATAGGCTGAAGCGAAGAAAGCTTCTTTTCGTGGAGCAAGATAACCGCATCTTCCAATTCAACCGTCATTTTGTCAGGATTGGTAACAAAGTATGGCGACAGGTAGCCACGATCGAACTGCATGCCTTCAACAACATCAGTCTCAGTCTCAAGGCCTTTGTTCTCTTCGACAGTGATAACGCCTTCATTACCAACTTTTTGCATGGCATCAGCAATCTGTCGACCGATCTCTGCTTCTCCATTCGCAGAAATCGTACCAACCTGCGCGACTTCATCGCTGTCGGATACGTCACGCGCTGCAGCTTTAATCGCTTCAACAACTTTACCTGTAGCGAGGTCAATCCCGCGCTTCAAATCCATTGGGTTCATACCAGCAGCGACAGATTTCATACCTTCACGGATGATTGCTGCGGCCAGAACTGTTGCAGTTGTTGTACCATCACCAGCTTCGTCGTTAGTACGTGATGCAACTTCTTTAACCATCTGCGCGCCCATGTTCTCGAACTTATCTTCAAGTTCGATCTCTTTGGCTACAGACACACCGTCTTTGGTGATCCGCGGTGCACCGAAAGATTTTTCTAGCACAACGTTACGGCCTTTTGGCCCAAGTGTGACTTTAACCGCATCAGCAAGAGTATTCACACCCTTGAGCATACGGTTGCGGGCGTCAGTCCCGAATTTTACGTCTTTAGCAGCCATGATTTAGCTCCTTTGAAATTTTGTGAATGTGCGAATTTGAGACAGTCCTATCAGGACATGATACCCATGATGTCGCTTTCTTTCATGATAAGCAGCTCTTCACCGTCGAGGGTGATTTCTGTGCCAGACCATTTGCCGAACAGCACTTTGTCGCCAGACTTAACGCCCATTTCGACCAGCTCGCCACTATCTTTGCGCAGGCCTTGACCGCACGCAATAACTTCACCCTCAGCAGGTTTTTCTTTAGCTGCATCTGGAATGATAAGGCCGCCAGCGGTCTTTTCTTCGCCTTCTGTGCGACGCACAAGAACGCGGTCGTGAAGCGGTTTGAAAGCCATTTTAAAAGCTCCTTGCTTATAAATTTCAATTCTTCGCTTCCCTCAGAATTTAGCTGAAGGAGGCATCTAGCACTCACATCATGCGAGTGCTAGCTGCCTTTACGTAGGGGCCTCAACCGAAGCTGTCAACTGCACAATCAATGGATTTTTACAGGATCATAAAATCACGCAGCCAGACCATAGACTCTGTTGTAGCATCAACTTGCTCAGCCGCTATTTAGCTCCAAGATTAAAATATTATTAATCAATAATAATTTATAATTCGACTGTTCGCCATTGTATTCCTAACGTTTCTGTCTCTGTCCTATATCTTGTGCAATACATCCTGAGCCGAAGCGTTGGCGGCTTCCATAAATCTCAAAAAAATTAAAGACGTTGCAGCAACTGCATATTATGGTTTGTGCTACAATAATTGGCAAAAAGATAATGTTAAACTTAAAAACCATCGCCACTATGAATCTTCTTAATTCACACCGAGCTGACCTCCGCGCGGTACACCTACTGAAACCTGCCAACCATTGCCAGCCGGAAAACTAAACCTCAATGCATGTTCACACGACGCAAAACTCAAATATAGTAATAATTAAAAAGCGACTCGACTGTGCCAGACCAATTAGAGTTTGAAATTTAAGCGCTGGTGTACAATGACGCCCACGTGCGCAGGATCACATTATATTAATAATAAAATGTAAACATTTTTTTATCAATGGCATAAACCTTCTGCACTAGTCGATGATTGCCAGTAATTTGGAGCTGGATGGGTTATTAATTAAAAATACAGATGCTCTGAACTTTTCAATAATGGCACTTGAACCGTGTCAAAACATATTGGCGGTTTTACCCTCTAATCCATTTGATGAACAAATTGATGTCATAAGATACAGCCTGATTGATGCCGATATTCAGACCGCCTATGTCAGTAAATTCATTCCACCATATTCTGCAGAGGATAAAGGGTTATTTTTATATCTAAACGGCTGCCTGATCAACCTTATGCTAAACTTCAAGTCTTTATTGTTTGAAACGCAAATAACTGAATTTGAAAAAAAACGTCTCAACGACTGCTACACCAATCGAAACCCTACAACTGATGACAAACCCGCATCTCACGCCCAGATTTTCAGTGACTTTGATATTGTGCATTTTATTGTAGATCAGAGTACTTTAAGCTTGCGAGATTATAATGACTTTGCCAATATCCACCATTAAAATTACCTAAACGTCACCCCAGTCAGCAAGACCCACATTGCCCGCAGCCGTCAGCCTATAAACGCCGCGTTCCACCCGTGTGAACCACTTATAATGATTATCCGCCATGATCCGCCGCGCATTCTGAACCTCGGTCCATTCAGCAACCTTCGCCCCCTTGCTCGCACCATGCACCGCCAAAAAACGTGCGCATTTCAGTGCATCTTGGCGGTACCCAGTGATGATTCCGTGGCGCGTGGATCCGCCTTTGTTCGGATCACCCTCAAGACTGTCAAATGCCCGCAACAACACCTTTTTCGTCTTCTTTAATTTGCGCGCCGCGTAGGGACCCGGATCGGCCAATGCTTCCACAAATCCATCACGCAAACGAACGGTCAAGACTCCCAACCCCAAACGGCGGGCTAGTTTCACGTTAGATAGTACCATTTTATTTTTACCGCCTGCAGGCACTACAACATAGACATCATCTGTCACCTCAAGCCGTTTAATTCCTTGATGAAACAACGCCAGAGAGAATCCTAGTTTCAACTCAACTACCACCACGTCATCACCGCGCCGCCCAACAATATCAGCCGCTCCTACCTCACCCTTTACGTCATAACCCTGCCCCATCAGGTACGCTTTTACGGGGCCGTATAGATCTGCTTCACACGGTTTATTCATAGAGAAAAAGATAGCAACATTTACCCCCCCAAACCAAGCCACTAACTGGCCTCAATGACCAATATAATTATACTTTACGATATCAATACTGTTGGGCGTACCGCCCGAACTTCACTCATGTGCTCAACTGTTAGCTGCCTGCGGCTGGCACAGCACCAAACAGGCGGTAATATTACGAATATATCGATTCACGTTCGAATTTTTAACTGACGTAAACATCAAACGCCCTGTGAATTATTTAGCATAGCACCTGTCGCCAAAAAAACGTGAGATTAACTGGAGCTATAATCCCTTTCGAGATACATGGATGTCACATGTTTGCGTATGGTGACAAATCACAATACCCCGTTTATAGACCGAATAAATACTACATGTTATAGGCGTTTAACCATGACCACATTTGTTTTTGGCCACAAGGCCCCCGATACTGATTCCTTAGGTTCCGCATTAATTTGGGCCTGGTTCTTGAACCATACAAGCATCGATGCTGCAGCCAAACTGCTTGGCACACCAAACACCGAAGCAGTGTTTGTCGCCGAGCGTTGGGGTTTTGTGCAACCTGAAATTATTACTAATGTCACCGATGACCAGCCTTGCGTAATCGTAGATACCAACAACCCAGCTGAGTTACCCGCCAACATCAACAGCGCAAACATTACGGCAATCATCGATCATCACAAATTGGTTGGCGGCTTAGAAACAAAAGGCCCAATCGACATCACGATCCGCCCACTCGCCTGCACCGCAACTATAATGTATTCCCTGATGGGCGAACATGCAGCACAAATGCCTAAAAACATTAAAGGCCTAATGTTATCGTGCATCTTGTCCGACACATTAGAATTTCGCTCCCCCACTACGACTGATACGGATCACGATCTAGCAGTGACTTTGGCCACCCAGCTAAACCTCACAATCCCTGAATATGCTGCTGAAATGTTTGCTGCAAAATCTGACGTCTCTTTCTTTTCAGACGCAGAACTTCTACGAATGGACAGTAAAGAATTTACCGTAGACGGTACTAAACTCCGTGTCTCAGTGTTGGAAACCACCACCCCTTCAATTGTATTAAACCGCAAAACTTCGATAATGGACACAATGAAGACAGTGGCAATGGAAGATGGCGTTGATCAAGTGCTATTATTCGTTGTTGATATCCTCAACGAAGAAGCAACCATGCTGATTCCAAACAATTTGACCAAAAACGTCGCAGAGAAATCCTTTGGCGTGGTGGTGACTGGTGACAGTGTCATCCTCCCCGGCGTGATGAGTCGCAAAAAACAGATCATTCCTAAACTCAAAGTTTAGTCATAAAAAATCCATAAACGAAATTTCAATTAGTAGGTAGCCACTCTTTTTTAACAAATGCGGCCTATCTAATTAATATTCTTTCGCCTGCCTCGTGACATTTTAAAAATAGGTCAATCAATGCCCTCAATAATTAACACGTTTTCAGAAATTTCAGATCAATATGACGTCGCTTTCGTGGACCTTTGGGGATGTATGCACAATGGCATCACACCATTTCAGGATTCCGTTTCTGCGATGCAAAACTACCGTAAACGCGGCGGTAAAGTGGTGCTTGTCACGAATTCGCCGCGTCCATGGGATAGTGTCGCGCAGCAACTTTTGGAAATGGACATGGCGCCCTGCTGGGACGCCGTTGCAACCAGTGGCGACAGTGCCCGCGCCGCAATGTTCCGTGGATTTGTAGGTTCTAAAATCTGGTTCATGGGTGAAACACCACGCGACGACGATTTTTTTAAAACACTCAGTATTGTTGATAAACCCGTACATATCCAAAAAGTCCCCCTTGATCAGGCAGAGGGCATAGTCTGCTGCGGTCCCTTTGACAATCAAGCCGATCTCGAAGTGAACCGGCCCGAGTTTTTGTATGCAAAGTCCAAAGGCCTCAGGCTGCTCTGCGCTAACCCCGATATCATCGTGGATCGCGGTGAAAACCGTGAATGGTGTGCTGGTGCGTTAGCCGATTTATATACTAAAATGGGTGGCAAGAGCTTTTATTTTGGCAAGCCTCACCCCCCCATCTACGACCTCGCTCGACGACGGTATGGCGCGTTAACTGATGCAATATCCAATCCGCGTATTATAGCAATTGGAGATGGAATTCGCACTGACATCCTTGGTGCTCAACAAGAAGACATCGATAGCTTGTTCATCACCGGCGGTTTGGCAGCAGTAGAGACCAAGACTATCAGACAGCCTGATAAAACGGCATTAAGCGATTATATTAAAACAGAAAAAGTGACACCAACACATTCGATCAGTTTCCTGCGATAGATTAAGAATTCCTTGACTTACACTGCGTCCACAAAGTAATTAAATTACACCTTGCATAACCAATGTGAATTTTTATTACTTTAGGGATTAAATCATGCTCGATAATAACCCCCGTGGAACGATCTGCATAGAAGACATCGAGGTCGGTATGATGCGATCTTTGCGCAAAGTCATCACCGACCGCGACATAGAGATGTTTGCAGAAATTTCAACCGATCATAACCCTGTCCACCTTGACGATGATTACGCCCGTGGATCTATTTTTGAAGGCCGCATTGCCCACGGCATGCTCACGGCGGGTCTAATCTCAGCAGTGATCGGAGAACAATTACCTGGTCATGGTACTGTCTACCTAGGTCAGACCCTAAAATTTATATCTCCTGTGCGTCCAGGGGACATGGTAGAAGCGATAGTCACAGTTACCGACATGGACATTGCCAAGCGTCGTGTGACAATGGAGACTCATTGCAAAATCGACGGTAAAAAAGTTCTCAAGGGTGAAGCAATAGTCATGGCACCGTCGCGTAAATTTGACTGATAGCAAGGTGGCTTGAACCTTGCGCGCAAGCGGGCTACGCAAGCCCATGCGTATCATTCGTGACCCAGATTTCATTGCAGAAAGAGACCGTGGAGCAGCTGTGGCCATAGGCAATTTTGACGGGGTCCATTTGGGCCATCAAGCTGTCATAGATCTGACACGCAGCGTTGCAAACAGAGCGCCCTTAGGCATTCTGACTTTTGAACCTCATCCACGTGACTATTTCGCGCAAATATCCAAACATTCTACCCCACCTTTCCGCCTGATGAGCGCCGCATCCAAAGCCAATCAACTTGAAAAACTGGGGGTTGAGCTTTTATACGAGGTGCCGTTCAACGAAGTCCTTGCCGCCTTAACGCCAGAAGACTTTGCACAGAAAATAATTGTTGATCGCCTTGGATTAACACATGTAGTAGTTGGTGCTGACTTCTGTTTTGGCAAAGACCGCGCTGGCAAGGCTGCAGATTTGCAAGAATTTGGTGCCATTATGGGATTTGGCGTCACAATCGCCCCGATGCTTGCAACCGCTGCAGGCGATGTATCATCCACCGCGATCCGTACCGCACTTGCCAACGGAATTCCGCGTGCGGCCGCTGAAATGCTCGGCCACTGGCACCGAATCGATGGTCCGGTCATCACCGGCGAACAGCGTGGTCGCGACCTTGGGTATCCAACTGCCAACATGTCCATCAACGGGCTACATCCACCAAAATTTGGGGTCTATGCCGTGAAAATTGACGTATTAGCAGGCCCGTACAAGGGCAGTTACAATGGGGCCGCCTCTATTGGCGTTCGCCCAATGTTTGGTATCAACATACCAAATTGTGAAAGTTTTCTGTTTGATTTCTCAGGCGATTTATACGGCACACACCTTAGCGTTGCCTTGGTCGAATACTTGCGTGGTGAAGAACAATTTGACGGTCTAGATGCTCTAATTACCCAAATGGGCACAGATTGTAGCCACGCCCGCGAAATTCTATCTCATGTCTGATCCGATTGATCGCAGCGATATCCGAACTGAATTTTGGTCTTATGTTCCATTATCAAAAATGACTAAACCTGAGTGGGAAGCCCTGTGTGATGGCTGTGGGAAATGCTGCCTAAACAAACTTGAGGATGAAGATACCGGCGAGGTTGTGATGACCCGTGTGGCGTGCAAATTGCTCGACGACACGACGTGTAATTGTAGTCTCTATCCCAAGCGTCATAACTACGTTCCCGAATGTATAGTGCTAACACCAAAAACAATCGCTGATAACATGTACTGGCTGCCCCAAACATGCGCCTACCGTCTTGTCTTTGAGGGTAAAAATCTATTTCACTGGCACCCATTAGTATCAGGTAATTCACAATCTGTGCATAATGCAGGCGTATCTGTTCAGGGTCTCACGGTTAGTGAAGCAAGCATTCCAGACGACGAATGGGAAAATCATATAATTGAGGAGCCATTTTAAATGTTTTTCGCCTCCGATAACTCCGGTCCCGCTCACCCAAAAGTTATGGACGCTATCATGCGCACAAACGAAGGCTTTCGATTTGGCTATGGTGCAGATCCTGAAATGAACCGCGTCCGCTCCATGGTGCGCGATCTGTTCGAAGCGCCAGAAGCGGCAGTATATCTTGTGTCCACCGGCACAGCTGCGAACTCAATAGCATTAGCAACATTAACAGAGCCTTGGCAGACGATTTTCTGCACCAAGCTGTCACATATAAATGAAGACGAATGTAACGCGCCCGAATTTTACAGTGGTGCAAAACTGACAATGGTTGCCGACGAAAACGCGAAGATGACGCCCACTACCCTGCATGCGGCAATGTCAGCAGAAGAAACACGCGGCGTACATGGACCGCAACGTGGTCCAGTATCGATCACACAAATCACCGAAAAAGGCACTGTTTATACTCTAAATGAAATAAGTGCATTGACTACTGTCGCAAAAGATTTTGGTGTTACGACTCAATTAGACGGGGCACGATTTGCTAATGCCATCGTCACACTAGGCTGCACACCTGCAGAAATGACTTGGAAATCTGGTATTGACTGTGTCTGTTTTGGTGGCACTAAGAATGGACTAATGGGTGTTGAGGCAGTGGTATTTTTCAACCCCAAGCACGCTTGGGAATTCGAATTGCGGCGCAAACGCGGAGCACATCTAGCGTCTAAGCACCGGTATCTTTCCGCTCAGATGGAAGCATACCTCGAAGGCAATCTGTGGCTTAAATTGGCCAAGAGCGCTAACGCCAGTGGTCAGCGTTTGGCCGACGGGTTACGCAAACACAACAATGTGACGTTTCCTTTTGAACCCGAAGCCAATATGATGTTCTTTCATGCTCCACGTATTTTGCACAAAAAAGTGCAGGCGGCGGGTGCTCAATACTATGTTATGGGGTCGCTCGAAGGAGATGACGATGAGCTGGTGTTAGGCAGATTGGTGTGCGACTGGTCCGTTGGTTTTGATGGAGTCGATGTATTCCTAGCCGCGCTAGAGGACTGACGCGACAGCATCTACATGGGTTATTGGTACCATGTGACCGGCACCATTAATTTCATATCTAGAAGCGTGCGGCATTCGATCCGCAAGCCCATCTATGATTGCTGCCATAATTTCTTGACTATCGCTACCTTTGATCAAATCAACCGGACACGTGACGTAAGCCAATCGTGCTAATAAACTGTGAACATCATCTTCAATCGCTTGAAATACAGCAGGAATAAGATGAATTCGTGCTGCCAATGCGGCACGCCTTCGTTCAGATATGTCTTCCCAAGTGCTGCCATCGCCCCACATACCTAGAAATGCTTGCGCAGCCGCATAGCGGTCTTGCGCGCGCCATGCCACGATGAATGGTTCCATCTTGAGCCTGTGCGCAGCATGCGCTTCCATACAGTAGGCTGCCGCAAACATCACAGGTTCAATCAGTGTCACACGTGAAACCAAGTCTGGGCGTTCAGCGGCCAGTCGTAGAGCCACGGTTGCCCCAAATGAGTGGCCTATGATGTGCGTTGGACCGTGCAAAAGTCCTGCAGCAATAGCCGTGGCATCTGAGTGGTATTCGGTGCCAGACCACGGCGCGCTGCGGCCATGACCTGGCAAGTCAAAAAACACATTATGAGCGAATGGTAATTTTGCCGCTAATGGCATCAAAGTTTCATGATGGCCAAGCGAACAGTGAATGAACAGCCTTATAATTTCTGCATCACCTTTTTCAACAACCCAAACATCTTGTCCAGCGACATGGCGCAGCAATTAGAAATCACCAGCTAGGTGGCGGTCTAAATCATCTAGACGATCTTGGCCCCAGAAGCGCTCATCCGTATCTGTAATAAAAAATGGCGCGCCAAAAACACCCTTCAACACAGCTTCTTCAAGGTTCGAACTGTAGGTTTCAGCCCCTTTCAATAGTCCGCTCTCCATCAATACTGGATCAAATCCCGCCTCGACCAGACAAGTACGGATCACATCATCCTCAGCGATGTTTTTGTCATCTGCCCAGCAATTTCGCGTTATCGTATTCACCAGTTTTCCAACATCACCACCCGCAGCTTGCGCGGCAATGATTGTATATGAAGACGGAGCGGGGTTGGTAGGCCAGAACGCAGGTTTCAGGTTCAATGGTAAACCAGCAATAATGGCGCGGCGGCGCATCTCCTGTAGCCGATAAGCTTGCCGATTTGGGTGACGCTCTTTGGGGGAAATGCCACCTGTACGGTTAAATAGCTCCATAATATCGAGAGGTTTATATGTGATGGTTGCATTATACTTTTTTGCAATCTTTTCTAGCTGGGTTCCGCTAAGGTATGTGAACGGGGAAATCGTAGCGAAGTAATAGTCGATATGTGGCATTTGGCTCTCCTAAAGTCGCGCTCGTTTGTTGGAGCGACCCTAAGGACGTGCTACTCCGTGTCAACTTCTACGATTCTATTAACCTAGGACCTGCTGAACATGCCAAATCTGATCGAACCGAAGCTTATTTCCGGCAACTCTAACCTACCTTTAGCAAAAGCCGTTGCAAAACGAATGTCCATGCATCGCGGCATCAACGTCGGGTTGGTCGAAGCGCGGGTAGAGCGTTTCAACGACGGTGAGATTTTTGTCGAAGTCTACGAAAACGTTCGTGGAGAGGATATGTTTATCATCCAGTCGACATCAAACCCGGCCAATGACAATCTCATGGAATTGCTGATTATTTCGGATGCTTTGCGTCGATCTTCGGCCTCCCGTATCACTGCAGTGATCCCATATTTCGGCTATGCCCGCCAAGACCGTCGATCAAAGGCCCGCACGCCTATCACCGCCAAACTAGTTGCAAACATGCTTGTCGAATCTGGGATTGAACGAATTCTGACGCTTGACTTGCACGCAACGCAAATCCAAGGCTTTTTTGATATCCCCGTGGATAATCTGTATGCAAGTCCCATTTTTGCATTGGATGCGATGCACCACTTCAAAGATCAAATGAATGATGTAATGGTAGTGTCACCCGACGTTGGCGGCGTGGCGCGCGCTCGTGATTTAGCACAACGGATTGGCGCCCCACTTTCAATCGTCGACAAGCGCCGAGGCAAGCCAGGTGAAGTCGCCGAAATGACAGTGATTGGTGACGTCGCCGGCCGCACTTGTCTTATTGTGGACGACATCGTCGACACAGCGGGCACACTTTGTAAAGCGGCCGAAGTTTTGATGGAACATGGTGCCAAAGAAGTACACTCCTATATTACACACGGCGTATTATCGGGACCAGCTATTGAAAGGGTTAGTAATTCTGTCATGCGAAACCTCGTAATTACGGACACAATCCAACCGACTGACGCAGTGAAGGCCTGTAAAAATATTCGAATTGTGCCAACAGCTCCAATTTTTGCACAGGCAATTTTGAACACGTGGAACGGCACATCCGTTTCGTCTCTGTTTGATCACAAAACACTACAGCCAATCTACGAAGGTATGTATTCAGGATTATAAATAAGACCATTAATGTACTGTAAGTGCGAATTATAATTCCCACTCATCCGTCTGAGGTAATTCGCCGATCGCCTGCCACGCGACGCGAACGCGGGCGATCATTGTATCCCCCCACGTTTGAAAAACGATAATAAATCCATCTTTTGAGATCTTTTCGGCCCGAACATCAACCCGAGCATTTGTATGGCTAGCTATATCCCACATTGACAAATTTACATGCACAATAGGAATATTGTTAAAACATTCAGAGAATTCAACATACGCACAGATCTGTCTGTCACCCACAGAGTTCCACATAACCCCACCATTTTCAAAGTCGGAAAACAAAAGTAAATCACCGTGATCCACACCAATCAAATGATTTTGAAATTTTTTCATGCTATGCGTCTAATTCGAGAATTTGATTATTCACATAACTAATCCCTAAACAAATAAAACTTAAAATTAACTTAACATGTGGCAACCCGTTTTTTAACACAATTAAGATTGGGAATGACCTCGCAATCGCATGATGAAAGGAATCATCAAGAGCACTAATACAGCCGCCATCAAGAACGGTGCACCAGGCAAATATATGCCCTTTTCATCAACAAAAACCTCAAATACACTGGTCACAACTAAAGGGGCAAGAAAGGCAGCTATTGACGCCATTGACGCGATTACACCCTGTACCAACCCCTGTTTTTCGTCATTTACCATGTTGGACGCCATAGCCGTCATCATAGGCGGCGACAAATCTGAGAGTGCCGCAAATACCAAAACAAGTACAAGCCCAGTAATTGTTGAAATTAAACCAAAGCCAATAAAACCAATCAATGCAGAAACTATACCAAAACGGAGCGTGCTGAATTCCCCAAACCGTGTAATCAATATTGGCATCAGCCCAGCTTGGACACCAGCCAATAAAATTCCGTATCCTGCTAACGAAACGCCAATTAATAAAGTGGACCAGCCAAAAAGTTCGCGTGTAAAAAATGCCCAAAGTGTTGGGTAAACCATATTAGCAAATTCAAAGAAAAATAAGCAGATCAACGGAATCGCAAGATTTGGAATTTTGAAAGCTTCAATGATTGCATTGAATGGATTGAGGTCATGCCGCCCAAAATGACGTCGATTATCAGGGGAAAGGCTTTCAGGGAGCACAACTAAACCAAAAATCACGTTAGCCGCAGATAAACCAGCCGCGATCCAGAAAGGTGCAGAAATATGCCATTCAGCGGCAATGCCCCCTATGGCGGGGCCAAGCACAAAGCCGATACCGAAGGCAGCTCCCACCATACCAAATCTAGCTGCGCGCTCTTTTGGTGTGGAAATGTCGGCAATATAGGCTGTTGCCGTAGTGTAGGTCGCACCTGCAATGCCTGCAAGGATACGGCCAATCAATAGTACCCAGAACACCCCTGCCATCGCCATAATTACATAATCCACAGCCAGAACAGCCAAAGCCAGAAGCAAAACAGGCTTGCGACCATAGGCATCTGATAGGCTTCCGATAATTGGTGCAAAAATGAACAAGGCGCCAGCATACGATGCCATAAGGACACCACCCCACAAAGCACCTTCGCCGGTGCCTGATGCACCAACTCGTTCCATTAGGTCAGGCATAATTGGAAACACTATGCCGATGCCAATGGCATCGATTGTCAGCGTCATTAAAATGAAAAGATAGGCACGATTTTGCATATAACTAAGTGACGCTTTTGGGATCAGTCTGGCAAGTGCGTTGAGGGCGGCAAACTGACACTCTTGTGTAAATAGTTTGATAGTTTTATAACCGTAATTAAGCTTTTTTGCCGTTTAGTACAGAATAGTATGTTACTTTACAGACATTATTTGTGCCAATTCTACTGCAGAACCATGCAAGAGACGTTGTCCTCAGCTTTATCCGCAAGAGCTTAAGCTCAAAGAAATATTTGGCCCAAAGAGATGCAAAACTACCAACATCTCAAATTTCATGTAATGCAATTATAACGTTGTCAGGCCCCAGCAGAATGTTGAGGAACCCTCGTTTTAAATTGGGTAATCATAAGCAGACTTAGCCAATTGAGCCAATATTGCTGAATGGTAGCAGACACACAAGCAGTCAGGTCTGGGCGTGTCTTGTAAAGAATCCTGAACAAATATTTAAACAGGTGGGAAATAGGCATATCGAAATATGGACCTACCCAATTAACAACATCAACAAGTTTCAATGACATCATCAAAACGCTGGGGCTTTCATAAATTATCGTCAGGTCACCAGATATTATTTTAGCCAAATCAATCTTAATCTCGATCCTGAGACGCTGTACGCAATCAAAATTGAAATCAATATTATCAAAGCAAACCAAACAGACATCAAGCAGTTCTACCTGCATCCGCACAGCTAAGCATTCTTTGCCATAATGATAAGCCCAGTGTTAATTACCCGCTTAATGTACTCTTCATTAACCAAAATGGCGCCCCATAATAGGACGCCATTTATAAAATTTTTTATTTGTATTTGATCAGACTAAAAGGGTGCGAACCGTTTCGGACACATGGTGCAAAGCTAATTCAGCCTCGTCCACATCGACACCAGACTGTTTTGCGGCATCCACAGCAGCTGTAGCATCTGAAACTAACTTGTCCACGTGTTCTTGTTTTGCTTCTGATCGCAAAAACGCTTTCTCAGCCAAGACCGATACACCAGTCGCAGTAATTTCAGCAAAGCCACCAGATACAACAAATTCAGAAACACCTCCTGAATGAGTGACAGACAGAATACCCGGTCGCAGTGTCGTTATAGTCGGCGAATGGTAAGCCATTGCCGTCATGTCCCCGTCTGCACCTGGGATCTGAACTTCAGTAGCATCCATCTGTGCCAAACGGCGTTCAGGAGATACCAGATCAAATGTAAAGTCTGCCATAATGTTGGCTCCTAATGTACGAAATTATGATGCAGTTTAAGCTGCGTCTGCTGCCATTTTCGCAGCTTTGGCTTTCACGTCGTTAATACCGCCAACCATATAAAAAGCGCCTTCAGGAAGGTGGTCATACTCACCCGCAACAACAGCTTTGAACGCTGCGATCGTGTCTTCCAGTGGGACTTGTATACCATCGGAACCTGTGAATACCTTTGCAACATCGAAAGGCTGTGACAAAAAACGCTCAAGTTTACGAGCGCGCGTCACTGTCATTTTGTCGTCTTCTGACAATTCATCCATTCCCAAAATTGCAATGATATCCTGCAAAGACTTGTAACGTTGTAAGATTTGCTGAACATCTGTGGCAACTTTATAATGTTCATCACCGATAATCAGCGGATCAAGCAATCGCGACGTTGACCCAAGCGGATCTACTGCTGGATAAATACCTTTTTCCGAAATAGCTCGATCCAGTACGGTTGTCGCATCAAGGTGCGCAAACGATGTCGCAGGCGCCGGGTCAGTTAAATCATCCGCAGGCACATAAACAGCCTGAACAGACGTAATAGATCCACCTTTGGTTGAAGCAATCCGTTCCTGCATTGCACCCATGTCAGTGGCTAATGTTGGCTGATAGCCAACGGCAGATGGAATACGGCCGAGTAACGCAGAAACCTCAGAGCCAGCTTGTGTGAAGCGGAATATGTTGTCGACGAAGAACAAAACGTCAGATCCCGTATCATCTCGAAACTGCTCAGCCAAGGAGAGACCAGTCAGGGCAATTCGCATACGTGCACCTGGAGGTTCGTTCATCTGGCCGTAGACAAGCGCAATCTTGGATTCTTCAAGGTTGTCGAGGTTGATAACGCCAGATTCAATCATCTCGTGGTATAGGTCGTTACCCTCACGAGTACGCTCACCGACACCAGCAAACACTGACACACCGGAGTGGACTTTCGCAATGTTGTTGATCAATTCCATGATCAACACAGTTTTACCAACTCCGGCACCGCCGAATAAACCAATTTTACCACCTTTTGTGTAGGGTGCCAAAAGATCAATAACCTTGATTCCAGTTACAAGAATTTCAGTCGCTGTAGATTGGTCTTCAAACTTAGGAGCTTCACCGTGGATTGAGCGACGTTTCTCAGATTTTACTGGTCCCTTTTCGTCAACGGGATCACCAGTTACGTTTAGGATACGACCCAGCGTGCCAACACCGACTGGAACCGTGATTGGCGACCCTTGGTCGGACACTTCTTGGCCACGAACGAGACCTTCAGTTGCATCCATAGCAATGGCGCGAACTGTGTTCTCACCAAGGTGCTGTGCAACCTCAAGGACAAGGTCTTTTCCATTGTTGCTTGTTGTCAGCGCGTTCAGGATAGCTGGTAGTTCTTTGTCAAATTGAACGTCCACTACGGCGCCGATCACCTGGGTGATTTTGCCTTTTGCGTTTGCCATTGTCGATACTCTCCGGTTCTCTTACAGCGCTTCCGCGCCGGAAATGATTTCAATCAGCTCGTTGGTAATGACGGCCTGACGGGACCGGTTGTATTGGATCGTCAGTTTATCAATCATCTCACCAGCGTTGCGGGTCGCGTTGTCCATGGCTGACATACGAGCACCTTGCTCGGACGCACCGTTTTCCAACAGGGCCGCAAAAATTTGTGTTGCAACTGCTCGCGGTAGCAAATCAGTAAGAATAGCTTCTTCACTAGGCTCGTAATCGTAAAGAGTACCGTCTGTCTTGGCGCCATCAAGGGCCTTAAAAGGAATGATCTGTTGTGCCGTCGAATGTTGGACAACAACATTTTCAAAACGCGCGTAAAAAATTGTAGCAATATCGAACTCTTCTGCGTCAAATCGAGCCAGCACGTCGCGAGCGATACCTTGCGCGTTGTCATAGCCCACGCGCTTTACTTCAGTAAGGTCAACGTGGCCCACGAAATATTCTCCAAGATCGCGCTTCATCGCATCACGACCCTTCTTACCAACAGTAAGGATCTTGATCGTATGGCCTTCAGAAAGCAAATCTGCAGCTTGGGCTTTGACTTTCTTGGCTATATTCCCATTAAAACCACCACACAGACCACGTTCAGCCGTCATAACTATCAGCAGGTGTGTTTGATCTGAACCCGTACCGGACAGCAATTTAGGCGATCCTTCGCCACCGGCTGACGATGCAAGACTAGCCATCACAGAGTTAAAACGTTCAGTATAAGGACGTGACATTTCAGCTGCTTCCTGAGCGCGACGCAATTTTGCTGCCGCAACCATTTGCATAGCCTTCGTGATCTTGCGGGTCGATTTGACCGACGCGATCCTATTTTTGAGGACTTTAAGGTTAGCCATTAGGCGTCATCCTTCACTTAAGTAAAGTCAGCTGCGAACGGATCGAGCGCAGCTTTGAGACGTTCAGCAGCATCGCCTTTGATTTTTGGATCATCATTGGTAATCCAAGAAATCACATCAGCATGATTGGTGTGCATGTGCTTAAGCAAAGCAGCCTCCCATTTACCAACGTCGGCAACGGCTACTTTGTCGAGGTAACCGTTTGTACCAGCAAAAATGACACATACTATTTCAGCATTGGTCAGTGGTGAATACTGTTTTTGTTTCATTAGCTCTGTTAGACGGGCCCCACGGGCGAGCAATTGCTGGGTAGCCGCGTCAAGGTCGGAACCAAATTGTGCAAAGGCTGCCATTTCACGGTACTGAGCGAGGGACAACTTAACAGGGCCAGCAACGGACGACATTGCGGACGTTTGGGCAGAACCGCCTACACGCGAAACTGACAAACCTGTGTTCACCGCGGGGCGGATGCCTTGATAAAATAACTCAGTTTCAAGAAAAATCTGGCCATCAGTAATCGAAATCACGTTTGTCGGAATAAACGCAGATACGTCACCGCCTTGGGTTTCGATAACAGGTAGGGCCGTTAAAGAGCCAGATCCGTTATCTTCATTTAGCTTCGATGAACGCTCCAGAAGTCTGGAGTGAAGATAAAATACGTCGCCAGGATAAGCTTCGCGGCCTGGTGGGCGACGTAGTAGAAGAGACATCTGGCGATAAGCAACGGCCTGCTTTGATAAATCATCGTAGATAATCAAAGCGTGACGGCCGTTATCACGGAAATGCTCAGCCATAGAAGTAGCTGCATAAGGTGCAAGAAACTGCAAAGGAGCTGGGTCGGATGCCGTAGCAGCAACTACAATGGAATATTCCATTGCGCCGGCTTCTTCGAGCTTCTTGACAAGCTGTGCTACCGTGGAACGTTTTTGGCCAATGGCCACGTAAACACAGTACAACTTCTTGCCTTCATCGTCGCCAGCAGCTTCGTTGTAGGATTTTTGATTCAAGATAGTATCGAGCGCGATCGCTGTTTTGCCAGTCTGACGGTCACCAATAATTAATTCACGCTGGCCACGACCAATCGGAATCATAGCATCAACGGATTTTAATCCTGTTGCCATAGGCTCGTGGACCGATTTGCGCGGGATGATACCAGGTGCTTTTGCATCAGCGATCGCCCGCTTGGATGTCTTGATCGGACCCTTGCCATCAATTGGGTTGCCGAGACCGTCAACGACTCGCCCCAACAGCTCGTCACCAACAGGAACGTCCACAATGGCATTAGTTCGTTTTACTATATCACCTTCTTTAATTGCTTGGTCAGACCCGAAGATCACGCAACCGACGTTGTCGGCTTCCAAGTTCAGCGCCATGCCTTGGATTCCACCTGGGAATTCGACCATTTCGCCAGCCTGAATGTTATCAAGACCGTATACGCGAGCGATACCGTCACCAACGGAAAGTACGCGGCCAACTTCTGCAACTTCAGCTTCTTGGCCGAAGTTCTTAATTTGGTCCTTGAGGATCGCGGAGATTTCCGCAGCTTGGATCGCCATTACCGGGCCTCTTTCATAGTGTTCTGGAGTGCGTTAAGCTTTGATTTAACCGATGTATCGATCATTTTTGAGCCAACTTTAACAATAAGACCGCCGATGATTGTTTCATCAACAGTTGCAATAATTTTTACATCAACTTCAAAGGATGCTGAAAGCGTTTTGGACAACTTTTCAGATTGGGCTTTTGTCAACGCTTTAGCAGAGACGACGTTAGCTGTCACTTCACCCTTTTCTTCCGCAATTTTCGCGCGCAACGATTCTATCAATTGCGGAACTACAAACAAGCGACGCTTGGACGCCATAAGCGCCAATGTGTTAATTGTAGTTTCAGAGAGTTTCATTTTCTTAGCCACAGCATTGATAGCTTTGCTTTGTTCTGCGCGACTATAAAGGGGCGAAGAAATCAATGTACGTAGGTCACCGCTCTTGTTCAAAGCAGCGCTCATAGCATCAATATCAGTTTCAAGAGCTTTTAAGCCCTTGGCGTCTTTCGAAAGTTCGAAGACAGCAGTGGCATAGCGAGCGGCTATACCGGAGGAAATCGAAGCTGGTTCAGACACGTCCACCCTTTCGAATTCTAGGCGATTATTTTCCCAATCGAGAAAACTATAATACACCATAATATGCCTCGAAACATGACGAGGCGGCAAAATCATCGCGCAGATAGCAGAGGGTTTCTGTTGGGGCAACCGTGTAGAAGCGCAATTTATTGGGGCAGAAACCTATTTTTTACATTGACCCAACACAAGATTAAGCTTTTAGAACATTTTGGTGTCTGTATACTTAAAGATTTAAGCCTTTGTTTTTACAATACTATACAACACATTTATTGATTCGGTTGTATATGTTTGGAGAAGTACTTTCATCCCATCACACAATAATTGGAGCCCCTAAAAAATCATTCAATTTTAAATATACTTTGCGCACCTCAAAAGAAGTATTCGTTTTGATCTATCTCACCTTTTCTAGCCAGTTTTGATTTTTTTGTATAACGACGTTTTTCCGTTCAATAAGCTTTCGCATTAGCGCAACATGGTTTGTTTTTTTAGCTTTCCAATTTTAAACATTTTATTTCATGATATTTTTTACTCACGGTAGAAGTGAAGCCACACTACACTCAGGGCAGATATGTAAAGCATCTATCTCAATACTTTCTGGCTTACCTGAATACATGGTTTTTGTTGCTTTTTCCTTGACCACCTTGTCATTATTGACTTTTTTTGACGCGCAAATACAACTTTCAAGCAAAGGGCATCTTCTGGTTGTTTGTGCGAGAAAAGCAATAGCTCAGTTAGATTGGCTACCTGTGTTGAATCCTTACAACCGAGCTCGGGCATCTCTATTGAAATGGTAACAGCGCAGACTTTTCACCGCGTGTGTCACCTTTGGGCTGGAATTTATCAGACGGTTAAACTCACAGACTTGTTTATTAATTTGAGCCACGTAAGCTTTTCTTTGAAGGCTAGTGATGGACAGGTTTTGAGTTTTCAGACAGTTTACGCTGCTGGCTCAATTTTTAATAAATCCAAAAAACAAGCGCAGCTTCATAAGATGATGAAGTCCAAAACCCATTCTGCAGGCTGCCTAAATATACCGATATTCGATATTTTGACAGCAAGTCTTTGTGGCACGTCAAGTTAATCCACTGCAGAGTTCACCTTAAGCAAAAATACCAACACCAACTCTTACAAAGTTAAAGTAAATATTGTGACAGATGGAAAAGGCGAGTCTGCCAGTGCAGCTATTCACTTGACTGACAACACTTTTCTGACCGCTGAAAACATCATGCTGCGCTAAGCTGGTTTCACAACTGGCCCACCCATCCCTTCAAGCACACGTAAAGGACTTTTTACCGCCTCTGCCAGACCGGGACGCTTTGGCTGCGGGACCTGTTTGGCCGCTTCGACCATTAAAACGCCACCAGCTGCAAATACAGGAATATGACGTCCAGCGCCTTCCATAGTTTGAGCGAATTGTCGCCAAATTTTGCGCCGTGAAGGAGGCTGATACAACGTTGATAGCGTTTTAACTGGAATGAGTCCTACACCACGCAGCTGCTTCTCCAACTGACCTAATGAATACGGCCTACCAAAACCGAACGGCGTCGCATCAGAACGTGACCAAAGACCAGTGCGGTTGGGCACAATACAAACCACACGTCCACCCGGCCCCAGCACTCGCCAGCATTCATCCAACAGCGCCATTGGAGTATCAGACGTTTCCAGCCCGTGCAAAAGCACTATCTTATCTACGCTGCCTGACGCTAGCGGCCATAACGTGTCTTCGCATAAAACACTTACGTTCGGTTTATTATCTGGCCACGGCATCACACCTTGGGGTCCAGGCATCAACGCGATCACTCTGCGCGCGTCCGACAGGTACGGTCGCAACAAAGGAACTGCAAACCCAAACCCCGCGACCGTTTGCCCCTTTGCTTCTGGCCATAGTCGCACCAACTCGTTTCTTACGACCTTTTGAACCGCACGCCCTAAAGGACTGCGGTAGTAGAATTCCCTCAGATCGTGCACATCTAGGTGCATTGTCGCTCCATGCTGTCCATACTGCCCCAAACCATTAAATCTAACGGGACCATCGCTGCCTTCACAATACCAACAGGATTGTACAACACCATGCCCCTCGAAATTGTGACCATTCCCTGCCTTACAGATAATTACGCCTTTTTACTACACAACGCGCGTACAAAAGAGACTTTGTTAGTAGATGCACCCGATGCCCCACCTATTCAAAGAGCGTTGAATAGTCGGGGTTGGGCATTGACTGATATTTTGCTGACACACCACCATGGAGATCACGTTGACGGACTTGATGCATTACGCGGTTCGGCTCGTGTGATTGGTGCAGCCGCAGACGCCCACCGCTTACCTTCGTTAGATTTGGCTGTAAGCGAAGGTGATACAGTCAAGATCTGCAGTGAAACTGCTTTATTTTTTGATGTTTCGGGCCATACTATCGGCCATATCGCATTGCATTTTGCCAAGTCCCGCGTATTATTCACTGCCGATAGTTTGATGGCCCTTGGATGTGGCCGTCTTTTCGAAGGTACGGCTGCGCAAATGTGGCAAAGTATGTTAAAGTTACGCACCCTACCCGATGAAACTCGCATTTGTAGTGGCCACGAATATACGCAAACCAACGCCCGTTTCGCTTTAACTATTGAACCGGACAACTCTGACCTTATCTCTAGAGTAGAGGACATAAAAAAAACCCGCGCGGCGAACAAGCCCACTGTACCGTCCAACCTCGGCGTTGAGAAACGCACAAACCCTTTTCTGCGGGCAGACAATCTCGCGCTACAAAACGCCTACGGCATGACCAATAGCGATCCGATAGAGGTTTTTAACCAGATTCGAAAAAGGCGCGATAATTTCTGATCTTCAGAATCGATAAATTAACTTTTAAAATAAAGCCTAAATCGCCACAATCGCACTTCAATAATAACCCTGTAACACTTTATCCTTGAAGCAAGCTTGAATAGAGCAAAACTGAACCACAAGATACCACTGTTTGGGGGCCATGCCCCCGGAAGACCCCGATCAGAAGGAGCACACAACGTGCCATCATTTTCCACGACGCTTGAGCAGTCAATCCATTCCGCCTTGGCACTGGCCAACGCTCACAAACACGAACTCGCTACGCTTGAGCACCTTTTGCTCGCGTTAATCGAAGAACCTGATGCGGCCCGGGTGATGAAAGCCTGTTCGGTTGATCTGGGAAAGTTGCGCAAAACGCTTGAGGATTTCATTGAGGACGACCTTTCGACTCTCGTGACTGACGTTGAGGGATCCGAAGCTGTACCAACGGCAGCCTTTCAACGTGTTATCCAGCGCGCAGCGATCCATGTTCAGTCATCTGGTCGCACAGAAGTCACTGGCGCCAATGTGCTAGTTGCGATGTTTGCTGAACGAGAAAGTAATGCCGCTTATTTTTTACAAGATCAAGATATGACGCGCTATGACGCAGTGAATTTCATTGCCCATGGTGTTGCTAAAGATCCAGCCTTTGGCGAAAGTCGCCCTGTTAGTGGCGCACCAACATTGGACGACGAAACTGATACATCTGAAGAAACCAGTAAGGATGAAAGTGCGCTTGCCAAATATTGCGTTGACCTAAACATCAAAGCGCAAAAAGGCGACGTCGATCCGCTTATTGGTCGTGATCACGAAGTTGAGCGTTGCATCCAAGTGCTGTGCCGCCGCCGTAAAAACAACCCCCTTTTAGTTGGTGATCCTGGTGTTGGAAAAACAGCCATCGCTGAAGGTTTGGCGCGCAAAATTGTCGAATCCCAGGTCCCGTTAGTTTTGTCAGGTACAACGATATTCTCCCTCGACATGGGCGCATTACTGGCTGGTACGCGCTACCGTGGTGATTTTGAGGAGCGCCTCAAGGCCGTAATGACCGAACTCGAAGACCATAATGACGCAGTTCTGTTCATTGATGAAATACACACTATCATAGGTGCTGGTGCTACATCGGGCGGCGCAATGGATGCGTCCAATCTACTAAAACCCGCACTTGCGGGTGGCAAGCTGCGCTGCATGGGTTCTACGACCTACAAAGAATTCCGTCAGCATTTCGAAAAAGATCGCGCCTTGGCGCGTCGTTTCCAGAAAATTGATGTAAATGAACCATCAGTCGAAGATTCAATTAAAATCCTGAAGGGCATAAAAACCTATTTCGAGGATCACCATCAGATTAAGTACACGGCTGACGCGATCAAATCGGCAGTGGAACTTTCAGCCCGTTACATCAACGACCGAAAACTGCCAGACAAGGCTATCGACGTTATTGATGAGGCAGGAGCAGCTCAGCATCTAGTCGCAGAAAGCCGACGTCGTAAGACAATTGGTACAAAAGAAATTGAGGCAGTTGTGGCGAAGATTGCGCGCATTCCACCCAAAAACGTTTCCAAAGGTGACGCAGAAGTTCTTAAAGACCTTGAAAGTAGCCTGAAACGGGTCGTGTTCGGCCAAGACGACGCTATTGTTGCATTAAGTTCAGCAATCAAACTGGCCCGCGCAGGTCTGCGTGAACCCGAGAAACCGATCGGAAACTATCTGTTTGCAGGCCCAACCGGTGTGGGTAAAACCGAAGTTGCCAAACAGTTGGCGGACACGCTGGGTGTTGAACTTCTACGCTTTGACATGTCCGAGTACATGGAAAAGCATTCAATTTCGCGCCTCATCGGAGCTCCTCCAGGATATGTCGGTTTTGACCAAGGCGGCATGCTGACTGACGGCGTCGATCAAAATCCCCACTGCGTGTTGTTACTTGATGAGATGGAAAAAGCCCATCCAGATGTTTATAATATTCTATTACAAGTGATGGATAACGGCAAACTGACAGATCATAATGGCCGAACAACAGATTTTCGCAATGTCATCATTATTATGACAACTAACGCTGGTGCCTCGGAAATGGCAAAAGAAGCCATTGGTTTTGGTCGAGAACGTCGCACGGGCGAAGACACCGCTGCAATCGAACGCACGTTTACACCAGAATTCCGTAACCGTCTGGACGCGGTTGTCAGCTTTGCCCCCCTTGGCAAAGAGGTCATTCTGCAAGTGGTTGAAAAGTTTGTCCTTCAGCTTGAGGCGCAATTAATGGACCGCAACGTATCAATTGAATTGACACGTCCTGCTGCCGAATGGCTCGCAGACAAAGGTTATGATGACAAAATGGGCGCTCGTCCACTAGGGCGTACGATTCAAGAATACATCAAAAAACCATTAGCTGAAGAATTGCTGTTTGGTACATTGGCGAAAGGTGGTCACGTCAAGGTTGGTATGAAAGATGGTAAATTAGATTTGTTAATTGAGCCTCTCGAGAAGGTTCGTATTTCAAAGGACAAACCTCCACTTATTACTGCTGGCTAGTACACATGATTACACTGCTTATATTCTGCGCTACCCCTCGGTGGCGCAGAATATAAAAAAAACTAGCCTGCCCATCAACTGCACTTTGGGCGAAATTAAAAATAACTAAAACTATTTTGACAATGATCTATTAAGGACTGCAGTTAAATTTTAATTTTAGAATCTAACCTAAAATAGCTATGAAGGCGCTATTTTGGTCTATTGTCTCTGGCGGCAATAGAAGCAAATTACAATGCCCTCTCTTTAGCAGCCCTAACTACGCAACAGAAGACTTTGTCGCGGTCATTATATAGGCTAAAGCGGTTTAAAAAATATTTTTAGCCAAGTCTGGCTTTCTAACAGCGCTCAATTTCACCATGTATATATTTGGGTTCAACAACGTGTTGCAATTGCTAATTCAATCGCGCCCAATAGCGATACTGCCTATGACGCTATTAACGATATTCATTATGGAGCGCAGCATAAGACAGAGCTGACGACGGGCTGTAAAGCACCTGTATTGCGGATAGCGAATATGACTAAGACGAAGTAAATTATCCTGACAAAGTAACTTTTTCCCTCAATGAACCAGTCCTTCCTTGATTTTGGCATTAAGCGCATGGACAATTAACGTGGTTAAACTAAACATTGAATTGATAATACTGCACCTTGCAGACCAGTAATGTACTCACCCGCTATAGCTGTCTCAACTCACCCCAAAGCAATTGGCTAACGAGCACCAATGACAGCACGCTTACACACCCCCATTATATGGCCGGATTAGACAGACGGCAAAGTAATGGTTAATTACAATTACCAAAATATGCAATTATTTCAGTTAAGACTGATGATCTAGCGTTCTGTCAATTTAAGCTCGATGCGACGGTTCTGGGCACGGGCCTCGTTTGTGTTTGCAGGGTTAATCGGCTGATACTGCCCAAATCCGTTAGCTGCCAAGCGATCTGGCGGTATGGTCAAGAAATTCACCATATAAAGAACAACTGATAAAGCACGCGCCTGGCTCAGCTCCCAATTGTTGGCAAACTCTCCTTCGCCTGACAACGGAACATTGTCCGTGTGTCCATCGACGCGGATCACCCAGTCTATACTTTCAGGAATGTCGCCAGCAACATCTCGCAAGATCGTTGCGACCTTGGCAATTTCAAGCTCTCCCGCCCGTGACAATAGCGCAGCGCCTTGCTCAAACAGCACCTCAGATGAAAACACAAAACGATCACCTTCAATGCGCACCCCTTCGACGTCTTCCAATATAGCACGTAAAAGACCTAGGAAATCAGATCGGTACCGTTCCAACTCCAAGGCTTCAGCTGCCATGCGCTCTAGCTCTTCATCCTCCATTACCCTCGCACGACGTTCTGCCAGCAATGCCCGCGCCATAGCAGTGTTTAAATTCTGTGTGAGCGTTTCAATCTGTACATTAGCTTTAACGTCAGTATCATTTTCCAAATCAAGCAACTCCTGCAATCGCCCCATTTCACCTCGCAGTGCTGCCACTTGTTCATTTAGCAATGCTACTTGTCGCAAGCTGTCCGATGATAAAGCTTGTTCCTGTGTCAGCGCGTTATTGGCGATCGCAAGGAGTGCCACTTGTCGATCCACACCCGACTCAGCCACGTCAGTCTCAGCCTGCGCAGAGGCTAAGGCTGCCACCGCAGCCCCCAAGTCTGAACGGAATGTGTCACGCTGCGCTACTGCCACCGTTAATTCCTGTTCAATGCTTGTTCTAGCGATGAGCGCTGCAAAAAGTTGAGCCCTTAGCGCGTCGATGTTTACCGAAGCTTCATCATGATCCTCTAAGGCGGCTGTCAAACGGTCTGCCAACACACTGCGCTCTTGTCCCAGCGCCTGAATCTCAGCAGTAGCTTCCTGTTGAGCCAGCAATGCAATTGCAAGATTTTGATCTAAATCTTTGCGTGCCGTTTGAGCCGCCGCCAACAGTGTCAGGGTATCCTCAGCCGCTCTGCGCTGCTCTTCAAGCACAAGAGTCATTGTGGTCAATTCCGTGTCAGCGTTGGCCAGCCGTTCACGCAGAACCGCGGCAGCGGCGGCATCCACCAGCATCGTCACTTCCGTTTCGCTGATTCTTACCATTGCTTCAGCACGCGCCACTTCTAGTTCGGCGATCTGCGCTTTTGACTCTTCAACACTTGATTCTAGTTCGGCGATCTGCGCGTTTGCCACCACGCCGGCCACTTCCAAATCTACCAACTGCGTTGCGGCTTTGACACCAGCTGTTTCCAATATCGCAATTTGTATGTTTGACGTAGCATTGTCTGTTTCCAGACTTGCAATCATCGCCTCAAGCGCCTCGCGACGGGCTGCAGCAAGGCGCGCTGCTTCGACAATTGTGTCAATTTCTGATCTAGCCTGCGCAATGGAAAGATTTAAAATCTCTTGCTCACTTAGCAGTTCGACTTCACGTGCCTCAAAGGCAGAGATTTTTCTATCAGCCTCACGCCGCTGTACCAGAAATTCTGCAACCTGTGCTTCAAACCTAGTGATACGAGATTGCGAATTTGACACATCCTTGACAAGATTATCTCGTTCATTTGTAAGGCGCGCAATCATTGAGTTTTGCTGTTCAATTGTGCCTTCGCTTTCGCTAAAAGCCGAACGCAAACTCAATAATTCATTAGAAAGGACTCCAACTTGCGAACCAAGATTTGCGGATTGATCTTTTTCCATACCTAATGCTTCGGCCAGCGCTGTAACCTCGGCAGACAATTCCGTCAGTTGGTTTTCTTGCCCAGAGATTCTTTCTTGCAACACGAATTGCAGCACCATGAAGATGGTTAACACAAACATCAAAACCAGCAGAAGGCCTGTCATTGCATCAACAAAACCAGGCCAAATTGATGCTTGAAAGCGCGCACCAGTCCTGCGGCTTAGTGCCATAGCTTAGGAGCCACTCTGATTATTTTTACGCGCATCACGATTGCCTTGGCGCACAGCATTTGTCAGATTCGCCATGTCAGCGCGCAGATCCATAACGACTTCTTGGCGGCCTGCGGCCATTTCTTCGAGGATGCGCAATAACCCCACATCAATCGAACGCAAGCGCATACGGCTTTCCGCATCGATACCTTCCATTCCAGTATTTTTTAGCGCTATTATTAAATTTTCTTGCGCGTCTGCGACTCTGGACAATTGTGTGGGCGTTTGATCTGTTAATGAATGCTGTGCCATCTGCGCTACTGCGTCGGTCAGTGCGCTAACACGCCCATTTGCCGCACCACGGCTGGCTTCGGATTCAGCAAACATCGCTTGCATCCGTTCCATTTGTTCGACCATGTGATCAACGACACCTGCCATAGCAACCTGATCACCACTGGCCTCATCGCCCGCAGCTAGCCCTACGCGTGTAATGGTAGACAACCATTCTTCAAGTTCACGGTAAAATCGATTTTGACCGTGGCTTGTAAACAATTCAAGTAAGCCGACCACCAGCGATCCTGCCAGACCCAGCAGTGACGATGCAAATGCGATTCCCATACCACCGAGTTGGCTTTCGAGCCCAGCCTGTAAGCGGGCGAACACGTCACCACCACTTTCACCCTCACCAGGTGTGAGAGACTGAATTGTCTCAACTAGTGCTGGTACTGTAGTAGCAAGGCCATAAAATGTACCTAAAAGACCCAAGAAAATTAGCGTGTTAACAATATAACGTGTAATTTCACGATCTTCATCAATTCGTTGTGAGACTGAATCCAAGATCGAGCGGGAAGAGCTCGTTGACAGCTGCATCCGTGATCCGCGTGATCGCAGCAGCGTGGCTAAAGGTGCTAACATGCCAGGTGCTTTGATTATATCAGATCCGACCTTCTCGCCTGCAAACGCCTCAATCCAACCAATTGATTTGATCAACTGCCAGACCTGTCCAAAACATGACAAAACTCCGATCACAAAGACAACGAAGATAAAGCCGTTTAGGTATGGGTTCGCCAGAAACACTGGCCCCACACGCGGAAATGCGAAAAATACGCCAATACAGACTAACGCCAATACCACCAGCATCGATGTGATCTGGCGCACGGGACGGGAAAACTGTGGCTCGGCTTCTTTGCCCCCTGTTGCCATGGGATCGGGCACCTCTTTGTTATTCATTAAATTTTACGATAGAGAATTGAGAAGCAAACCCCAACCAGTTTTACGTCAATGTTCGAACTCGGTTCGTTAGCCATTCCATATCAGGATCGTGGATACCCATCTTTAACAGATGTTCAACAGTATTAAATAGATATTCAGGGTTTGGGCCACGCCCACCAACTGATCGCGCAATCATTTGTGCTTGGCGTTCTAAATCAAACTGGCAATATTGCTCGTGATTGCGTTTAATTACGTAGGCTAGAGCCAGAACTTCGCGACCATCTCGCAGCGCTAGTGGCAGGTGCGCCTCCTCATAGGCGCTAGAAACCAGTTCGCGTTCGCGCAATTCATCCAACACATGGAGCTCGTCCGGCTCCGCCACTCGAAACGCAACGCCAGTGCAAATCGCATCACCTGCATCGAGTGCCAAAACCAACCCTGGTTTTTCAACAGAACCACGATGATGGATCGATAACATACAAAAACTGCGGTGGTAGCCTGACAGCGTTGCTGTCACAGTTTCAGCAGGCTTGAACCCTGGGTTCCATAATAATGATCCATATCCAAACACCCACATTGTCATTCGCATGGCCCTTTCATTCAAGCTCCTCTAAACAACAATTAATCCGCTAGTGAAAGGCCCAAATATGCGCAAATTTATCGGTCTCATACTTGTACTTGCCATGCTTTATGGTGGCTATTGGTTTGTAGGCAGATCACAAATCCAGTCCCAATTGACAGCTGCGATTTTGCAAGTTGATGCCAGTGAAATAAATGTAACATATGAAACGCTGACAACGCGCGGATTTCCTTCGCGTTTTGATACTACATTGATCAATCTTATTGTCGAAGACCCTAATGCCCACATACGCTGGGAAACACCCATTTTTCAACTTCTTGCGCTTTCATACCAGCCCAACAACGTGCGGGCTTACTTTCCTAAAGAGCAAGTGTTTATGATCAACGGTAAACATTACACGCTTTTTACCAACAAAATGGTTGCACGCGGCCAAGTCAGCCCAAGTAAGTCGCTAGCGTTCCAGCAAGCCGAATTGGAATTGCTCAATCCACGTTTGCGCGCCGAAAATGGGGCTGAACTGTCACTTGCGCGCTTGTTCGCCGCTATGCGCCTCACCCCCGGTACGACCCAATCCTATGATGTGTACTTTGAGGCACTTTCAATTTTGCTTCCCAAAGATATTCGCAATATAATTGATCCACAGAACCTACAACAGCAGATCATTCAAAGCCTGCGCTTAGACTGCGACATTATGCTTTCCGATCAGATTGAACTGAACAGCACTGATGCTGATGCTGATGCTCTGTCAATCGCAGCTCTCAGTATCAAGGAATTTGCGCTTACGTGGGGGCAAATGTCAGTGTCTGCAATCGGCGATATAACATCTGATGAGACTGGATTAATGGATGGATCCATCACAATTTCTGCGAGTAATTGGCAGCAAACGTTGGATTTAGCAGTGTCATCTGGGATACTGGAAGACGAGCATATTTTTCTAGTGACCCAAATTGCAAACAATCTTGATGAAACGCCGCAAATCCCAGACATACTGACCGTTACCTTGTCCATTGTAAAAGGTGAATTGACCATAAGTGGGTTTGTGCTGGGTCCTGCGCCACTGATACGTTAAACAATCTGCAGCAGCTGCCATAGCGATGCCACAAGTCTTCAAAGTAAATAGTGTTAGTGCAACTGGTTCAGTCATAGCCTAAAAAAGGAACATATAACCCATCTGCTTCGTTTCATGTGCAGAGTAGCAGTTTGCGGTTATGATCGACGTAAAAAACCAATCCCTACAATATTGACCACCTGTTCATACAACTTTAAAACTGCAATATTCCTGTGGACACAGCAGGCGAAACGAGCGGTGAACGAATTCATAAAACGAAAAAAATATTCGAAATCAGTTACATACAAAAAATCATCATTATAAGTTCGAAGGACACGCTGTTTGGTAACCCGAGAACGTACACATGGAAAGCAACACAAATAAGACCGCTTGAAGTTGGGCTACATCTTCAACATTGCATGCCTCAACCTCAGATTGATACATACATGTCCTTACTATTCGGCAATGTTACCACAAACCACACCATAATTTAGGACTGCGGATTGTTTTTATTGAAGCAAAACACTTTGGTGGCGAATGGAATCCAAGCTCTTCGATTGCGTAAGAGCTTTTTTCAATAGCGGCATTAAGACGCAATCGGTACCAGCCGTGTCAACGCCCACAATCCAGTGCATGTTTTGGGTACAAACAGAGACCATTTAAACACTGCCATTTCTGTTATTTTCGCACCGGATTTCGACCAAAGTTGGGGACATCTGTATCTTGCCCAGCCTCGATAATACCGCGTCTAATCGCACGAGTGCGAGAGAAATGATCATGCAAATGATCACCGTCACCTTGTCGAATTGCTCGTTGCAGTGCGAATAATTCTTCTGTGAACCGGCCTAAAATTTCCAAAGTTGCGTCTTTATTGTTGAGGAAAACGTCCCGCCACATCGTTGGGTCGGACGCTGCAATACGAGTAAAATCACGAAAACCCGCGGCTGAGAAATTAACAACTTCTGTATCAGTTACACGGCTTAGATCATCCGCAACGCCAACCATGGTGTAGGCAATGAGGTGCGGTGTGTGTGACGTCACTGCGAGTACCAGATCGTGGTGATCTGCGTCCATCTCATCAACCTTTGAGCCTAACGCTTCCCAAAATGTACGCAGCTTTTTGATTTCAGTAGCTTCAGCACCATTGGGCGTCAGTAGGCACCAGCGGTTGTCGAACAATTCAGCAAAACCGGATCGCGGTCCTGATTGTTCGGTGCCCGCCAAGGGGTGCCCTGGGATAAAGTGTACACCGTCTGGCAAATGGGGTTCGACAGCGTTAATTACAGCGCGTTTGACCGACCCCACGTCCGTAACAACTGCGCCTGGTTTTAAGAACCTTGAAATTTCACGTGTTACGGCGTCCATCGCTCCAATGGGTACACACAAAACAATTAAATCCGCACCTTCAACTGCTTCAGATGCACTGTCACAGACACGGTCGCAAAGGCCAATTTCGCGAGCCACATCACGTGTCTCAGATGAGCGTGCATAACCTGTGATTTCATCCGCCAAGCTCGCTCGTTTCATCGCCCAAAACATCGATGATGCTATCAAACCGAGACCAATAAGCGCGACTCGTTTGTACATCACACTCAAACGTCCAATTCCTTTTTGGCGCCTTTGAATTTTCCAATAGCGTGAACAACACGTCGACACGACGCCTCATCACCAACCGTAATTCGCAAGCAATTTGGTAAACCGTAACCATCTACCAAACGCACTAAAATACCTTGAGTTATGAGGTGATCGTTACAAGCCTTGGCTTCGTCTTCAGATGGAAACCTAACAAGGATAAAATTGGCAGTGGATGTATCAGATGGCAGGCCCAATTCAGCCAATGCACCCGCCATCCAATCCCTTTGTTTGGCATTATCGATACGGCACTTTTCAGTGTGGCCCTTGTCACGTACCGCAGCTTCTGCTGCTGCCAACGCAGGGGCAGAGAGATTGAATGGCCCACGAATACGCAGCAATACTTTAATAATGTCTTGGTTGGCGTAACCATATCCAATTCGTAGGCCACCAAGACCATAAATCTTCG
Organism: Octadecabacter sp.; assembly: GCA_028825445.1. Classification (GTDB taxonomy): domain Bacteria; phylum Pseudomonadota; class Alphaproteobacteria; order Rhodobacterales; family Rhodobacteraceae; genus Octadecabacter. The sequence goes on from JAPKAD010000006.1 coordinate 122,620, forward strand.
AAAATGTACGCGTCATAATGACATTTTTACGGCTTTCAACCAGTGATTTACCCGCATCATAACCACCTACGTATTCCGCATAAGCCCCATCCAGAACAAGAATTGCACCATCTGGTAAACCGTCTGCCAGACGCTCAAGATCCGCCTCACCGATCATCGTTCCGGTTGGGTTGGCAGGGTTGGCAACATAGACGACTTTGGTTTTTTTGGTGCATGCGGCCAGCAGTGCGTCAACGTCTACCACGCGTTCGCGTTCAGCTACGACAACAGGTTTAGCCCCGTTAGCGTTAGCATAAATAGGGTACATGGCAAACCCATGTTCGGTGAAAAGAACTTCATCGCCTTTGCCCGCAAACGCCTGCGCTATCATCATCAAAATCTCACCTGAACCATTTCCACATATGATCCCATCCGGGTCTAGACCCCAGACATCACCAATCGCAGCACGAAGTCCTGCGTGGTCAGTCGACGGATAACGGTGCAACGTATGGGATGCACGCACAAGTGCATCCTTAGCGGTTTCGGAAGGCCCAAACGGATTCTCATTCGATGACAATTTAAGAACGTTTTTGATACCTTCAACATAAGATTTACCACCCTTATATAGGGCAATATTCATCACGCCAGGTTGTGGTTTGATCCCCATGATCTTTTTCCTCACATCACAAACAAAAAAGGCCCGCCACGAGATGCGGCAAGCCTATTCTTAACGACGCAAGTGCGCCCTGCACAGTCCCCAATTTAAGCTTAGTTCTGTGCGTAATATTCAATTACAAGATTTGGCTCCATCATTACCGGGTATGGCACATCGCCAAGACTTGGTGTGCGCACAAATGTTGCAGCCATTTTTGAGTGATCAACGTCCATATAATCAGGGACGTCGCGTTCCGCTAAACCAATGGCTTCAAGGACTGCAACGTTCTGTTTTGAACTGTCACGAACTTCGATGATATCACCTTCTTTGACGCGGTAAGACGGGATGTTAACCTTCTTACCGTTCACAGTAACGTGACCATGGTTCACAAACTGACGCGCTGCAAAGACTGTTGGTACAAATTTGGCACGGTAAACGACTGCGTCCAGACGACGCTCAAGCAAACCAATCAAATTCTCTCCAGTGTCCCCTTTTACACGTTCAGCTTCAGTAAAGATCTTACGAAACTGCTTTTCTGTCAGGTCCCCATAATAGCCCTTGAGCTTCTGCTTGGCGCGCAACTGCATACCAAAATCAGACAATTTACCCTTACGGCGCTGTCCATGCTGACCCGGGCCATATTCACGACGATTAACGGGCGACTTGGGACGACCCCAGATATTTTCACCCATGCGGCGGTCAATTTTGTATTTGGCAGACGTGCGTTTGGTCACGGCTGATCTCCTTCAGTTTTTTATTATGCATCCTCAACTTATCTTTGCAAAAAGCTAGGTCAAGAAGTACGTTTACCTTACAAACGACTGCCTAATGGCATACGCTGCAAAGTGATGAAGGGCGTTGTCCTTTGAGGTTACCCTCCGACAGGTACTCCCTCACGGGAACCACCAACACCAATTGAAATTTTCAATTACTCGCGAGTCACCGATCTGTCAACACACACACTGGGTTTGGCGTTACATTGTCTCGAAAATACTCTTATCATAATTTATAAAATATCTTGCTTACCTCCAGCTTAAGTCGAGCGGAGTTTTAATGTAGCGGCCTCGAGTACCTACACAACACGCCGAGCATAATTATCGTACATATTTTGCACAGATGGATGTCCTCAAAAAATACCTTGCAAAAGGTCAGCAGACCGTGCGCTTAGAACCCTTAACAATTGACCATGGCGGACAGGCCATTGTTGGCGGTGTAAGTTAGTGGAAGTGCTGACTATGACAAGTGACATGAACCCCGTGCAAAGGGTGCATATATCCCCCGCGGTGCACTGCGCATTTAAAGCATTCGGATAATCTATGCCAAAACCCCGCAGTACACGACTGGGAAATTTATTAAACGCATGCTACCAAAATTCGGGCAACCAAGCGGCTAGGAAAATCTGCTATGGTAGCATGGATTACAGGTGAACTATTACACTCGAATACAAAAATTAATAACGAAATTTTTCCGCATAGCGGACGAATTTTAGAAGCTATTTTTTCAAAACCATAGCTACTATTTAAAAAAACCTAATGGACTGCAAATCTGGGTCATTAGTTATTAAAGTAACATCTCCGTTGTCAAAGCTAATCTATCATTATACGCTTTTGAAAATTAATTAAGCTTTTTAATAATCTGAGAAATTTTCATGTTTGCCTACCTGTCATACAAGGCAGGACAACCTCACTATGCACCGTCGACGTAAAATGCAACGCCCTCATAATTATAGTGCCCAAGAGTATT
>JAPKAD010000110.1 GCA_028825445.1 Octadecabacter sp.
GATCGTCGTCACCACGCTTGTGTGCCCAATGTTCTGCGAAAACGCTTTAAACGCCTCACGTATCGGGTAAGTCCTATCTGCCCATTTAACCAATGTCTTGCGGAAAGCATGTGGCGTATAGGACGGCAGGTCAGCACGAGTGAAGGCCTCTTTTATCACCGCGCAGATCGCGTTGGCGTTTTTATAGACTTCCCGTTTCACCCCAACGACCTTAAATGCACCGTAAACAGGTTTGATCTTCGCTGGCGGAAACAACGGATCATCGGGACCGAACTGGGCTACCTCGTTCAAATGGCGCATCCATTCTTTGAAGAATGCTAGGTATTCGGCATCGACAGGCAAAAAGTAAGTCGTGATGGTCTTCGAGTTCTTCGTCCACACATCGCGGGCATCCTGATAAACATAACCGTCGATCAAGTTGATATGTTTGATGCGCAGAGAAGCTATAGCCCCATCACGCCCAACTGTCAGCATCAGGAAAGCGAACAGCGCCTTGTTGCGGCGGTCGATCTCGGTCACCTCTGGCATATATGAAAATGCATGTCTTGCCATCTGCATGAAAGGATAAGGCGTTTCGCAGACGGCACTGGCAACACGCGCGCCCTTGGCGTCCATATTGAAGTAGTCAGCGTCAGAATGACGAATGCGGCTTTTGTACCCAGTCTGGTCGGCCAACCAGAAAATGAACCCTTTGTTGGCTGCAAGGATCGTGCGAATACTTGACTTCGACAAAGGCTTTCCGGTCTGCTTGCTAATGTCTTTTTCTAAACGGTCCTGAAACTTGATGGCCTGCTCGATCCGAAAATGTTAGAAAATAGCGTAATTGGTACTTGCCTCAAACCGCAACATGCCTTCCGCAGCCTTGAGAACTGTGCTGGCATTCTTACGTTTGGCCACCTTGAGATATTGCAGGTAACGGCGTTTGATACGTTCGTTTTCTTCGTTGGCTTTACACATGTGCTGCCGCTTCTTGGTAAGTGTCAATTCAAGTGGGGAATGATGGTATCTAATGATGATCCCCAAGGCACCAGACAAATTTTAAGTAGAAACGAGCAGCATCTTGGCAATAAAATACCATCCCAAGAGAGGAACAATTGTTTGCGTCAACTTTGACAAAGGCTTCCGCGTGCCCGAGATGGTGGAGCCGCGTTTCTGCGTCATTATATCTCCGCCCATTAAGGCGAGGTATGGCTTGTGTACTGTCGTGCCATTGAGCAAATCTGTTCCCGAAGAAATCCAAGCCTACCACTACGAATTTACAATTCCTTTTCAAATGCCTCAATTTTGGGGCAATGACCCAAGATGGATTAAGGGCGATATGCTTTGTGCAGTGGGTTGGCACAGAACCGACCTCTTGCGTCTAGGGAAGGGTCACAACGGGGACAGAAAATACCAACTTAACGCCCTTTCGAGCATTCATTTAAATGCAATTAGTAACTGTGTTTTAAATGGATTAGGGATTCTCCCTTTGACATAGCATGGGACAAGGCCTGTCTGTTCCATTGAGGTGGCTCTGCTCAGGCATCCGCATTAAGACCCTACCAAGGGCCACTAGCCGGCGAAACGAGAGCAAGTTTCAGGTCAGTGCTGTGAGACCCCATTGGTGCAAGCCTTTGGGGTTTTTGCTGTCTTGGTACCTTTGTTTATGGGCAAACCAATGGCCACTAACACCCACCCGGCCCATGTGAGCTGCAGGATTGTTAGGCGTAGGCGCAAACTAACCCAACATATAGCGAGCGATCACCACCATTAGACCCTGAATTATCGGTATTGCAATAAGTGAAAAGCCAGCGAGCACGACCACAGTCATAAGCATTCTAGCAAATATTGAAGACACGTTTTGAAACTCGATTAGCCGCCAAATTGGCAAATTCTTATACTTTTGTTTTAACTGATCATCAAAAGTTTTTTTTGAGTTAAACCAACGACAAATGTTCCAATATTCACAACCTCCATAACGTGCGCTCCAGATATATATACATCCAAATTTCCGCTACTTTGACCAGAGTATAAATTTTCAACGTGGTAGTTTGGTCCAACAAACTCTGTGATAAGCTTGTGAATTTCTCGGTTTTCATCACTTAAGGGATGTATAACCTTTCCCTGAAATCTCAGCATGTATTTTGCGGCCCAATCCTTAACTATTTCGACAGTCATACCGTCTGCATAAGCTTCAGCAGCAGAACTATACTGCCTCAAAAATAAAGGGCACATTGCAACGTAGACTATTCGAGCAGCGCCAAAACATATTGCTGAAAAATACGCTAAATACCAGTTGAAAGGGATATTTAAGTTAAGATTCAGAGGTGTATCAGAGCTAAATGAAAAATATCTATTCGGTCGGGAAAGTTCTCCGTGAATGTCATTAAAGTAAGAATTATTAGTATCCAGATGTAGGTTGAAGCAATCAATCGGTTATCGAGCATTGCCTTGAACGAAGTCCAACTAAAGGCAATATACTCCGAGAAACAGTCGGGGTCGTTTTTGCTCATGAAAATCTGGCCTCTTCCACATTCTCTAGCATTACAAATTCTTGCCCTCGAAGCCTAATCCATATGCAATCTCAACCACCACTTTCAAGCTGCATGCTAACTTTTGCACAAAAGCAGTTTTGAGCAAAAGCAAATAACGGTGAAGAGACAACCAGCGGCTTTCTAATTACTTACAGTTCTGCAATTTATTTTATTTCCATACCCTCGGCATCGCGTATTGGATATGCTTGGACCATACTAAGGCCTTATTATATTTCGCATCTGGCTACGCGCACACTGTCTCCCAGTTGAAATCTCTTGTTGAATGCAGACAGGTAACTGATCGCCAGTGTAGCCGTAAGCCATGCAGTCTTGCCTGTAATACGCTATAATTTGATCGTTGGATGTAGTGGCGAACCATTCTGGGCTGCCAGCGCGACCGAGGCCATCGCCTTCTGCCATGCAGCCAGCCAATACAATCGGAGCGATGAAAATTAGGCGCATTATAAATCCTGTCTAAAACAATGACATTTAATTGTGCGCGCTTAGTTTCCCCACGTCAACTTAATCCACACCTGCATCGCAAACGTGGTGTCAGAACCGAAGCCCAATCGAATGCACAATCAGCGGAACAGAAACGGCGGCACCCCAAGCCAAAAATTAACTTTGGC
>JAPKAD010000068.1 GCA_028825445.1 Octadecabacter sp.
ATTGGCTCCTGACAATAAATAACTCTCATGGTGGATGAACCCGTCCTCCAAGGTGATTATTCTGTTAGCTTTACTGCCGCGTTTATAAGTGAGGAGGCCTGTGGGTATGTACATGGGGCTGGACTTGGTGAGAAAATGAACAACATCTTTCTGCAGCGTAAAAGTGATAAAACCTAACATCGTATACTTTGAAGTAAGGTTTTTGACGATGCGATTTTACGAAAATAGCAAATTGACTGCCAATTCGGCATCTCAATTTTTACACTCTGCAAACGGTGCTCAGCATGATCACTGTTGTATAGTTTAATGCCTCGCTGGAACCATTTTAGGAAGGTCTTATTAAGAGGCTTCGGGCTGTTTAAACCAGGTCAACTGAGAGTGGGCAAGTCAGGCTATTCAGCTCATCTAACAGTCATCAAAGTCAATGTGACCATGGGTAGTAAGGGCACGGTGCTGCTGGACCTGTTGTGCCAAAACCGCAAAATCTGTACTGCGCCTTAGCTGTTAACATCATTTCTGTCTGTATATAGGCAAATAGATTTTTTCGCGCGACAGCTTTCCCCCGCTGCCATGATAAAGGCACGGGCAGGCCTCTGATTAAGTTTTTTTGATAATGTCTGTGCTGTTCATGATTACCTATAATACATTCTTAATTTGCAATGTTCTCTTGTCATACGGCATTAAATTGGTGCAATGGGACATTTTTGCTCAGCCATTCAAACGAATGATCTGTAAGAGGTATGCTATTCAGTAAACTGGCAACCAAAATGTTGCAAACTGAACTATGAATGAAAAGCTGTTTGGAATTCAGAACTGCGCTAGATAGCAGAATTTTTGCAAAAGTGGTCCGTTATAAAAACCGATCGGCAAGTTTCTGAAGCGAGCTACGGGTATCTTTGGAAGTCGGATCTGGATCTGAGCTGAGCTTTAATAGTGGCTCTAGCATCTGCATATCTTTTTTAGTTTGTGGCTTGCCTTTCGTCCCCGTGGATGGACGGGGCGGATTGACGCTCTGGGCAACTGCATTCAGAAATTTTGAACCCTCATCATTGGCCAAAAAGGCCGCACCATCAGAAATGCCGCGTAATACGTCTTCTAGCCAGTTTTGATCAGCCTTGGCAAAATCGCTAAGAACATAGCTAGGAACACGATCTTTGTGACCTGGATGCCCGACGCCCAAACGGACGCGGTTATAATTTGGGCTGATATACTGGTGAATGGATCGCAGGCCATTGTGGCCTGCATGACCGCCACCAGATTTAAGTTTAACCTTCGCCAAGGCAAGGTCGATTTCGTCATGAAACACGACCACATCGGTGCTATCAATTTTATAGAACCTCAGCGCTTCGCTTACAGATTGACCTGAGAGGTTCATAAATGTTTCTGGCTTTAGCAGTAGGACCTTATCACGACCAAGCCTTCCTTCGGTTAATTGCCCCTGAAACTTGTTACGCCACTGTGAGAAGTTATGATCTATGGCAACTCGATTAAGCACCATGAAGCCAATATTATGCCGATTTTGCGCGTATTTTGCACCAGGATTTCCAAGGCCAACAAATAATTTCATGAGTTTTGTATATCGATCAATCTATATCAGTCCAAGTGCATGATTTTACCTAAAACTGTTTTAAAGTCGGATTTTCTTGGTAGTGAGTTTCTGACGGTATTGTCTGGGACAAAATTATTTCCAATAAAGCGGTGTATTTAATGAAAAATTTTTACTCTGAAAACGGTGGCATTTCCACCATGGATGTCTGATGAGTTTTTTTCATCATTTTGTCGCGTGTTTACTACTTGAATTTATGCTGTGCTCGGACAACGAACTGATTGCGCTACTTCCTTAGGCTCAAATGCACGGATCGTAGCTGAGTTGATTGATGCTAAAAATGATATGCTAACGTTAAAACATCTGTGTGATAATTGAGCAAAATCATCATCTAAATCCTTCGGTGCTGGCTTCAAGGCTGAACAGTTGGTGCGATATCCTGTGTTGCGAACTGGAAAGTTTGGGAAAATGATGTTTATCAAACTAAAAAGGGCGTACCGTGGTGCACGCCCCTCAAAATACATCGAATTTGTATTATTTTTCTTTAGTCTCTGTCGCTGGAACCTCGTCAGCTTCAACTGAATTATCTTCCCCGTCATCAGCAGATGTCAGAGCAGCAGGTGCTTGGAGGTTTGCAATAACAAAATCACGATCAATTGTTGCTTTCGCACCGGCTGGCAGTTTGATGGACGAGATTGTAATAGTTTCACCCAATTCAAGGCCTGTCAGATCAACGGTCAAAATTTCTGGGATGTCACCAGCCGTTACGACCAGCTCAACTTCGTTACGCACTGGAATCAGAACGCCGCCTTCTTTCAAAGCCGGACATTCATCTTCGTTAATAAATTCAACGCCAATAAATAAGTTGATCTTAGTCGTGCGCTTAAGACGCATAAAATCAAGGTGTGTCGGTAGATCTTTTACAATATGACGTTGTACATTACGACAGATTACGCGGACGTCGTCGTGGCCTTCAACCTTAAGGTTAAAGAGCGTGGACAGAAAACGGCCTGCTTTAAGGCGCTTAAGCAGCAAGTTGAATGGCACATTGATTGAAATGGGGTCCTCGCCACCACCATATACCACACCTGGAACGAGTCCATCGCGGCGTGCTTGACGCGCGGCGCCTTTACCTGTGTCTGTACGAAGCGTTGCTTCAAAATCTGGAACTTTGCCAGCCATTGGTCTTCCTTTCAATTCGCGCGTCGCTCAACTCACACGGCGACCCACTTTTCCATGTCGGGAACCATAATGGCTCCTCTTGAATTCGCGCTTATAGTGCAGGTTTTTTCGATTGGGAAGGGGTTATCACCTGCGTAAAGGGCTAAGCCCACTTCCCGCTAAAGTCTGCTGGAACAAGCAGGATATCTTTGTTGACGTTCTTAATATCCCTGTGACCGCAAAGTGCCATTGTCAGATCGAGTTCTGTATGGATCACATCAAGAGCCTTTGTGACGCCAGTCTCGCCCATGGCGCCAAGGCCATTCACAAAAGCGCGGCCTATGTAGGTTCCTTTCGCCCCAATTGCTAGCGCCTTTAAAACATCCTGACCTGATCGAATTCCGCTGTCGAAATGCACTTCGATGCGATCACCAACGGCGTCAACAATCTGTTCCAGCATCCGGATGGAAGACAGTGCGCCGTTCAACTGACGCCCGCCATGGTTGGATACTATGATTGCGTCAGCACCCAGGTCGGCTGCCTTTTTAGCGTCTTCTACGTCAAGTATGCCTTTCAATATGACAGGACCACCCCACATCTTCATCAGTTGTGCGACACGGTCCCAGTTAAGTGAGTGATCAAACGCTTCGGCCGTCCACGCGCCAAGGGAGGACGGGTCGCTGACGTTTTTGGCGTGACCTATGATATTGCCAAAGAACCGTCGTTTAGTCTGCAGCATTTGCAGACCCCATGTCCATTTAGTGGCTAAATTCAATAAAGTTGGAATTGTAAATTTTGGTGGTGCGGTCATGCCATTCTTAAGGTCTTTGTGGCGTTGACCGAGAATTTGCAGATCGAGTGTGATAACCACGGCCGAACATTTTGCTGCCTTTGCACGATCAAATAACCTTTGCATGAAATCATCGTCTTTGAGAGTGTAGACCTGAAACCAAAATGGTTTGTTGGTATTTTCAGCTACGTCTTCGATGGAACATATGGACATGGTTGAAAGAGTAAACGGCACACCAAATTTCTCAGCAGCTTTCGCGGCTTTGATTTCTCCGTCTGCGCATTGCATGCCCGTCAAGCCGACGGGTGCTAGTGCCACTGGCATCGCGACATCTTGGCCAATCATTTGACTCGTGGTGGTGCGGTTGGCCATATCGACTGCAACGCGTTGTCGCAGGCGAATTTTGTCGAAGTCTGAAGTATTTTCGCGGAATGTCTGTTCAGTCCATGATCCACTTTCACAGTAGTCATAAAACATTTTTGGTGTTCGGCGTTTGTGCAGGCGTTTTAAGTCGTCGATTGTGGTGATGACGGGCATTGCATAAGCTTTCAACGGTATTGGTTAAGTTCAATTACCAATATGGACAAATTCGCGCAAGTGTCACCTAGCATTAAGCGCTGTGTGCACCGTCGGCCAGTGTTTTAACAAAGGCAAGAACGTCAGCTACAGATTGGCCAGCACCTATCTTTTCAACGATTGCAGAACCCACTACTGTACCGTCCGCAACACTAGCGATGTCTTTCGCTGTTTGTGGTGTGCGCACGCCGAAACCAACAATGACTGGCAGGTTAGTTGATGCTTTGATGCGTGTAACTTCAGGTGCTACATCAACGGCTTCCGCTGCTGCAGCGCCTGTCGTGCCAGTGACTGAAACGTAATAAACAAAGCCAGATGTATTTTGTAGCACTTTAGGCAAGCGTTTTACATCTGTAGTTGGTGTTGCGAGACGAATGAAATTTAGGCCCGCAGCTTGCGCGGGAATGCACAGTTCGTCGTCTTCTTCAGGGGGTAAGTCTACAATGATAAGCCCATCAATTCCAGCATCTTTGGCTTGCAAAAGAAATGTATCGACACCGCGAGAATAAATCGGGTTATAATAGCCCATCAGGACTATTGGTGTCGTATTATCTGTCTTCCGTAGTTCAGCGGCGATGGACAGTGTTTGATCCAAGGTCATGTTGCCATCCAGCGCTCGTTGTCCTGCGAGTTGGATTGTGGATCCATCTGCCATTGGGTCAGTGAATGGCAACCCAAGTTCGATAATATCTACGCCTGCGGTTGGTAGCCCTTTGACGATCTCAAGTGATGTCGCGTAGTTTGGGTCGCCTGCCATTACATAGGCAACAAAAGCTTTTTTATTGGCTGCACGCAGTTCGGAAAATTTAGCGTCGATCCGTGTCATATCGCACTCCTTATAAAACAATATCTAGTTTGGCGCAAAGACCTGTGGAAAATCAATGCCCCCAAAAGCTTGCGGGCGAGGGCTGCGCAGCCTAGAAGCCGTTTAATCATTCAGCAGGAGCGTCGCAATGGGTTTTAAGATGGGTATCGTGGGCATGCCAAACGTGGGTAAATCGACCCTGTTTAATGCTTTGACACGCACAGCGGCAGCGCAAGCAGCTAATTTCCCGTTTTGCACGATTGAACCCAATGTGGGCGAAGTTGCAGTGCCGGACGTACGTTTGGATAAGTTGGCGACGATTGCAGGGTCCAAGACTATCATATCCACGCGCATGACCTTTGTAGATATTGCCGGTTTGGTAAAAGGTGCAAGCAAGGGCGAAGGCCTTGGCAACCAATTTCTCGCTAATATCCGTGAGACAGATGCAATCGCTCACGTACTGCGTTGTTTTGAAGACAGTGATGTGACTCATGTAGATGGTCGGGTCGATCCCGTTGCAGACGCAGAAACAATCGAAACAGAACTGATGTTGGCTGATCTGGAAAGCATCGAAAAGCGTCTTGCGAATCTGATCCGCAAAACGCGTGGTGGTGATAAAGATTCTGTTCAACAAGTGCGTTTGCTTGAAGCTGCGAAAGTGGCGTTAGAAAAAGGTCAACCTGCCCGCACGGTGAGCGTGGACGAAGATGATGTTAAGGCTTGGAAATTGCTTCAACTTTTAACGTCAAAGCCAGTGCTATACGTCTGTAACGTTGGCGAAGATGAATCTTCTGAAGGCAATGCGCACTCATTGGCTGTGGCTCAAATGGCCGTGCTGCAGGGCAACGCGCATGTGATTATTTCTGCCCAGATAGAAGAAGAGATTAGCCAGCTTGAAAAGAATGAAGCGGTAATGTTCCTCGAAGAAATGGGGCTGGCAGAGGCCGGATTGGATCGTTTGATCAAAGCGGGTTACGAGCTGCTGCATTTAGAGACTTATTTTACTGTTGGCCCAAAAGAAGCTCGCGCGTGGACAATAACTGCTCAAACAAAAGCGCCGCAAGCCGCTGGCGTCATCCATGGTGATTTCGAAAAAGGCTTTATTCGCGCAGAAACAATAGCTTATGCTGATTTTATAAAATTGGGTGGTGAACAGCCCGCCAAAGAAGCTGGTAAGATGCGTGCTGAAGGCAAAAGCTATGTCGTCAAAGATGGCGACGTTCTGCACTTTCTGTTCAACACATAATCTGAGATCCAAAACTTGATCTAGGTTTAAAATTATCTTCCAGAAGCTTTTTTTAAGAATAAGCTGGGATGTTGAAGATTTTGTATGGTTAGGCGTTACTGAAAAGAAGATGCATTAAAACTGTGTTGAATTACTTTCCGTTGTGGTGCTGTCGTCCTATCAAAGGAGCTCCCCCCCCCTCCACTTTTGATCAATTAACTTTAATTTCCTCAGTGTGTGCTGAACCAAGTCGCTTAAGAAAGATGAAGTCTGGGTATATGGGCCTTTCTCCGTCGTTGGAGCGAGATAGACCTACAAGCGTGGAGAAATCATAGTACCACCACATGACGGTAATGACTGGTGTATTTGTGGGTGATAACATTGTGGTTGGTGGTGACAATTAGCCTTTCGATGCTATTTCAACAACTAGTGTTTAAGTATTAACAGCACACTGAGATAAACAGTTTTAATAGTCCGAACTGCTGTGTTGATAATTTAGACTCTGTTGGGCTGTTAATTAACGTCTTTGGCGCTCACACATAACATTCCTCCAGATTTTACGCCGCGGCCAATCAAAAAATACGGCTGAAGCTGATCTCTTAGCACTTCATTCAGATAATAAAGATTATTTCTATTTCGTATTTTTGGGGAGTGGACATGAGCCTAGACGCTTGCCAACCGCACAACAACGTATGCTGCTAAACCGATGTGAAACAAAGTCAGAATGACTGATGCACCGTGCAGGATATTGAAACGTTGCTTTTCTCTAGCATCGGTTGCTGAGTTGATCATTGGCATCAGGATTTGGCGCGCGAAAATGGTTGTAATAGATATGAACACCAAAATGATACCTGACAAGGGATCCCCAGACACAGCAGTGAGCGCAGCCAATGATGCTGAAACCACCACGAAGGTGTAAAAATGTGGAAACGCTTTGCGAATAACTGAACTGGCGGTTTCTGTTGGAAGTGCTGTGAATAAAAAAGCTGCGAAGGTGAACGAATACAAGGTCATTCCACCAAACAGAAGTGATGTCATTAAAAGGGCATAGGTGGTCATTTAGATAACTCCGGCAGATGGGCAAACCCCATGTAAATAATCGTTTTGAATGAAATCTCCCCGAAGATGATATCACCGTGACGGTTTATAGCCCGTGGGCCAAGCCCAGTTTGTAAACCGAGTATAAGGCCTGACTGAGAAAGTGCTTCGCACAATTCATGCGGTTTTATGAACATCTTTGGGTCGTGCGTTCCTGGTGGTAAAATTCGAAGGACATCTTCCGCCAAAGTAATTGCAGCCAACCGCGCGATAGGGTTGCGATTAATCGTATCGTATAAAAATGTGCCACCAGGTTTAATAACGCGCACAACCTCGGCAAGAACTTTGGTGAGGTCAGATACGTGTTCTAGAACATCGACACAAACCACAGCATCGAAACAAGCATTAGGATAAGGTAGGGATTCACCTACCCCAACGTCATATTGAATTGCTTGGTTCATGTGTTTGGCACGCGCGATGGCCGCTTTTATAGCTTGCGCAGCAGGGTCAATTCCGGTTACGCGCGCGCCCCTGTGCGCCAATGCCTCTGACATAAATCCACCTGCACAGCCTAAATCTAGCACGGTCTTGTCGTTCCAATCTATGTGGCTATCGAACCAAGATAATCGTCCGGGCACGAGGTTTTTTAACGTGCGCACCCAACGAATCTTGTCAGACCACCAAAGAGTGGCTACATCGTCATACATATCTAAATTGTTGCGTTGCTTAATCTTCATGATGTTTTGCTCCACGCAGATTAGGGACCGCATAAGGAACGCAATGTTTGTATGCCACAAAACGATCGCCGTATTGACGCTCAAATCTGCGTTCTTTTAGAAGGGGTGCCACTAAGCAATAGGTGGTTAAAACTATTGCTAAGACAAGCTGATCGGGAGTCCACACTGGCACTGTCCAAGTGGTCAGTGCAAATGCAACATAAATCGGTTGACGGATAACCCTAAATAGTCCTGTGGTTGGCATGTCTGGGAATACGGGGCTAATTTTTTGGATCAACGACATCCACCCCAGCGCACCAGATTGTACTTCAGCCCCAGCACTGAAACTGGCCCACATAAGCAAAAGCCAAGATAGTGTGTACATTGCGCAGATCAGTGCAAACGCGCTGCCCTCTGCGCGCCACCAAATGATATTGCTGGGGGTCCACAGAGTGAAAAGCGCTAACAATTGAATTGATGCAATGATGGCATATGTTGTCGTAACTAGCGTTGGTCCATGACCAAGTGGAGCGAGCTTTGCGAGAAATTTACGACCCATAGATGTAAGCAAAATAGAGTGTATTACAGGAAACTGCACAATCAACATTATATTAACAAGAATTGACCATGGCGTGGGGACCCGCCCAAAACTCTCGCTCATGCCGAAAAACATAGCACCAACCATTGCCATTACGGATAATGTAAAAATCGTATGGCATAAGATGCCATACAGAATTGCTATTGTAATGCGCGCGCCCCCCGAAGGTGGACGAAGTATCCCAATTGATAGTGTCAAAAAGCGCTTGAAGGGTGGCTGGCGTGATAATTTCATTATATTTAGATAGCAGCGCTCGTATGAGTGTCGAGCGACCTCGACGATATGCCGCAACCCATGCGTTACAATAGCTTTTAAGGGCAGATAAACCGTCTATTTTATGCCGAATATATACTGGCCAGTATCAATGATGCATGTGCCTAATTGTTGGCTGATGCATGCATATGATGTTATGAAAAAATAAAATAATAAAAATATTTTTTTAATATGTACTTTTGTGTTTTGTGGTTCGCCGACCGCGGCGTTCAATGCAGGTGTAAATACGATTGGATAACATCAGATTAAAATTCACCCAACCAGCAATTTTTTTTTAAGAAGAATTCAAAAAGACACGTGTTGCAAGTTTCCTCTTCGACCCCGTCACTATGGGTCTTGAAGTTTTTAGTAGTTCGTGTTGCTTGATAGCTAGGTTAATAGGAGATCGTCGGATATGAGTGACCCTAACGATTTGAAGTCCTTGCTCGATGAAGTATGGCGGCATCTGATCCGCGGTGTTGCTGATAGTCGCTCACCTGCACGTTATCCCACGTTTATCACTGTATCACCGGATAATAAACCTGAGGCACGTACAGTGGTTTTGCGAGGAGCTTCGCGCTCTTCCGGTGACCTCGAGGTTCATACCGACATTGCAACATCAAAGGTCGCCGCCCTACAATATGCTCCGACAGCTGCATTTCACATCTGGATACCACGCGCGGATTTGCAGATACGGCTAACAGCTTCTGTTAAAATACTCACAGGAATCGACGTTGAACCACAATGGGATCGCATCCCAGTGGGCTCCAGAGTTTCTTATGGTACCCTTCCGGAACCAGGCACTCCTATTCCAGATGTATATGCCTATGAAAAACTAGGTGATCGAGCCCGTTTTGCTGTTTTAAAGTGTAGCTTGTTGGAAATGGACCTAGTGCACCTTGGCACACGCCATCGACGTGCCGCCTTTGTTTGCTATGACGATTGGGCAGGAACCTGGCTTGCGCCCTGAGCTTTCGTGAATTGTTCCACTTGACGCATCAATCAAGCCGGCAATTTGGGTGCTGTGGCACTTGATCTTTGAATCAGCATTTTAATTTAAGCATTCGTCTATTTCAGGTCTTCACGAGTGTAGAGATGATTGGGGGCATAGAGCAGGCTTTGTTGCACAAATGGGTTTGTGGGACTTACTGATGAATCAAGCGTGACAGCTGATTGGAGTGAACCGTTGGGCCTTTACTAAGTACAAGACCAAGAACTGGTTGTTTTACAATGACAGCTTAAAGCAGCGTGGATCGTTGTTGATCTAGTTTAATC
>JAPKAD010000069.1 GCA_028825445.1 Octadecabacter sp.
CTTAGTGCTGTATGGTTGTTTGATTATTTATTTTGAGGATCTGGGAAACATTTTTTTTTACTGTTTTCTTCCAATGAAATTTAAACATCAGCAAGATTTGACATAAAGATAATAAATTTTAGGCAATATTTCTTGATCAAGTTGCTAAATTGCAAAAATAATTTTGTCTATAAGACAAGCTTTTCTAGAAAGAATCTCTGGAGAATCTTTATAATACCATCAAGTGCAACATTACCGTAATATCTAATAAAGTTTAGCTGTGGTATCGTAAGTAACCCTTGCTCGATGGCACATCTTTCTTAAAGTCATATTCCCCTAAGGTGATTAAACCAAAGGGGAATATATTAATCAAACTAGTGATTTAGTCCATTGCTTTAAAGTTGAACTCTCCACCTTGCTTAATGCCGGACGGCCAGCGTGAGGTGACAGTTTTAGTACGTGTATAAAATTTAAACGCATCTGGACCGTGCTGGTTAAGGTCACCAAATACTGATTTTTTCCAACCGCCGAAGGTATGATAGGCCAGCGGCACGGGGATCGGAACATTGATACCGATCATGCCAACGTTAACACGGCTTGCGAAGTCGCGCGCGGCGTCACCGTCGCGGGTAAATATTGCAGTACCATTGCCCATTTCGTGATCCATTGCGAGACCCAAAGCCTCTTCATAGGATGCGGCGCGCACGCAGGATAGGACTGGACCAAAAATCTCTTTTTGGTAGATTTCCATGTCTGGTGTGACGTGGTCAAAAAGATGAGGTCCTACAAAAAAGCCGTCTTCATAGCCTTGCAATTTGAATCCGCGGCCATCGACCACAAGCTTTGCGCCTGCCTCAATACCGCCTTCGATCATATTAAGAATATTAGCCTTTGCAGCAGATGTTACTACAGGACCATAATCTACATCATCGCCGGATGTGTAGGGTCCAACGCGAAGCTTTTCAATTCGTGGGATCAATTTTTCGATCAGACGATTTGCCGTTTCTTCCCCAACAGGGACAGCGACGGAAATTGCCATGCAGCGTTCACCGGCCGCACCATAGCCTGCGCCAACAAGTGCGTCAGCCGCTTGGTCGAGATCGGCGTCAGGCATAATGATCATGTGGTTTTTAGCGCCGCCAAAACATTGCACCCGCTTGCCGTTGGAACAGCCGCGACTGTAGATATATTCAGCAATTGGCGTTGACCCAACAAAGCCAATGGATTGGATGGTATCGTTGTTGATGATGGCATCAACGGCTTCTTTGTCACCGTTTATAACTTGAATGATACCAGCGGGCAGGCCAGCTTCTTCGAGTAATTCAGCAAGCATCAAGGGCACGGATGGGTCACGTTCAGAGGGCTTAAGGATAAATGAGTTGCCACAGGCAATGGCGGGTGCGAACATCCACATAGGGATCATTGCTGGGAAGTTAAACGGTGTAATTCCTGCAGTTACACCAAGTGCTTGGCGCATGGAGTAAATATCAATTCCAGGGCCTGCGCCGTCTGTATACTCACCTTTTAGAAGCTCGGGCGCGCCGATGCAATATTCTACAACTTCAAGGCCACGCTGTACGTCGCCTTTGGCATCGGGGATGGTTTTTCCATGCTCGCGCGACAGTGCCTCGGCCAATTTGTCCATGTCGCGATTCATTAAGCCAACAAAGGCCATCAAAACGCGCGCACGGCGTTGTGGGTTTGTGGCAGCCCATTTAGGTTGAGCTGTAGCAGCAATTGTGACAGCGTGATCCAATTCTGCCGCAGAGGCCAGAGGTACACGGCCTTGGACTTCACCTGTTGCTGGATTAAAGACATCAGCGAAACGGCCAGATGTCCCTTTGACGTGTTCGCCGCCAATGAAGTGGGTAAATTCAGTTATCATGATGATTTTCCAGTTTTTTGCAGTGACAGGTATAATCAACCTGTACACAAAGGCCTATGTATTCGTTTAGAGTTATTGTTCTTACCATAGCCTTGCGTTTTCGTAAGTAAAAGCGCCAGTATAGAAAATTCATTTTGCAAAAATGCAAAGGTAAGGCATGACACGATGGGACGATATGCGCGTTTTTCTGGCAGTGGCCCGCACTGAAAGTTTAAGCCGTGCTGCGCCAATTCTGCGCATAGATGCCGCAACTGTGGGTCGGCGGATTTCACGGCTTGAGATCGAGTTGGGTGTGGTACTATTTGTAAAATCACCTCAGGGCTATGCATTGACGGATCTTGGGTCACGAATGCGAGACCATGTAACAGAGGCGGAAGCGTCAATGTCACTAGCCATAGGAGAAGCGCAAGGATTGGGCGTGGGGGATCAGGTAGGGCTAACGGGGCAAATTAGAATTGGTGCGCCTGACGGGGCGGCAAATTACCTGCTGCCGCAGGTCTGTGCCGCTATAGGCGCAGAAAACCCAGGTTTGGAAATCCAGATCCTTGCGCTGCCGCGCGTGGTGAACTTGTCCAAACGCGAGGCAGATATGGCGATCACCGTCTCCCAACCGCAAGCTGGGCGGCTAACGGTTCAAAAGGTGAGTGACTACCGTCTGCATCTGGTGGCACCAAAGGGAGTGCAGATTAACAATCTTGCTGACTTAAAAAGACAACGGATCGTTGGTTACATACCTGATATGATCTTTGACAAGGAATTGGATTACCTCGGTGATCTTGGTGCAGGTGGTGTTCAGATTGCGTCGAATTCAGTTGCTGTGCAGGTCATGGCTTTGCGTGCGGCTGCGGCTGATTTTGAAAACCCCTGTGTTGGGATCATGCATGATTTTGCCCTCCCTTTTGCACCAGAGCTAAAACGTGTGCTGATGAATGAGGTGTCTTTGAAGCGGTCATTCTATTTAGTGCGCCACACCAGTGATCGCACGTCGGATCGCCTGAATCGATTTGCCGTGGCGTTACACAGTGGATTGCGCGCTGAGATTTCACGTCTTGAGCGTGAGGTCGCTTGACAGGCATAGTGGTGGAAGCGAGAGTTAATTTCAATTGACTTGGTTCGAATAGGCTGAGGAGCTTGCAATGATTGTTTCACAAATCCTTAAATCCAAATCGACGGGCGGCGTTTTCACCCTAACATCTCATGCGAATGTCGCAGAAGCTGCAGGAATAATGTCTGATAAATGTATCGGTGCACTTATAATAAGTGATGATGGTGGTGCGACACCAGCAGGTATTTTATCGGAACGCGATATAGTACGAGAATTGGGCAAACATGGGCCAAGTTGTATGTCTAGCATTGTCAGCGATATGATGACCAAGAAGCTGGTAACATGTGGTCTGTCTGATGCGACTGATTCAGTACTAGCCAAAATGACTGAAGGGCGGTTTCGCCACATGCCAGTGATGGAATGTGGTGAAATGGTAGGCCTAATTTCCATTGGTGACGCGGTGAAAGCACGGCTATTAGAACTGGCAGCGGAACGCGACGCGCTGACAGATATGGTGATGGGTCATTAGATCACTTGCCTTCGGGTACATGATCGGGTGTCTTGCGCCCAACTAAATTAAGGAACTGCCATGCGCGTTGGGCTATATCCAGGAACATTTGATCCTGTCACTTTGGGTCATCTTGACATCATTATGCGCGCCTGCTCACTGGTTGATAAGCTGGTTATCGGTGTTGCGATCAACCGTGACAAAGGCCCATTTTTCAGTTTGGAAGAACGAGTGGCAATGATCGAAACGGAATGTGCAGATCTATCAGCACAAACTGGCTGTGAGATTGTAGCCCATCCGTTTGAAAACCTACTCATCCATTGTGCTAAAGATGTTGGTGCCACGATTATTATCCGTGGATTGCGCGCTGTGGCTGATTTTGAATACGAATATCAGATGGTTGGAATGAACCGCCAGCTAGACAACACTGTTGAGACTGTGTTTTTAATGGCGGAAGCCCAGCATCAAGCAATTGCATCTAAGTTGGTAAAAGAAATTGCACGATTGGAAGGTGATGTGTCAAAATTTGTCCCCCCTGCGGTTAACAAAGCTCTTGCTGGACGGTTCAAAACCTAGGTCATTAATTGTGGTTTGCCTTGATTGTGCCCATCTCTGTCGATCCACTTGAGAAGACCACGGGACACCCACTATGGATCGTTTGACCTAGGGGTTAAATTTTGTATGTTTGACACAATTTTAATTGGTTTTTTAAGATAATATTATTTGTAAAGTTCCTTATGACTTGTTGCAGTTTCGTAATAGACTGATATTTTTGCTTAGATAAGCATATGTTACTGCATAAGTAGTTTAGCAATGCACAAAAAAGCTACCCAGGTAAGCAGCCTATTTTTTAATTTATGATTTAAACATTACAGAAGTTTGCCCATTGCAACAGCTGTGTCACTCATCCGATTTGAGAAGCCCCATTCATTGTCATACCATGTCAAGATACGGCACATCGTTCCGTCTATAACCTTGGTCTGATCAGTCGCAAAGGTCGAAGAATGTGGGTCATGGTTGAAATCGCAGCTCACCAGTTTGGAATCGGTGAAGGCCAGAACGCCTTTCAGGGGGCCATTTTTGGCAGCGGAGCGGATGACGCTGTTAATTTCTTCAACAGTTGTGTCACGTGCAGCTTCAAACGTTAGATCGACGCAGCTGACGTTTGGAGTGGGAACGCGGATCGCTACCCCGTCAAGTTTACCGTCAAGTTCTGGTAAAACCAGTCCCACAGCTTTTGCAGCACCCGTGCTGGTCGGGATCATCGAGAGTGCGGCTGCTCGGGCGCGGTAGAGATCAGAATGCATTGTATCTAGTGCTGGCTGATCACCAGTGTAGCTGTGAATGGTTGTCATGAAGCCTTTAACGATGCCAACTTTATCGTTGAGCACTTTGACAACAGGCGCCAAACAGTTGGTTGTGCACGAGGCATTAGACACTACCAGATCTTCCGGTGTTAGCGTTTTGTCATTCACACCGTAAACGATCGTCTTATCAACATTTTTGCCTGGTGCAGATATCAGCACACGTGAGGAGCCGTTTCCGAGGTGCGCCTGACAGGCTTCTTTCGATGTAAAAATACCTGTGCATTCCAGCACTATGTCCACGTCTGTCCAAATTAAATCAGCTGGGTTGCGCATGGCGGTAACAGCAATCGGGCCAAGGCCTACGTCGATTGTGTCCGCAGTTGTGGTGACTGGATGTTGGAAACGGCCATGGACAGAATCGTACTGCAACAGGTGCGCGCTAGTCTCGACAGGGCCAAGATCGTTGATAGCTATAACTTCAATGTCTTTGCGGCCGGATTCGATGATGGAGCGCAAGATGTTACGTCCGATGCGGCCGAAGCCATTGATTGCTACTTTGACGGTCATAGGATCCTCCGAAATTCGGTTCAGCAATTATGGTAGCATAGCACCACCAGTGTTGGCGCTAACATCCCTAAAAAAGTACAAAGGTCAACCCATCACGGGAACCCAGGCGTTCAATTTGCAGATGTGCTCAGCGCCAGATTGCGAGATAATTGATCAGTTGAAGCAGCTTTTTGCTAAGAAACAATCCAGAATTCATATGCAAGAAAATATTGTCCAGCACAAAATAGCCCACAATAAATAAAGTGAAACCAATTGAAATATTGTTAGTCATCATGAAAGCTTAGCTTGGCTGGGAAGTTTTTGTAAAGTGTAGTGATTTGTAAACTTTCCGCGACGCGTGGATTGCAATTAAACTATCCCATAAAAATCTTATTTTAATCGAACACATGGTGCCTAAATGCGCGGCATCCAACACCATATTCGTTTAAGTGCAAAATAGTCCCTATAGATTTTGACACACCGAGTTTTGGTGTTAATTTTATCAAATCTTTTTAAAGAATCTGGCTTGCATGAGTCGTTTTGGGAGAAAACTGCTATCTCTCTTTTGACAGATTGCGCCGTTTGAGCGAGGTATTAACAGTTAAATTAACCGACCCATGTGTGCTGCAACATCGGCCATGCGTACTGAAAAGCCCCATTCGTTATCGTACCATGCAAGTACACGCACGGTTCGTCCGCCGACAACTTTGGTTTGATCGGGCGCGAAGATGGACGATTGTGGTGTGTGGTTAAAATCAATCGAGACTTTGGGTTCGGGATCATAAGACATTACCATTCCCATTTTACCGGCGCAGGCTTCGGCAACGGCAGCGTTCACATCTTCCACGGTCACAGATTTTGAAGCCTCAAATGTAAGATCGACTGCAGATACATTTGGTGTCGGAACTCGAAGAGCTGTGCCGTCAAGTTTACCTTCCATTTCTGGCAAGACAAGTGACAGTGCTTTGGCAGCGCCCGTGCTGGTAGGGATCACAGCAAGAGCTGCGGCGCGTGCGCGATAGAGATCATCGTGACGACGATCTAATGTCGGCTGATCGCCCGTATAACTGTGGATTGTCGTCATAATGCCACGTTCAATTCCTATCGTGTCATTCAGGGTTTTGACAAGAGGTGCAAGGCAGTTGGTGGTGCATGATCCGTTGGACACCATGCGATCATTAGGGGTGAGGTCGTAGTGATTGACGCCATAGACGATTGTACGATCAACATTGGTGGCGGGCGCAGAAATCAGCACTTTGCCTGCTCCACGTTCAAGATGCACCGCTGACAAATAACCATCATTGAACTTACCAGTACATTCTAGCACCACATCGCAGCCATCCCAGTCTAACTTATTTGGATCATAGGTCGACATCATTTCGATGGGGCCGCGTCCGAGGTCTAGTGCGCCATCGTTGACTATGACGCTCCCTGGAAAGCGGCCATGTACCGAATCGTAGCGCAACAAATGGGCGTTTGTTGCCACTGGACCTGTTGCATTGATTTTCACAACTTGGATGTCATTGCGTGCGGCCTCGGCGATATGAGACAATGTGCATCGACCAATTCGGCCAAATCCGTTGATACCTACTGTGATGGTCATAATCGTAGCTCCTTAGCGTCTGGAATTAGAACTCTAATAGGGTGGGTTAGACTTGATACCAAGGAAAATATG
Organism: Octadecabacter sp.; assembly: GCA_028825445.1. Taxonomy (GTDB): domain Bacteria; phylum Pseudomonadota; class Alphaproteobacteria; order Rhodobacterales; family Rhodobacteraceae; genus Octadecabacter. Next base: position 6,946 of record JAPKAD010000069.1, read on the forward strand.
TATTTTTTACAATATGTTAGCGGTAACCTTGAGTGGTGACCATAGGTTTGCGCTAACAGCCCATTCTAAGGTCACATACGTTTGCGCTAACGTCCGTAGTCAGCAACATTAAGTGGCATGGTAAAGAATCAGCTTGAACAGGGTACGACCTTCTTGGGCCGCTTTATTGGTTCCAGTTTTTTTTCTGGATGGAGCTGTTCAAAAGCCAAGGATCCCGTTTCTTTCTTGTGGTAATTGGCATAATTGTTTTGGCTTAATCGTTGATTTGGCCCGCATTGGTGTTCAAGACGTTAATTGGGCTGGCATTGATTGTGGGCGTTCAGATTGTGTTGCTCGCTGCTAGTAGCGCACACAGCTGGGACGTGGATACTCGGGCGGGGCTTGCAGCCACGCTAATGAATGCTATTTTTTACTCCTAAACCAGATGGAGACAATACTATGAGTGGTTTGATTGCCTTGTTGGACAATGTTGCGGCTATGACTAGAATCGCTGCTACCAGTCTTGATGATGTTGTGAGCATGGCTGCCAAGGCGGGCACCAAAGCTGTCGGTGTCATTATTGACGACGCGGCCGTGACCCCGAAATATGTCACTGGGATTGATTCAAAACGTGAACTTCCAATCATCTGGAAAATTGCACGCACTTCGGTGTTCAACAAATTGGTGATACTTTTGCCGGTGGCGATGTTGCTCAAGGCATTTGCACCAGTGCTTTTAATTCCGTTGTTAATGATTGGTGGGCTGTACCTTAGTTTTGAGGGCGCTGAAAAGATTTATCATGTACTTCGTCCGCACACGAATACTCATGTAAAGGCAATAATAAGTATTGGCGATCCGGCAAAATTAGAAGAAACTCGCGTCAAAGGTGCGATCAAAACAGATTTTATCCTGTCTGCTGAAATTATGACTATTACTCTCAACGAAATTCCAGATGGCAGCATTGGCTTGCAAGCCGCAGCTCTAGCATTGGTGGCGATTGCTATTACAATGCTTGTTTACGGGGTTGTTGGCTTGATTGTCAAAATGGACGATGTTGGCGCATGGCTTGCATTGAATGCTAACACCAGCTTGGCGCGCGGAATTGGCACAGGATTAGTGCGTGGGATGCCCCACTTTTTGATAGTGCTGTCAGTTGTGGGGACTGCTGCAATGCTTTGGGTTGGTGGACAAATTTTGGTGCACGGGCTGCACAATCCCGACTTTATCGGCTTGGCTCAGCCTTATGGATTTATCAACGACACTGCGCGCACAATCGCGGGCGATGCGGGTTTTGGTAATTGGGCAGTTACAGCGTTCTTTGATGGAGTGATAGGGCTGGCCATAGGTCTGTTATTGCTTATTTTTGGGAATCGCGTGATTTTGCCACTTATTGGGTTTGCAACGGGATCAAAGGCGCAGCATTAGGCGCTAAAAATTGATGAGCGGCGTTGCAATGTTTGGACCTAATAGGACTTTTGGATGGGTTCATCTCCTCGTAGCACGAAGCCAGGATCTGACGTGACGGTGTGCAGGTCCCATAATTTTGAGTTGTGCGGGTTTGGAAATCTAATCGCCAATCGCTCATATTGAGGGTAAAAATTATGCTGATCATGCCAAAATCCAATTCAGATACCAAATTGATAACTTAAGGGACTTCGTGTATTTCAGACGCCTCTATGCTCCCTAGGTATGGCAACTGGCGCCAACGCCTTATCCTACAATGTTTGCTGGCATTTCACATCTGGCAAACGTGCTGAGACCGGTTTGCAAGCTGCTGCCCAAGCCTTTGAAAAAGTCGACGCAATGTTCGCGATGCTCTGCAATAGACTTTGCTTGCAAAGTACTTAGGAAATTTGATTGTGAAATTGTCAAAAATTCCCCGCTTGGTGCATTCATGGTGGAGACAGAAAAATAGTGCCGATCTTGCTAGTTTGGCTTGTAGGGCCGCCGCATTCGGTGAGCGCTATGGATGCAGCTGCATGTAGATTAGTCGAACAGTTCATAGGCAAGGCGCTTTAAAAAATTTGTAAAGTTGCTACAGAAACTTATTTAAAAAAATATTATCCGCAAATTAGGGCCACAATCAAATATAAATTATGGCCCTATCTAGTGGTTACAGGTCAGTGTCTAAGATAAAAGGTCACGGACTTTTTGCGCTGTTGCTTTTGCGGTAATGCCAAACTGTTCAAACAGCTCAGTGGCGGGGGCTGACGCGCCAAATCCATGCATGCCAATAAAGCCTGATTTTTCACGTTTGCCGCCTTCGCCAAATAACCACCGATCCCAACCAAAACGAATACCTGCTTCTATTGCAACGCGAACAGGGCCACCTGGAAGCACGCGCTTGCGGATTTTGTCGTCCTGATCTTCAAACAATTCCCAGCATGGCATAGATACGACACGTGTGCCGATGCCTTCCGCTTCGAGAATTGCGCGTGCGTCCATGGCGATACTTACCTCGGACCCTGTGGCCATTAGGATCGCCTGACGTTTGCCGCTTTCAGCATCCGCTAACACATAGGCACCTTGAGCTGTCATGTTTTTATTTTTGTGTTCAGTGCGCACCAAAGGCAGGCCTTGACGTGACAAGCACAACACGGATGGCGTCTTTTTAGATGAAAACGCCAGCTCCCAAGCTTCGGCGACTTCAACAGTGTCGGCAGGGCGAAACACGTTAGTATTTGGCGTAGCGCGCAACATGGCGAGGTGTTCAACCGGCTGGTGTGTTGGGCCATCTTCGCCAAGTCCAATGCTGTCGTGAGTCATGACGTAAACTGTAGGAATTTTCATCAGAGCGGAGAGGCGCATAGCGCCGCGGGCATAGTCAGTAAAACACATGAACGTGCCTGAATAGGGTCGTATGCCGCCATGCAGAACCATACCATTCATCGCGGCTGCCATGCCGTGTTCGCGCACACCATAGTGGATGTAGCGGCCAGAACGATTGTCGGGGCTAAACACACCAAGATC
>JAPKAD010000070.1 GCA_028825445.1 Octadecabacter sp.
ATAATCATAATCATAATCATAATCATAATCATAATCATAATCATAATCATAATCATAATCAAAAACAGATCAAAGATTGCAAGCACACCCTAAATTATTATGACAGAAAAATAATTTTTAACATGGCATTGCTGTCTAAACCTACGAACCAGTAAACGAATTTTGCTTATTGCTGAAACCAATAATTGTGGGAAGCCATGTGGCGTAGTTATCTACGCCATATTTTATGTAATTTTTTCAGCTTATAAATTGTATAACTATTATATTTACCAGAACCGCTTGCACGACACTGGCCTGTTCTCATCCAGCGAAACTCTCTTCAGAACAGCTTTCAGCTTTAAGGTTTTGGGCGCTGTTTATCAAAAAAATCTAACCTTTTCTGAATTAAAATTAATGATGTTTGATTGGTAAAAGTTTTAAAATCAATGACGATTAAGTCAAGAGTACTTTGAAAAACAGCTACTGGTTTTTGATGATTAAAGAAGACAGCAAACTATGTCATCCACTGTTGAGCTACTATCTACATTGTCTGTAATCTAAAATATAAAGTGTTGGTGGATCTTGTAGGCCAAGCCAAGGCATCTTGCCAATCCCGTATTATGTTCCTATTTTGTTCTAAATTATAAAGTGAGGGCGTAATATGACTGATTTTAGCGTAACAGAGACGAAGGTTCATTATATCTGCCAAACATACGTTGCAAAGTTGGGAAAGGGTACTGGGCAGGCCAGTATGCAGATTGGCAAGCAATTTGAATATACATCAGCTACCTCGGCGCAAGAACGTGCAGAACGCGAATCTACATCAGATGCGTGTATTGGTGCTGACGCTTATATGGTAATAGAGGACCAAGATTCAGGTGAGATTGGGATGCCTACGTTTCTTGCACGGTTTGGAAGTGTCCCTGAGATTGATGCATTTTAAATTAAAATAACTCTAGCAATTGATGCGAGGTCAAATTATTTCGTTATGGCGCTTTTGCTCCAAATCTGTTGTGTTAGGCCCGCAGATGCATGAAATGTATAATCTTTAGTTTGGAAGTTTTTAATATGATTATTTATGGATTAAGTACCTGCGCAGTTTGCCAGCGCGCCCGCAAAACTCTCGAGTCTTGTGGTAAGGAAGTCGTATTCCGTGATATCCGTGCAGATCCGCTAAATGAGGCCGAGCTGGCTGAGCTGATTGTGGAGTTTGGAGATCGCTTGGTGGATCGCAGCTCGAATGACTACCGCATGCTGAACGACTGGTTGAAAAATTCTGAAGCTGAGACACAGATTGCAGCCAAGCCAAAGGTCATGACCCGACCGGTGATACGCGATGAAAACATATTTTATCTTGGCTGGAATGAAGCTGTTCAGAGTGTTTTACTTACAGAGTAGCAACCTAAGTTAGGATGTGTGTTTGAACAGATGCCCATAAATCTTAGCAATTAAATTTAGCATTTATTGTAGGATCCCAAGCCAGAGAGTAGTTGTCACGATCGACAAACCCGTGCCAACCAATACCGCTGATGCCGCCACCCGTCTTGCTACACCGTACATGTTTGCGAACACATAGGCGTTTATGCCCGGTGCAACTGATGCAGTTAAAATTGCTGACCTGAATGCGTTTGGTGATAGATCATTGACGCTACCAAGGGTCCAGACAATCGCCGGATGCAATCCAAGTGAGATCAAGCAGACGAATAAAATAGTGCGCATGTCACCCTCGGGGCGATAGCGATATAGAACGCCTCCCAAACCAAATAGTGCTACGGGAAGGGCCCCCCGTACCACTAAATCTAATGCATCGGTAAAGACCACTGGTAGTGGGATTTGCCAAAGGTTAACGACAAACCCAAGCGCAATGCCTAATACCAATGCGTTTGAAAACATTGCTTTCGCAACCTTAAAGGGAATGTGGTGCAGGGGAGTTCCTTGCGCTCGCACCAATTCCATCGAAGTGATACCAAGCGCGTAACCAAAAGGCGCGTGAAACGCTATAATTGTGTAATTACCCAGCAATGCATCTGCGCCGTATGCACGCTCAGTAATTGGCAGACCCAACAATAAAGTATTTGAAAACAAACAACAAAATGAAATTGCAACACAGTCTTCCCATGGGCGACCAAACAAAAAACGTGCTCCTAAAAGCCCAACTGCAAAGGCCCCAACAACACCGCTGTAAAAGCTCAATAATAGTGGAAGGTTAAAGTTTTGTTGAAGATCAAGAGTCGAAATTGCGCGAAATAGTAGACATGGAATGGCAAAGTTTTGTGCAAATTTCATCAAGCCATCAACAGCGCTGTCAGCAAACAATCTGCGCCACACCGCGAGGTAACCAAATCCCATCACGATGAAAACCGGTAAGACGATGGCAAAGATATCTGACATTTTATCAGTCAGTGATCTTTAGGGTCAGGCCATCGTAAGCAGGCTGAATATTGTCAGCTGTCTCTGCTGCCAGCGTTGCATAGTCCAAGTCAATGTGCATATTGGTTAGCACTGCTTGCTTAGGCTGAACGCTGTTAATCCAATCAAGTGTTTTAGCCAAATGCGCATGGGTTGGATGAGGATCGCGGCGCAAGGCGTCAACGATCCAAAGATCAAGGTTTTCCAACAGAGGCCAAACATCTTCAGGAATATCGGACACATCGGGTAGGTATACGGCATTGTTGATGCGAAAGCCTAGGGCGTCAATATTGCCATGTTCAACCTCAAATGGGATGAACGTAATTGGGCCGCCCGCACCTTCAATTGTCACGTTGCCCTTGATGGTGTTGAGATCGCAAATGGGTGGATAATTAGATCCCTTGGGCTGCACAAATGCATAGCCAAATCGGGCCAACAATTGGTTGCCAGTGTTGCTATCAGCCCAGACCTGTAGGCGCTGGCGCATGTTATAAACGATCATCCTAATATCATCGAGACCGTGTACGTGGTCGGCGTGGGCATGGGTATAGATAAGTCCGTCAAGTTCCCCAACATCAGCGTCCAACAGCTGCTGGCGCAGATCGGGTGAAGTGTCGATCAAAACGCGGGTGGCGCCAGATAGCGTTGTTCGCGTTATTAAAAGTGAACAGCGTTTGCGATTGTTTTTAGTGTTGTTAGGATCACAGGCTCCCCAATGGCCACCCAATCGTGGCACACCACCTGATGATCCGCAGCCAAGAATTCGCAGAGTAATAGTCATGGTTTCCACCTCGCAGCTTTGGCAAAAAGGCGATCAAAATTGGCCGATGTTTGAATCGCGAAATCTTCGTAGTTCAGTCCAAAAATCTCGGCACCAATTTTGGCTGTATGTGCGGTGTAGGCGGGTTCATTGCGGCGCCCGCGATTGGGTGGTGGTGCAAGGTAAGGACTATCTGTTTCCACCAGAATGCGATCGACGGGTAAAGTAGCGAATGTATCCCGCAGATCTTTGTTTTTGGGAAATGTGGCGATGCCCGACATTGATATATAAAAACCAAGGTCGATTGCCTCACGCGCCAGTTCCGCACTGCTTGAGAAGCAGTGCATGACACATTCGAAGGGCTTTTCCTTATAGGCTGTACTTAAGATGTCGATCATATCGTCGTCAGATGCGCGATTGTGAATAATCAATGGTAGGCTGGTTTCTTGTGCCGCTTGAATGTGAACGCGTAGTGACTGCTTTTGAACGTTGGCAGTTTCGGCTGTATAGTGGTAATCTAGACCGCTTTCACCGATCCCAACCATTTTAGGATGCGCCGTCAGGGCGATTAATTCATCAACGGATACCATCGGTTCGTCTGCTGCACTCATTGGGTGGGTGCCAGCTGCGAAGAAAACTGGCGCAAATTCGTCGGCAATGGCGCGGACCTGCGGTTCAAGGCGCAAACGTGTACAGATTGTGACCATGCGCGTTACACCTGCATCGACAGCACGTGCGATTACGTCAGCGCGTTCTTCGTCAAAGTCAGAAAAATCAAGATGGCAGTGACTGTCGACGATTTGGATTGGAGTGTTCTCATACGGGGACATTTGCGACCTCTAAACGCGGGCCACGTCTTGCGCAGCTTTTTCGATCTTAAACATCGTATCAAGGATGAGAGCGGCAGGGTCAAGATTGACGGCTTTGCCGTGACGCGTACGGTCTATGACCTCTTGCGCCACAGCAGCCCAGGTACGTGCAGCGTGGTCATGGGGTGAGATTTTAGACAGCAACAATGCTTCACCTGCTGCAGCTTGTGTTGTTGGTGGGCCTTGCAATCCAGCGCGAGCCGCTCGGGCAAGAAATTTGTCGATTAAATCAAGTGTGAGTGCGAAGCGTGTCGCACCCAACTTGCCAGTACAGCTGTCTGCAAGTTTTAGGGCGTGTGGACGGTCAAAGTTTGGCAAGCCATTAAATAGAATTATTAAGTCTGCATATAATGCAAGCCCACCAAGTTTGGTCATCCGGATCGCTTCACCTACAGACCCGCCTGAAAGTGCTGTCAGTGCATCACTGCGATTAACCACGATATCGGCCTGTGCTAGGGCAGATGTTACATCATCGGCGTCCAACAATCCGCAGCGCAAGATTCGGCAGCGTGACCTGATTGTTGGCAGCAAACGGCAGGGTTGGTGTGATATCAGCAGAAAAAAAGTATTTTTAGGCGGTTCTTCAAGAACCTTGAGGATCGAGTTGGCAACCGATGGGTTCATCTCATCCGCACAATCAATGATGACGACACGGCGACCACCGTCTGCGGCACTTTGATGCAGGAATTCCATCAACTTGTTGGAGCCCTGTTTGTGACCACGCAAGGCCGCCATGGTGATTTGGTCTTGCAGGCTGGTTTCATTAACATTCATTGTGCGACGAACAATAAACAAACGCGGATGCGCACCGGCGCGCAGTAAACGCAGATTACTGTTGTCTTCGTTCACATCAAGGTTTGTGAGCGGGGGTATCGCGCCGAACATGTCATTCCCATCCACTAACGGTTGTGATAGTAATACTGATGCAATCTTCCATGCGAGCGTTGCTTTGCCGACGCCCTGTGGTCCACTGATTAACCATCCGGAATGCAGACGGCCTGTCATGAATGCCTTGAGGAAATCAGCCTCAGCGTTGGCTTGGCCAAAAAGTACGGTTGCCTCCGACGGATGTGGTGCGCCTTCGATTTGGTCTGGGCGTGGCCTGTTTTGTGGTGCGATTGCCATTAAGTGGCAAACATTCGGTTTGACACATGCAAAGCGATTTCAGCGGCCATTTCGATCGGATTACGGTTGCCGTCAATCAGCACGCAACGACCAGGGTTATCCCTTGCTAAAACAAGGAAACCATGGCGTAGAGTTTCTTGAAACTCCAATCCCATGTCCTCAAACCTGTCTTCGCCAGATCTGCGTGCCAACCCGCGCGACAAAGCCACTGTTGGGTCCATATCGATAATGAATGTCAAGTCTGGTTCGCGGCCAATCATAACGTCATGCAATGTGTCGACCGCGCCACGCAATGTCCCGCGTGTTGCACCCTGGTAAACCCGTGTGCTGTCAGCAAAACGGTCACAAATAATAGTTTTTCCAGCGGCCAAGGCAGGAATGATCGTAGTTTCCAGATGGTCGCGACGGGCTGCCGTAAACAACAAAATTTCAGTTTCTGCCGACCATCGATCTGGATCACCCGTTAACAAAAGCGCTCGGATTTCTTCTGCACCTGCGCTGCCGCCAGGTTCACGGGTCAGGATCGCATCTGGATAGCGTTCTTTCAGTAGTTTAGTTTGAGTGGATTTGCCGGACCCGTCGATACCTTCGAACGATATAAATAGTCCGTGCGAAGATCCACTGTAAGCGCGGACGGGGGTATTGTTGATCATAATCATTCAGCCTCGACCGGGTCATTATTGTGGGCCTTGATGTGCTCAATCAGTACTCCTGCCGCGGTACGCAAACGCGAACTGAAACCGCCGGACGGAACTGAAGCGTCTGCAACCAGTGGGACGCGTGTTTCTGGGAGATTGTCGAGGTGGATCACCAATTCGGCAATAGCGTCACCTTGGGCAATAGGCGCTTGAATAGGTCCATTGTAAATAACTTCGGCGCGAATCTGAGTTGCACCCGACGTGGGGACCAGTAAGGATAAATCTTCTTTTAATAAAAGCCCTACAACGGGTTGTTCGCCGCGCCAAACTTCGGCTTGCTCAATGAGAGACCCACCGCGAGCGATATCGCGCTGAGTAAACTGGCGGAACGCCCAATTCACGATACGTTCTGTTTCTTCGGCACGTTCCTGGGCCGTTTCAATTCCTGTGACAACGAAGATAATGCGGCGATCACCTTGTTTTGCTGATCCAACTAGCCCAAAGCCTGCCTCGATTGTGTGTCCAGTTTTTAGACCGTCAGCCCCAATGCCTAAGCCCAATAATGGGTTGCGGTTTAAAGTATTGGCGGGGTGTTCACCATCGTAGTTAAATTCCTGCTCAGCAAAGAGCGGATAGTAGGTCGGGTAATCTGTGATCAATCGATCTGCGAGCATACCAAGATCGCGCATCGTCATTTGGTTGCCAGCAGCCGGCCAACCGTTTGAATTTGCAAAACTGGAATTCATCATGCCCAGCTGCTGGGCACGCACTGTCATCTGCTGGGCAAAACCTGCTTCGGTGCCATTTCGCGAAAGAGCTTCTGCAATTACGCATGATGCGTCATTGCCTGACAACACGATAATTCCGCGCAGCAGATCTTCGACGCGCACTCGATCAGTAGTATCGAGAAACATCGTTGATCCAGTGTAATCCATGCAGTGCTGGGATACTGGCAAAACATCGTCCACTGTAAGGAATGGGTCTTGTCCATTTAACGGGTTGATCGCTTCAAACGCCATATATAGTGTCATAAGTTTTGACATAGATGCAGGCGGAAGCGGGTCGTCTGCATTTTTTTCTAGCAGGACCACTCCCGTAGAATGGTCCAGCACATAGGCCGCGCCAGCGCGGGTGTCGAAAGTTTGCGCGAAACATGGGGCAGCACCGGCGATCATCAGGGCAAGTGCGGTGAGTGCAGCGTTTTGACGGATCATGGAGCCTCTAGATGGGTTAGATGGTGGGTAGATTAGTTGGTGACAAAATATGCGTCTTCTATGCCTTGCGCCCTGACTTGACTGAGCAGCTCAGAGCGTTCGTTTTCGGATGTGGTTGGCCCAATTATAACGCGCCAAAATGTGCGGCCTTGACTAGTCTGTTTTAGTACTGTGGGCACAATTCCAGTGCTTCGCAAGCGATCAGCCGCACCACGCGCGTTATTTTCGACTGAAAATAAGCCCACCTGAATAAAAATGCTCTTAAGGCCTGGCGTAGATGGAGGAGTGGTTGGACGTGGTGATGGGACAGGCATGGCAGCTGCCGCGATGTCAGGAGAGGCTTCAAAATCAGCTGTTGGTGTGGCTTGTGGAGCATCAGAAAATTTTTCGCGGCGAAGTGCAGTCACTTGTAATTGCGTTGGTGATCCGGCGAGCATTTTCAACGTGGTGGCCGCATCAGATGAAACCTGCAACGAAGGATCTAGATTGTTGCTTTCACGGCGAAATAACGACCCGATCACGAAGCTACCATTGGCTTGGTTGCGGATGATTACGCGCTCAGGCTCGGTGACATCAGAATGTGCGACCCAAACGCCGCCTAGGGACGGGCGACCGTCCCACAAACCGGCTTCTGTGACCTGAAATACGTTAGGCGCTTCGACGTCGAGTTCTACCAGCTGTACGCTTTGAGATGGTTCGATTGTGGAGGCGTCGTATGATGCATCGCCCAAAGTCGGTAAAGTAAGCCCATTATTTTCACCGCATGCGCCAAGGAAAGCAACCAATGTTATAGCAAGGGTTACCCCAAATTTATTTTTTGATATTAATGCTTTGCCTAAAACATATTTTGCCATTTGTCGCTCTCTTGTCCGCACCGCTTTTTGCGGCTCTCTGCCCTTTTGAAGGCTTAATATTCTCGGTTAAATAGCTTACAATTGTAAACATTTAAAATACATTAGCCGCGCGCGCTCAGTTTTAAAAGGCTTTGGTGACGTTTCACTGGTTTCCCTTTTTGGCAAAAAGAAAATGCATATGTCCTTTTAGAATCAATTGTCCCTGCTTAAAGGAGTAATTAAGCGGAGGCTTGGCAGAGTGGTCGAATGCACCGGTCTTGAAAACCGACGGGCGTGAAAGCGTCCCCAGGGTTCGAATCCCTGAGCCTCCGCCAGAACACCTAATATACCAAGCCATTATTGGCAGCATGACGTTGATAACCCTCACTAATTACTGTCCTGCTTGTGTGCGGGCTATTGTGAGTACTGACCAAAATGCTGACCAATTCGACGCCCTATACATTTATTCGTGGTGGCTACTTCTACTATTCCCGCCGTGTTCCTGCAGACCTTACTTGGCATTATTCCAATCCACGCATCGTTAAGGCTCTTCGGACGAGGTCTTCACAGAAGGCTCAAATGCTATCTTTTAATGCTTCCTCTCAGCTGGAAACTTATTGGACCCAGCTACGACTTCTTCGTGGTGGTGTTTTTGGTTCCAACCTTGTCAAACCCCAAGAAGAATCTGTTAATCGTTTGGGGACAAGCTTACCTGTGCAAGTGGGACGTCAATCGGGTGGTCCTACATTGCTGGATTTTCTAAATGTTTATCTGACCCAACGAGGCAAGGGACGCCCAAAGACCTTCGAAGCGACTGCTCGGCGTGTGCGGATGACCTGAGAGCTGAAAGAGGTCGACTTGAGCGTTGGCCACCGCAGTATAGGGCGTTTGATGCGTCAGAGCAGCATTTCTGTTGTCAGAACGCGCAAGCACAAGGTCATGATGGACAGTAATCACAAGTTTAATATCTAACTTAAATTTTTTTACCGTAACTTTGCATCAGATAGACCCAACCAGAAATGAGCAGGTGAAATTACCTATATTTGGATGCGTGAAGGTTGGCAGTATCTTGCTGTAATCTTGTATCTGCATTCCCGGAGCGTCATCTGCTGGGCGGTAAGCAATCGGTTGAAACGTGACTTGGCGATCTAGGCTCTGAAATATCTATAGCTTTTCGCGCACCATTGAAGGGCTGCTTCCATCATACGGACCGTGGTAGCCAATATTGTCCTCACGACCACAAGAAATTCTTGCGCGAGCATAGGTTCTGAGTATCGATGAATGGCAAAGGGAATTGTTATGATAATGAGGCGGTGGAGACGTTCTTCAAAACCATTAAGGCGGAGCTGATCTGGCGGGACACTTGCGAAACCCAAAGACAAACTGGGATATCGACTTTAGAATACATCAACGGCTTTTACAATTCGCGCCACCGTCAATAAAAAATGGGTTGGAAAAGCCCTATCGCCTTCGAATGTAAGGTGGCTAAAACGAGTACGTGGGGCGGCATTAGGCCGAGACAGAACTAGACTGTTTAGAATGATTTTTGAGGGCCAAGTTTTGTTTGCCGGGTACTTACATCGGGTATTCAACCGTATTGGAACATTAAACCTAACCCTTTTCGTAAACATTGGTGATGTGAGTTGAAAAGCAATCGTGATTGATGATTGGTATTAACAAGTCAATAGTACAACTTATAATAAAAGTATATTTACAGTCATCAAGTATAGTTCAGGTATATTTTTTATGTTTCTAGAAATTATATTTTTTATTTTTATAGTATAACCTTAATTACTATTACATATTACTTTTAGCGTCAAAAATACACGCCCTAGTGTTGTTAGTTACAACTTGCATTGTCATTATAGTGAGGGACTAAATGAATAATACATGGGGAATATGTACACCAAAATAAATGGTACTAATCTTAAGGTAAATAAAGCACCATTAAATTTTAAATATATTGGTTTTATTAAAAATGTTTTTCCAAATTCTAAAATCATCAATTGTAACAGGAGCGCTGTAGATATTTGCTGGTCAAATTTTAAAAATTTTTTTTCT
>JAPKAD010000111.1 GCA_028825445.1 Octadecabacter sp.
ACTTCGATCAGCGTGACACCTTCGGCGATCATTGCATCTACGCGGGTCAAGGCATCGACAAGCAACGCGTCTTCGGTCGCGGCGCGTGTGGCCGTGACTGTTGAGACAATACCGCCGCCAGCTTTCGCGACCTCTTCATAGCTTGCACCGTTCAAACGTTGCTCGAATTCTGCTGCGCGGTTACCGCCAAACACCACATGCGTGTGACAATCGATCAACGCAGGCGTCACAAGCCGCCCATTTAGATCATGCTTAGTTTGGTTCTGATATACATCCGGCAAATCCGACGATGCGCCAACCCAAGCAATCTGCGCTCCATCTAAGGCGATCACACCATCGCCGATGAGGCCGAAGCTGTTGTCACTCTGTAGTGTCGCAATGTGTCCATTGGTCAAAAGCATTTGGGTTGCCTTGCTTGCTAAACGTCGCGTTCAGTGATTTTATGTGCATACATAATAAATTTGTCAAGCGAGAGCATTATGAAAACTGTCTGGGCGAAAACTGCATTGCTGCCAAACGGCTGGGCGTCGAACGTCCGGATCGATATTGACCCCAACGGGCGGATTGGTGGCGTGCAAAGCAACGCTAATATGGTGGGCACAACGACTGATATGTTACTGCCCGCACCTGTGAATGTGCACAGCCACGCGTTTCAAAGGGCGATGGCAGGCTTGACCGAGCGGCGTGGGCCAAACCCAAGCGACAGTTTTTGGACATGGCGGCAGTTGATGTTCCAGTTTCTTGATCGGCTAACCCCTGAGCACATCGAGGCAATCACGGCCCTTGTGCAAATGGAAATGCTGGAGGCTGGCTATGCGACCAATGCTGAGTTCCACTACCTGCATCACCAACCTGGCGGTCTCCCGTATGATGATATTGCAGAGACTTCGGCCCGTGTTGCCGCCGCAGCGTCCCGGTCAGGGATTGGGCTTTGCATGCTTCCCGTCCACTATGAATTTGGTGGATGTGACGAGCGCACATTGACGGCAGGTCAGGTCAGGTTCAGGAATAACTTAGACAGATTTCAAATGTTGCATGACGGGGCAATCGCCGCAATCTCTTCGTTGCCTGAAGACACGACACACGGGGTTGCGCCGCATTCCTTGCGGGCTGTTGGCATTGAAACTCTACGGTCCTACAGTACCCACTTTCCAAGTGGGCCAATCCATATGCACCTGGCCGAACAAGTGCCTGAAGTTGACGAAGTGAAGGCTCATTGGGGCGCGCGGTCCGTTGAATGGGCCTTGGACAACATGGGGTTGGATGCACGCTGGTGTCTGATCCATTGCACCCAGATGACACCCGACGAAACTGTGCGTTTGGCGAGGTCAGGGGCAATTGCAGGGCTTTGCCCGATCACAGAAAGCAGTCTCGGCGATGGTATATTTGACGGCGTGCGCTGGATAAATGCAGGGGGCACAATTGCAGTGGGATCCGACAGCAACATTCGCATCGCGTTGAGTGAGGAGTTGCGCACTTTGGATTATTCTCAACGGCTGCGCGACGGTACACGGGCGGCATTGGCATCAACTGCAATGTCAACTGGTCGCAGAACGTTTGAAGAGGTGTTGCAGGGCGGCGCACAGGCCACACAACGCAAAACCGGCCGACTAGAGGTCGGGTACTGGGCGGACATGCTGGCGCTTGATACAGACAATGAAAACATGTGGGGACGCTCACACGATACGGCGCTCGACGCATGGATATTTGTTGGTGACGACCACCTTGTGCAGGATGTTTGGTCTGCGGGACGCCATATGGTAGTTGGCGGAGAGCACATTGCCCGCAGGGAGATTATTGCGGCTTACAAGCGCACCATCGACGCCCTGAAAGACGCTTTATGAATAAACCGTCGTTTCGCAATTGGCAAAGCGTTCAGACCGAAGTTTTGCGCCGCATCCATGCCCGTGAATGGGAGCCTGGCGACCTGATCCCAAACGAGTCAGACTTGGCATTGGAGTTCGGTTGCGCGCGCACGACTGTGAACCGTGCCCTGCGCGCTGTTGCGGACTCAGGTCTGCTGGATCGACGACGCAAGGCAGGCACTCGCGTCGCCGAGCAACCTGTTGCAAAGGCGACACTGGCCATCGCTGTGATCCGCAACGAAATTGAAGAGCGCGGCCAATACTATGGGTACCGCCTGATTACACGCCGCGAAGCTATACCACCCTTGGCTGTCAGCGACGCGATGAAGTCACCGCAAAATCACACATTGCTTCATGTCCGCGCACTGCATCTGGCCGATGACACACCATATGCATTTGAAGATCGGTGGATTAATCCCAAAGTGGTTCCTGAAGGATTGGCTGAAAGCTATGAAATAGTTAGCGCAAACGAGTGGCTGTTGAAGCATGCTCCCTATACACACGGCGAAATCGCATTTTCGGCAACATCAGCGACATCTGAAGAAGCAGAAATTTTATGTTGTAATGAAAACAGTGCATTGCTGGCTATTGACCGCCTCACTTGGGACGGTAGTTCAACTGTTACAAAAGTTCGTCTGCTTTTTGGGCCTAGGCACCAACTTCGTACAATCCTATAAAGCCAAAGCTGGGGAAATAATTGGCGTCACTGGCTCTTGGCGGATGGACGCTTTCTGTTAGAAATACCTGCAGCACAGGGACAGTATTTTTCGCGGTAAAGTTTATGCTGAGTGGACTTAGAGCAGGTTACTTTTGATATACATTAAATTTTCTAGGTGCACTTTTCCAAACGCGACCCCAAGGTTACCCGGCAGCAGTTAAAGGGCAGTAAAAGGTACAACTAGTAGCCTTAGTATACACCTTTTCACGAACCAGAATATCAGATAGCAACAAGGCTCTTGGTACAGCAAACATACCGTAAAAGTATTATAAAAATACTTTTAGGTTCTGATGACAGCTATGATTAGCAAACTTATTTCGTAGTTGAAATTAAAGGGAGATGCATATGGCACTCGATAAAACTAAGACTGCCACGGAGCGTCAAGCCGCTTTAGATTATCATGAGTTCCCCCGCCCGGGAAAACTTGAAGTCCGCCCTACAAAGCCAATGGCAACGGGGCGCGATTTAGCTCTTGCATATTCGCC
>JAPKAD010000071.1 GCA_028825445.1 Octadecabacter sp.
GTTAAAATCGCGTGAAAGGTTGGCGCCATTAACCCCTTGAAAATACATATTAATTATCTCTATCGGTAGAGGGATGAGCCATCTAATTAACGTCTCAAGTTTTTTTATTATTGTTATTTGTCTCTCGTGTCCGTAGTTTTTGCTACCGCACGTTGCCGCAGTATTTTCCTATAACGGATGGGTCCACAATAGGATCCCTAACTTGTGGGATCAGCGGCACAGCTTGCCAATACTGTCTTCACCACGCGAGCCATCCAATACGATCCTGATCTTCTCTTCAGGTGAATAATGTTTACACTTCCTTAAATCGAAACCAAGTTTTGACTTCTGGGCAGCGGGTGTGTGCTTGATGTGTTTAAACACCTTCTCGCTTGGGCTTTTGTGTATTCCAGTGGTATGTCTCATCTGCCACTTTTGAATGGTTAAGATGAGCCAAGAGTACTCTCTTATCACATATGCTTATTTGGGCATATATGTGCTGACATCAGATATTTTTGGATATTTTTGGTGGAGCTGAAGATGGTGATTGAGGGTCTTGCTTAGGAAAATAAATAACTTCCAAAGTTCATATTTTGCCACAACAAAAGGGCCAACGGTGACCATTGCGCGCTGTGTCATAGGGCAGAATATATAAAGAGCCATGAAACCAAAAGTTGTACCAAGTATTAACTGGTTGGGTAGGTAACAGGGTCCTGTATCACTTTTTTAACGCAAAAAAAACGGCCATGCTTGGGAGGAGGTAGGCATGACCGTTCTTAAGTATCCGCGCCTCAATTCGTCTCTGGGAAAGAAGTAGTAAGGCGCGTCTTCGCCAACATTGCTCAAGGGCAGGTGAGCGCCGTCAGCGGTGTTTTCGGTTCCACCCGAGAGGAGGTGGGCGGTTCCGAAACTGGTGTTTAAAACATTGCTTCAATAAAAATGGTTGTGTGCTGGCCTTGCCAGGATCTTAATGTTGAATGAGAAGGGGCCGAGAAGACGTTACATAAAGGAGAGTTATGTATTGGTAGAAAATTACTTCACCCATTATTGGGATCACCCCAAGTCCACCTAAGGTACATTCAAGATACACCTGAGGTGTATCTGAAACAACATTACATAAGTATATTTGAAATACGCTTACGGTCATCTGAACTACACCTAAGTGTTCACAAGAGCAGTACTATTAGGGTCATGGCGCTGTTAAGCTTAAAGCAATACTAGCTATTTTTCTGAAAAAAAGAGTGGGGCAAACTATTTTTCCTGCTCTGTTGAAGCACCTAGAAAAGACGAGCTGTGCCTTCACGATGACAACACAAAAACCTGTTGGAATGTTGGATGGCCTTAATCGGTATTGCCAAGTTATCGGAGTAAGATTGTAAAGCATTGGCAAGGGTAATTTCCTGTGGAAATTTAAGTTTGCGTTTTTAGCGAAAGCAATATTGCATCGGCCTTCTGCCTGTGGGAATGGCTAATTTCCTTAAATTATGAACACTGAATCCCATGAACATTTCCTCCACCGACGAAGACATTCTGCTTGCAACGCTAAACAGTAAAAAATCGGAAGTTGTGCAGGCCCGAATGGCCAATGCGTTACTTTTGTTGGCCGATGGTCTAGAGGTCGAAGACGTCGCTGAACTCCTATATCTTGATGAAGCAACCCTTACTGGCTGGCAGCAAATGTTTGCAGCTAGCAAACCTCGCGCAACATCACTCTAACCAAGCGCACCCAACTTGCTCAAAGCCTAAAGCAGCAGATGCCGCGTGATGCAAAAAACTTGGTCTATACAGTTAAACGCACAGCGCAAAGGTGCCACGTCATTAATGGCCCAGAGCTGCCATTGGCTTATTTCGCATTGAATGTCTGCTCCGATCACAAATACAACTATTGTTACTGACGCAGCATGAAGTGGCGCGTCCGCAAGTTGTTCTTAAGTGGTCGCTATTTTCTGTTCCGTCATTGATCCAACATTACCTAAGCCAGTCAATCAAAGCACTATGACCCCATGCTGCGTTATACAAAAAAACTGAGGATGCTGCTGGGTGGTGAACCCGGTATTGCGTATTGGATAACAAACAAGCCGAAGGGCATGTGGCAACGGACCTACCAGCGCAAACGGTTTGAGATTGAGTGGTGCAAGGGTCAAGCGGACCACCATTTTATAAAAAGATTTGCGCACCTTTTCAGTATTGAGGATCAAAAAGTTTATTTTAGATCACAGTCGTGCAGATTGAGGCGCAGTAAAGAAGAAAGTTAATTTTTGAAACGTAAGCTTAAAATTTAAGAGGCTTGTTTTAGTAGGGGATATAATGGGAAATTACAGATTTTTGCTGCTGCGTTTTGAATGATTGATTATCTTCTGCGCACCAGTTATTATTAAAATAATTAAGTAATTATTAGCTCTTAGAACTTAAAACCTAACAAGAAAATTTTATTATTAAGAAGTACCGGATTATGTCAAAATTTAAAATACTACTGCTAGCGTCTGTTTTGTTCGTTTCAGCATGTTCATCTCCTGACTTGGGGACCAAAATTGCCGCAACGGGCGTCGGCACACTTGCTCAGGATCAAAGAGTCTCAGGCAGAACATTCCTGATGGAGCCGCGGATTGAAGATTTGACATCAAACACCTTCAACATAAGGTACATTGAAATATCATTTGGGGGTGGAACACCTCGAAACGTTAGAGATATGGCGATAGAACAGTGTAGCTCTATGGATAAAGTTGCCGTTTATAAAACTACATCACGAGGTCTAGTTCAGATGAATACTGTGAAAGCCTATTACGAGTGTATAGCCACATAAAGAGTCTGAATTGTTGTCCATTGTGAGGCGGAAAAATGTTAGAGAACAAGTACCTGAAAGACCTTCATAAGCAATACCATTGAATCATATATGGTCGTGTTATTCTTCTTGTTCGAACGCCTTCAATTGGG
Source organism: Octadecabacter sp. (assembly GCA_028825445.1). Classification (GTDB taxonomy): domain Bacteria; phylum Pseudomonadota; class Alphaproteobacteria; order Rhodobacterales; family Rhodobacteraceae; genus Octadecabacter. The sequence continues at coordinate 2,914 of JAPKAD010000071.1, forward strand.
CCGCCTCTAAGGTACCGTATGCCTGATAATTATTTTTAACAATCTAGCTTTGTGGACCTGAAGTTTGCTTATTAAGCAAAGCCAGGATGCCCCAGCTTGGATGCAGCCAATCATTCGACAGATCACGGCCTATGTCTGACTGGACTTGCCGCAGACTACAAAAGTTTCCAACTCATGCAGGAGCAGGAACAATTTACGACGCACCTAAGTTGCACTTACCTTACCCAGAAGGACGCCATTAATAGTACCGGACCAGAGTTCATTTAGACAAAAGTACTTTACCTGTGACGATTGAAATTATTGTTTGATCGGTCTTCCCAACCAAGGCAAAGGAGCTATTTATTATAATGTAAATTTAAACTTTGGAGGCGTACAATGACCGGACAATATCCAAACCAATCCATTTCGATTGCAATGATGATTTCTGAAGTGGCGTACAAAGTCGTCATTGGCGTGGAAGGTCTTATTCTCTTTGTCTTTAGAACCAACAAATAAACAGGTAGGCACTGTCAGAGTAAACTGACTTTAGGCGGACAGGGCTGCTAATTAGCGTAAACAAATTATTAAACGGAACCCTTTGCGCTACTTTAAGACGTATCCCGAATTTATTCGCAAGGCAGTTTGATGACGTATGTTCGTTTTCCACTTTCACTTCGAGATGTAGAGAATCTACTGCATAAGTGAGGTATCGACATAAGCCACGAAACAGTCCGTTTCTGGTGGAATAGATTTGGCCCGCTGTTAACGGGCGAGATACGCCAGACGCGCGTTAAACAAATGCACGCCTACTCAAACTGGCAGTGGCATCTCGATGAGGTTTTCGTGAAGATTAACGGTAAGACGCACTATCTTTGGCGGGCTGTGGATCATGAGGGTGAGGTGCTCTAAAGCTTCGTGTGCGTCGAAACAGAAAATACTATTTATTTTTTTTTGATAATTGGACGTTCGAACATCGTCGAAAGCCAACCTTAACTAAATATCTACTAACTGCAGTTCCGTCCGCAAAGCAGACATATATGCATAGCGCAACGAATGTCCGCGTCCCACCCTTCATGTCAAAATGTGCGTAACGTAGCATTTGTTACTTCTGGCCCACACCAGACTTTCTTGGGGCGCGCAGCAATTGGTGGTAATGAGCCCTTACTGAACGATGTCGTAGTACAAATTAATTGCGGTACTTTGGTCAGGATGGGAGATAGGCCATCCAAGATCGGATGACCTGTATGTAGTTGGTTTAGAAATTAGGATGCGATAGCAACGTGGCTCTCTCGCGTGCTAAAATCCGCAGACACGAAAAGAACTCACCGCGATCCACATAGCACCCATGCAGATGTCGGAAGCCCGTGGATGGATCAAACGCGTCCCTGCCATGAAGAACACGCCTGTTGTCGAAGACGACCATTTCGCCCGCTTTCAACTTCATCGTCAGGCGGTATTTTGGATTTTGCGTTTTGGCCATGTAGGCGCGGTAAGCGCGATAATATGCGGGCATAATCTCTGACGGCATATCAAAAATACCTGCCAAATGCGCGTTATATCGGATCTCGATGACTTCGCCTTTAGGCCCAAGAGTGATGACCGGCCTGTGTATCCTGATATCTGCGTTATCATCATGAAAGCGGAAAGGAATAGCGATGTCGCACAGTAGGCGAAATGCGTCTGGGTCTTCGGATCGAAGATCCTCTGCCATAGCAAAACCATCTGCAAATAATGATCTACCGCCAGTCGCCTCATTAGCCAGACAATGTAAAAATTGGTAGCCAGGAGGTACCTCTTGGTTAGGCAAATCAGTGTGAAGTGGCAGAGCGATTGAAGTGTAAGCGAGGTTGTTTGGATCGGGTTTGTTTACGACCTCAAAAGTGGAGCCAAAATTTGTGGTCCGCAAAAAGCCGATCCGTTTTGCGATCTCGACGCCTGCATCGGTGCTGTCTTGCAAGTGGTCAATTATTGTTAGGCCGAATTTTTCAGTTTTTTGCATCCAGTCCATCAGCGCAAAATTATCTGCAAGGATGAGTTCCGCCGCATAACGCGAGATGTTGGCAGCCCCGTGGTCAGCACGCCAAAGCTGCGCTTTCTGGCCAGCTGCGTCAAAGCTTGGTTGGCCGGGGCGATGTGCGTCCATCAGTGCGATTGGCATACGGCTGATATAGCCGTCGGCGAAGGTAAGCATGGCCATTTCGCCACTAAGTGCGGCTGAAATCAAGATTGGTGTTTCATCAATTGTCAGCAGATCGAGCAATCGTTCATGGGTTTCTGGGTGCAGACCAGAAGGGCAATTGTCACGGAGCCAGATTGATGGAAAAGGTGTGGTGGTGCCGTCAGTCCAAGTCACGACAAGCTTGTCAGTGTGGACCGCGAGGGTCGTTACGGTCATAGGGATACCTATTAATTTGATGTTGCAGGGATTTAATCAAAACGATTAAATATATGGTGGTGGCCACCACTCCTGCGTCTTGCCATAAGGCGACCCAGTGGCGCGCCCTCCCGTCAAAACATGCAAAACCTCAAACTTCATATGAAGATCGATAAGTCGACTACTATACTACGGCAAGCGCCGTTTAAGCGCGCAAGACGAAACCATACACAAATATTAAAATTCCACGGTGTTTTTGCCAGCGTTCAGATGTGTTCTTGCCGGTGGGGTACCACGTCCCCACGGAACCCTTGCCCAAGCCATTTCATGAGCAAAATATGAGACAAAGCCTGCAACTGATCCAACAAAAGCTATCCCACTACTTGCCGCTACTGAACCGGTAAAAATAAAACCAATCAGCATCATTGAGAAGAAACCGGCAACTTGCCAAGTTACAGCCTTGGTGAAAAGTCTAATTGTGCTGTCCATGGGGATCATCTCCGCAAAGTGTTAAACGTTTCTTCTCCGATATTCCGGATTGATGTGTATAGACATTATGTGAATTTGCTGCATAATTTCTATTATGGTGTTTTAAAGCTACAAGGTAGATTATAATGGATAAGCGAATACGGGCAGACTTATTTCGAAAACGCCTACTTGAAGCGATGTTGCAAAAAAACGTGACGCGAAGTGGGTTGTCCAGAAAAACTAAAGTAGATCGTTCAACCATCGGTCAGCTTCTTAAGGACGACCATCCGAGACTGCCAAACTCACAATTAGCAGCCGATGTAGCTATCGCGTTGGGTGTAAGTACTGATTGGCTACTTGGTCTGACAAATAGGCCTGAAACACCCGGTGACATTGTGGCTGCCGCATTGTCGCTAAGCCCCGCTGAACGGACTTCTGCTGATGAACAGATCTTGGAATGGCATCATGAAGCTGCAGGCTACAAAGTACGTCATGTTCCCGCGACTTTACCTGATATTTTAAAGACAGAACGTATGTTGGATTGGGAGTATGCATCCGTGCGAGAATGCCGGTTGCCAGAGGCATCCAGCGCGATTCAGGATCAATTTGAATGGTTAACCTCTAGTGTGTCTGACTATGAAATCGCCATACCAATTCATGAAATTGAGGCATGTGCAGCTGGAACGGCTTACTATAGGGGCGTTCAAAAAAGCATCCGATTTGAACAATTGGACTTCATCGCTAATCAATGCGACCAAATGTACCCAAGATTGCGTATATTCCTATTTGACGCCCATCAGGTATTCAGTTCACCCGTCACAATTTTTGGTCCGAATTTGGCGGTCGTTTATGTTGGGCAATGCTATCTGGCATTTCGTGAGAACGAGCGGGTAAAGTCGCTATCAGGTCACTTTGATTGGCTTGTCCGCGAGGCAGTCGTCGACGCTCGCAATGTCTCTTCATATATCCGCTCATTGATGAAAGAGTGACGAAATCGATCATCGAAGCAATTGGGAGCAATGGCTGAAAAGTTCGCGCAAGCAACCTTGGTCACGATCGCAGCGAATGTCGGGTTTTCCCCCTTCATGTCGAAATATGCGCAACGCAGCATCTGTCACAAACAGCCTGAACCGATTGCAGTTGTCTACATTCCTATACTCAGTTTAGAGCAAATGCTGTCTGCGAATTATGCGCGCATTCAGCATAGTTTCATTGACCAGATGGTTTGCCTCATCTTGAAATCCACCATGTATTGCTTCTTCCTGAGAATGTAGCCGATGTACAAAAAAATGCACTTGAGCATGTCCCGACTAACATCGTGAATTACATTAGGTGTACAACAACAAAGAGTTTGCCAAAATGATGGTGAAAAATGACCAACCAAAAATCGTTATGCTCACCTAAATTCATCTTCTAAGCCAGCGTGAGAAGAGGCTATTTGGTCTCTATCGTTGTAGTCTTGTCAGCCTCTCCAAAACCTCAGATCTTTTCAAGATCTGCACCACATCCCTGAAGCTCAAACGTCTACCTGCGTCTCTCAGTGTAAGGATAATTGTCATCAATACCGCCACCACAAAATCCTGTAATTGTTGGCTGGTCACATTCGGGATCTCGTTCACCTGACAACGGTTTAGTACTGGCTCTGGTACATCTTCAATGCAATCTGATGTTAATATCCAAGACACCTAAGACATGTTAAAGCGTATTATAAAATATTTTCACTTTACCGCTGTCGCAGGCTCAAGCAGTAATAAAAGAGCATCTGCGAATGCATGGTTAGAGCCCCTATTTGATGTGATAGTCCGCGCTTTGCAGATCTCATCGACGACAATCAACGGATTGGCGATACGCTTGAAAAGAATTAAACCAGTCAGAGAGCCTGCTAGAGCGTTGTTTCAGCCTCGCTCGGCACCAACCAGTACCATTTCAGCGCCATCATCTTGCTTGCGTCGACGTCAGCATACGGCAACGCCAATTTAGCAGTGAGGGTTCGCGCCCACACGCTTTTTCCAATGCCAGGGGGACCATTGAGGATAACAGGACGCAATGTGACCGCTTCGCTGCGTTGAGCAGAGCGGCGCAGCGCATTCCAAACATACTCTTTGGCTCTACCCATCCAAGGCATTTCCTCATGCAGTCGGGTAGCCACCTTATCTGCCCAATTCACATCTTTAGCCATAACCTTGTGCAACCCGTTCAGAGATGGCTTTAGACGTCATACTTATCGCGTTTCAGGTGTGATACACCTGTTGCCATTTCCCTAGACTTCGCAAATTTACTTGCCCGCGCGTCGATACGGCTTTGGTCGTCATCGTTCAGTTCAAGAAAATCAAAAAGCCCCTCATTTACACCAACAAGGTCTTTTACATTAAGGTCATCTAACAGCTCTCTATCAAACGCCTATTCTGCCTCTAATTTTTTTCTTACGGATACCTTTAAGATTGGCGCAAAGATGTGCTGCAATCTTGTGAGGTTTAGTTTCGTAATTTGGGACGTAGATGATTTTGCTCAGTTTTATAATTAGGTTCCATATTTGGATGACAGGTCAGGAACCGGCAGCACACGAGCAGTAAGTCTGGTAAGCTTAGAAACGCGCGTGGCAGCAGCCGGTCTCGGTGAAGGACAAGTCAGATGGCTGGTATGAGCCGGATATGGCGATGCGTTTTCATAGCTGCAGAAAGCATCTATTTTGCCTATGGGGGCAAGTGGCTTACTTTGATGTTGATTTAATAAACATTTATCTTGTTGATAAATAATTTGAAAATAACACTTCAATTGCGCTTTAGAATGTGAGTTTAGACACATACCTTGAACGGCGCTGATCAATACACATAAAATCGACTTCAAGGGCCATGAAACCAATATTCGTGCCAAGTATTAACTGGTTAGGGTAGGGGCCAAGGCCCTGCATCGCCCTTTAAAAGCAAAAAACGGCCATGCTTGGGAGGAGGTAAGCATGACCGTTTTTATGTATCCGCGCCTCGGTGCGTCTCGGGAGGAGAAGAAGCAAGGCGCGTCTTCGCCAACATTGCTCGGGAGGAGGTGAGCGCCGTCAGCGGTATTTTCAGTTCCACTCGGGAGGAGGTAAGTGGTTCCGAAACTGGTGTTTGAAGCATTGCTTCGGGAAAAAGTTTTTTAGTTTTGTAACTTACGCTCCGTAAGCCGCCTCATGGGCAATATGCCGGATAGATGATGGCGCAATTCCGAGGTCTCGCAGGTCACGTGCTGAACACTGCTCAAGTTCTTTGAGTGTCGTGTGGTAGACCTTACGCTTGGCTGCGTTCTCGGACATCTGAACGCGCAACGCCTCAAAGCGTGATCTTAGTGATGTGCCGGAAAAGAATGGGGCAGTTAATGTTGTCATATCGTCACTCGATTTCTTTAGTTATTTGTGCGTTTCTTATGACTAGCATGTATAGTCATGCTGCAGTTGCACAATGGCCCTTTCCGCAATGCCGCTATGCAGCATTAGCATGAATGCCGCTGATGATAGCTCCATCTGTTTTAGTTTGGGTCACTTTTTAGGCTTTACGGACATCATGATGTCATTCGTGGCCATACTCCTCGTTCCTCGCCATGGGTCATTGACGCATCACATCAAACTAAGAGAAGTAGAGAACATTAACGGAACACCAAGGAAGAATATGTATGCTGGTTTTTCAGTTGAGACGCCAATTATTACAAA
>JAPKAD010000112.1 GCA_028825445.1 Octadecabacter sp.
CGAGCTGTATGGGCTTCTGTGCAAGCCTGTGATGGGACCCTCCAGAAAGCTGTGGAACAGATCAGGTTGGTCCGTTATTGCTCCATATGCCTGAAGCACAAAATTAGTTTCAGCTATCTAAAATACTGACTAAATCTATTTTCTATACCGATGATTTCACACTTTGTTTTCCCCGCACCAAAACGCTGACGCATCTGGTCACAATGGGCATGCATGAAGATCTGGACCGCTGCGTTGAAATGGCCATGCGCTATATGATTATCTGGATCGAGGAACTTACAGCGCTGTGTCGTGAAAACGCATATATGCTATGTTACCTTGCCGGCGACTTGCGAGTCGCGCAAACAGTAAATAGAAATAAGGGTGATCACATGATGATGAATACAGTCTTGCTTGACACGAAAAATCACTGAAAGGGCTCCAAATGGCCGTAAAGACTGCAATTGTTGGCTTGGGGATTATGGGGCAACGTATGCTGCAACAAATGGTGTGCCACGAAGGGTATGCGCCTGTCGCCTTGTGGGACCCAAATCCTGATGCTTGCAGACAAGCTTTGCAGCTTGCCCCAAACGCGGCGATCGCCGCCAACGCGGATGAGGCTATTTCTGCGGCCGATCTGGTGTATCTTGCCTGCCCTCCTGTGCCGCGCAAAGCCTTTGCCCTTTTGGCAGCACGTAATGGAAAATCCGTGTTTTTGGAAAAACCGCTGGGTGTGGATATCACTGATAGCGAATATCTTGTCGTGCAGATCGAAGGCCTCGGTGTGCCTGCGGCTGTCAATTTTACGCAAGCGGCTGGTGACGCGTTGATGGATGTTTCGCAGGCGGCAAAATCTGGTGCGCTTGGCGACGTCATTGGCGTAGATATCGTCGTGACCTACAGCGAATGGCCGCGCGGTTGGCAGGTCGCAGCGGATTGGCTGCGGTTTCGCGCTGAGGGCGGTATGACGCGTGAGGTCATCTCGCATTTCCTGTTCTTTGTGGAACGTATCCTTGGCCCACTTTCGGTTGTTTACGCGAGTCCAACCTATCCTGATGATCCCGCACTTTGCGAAACGCATTTGTTGGCGCGGCTTGAAACTGCGGATGGCAAGCCCGTTTCGATCATGGCCTCTGTTGGTGGAGCACAGCCAGATCGCCAAGAACTTATTATCAAGGGATCAAAGGTTAGTCGGCGAATTACCGATTTCTACGTGGACTCTGCCTCAGATGGCGGCGCGTTTGTTGAGGTTGCCGACAGGCCAGAAGACCCCAGAGCGGTCAGTTTAAAAGCCCAACTTGATGATCTACTTTTGTGCCTTGATGGCAAACCTAATCGTCTAGCAACTTTGCAAGAAGCACTGCGTGTTCAAAAATTGATCGAAATTATGTTGACGGTAAAATAGTATAAAAAATTGAAATGCTAAACAAAAATACCAAAAGGAACATGATTTGAAACTGCGAACGTCCCATTCCTACCCGTCTCGCCGTTCGGCCATTTTGGCCGACAATATGGTTGTTACGTCACAACCACTCGCAGCACAGGCTGGGCTGAGCATGTTGACCAAGGGGGGTAACGCTGCTGACGCAGCCATAGCCACGGCGATTGCGTTGACTGTCGTAGAACCAACTGGAAACGGGGTTGGGTCCGACGCATTTGCAATCCTTTGGGACGGTGAGAAATTACATGGCTTGAACGCATCAGGGCGGTCACCTACTGATTGGTCGCCTGAACGCTTTGCGGGGTTGGAGGAAATGCCGATACATGGGTGGGAAAGCGTCACCGTTCCGGGCGCCGTGTCTGCTTGGGTTTCGATTTCTGAACGGTTCGGCAAGCTACCTTTTGAAGCTTTGTTCGAACCCGCGATTTCATACGCACAAAACGGTTTTATCGTAAGCCCAAAGATTGCCCAACTTTGGGCGCGTGGGCTGGGAATTCTATCCAAGCAACCGGGGTTCGCAGACCACTTCGCGCCGAACGGTCAAACGCCCCAAGCCGGGGAGAGATTTTCCAATCCATCATTGGCGCAAACTTTGCGTCAAATTGCAGAAACACGCGGTAAAGCGTTTTATGAGGGTGCTTTGGCGCAGGCAATTGTGACGTCGTCCAAGGCACATGGTGGTGCGATGACACTTGATGATCTCGCGGCACATAAACCTGATTGGTGTGGCACAATTTCTAAAGGATTTGATGACGTGACCTTGCACGAGATCCCACCAAATGGTCAGGGCATCGCTGCACTAATGGCTTTGGGCATCTTGTCCCACACCGATATTCGCCAAAAGGATGCGGACGATCCACTGGCCATTCACCTGCAGATCGAGGCGATGAAACTGGCCCTATGGGACGCTGAAGAATATGTGGCTGACGGCGATCATATGGCAGCAGTCACGGCAGATGACTTATTGAATGACGATTATCTGGCAGCACGTGCCAAGCTGATAGACCCTAAAAAAGCGCAAGACTTTGGTGTTGGCGCCCCTAAAGATGGCGGCACTGTTTACCTGACCGCAGCTGATGCGTCAGGGATGATGGTATCCTTCATTCAGTCAAACTATGCTGGCTTTGGATCAGGCGTGGTTGTGCCAGGTACGGGGATCCACTTGCAGAACAGGGGCTTTGGCTTCTCGCTTGACCCCAATAGCCCAAATTATGTTGGCCCGAACAAGCGCCCTTTCCAAACCATTATCCCGGGGTTTCTGATGGGGCCAGACAAGCCGCTGATGAGCTTTGGGGTTATGGGTGGGCCGATGCAAGCGCAGGGGCATCTGCAAATGGTTCTTCGTACGCAGTTGTGGGGGCAAGAGGTACAAATGGCCGTTGATGCACCGCGTTGGCGGATTACCGAAGGGCTGGGTGTTGCCTGCGAAACCACTTTGTCAAAACTGATTTGTGATGCTTTAACGGCAATGGGGCATGACCTGTCCTTCGAAGAACCAGACGCGGCTTTCGGATTTGGTGGCGCGCAACTTATTCATCGCTTGCCAGATGGTGGATATGCTGGGGGATCGGACCCTAGAAAAGACGGAATGGCGGTTGGATACT
>JAPKAD010000072.1 GCA_028825445.1 Octadecabacter sp.
CGCTCAAGATAATCCTGATGCTCAGGCTCTGCATCCCAAAACTCACTCACCGGATCCAGCTCAGTGACAACTTTATTCGGCCAAAGACCAGATGCATCCACGTCTTTGATTGTGTCGCTGGCAACTTCTTTTTGAAACTCATCCACATAATAGATCGCAGAACGATAGGACATTCCACGATCATTACCTTGTTGGTTCATGGTTGACGGATCGTGGATTTGAAAGAAAAATTCCAGAAGTTGACGATAGGTGGTTTGCGCCGGATCAAAGATAATTTCAATCCCTTCGGCGTGAGTCCCGTGGTTGCGATAAGTCGCATTAGTAACATCACCCCCCGTATAGCCCACCTGGGTTGATACAATACCTGGCAGCTTTCTGATAAGGTCTTCCATGCCCCAAAAACATCCACCAGCTAGTACTGCACGTTCATTATTTGACATCTATGCGTCCTCCACTTGGTTACTAAATCCGCCATACCCTTCGGCATCCATGTCAGCCTTGGCAATAAATCGCAGTGACGCCCCATTAATGCAGTAGCGTAATCCGCCTTGGTCTTGTGGACCATCTGAAAATACATGCCCAAGGTGACTGTCACCATAAGTTGAACGGACTTCGGTGCGGATCATACCAAGCGTGCTGTCAGTCAACTCATTTACGTGCTCTGGTTCTATCGGTTTCGTAAAGCTGGGCCAACCACAGCCAGATTCAAACTTATCCGATGACGCGAAGAGCGGCTCACCTGAAACGATATCAACATAGATACCGACTTCTTTGTTGTCCAAGTATGCGCCAGTCCAAGGACGTTCCGTGCCGCCTTCTTGCGTCACATGGAACTGCTCAGGCGTGAGCGTTGCAATAACATCTGGGTTCTTATCGTATTTGGTCATGTTGAAACACACCTTTTCCTTGCGTTAGCTTAAGATATGGGGCGTTTTGGGCGAATTACCAGTTTCCTACAGGCCACTCACCAAACTGCGAGGAGCAGTTTGTGTCAACTACATCACTTTGTTTTAAACTTGATCCAACACTGACGTTTTGCCGATTTGAGCAAGCGTAATACTTGTCTCATTTTTCAACACATCCCACAATGCGGCAAGACCCTCTTCCCCAGCAGCAGCAATCGAAAATTGCAAAATACGCCCTAAAAAGGTAAAGTTTGCGCCTTGTTCAAACGCTTTCACCACATCTTCGCCACTGCGCAGACCTGTGTCATAGAAAAGAGGGAAATCTGGACCAACGGCTCGGCGTATATCAGCCAACGCCTTAATCGGTGACGGAGCGCTATCAAGCTGTCGTGACCCGTGGCTCGACACTTGAATTGCGTCAACACCAGCTTCTTTTAGCGCCCGCGCATCTTGAACATCCAACACACCCTTGACGACAAGCTTTCCCGGCCACATGTTACGCAGCTGTGAAAGCGTGTCCCAATCTGCCTTGGCACGGCTTTCCGTTCGATCAAATTCATAACCATCCATGTCGAAATTTGCCATTTGTGGCTTGCCCTTGACCAGTGCCGTCAACGACCAACGTGGGTGCAAAGCAAAGTCGACAAACTGCCGCGGACCAATCTTGAAAGGCATCGTGAACCCGTGGCGCAATTCACGTGGTCGACGGCCCACTTCGGGGACATCGACTGTCAGGATGATGGTTTCATACCCAGCTGCTTTGGCACGTTCGACGAGTTTGAACGTACCGTCCCCGTCACCCGTAAAATATAACTGAAACCATGCGTTTCCCTCAGCAGCCTCAATCAATGGTTCCATCGCAGTGGACGACACAGTCGAAACGCCAAGTGGTACTTTTTCGCGTGCAGCTAGTCGCGCAAGCATCATGTCAGCACCCGGGGCGGATAGATTGCACATGCCCATTGGACTAATTCCAAAAGGTACCTTGGCCGTGTCTCCGAACAGAGGGACAGCCAATGATCGGGCACTAACATCGCGCAAAATACGCGGCCGTAGTTCCAAATCGTCAAAGGCGGCACGATTACGCGCGGCCCCAATTTCGCGGCCGGCAGCCCCATCAATGTAGTCAAATACCATCCAAGGCAAACGGCGACGTGCAATGCGCCGCGCATCTGCGCTAGAATGAATACCTGTTGTCATTTAGCTTGCGACCGCTTTCATGAACCGATCCCGGATCACGACAGGGTCCATAGTGATAACTGGCAGTTTGATGTTGCCACTGTCACATTTAACAACGATTACAGTCATTTTTTTACTATCAATCGCAGCTTGCAGGATCTTACCAGTGTCTACATCTTGACAGACAACGACGTTCTCACAACCACAGGCCTCAGCCACTTTTTCAAGTTTGGTTTTCATACCAGCATAGGTTGGCTGATCACCAGTTGACCCGTAAGACCCATTATCGATGATCATTAGAATATAGTTATCAGTCACGTTGTTAGCGATTGTCGGCAATGTACCAAGATTGGTCAGCACGGACCCATCACCATCAATCGAAATGACAATTTTATCTTGGGCCAAGGCCAGTCCCAGCCCGATAGATGACGATAGCCCCATCGTACCCAGCATGTAAAAGTTTGTAGGTTGATCATCTATCATATGCAGCTCTTGGCTGGGCAGACCGATGTTACAGACGACCAGTTGGTCACGAAGGATTGGCGCGATATCGCGCAGGATTTCAGATCTAATCATTGGTCGCCGTAGCCTCCCCAAAAAGATGCATCGGTCAAGATTGCGACCGGCTTATTGCACATGAAAGTATATTTCAGGATGGCGTCGAGCTCATCCGCATCAGATTCACGATGAAAGTGATAGGTTGGGATATGCAGCTGGTCTAGCAGCGCCTTGGTATGAACCGCCATCTCAACTTGGCAGGAAACAGGTTCACGCAACTCACCACGATAGGAAATCAACATTGGCAATGGCATACGGTAAAACTGCGTCAACGTAGCCAATGTGTTGATCGTCACACCAATAGCTGTGTTTTGCATGATGATGCAGGGACGTTTACCACCCATCCACGCACCCGCACACAGCCCCATGCCCTCATTTTCATTATTAGATGGAATATGGAAAATCTCTTCACGTGCTTCGACTTCTTCAATTACACCAGCCAGTTGTTTGCACGGAACAGTGGTGACGAACGACACGTCGTTCGCCACTAGATCGTCCACAATTTTCTTATCAATGCTCAAGGGTCGCTCCTTCGGATCGGGTCATGGGTTAGGTTCAAGAATAATTTTAGGTGCAGCAACTTTGCCTGCACGAATGTCAGCAAACGCTTGATGTCCGTTATTAAGGGGTCGTTGCTCTGTCCAGTCCAGCGCACCTAGGCGACCATCAAAGATAGCCGCAGCTGTGTCTCGGAAATCTTGTGCGGTGTAGGTGTATGTGCCTACAAATGCGATTTCCTGCAGGGTCATGCGGCGAATATCAAGACCACCCTCACCCCCACCTAAGCCAATGTGCATGATGACTCCACCAGGTCGAGTGATTGCTGTCGCCTCTTCACGGGTGGCTGCATAACCTACGCCATCGATTACTAAATCGGCATGCTTTACATCACCTGGTGCGACAGCATCAAAACCATCAATTTGATCCAGCCTTGCGCGCCGTACAGCGTTAGGTTCGGAGACAGTGATCTTGGTTGCACCAAACGCACACAGTGCAAGAGCTGCGCCAACACCAATCGCGCCACCACCAATGACGTGGCATTCAGCCTGCTCCAATGGCATGCTCAAAATTTCTGACCCAAGGCGTACGGCATGCCAACCACAGGCCAGAGGTTCAGCCAGAGCCGCTTTACGCAAAGGAACATCACTGGGCACAGATACAAGGTTTTCGTCCCGCATGACGACCATTTCGGCAAACGCACCTTCGCGCGGCGGCATCGAAATAATCATCCGATCGGGGCAAAGGTTATCACGCCCAGACTTGCAGGCACGACAAGAACCACATGACACCAACGGATTGATTGTAACCCGCTCACCGTTTTTTGGCCCACCAATAATCGTTCCCGCCGCTTCATGGCCGAGGATCAACGGTGCGGAACGACGTTCGTCATGGCCCAAAAAAGCATGCATGTCAGAACCGCAAATTCCTGATGCCCCAATGCGGATCAGGCTTTGGCCAACCGCCACAACTGGATCGGGCACGGAGCGGTAAACCAATGTTTCAACAGCGTCATAAACGAGTGCTTTCATTTTGCTGTATATCCTCCATCAACCATCAAGACTTGACCCGTAACATAGGCAGATGCATTTGAGCATAAAAACAATAATGGCCCATCAATATCGTTAAGTGCACCGTTTCGCCCAATGCATGTCTGTGCCGCATTGCGTGCAGCGCGTTCGGGGTCTGCAAAAACAGGACCTGTTAGTTCGGTTGGAAAAAACCCTGGGCCAATTGCATTGGCGGTAATCCCATCTTTAGACCATGCTTCAGCCATGGCGCGGGTCAGCTGGGCGATACCACCCTTTGATGTACCATAAGCGATACCACCCGAAAAGGCGCGTGTCGTTTGCAGTGACGCAAAGTTCACAATTCTGCCCCAGCCCTTTGCTTTCATCGCGGGGACCATGGCTTGGCTGAGGAAAAACGGCGCGGTGATGTTGAGCGCCAGCGTCTGATCCCATCCTTGGGGCGTTACATCATCAGCCTGTTCTCGGGTGTTGATACCTGCAGCGTGCACAATAATATCGGGCACACCAAAGGGTGCAGAGATTTTTGATACCAAGCTTTCCATCTGGTCTCGGTCTGCGACATCAGCGGCCACTGCTGCTGCAACCACACCAATATCATGGCACAGGTTGTCCAAGGCATCAGCACGCCGTGCCACGGCCACGACCTTGGCCCCAGCTTCCGCCAGAACAAGCGCCGCACGCCGCCCCAGACCTGAACTGGCCCCGGTGATGCAGGCAACCTTGCCGCTCAGATCAAAAAGAGTATCCGGATTAACCATCTGCGCTGAGATCAAACGTTTCATCTGGAAAATACTTAGCCAGACGAACATCTGCTGCGCGCGCGTGGCCTTCCATTCCTTCTAGCCGCGAAATACGGGCTGTCGCTTCAGCAACACGCTTGGACCCATCCCGTGTTGATCGCTGCCATGTGACAATTTTCATGTACTTGTGAACGGACAAACCACCCGTGTAGCCCGCAGCGCCAGACGTTGGCAGAACATGATTCGTCCCTGACGCCTTGTCACCGTAAGATACGGTTGTTTCTTCGCCTAAGAACAGCGAGCCGTAACACGACAAACGGCCCAGCCACCAATCAAGGTCTTCGGCTTGAACGGTTAAATGTTCAGGCGCGTATTCGTCTGAACAGGCCGCCATGTCTTCGCGATCTTTACACACAATGACTTCAGCATAATCACGCCAAGCGGCAAATGCGTTCTCACGATTCAGTTCTGGCAAATCGTCAATCAGCACAGGAACGCGGGCCATAACATCTTTGGCCAATTCTACGTCGTCCGTTACTAACCATACAGGCGAATTATATCCGTGCTCCGCTTGGCTGACTAAATCTGTCGCAACAATATGCGGATCAGCAGCTTTATCGGCCAAGACCAAGCTGTCAGTTGGGCCAGCGATCATGTCGATACCAACACGACCAAACAGAATGCGTTTTGCCTCAGCGACAAACTGATTACCCGGTCCTACAAGGATGTTTGCCTTTGGTAAGCCGAACAAGCCAAAAGTCATTGCGGCGATACCTTGAACACCGCCTAGCGCCATAATTTTGTCAGCACCACAAATGTATGCCGCATAAACAATTGCGGGAGCCACACCTAAACCAGGGCGCGGCGGCGATGTTGCTGTAATGTGATTGCACCCCGCAACCTTTGCCGTTGTCACTGTCATTATTGCACTTGCAATATGGCTATACCGTCCCCCGGGTACATAGCATCCAGCTGCATCCACTGGGATCGCTTTCTGTCCTGCAATTAATCCAGGAGTGATTTCATATTCAATGTCTTTTACTGTGCTCTTTTGTGCCTCAGCAAATCGACGCACGTTGTCATGGGCAAACTGAATATCCTGTTTAAGTTTCTCGGGCACCCGGTCGCAGGCCTCTTGGATTTCTTCATCCGTCAAGATGATGTTTCCATCATACTTATCAAACTTAACCGCGTATTCACGGGCTGTGTCGTCGCCACCCGCCTCAATGTCTGTAAGAATACCGTTTACTATGTCATGAACATCTGACGCGCCAGATTGGGCCGTCAGCGTTGCTTTCTTGAGATAAATACGGGCCATATATTGGTCGCCTTATGTCTGGTGGTCGGGACATCGCAGATGAGCACTAACACCCAGCGACAATTGATACTCTAAAATGTATCACCCATGTAAGCCATTGCATTTGTCTAATGCAAGCCATTGCATATTGCAGCTGGTTGGTTTGAAATAAATCAAGTAAATCATTAATACACTTACCCAACCATACGCCAAGGACCAGAATGAACCTGAAAAGGCCAGCCCCTACTCTTTATGATGTCGCCGTTGCCGCTGACGTGTCGACAGCGACTGTATCGCGCTGCATGAACTTTCCTGATCAAGTCGCGAAAAAAACCTATTACAAGGTTATGGCAGCCATCAAAGAGCTTGGCTACTCACCTAACTTCGGCGCCAAAGCGATGGCAGCACGGCGGACAAACACAATTGGTGCAATTATTCCAACGATGGAAAATGCAATGTTTGCGCGCGGCCTTGAGGCATTTCAAAAAGAATTGCGATTACATGGGTTTACAATGCTTGTGGCCAGTACATCTTACCGCCCTGATGTTGAAGAAGAACAGATTAGATCACTGGTCGCACGCGGTGCAGATGCACTTCTTTTGATCGGCCATGAGAGGGAAGCAGACATCTATCGCTTCCTTGAAACCCAAGGGGTTCCTTCATTGATCACTTGGGTTTTTGATGAAAAAATTACTCAACCATCAGTGGGCTTCGACAACAGGGTCGCAATGATGGAAATGGCAATGAAGGTCATTGAATTCGGCCACACCAGACTTGGGTTTATTTCTGCAATTACTTTCCAGAATGATCGAGCGGCTGCACGACTTGACGGAATTAAGGATGCTATGAAGTCTGCCGCATTAAACACTAGTGATCTGAGCGTTATAGAAACCAACTACGGCATCGATGAAGGCGCTAAAGCTTTTGATAGCCTCATGGGCAACGGCCCAAGACCAACAGCTGTATTATGTGGTAATGACGTCTTAGCTGTCGGAGCACTTCGCCGTGCGCGAGAGTTAAAGATCGCTGTACCACAGGACGTATCGATCATAGGTTTTGATGATATTGAACTTGCGCAAGTGGCTTATCCATCCCTAACAACCGTTCGCGTGCCGCATCGTGATATGGGTCGCCGCGCAGGTCACATCCTTGCAGATCATGTTAAAAATGGCACACCACTGAAGTCCCTACAGCTCAAAACTGAAATTATTCTTCGTGAGACCCTGGCACCAGTCAAGACGTAACCTTAACGAAGCGATTAATAAAAAAAGCAACCGAGCTACGATGCGAGTATGCGCTGCGTGAGTCAAACTTTCAAAGTTTAGAGACATAAAATGAGCATTCTTTATTTAATAAGTGAAGCGCAGATGTATCAGCTCTGACCTTACTTTTTGAAAAGCCAAGACCATGCATGTGTAGATCATCATCACATTTAAAATAATATTACTTATTAAAAAGTGTTTTAGGGTTTTGTGATGCAACATCTTCAACTTTCGTTCCCGATGCGCACCTAAAAGTAGTGTTAGACACTCACACCAATTTTATCGAAAAGATGCCCTATTTTGTTAAATTATTTAATTCATTGGCGAATCTAATTAATATTCAAAATCATCAAACTTCTTTCAACGCGTTGAGGGCAGGCACAGGGCCATAGCTGCGTATTTCATTCGCAAATATTGCTGCAGGAGCCGGAAAGGAAATAGGGCCATTCGGGCTATCAACCGTAATGCGCCGCAGATGTTGATGGTCTGCAAGGCCTGCCATATCATTGACTGAAGCCAGTGCAATATTGGCTTTAACTAACAGTGCGATAGCGGTCGCACTGTCATAACGACCAAAAGCCTCAGCCACGACTGCATCAGTTTCTGCGCGGTTTGACACCCGCGCCACATTGGTCGAAAAACGCGTGTCCGTGCCGAGGGACGGATTACCTAAGAAATTTGCACAGAGTTCAACCCATTCGCGGTTGCTTTGAACCGAGATTAGGATCGGTGCCCCAGATTTGGGCTGAAATACCCCGTATGGTGCAATTGAAGGATGCGCCAGACCAACACGCTTGGGACTTTTGCCTCCTTCATAATTTAGTAATGGCACCGTCAACCAGTCAGCCATCACATCAAACATCGATATAGAGATCTGTGCGCCTTGTCCTGTAATTCCGCGACGGATCAACGCCTCGAGAATCGCAGAGTAAGCTGTCGCGCCAGTAGCAACATCAACAATGGACATACCGACGCGAGCAGCTTCAGACGGGCCTCCAGTAATCGAACACAGGCCACTTTCGGCTTGGATCAACAGATCGTAAGCCTTGCGATCAGCCAATGGACCCACATCTCCATAACCCGAAATTGAGCAGGAAATAAGCCGTGGAAATTCGTCTGCTAACTGCTTTGGGTCAAACCCTAAGCGTGCCAGTGCCCCAGGCTTCAAATTTTGGATTAACACGTCTGCCTTTTTTAGAAGTACCCCCAGCGCAGCCTTGCCAGTGTCTGAAGCCAAATTTAGCGTCACACTTTTTTTGCCTCGGTTAAGCCAGACAAAATAGCTTGATTGCCCCGCAGCTACGTCGTCATAACCTCGGGCAAAATCTCCTTCTGGACGTTCGATCTTTACGACATGCGCACCAGCATCAGCTAGCCGAGATGATGCAAAAGGGGCCGCTACCGCTTGTTCGATAGCGACAACTTCAAGACCTTCTAACGGCAACATTTAAAATGATCTCGGCATATCTAAAATGTGTTCAGCTACATAAGATAAAATCAAATTGGTTGAGATGGGAGCTACTTGATAAAGTCGAGTTTCACGGAATTTACGTTCAACGTCATATTCATTGGCAAAGCCAAAACCCCCATGGAATTGAATACAGGCATTTGCTGCTTCCCAGCTCGCTTTTGCCGCGAGGTATTTCGCCATGTTCGCTTCTGCTCCACATGGCTGACCCGCGTCGTACAATGCGCAGGCCTTATATCGCATCAAGTTTGCAGCTTCGACTTCGATATAGGCTTCTGCAATTGGAAATTGCACACCTTGGTTCTGTCCGATGGGGCGTCCAAATACTTCACGCTCAGAGACGTATTTGGTGACTTTGTCTGTGAACCAGTATCCATCTCCGATGCATTCTGCCGCAATCAATGCACG
>JAPKAD010000073.1 GCA_028825445.1 Octadecabacter sp.
TTTTTGGAGTCCTTATTCAGAAGCTTCTTCTTCTTCAAAACTTTTTACCAATAGCCCAAGCATACCCATAAATTGGGTATAATCCCCACCCTGACACAGCAACATCGCTTGTGTGCGCGCGTCTGATAGCTTTCCACGCCGCAGGCAATGCAGTGCCAGAACTAGGTATCGTTCTTCCTTGGTAACAAACTGCGCGCAATCCTCGCAGTTTGGATCACAATAGCTGAACCCTGAACGTCGAACGTGGCGAACAGAATTAACTGTCTGTAAAATCTGTGCGGCAATCTTTGCGCCTTGTGCTTCGCCAAACAAATCTTCAGAAGTAAAAATTGCAGACATCCATGCCTGTGACTTGGGATGGTGAAAGCTCACAAAAAATAAACGTGCTATGGTAAGGATGTGTGTTTCTGCCATATCAAATGATAATTGATCAAGAGTTTGATATTGAATTTGACCAGCGGGCATATGGTCTGAATGGGGATGCCTTATTGGGGCCATGAAGTTCCACCGTATGTTGAATTTCTCAGTGCCACAAAGGATTTACAATCTGGCTTTAAGCGCTTGTGCCGCATAATTTCTTAATACTTGATAATAATAGTCAGGTTTATTATGCGATGCAAGCACCAACTTTACGGCGCATTCAAAACATCCAGATTAGGACTGAATATGACGAATTTTCTAACCACCCGCCTGAACGCAACCAAAGCCCTGTTTCCTGGACTTCTGATCTCAATTTTAATCGCGCTGGCTGCGCAATTTATATCCGAACATTACGGTGCACCTGCGATGCTCATGGCACTCTTATTTGGAACCACTTTGAATTTCCTGTCAGAAGAAGGCCCCTGTCGTGCTGGTATAGCGTTTTCTGCCCGTCCAGTACTGCAGTTTGGTGTAGCATTGCTGGGAATGCGCATCAGTTTTGAAATGGCCGCAGCTCTAGGTTGGCCCATTGTAGCACTTGTAATTGGAGGTGTGGTTGCGACCATTTTATTTGGTATGTCAATCGCATTTCTTTTCGGGCACGGGCCGCGGTTCGCATTTCTTTCCGCGGGATCTGTCGCAATTTGTGGCGCATCTGCCGCCATGGCAATTTCAGCAATTTTACCCCACGATGAGCGGACAGAAGAGCGACTAGTCTTCACAGTGGTCGGTGTTACGCTGCTCTCCACAATCGCGATGATCGTTTATCCAATCGTGGCAGCCACCATCGGATTTAACACACAGTTTTCTGGCGTGTTCATTGGCGCAACTATTCATGATGTGGCTCAAGTTGTTGGCGCAGGATTTTCCATTTCTGAAGAGACCGGTGACATAGCCACAGTTGTCAAACTGATCCGTGTGGCGATGTTGGCACCGGTAATCCTTGTGGCCACCATCGTGATCCGCCGCCTAGGAGGGAAAGATAGCACGGGTAAGCGCCCAGCATTGGTACCCACTTTTGTCGTTGGTTTCGTGGTACTACTAACGCTAAATTCACTCGGGGTTTTCTCTACGGACATCACAGAATTTGCCGCTGAACTATCCCGCTGGGCATTGCTTACAGCCATCGCTGCCGTCGGCTTAAAGACGTCCTTGCGCGAAGTGGCACACATCGGCTTTCCAGCCATTTCATTATTGGTAATCGAAACATTGTTTATCGGTACAATCACCATTGGTGCATTACTTTGGATGGCAGGGTGAGCCAACATTGGGAAGTTCAATATGCTTTTTAAAAAAGCGGACCTTCGTATAAATAGTGTGGTCCAACATTTATATAAATAATTTTTCACTCTAAATCAGACATGCCTGTACGTGGAAACGGCAAGAAATTATAATTACTAATATTGAACATAACATATGTCGAAGACCTTGGACGGAAGTGGTACTAAAAAATTAGACAGTGCATACTTACAATCTAAAATTATCCTTGATCTTGTTGGCTACATTTTTATTTTTGGTTGAAGACGTATTTCACATTAAATTTCATTATTACATGTAAAATTTATCAAAATTATATTGTTAATCTATAAGAGCTATGGTGGCTAATATAACGACCATCATTATCAGTTTCGCGTAGATCAACGGCTTCAATAATTTTGCACCGCCGCACTTTTAAATTCGACTGGCTAACAACATTACCATACTTAACATTGGCATTTTCCCAATTAGCTATTTGGACGCTTAGTCCAAAGCCTTATCCTGGAGGTTCGACAGCACCATCGGTGGCTACCGTTGTAAACGCTATGGAAGACAAGTTAACTAAACATCTATCTCAGTTGTGTTATTGGTATGAGTCTGTTTCTGGCCACTGGCTATTTTATGAGTACGTTTGGCTGATAAAGTCCAAACTTCTCAGCCAGATCATTATGATCGAACAACTTTGAGCTGTGGCCGTTTCGGCGGTCTGGTTTTGTGTGTATCTGGATCAAGCCGTGCCGCTAACGAAAGCCCTTGCTCCACAATGCGAGGTGGAATTTGACCACCTGTTAGGCGTACCAGAATTTCACGGGCCTGCGATGTTTTGTCCGCGCGCATAGCCGCAAGGAGCGATAGCACATCAACTTCATCGGTAGTCAGATGTTCGCGTAAATCAATATCTAATGGATCATAATAGGTTAAGGGAACGGGACGGCTGCGCAGAATAGTTTCTAAAAACATCTGTGTGTCATAGGCAATCGATAGGCCACGCGCTTCACCCCATTTGCCCGACGCAGCCGCGAATGCATAGCGCCATCCTTGCGTGTCTGACCTTAAGAACGCATCTAAAAAATGTCTTACGACAGGTAGAAGTGCTTTACTAACAGCATCCAACTGAATGATCTGCGGAACTATGTCGGTATGTATAAAAGTCAAACTCAGCGCCTCTGGAAATAAACGCACTTTGGCAATAATGCCATAATACTGAGTATGACTTCTAGGTAAATATTTAGGACAAACGTCTGAATGGGTACCGCTGATTTTCCCGCAAGCCGCATGTTTACCTCTGGTGCCTCACGCAACCTTAACTTCAGGCTAGAACCCATTAATTGGGCCAGTTTGCCTATCGCTAGAAGCTTGTTCCAGAGATTAGACATAGGCCACCTCTTCATTTGCGCGAGCCAACTCTGGCAGCACTGATGCAAGCCGCGTTAAAGCATCTAATGCTGGCTCGGTGTCGTTACCTTCACACAACATCATCAACTCCGTGCGGGCCTGCCCCATCCGACCTTTACGCACGGCATGCACAGCTGACATAAACCTACGTTCATGCTCAGTCACTATAGCAGCACAGTCAGGACATGTCGGTGAGTTAAAACAATACACTGACCGGCGCGCATGGCGCACAGCCATTAGCGCGCACAGCAGCCGCGTACCAATTAAAGGCCCTTCAACGTCACCAAACGAGGTTTCTGCCCATCCAATCCCATCAATCCACGCTTGCGAATCTGGTAGTGCAAAAGATTGAAAGTAGAACCGCGCGATGGTCAAAAGATCACCCTCGACCTCATCATGACGGGCATCGGTTCGCATTATTTCTTTTGGCTGAAGCACGCGGTTACAGTGCATATTCGCATTACTATTCGTCATAATCGGACCTCTGTTTACATTAGAATGTTCATCTATCTGGCAGTTTTAAAAACAGGGCTCGACGTACGTATGAACGTTATTGCCTATACCTGAGTATTTCAATCAGAAAAGCAAGTACAAATTAAATTTTGCCAGTTTAGGAACGTTATAAAAGCTAACACAGCGTAGCTTAAAAAAACTTGATTGGTTCATCCAAGAATATGAAAGCACTCAATATTAACATATTGACCCGGACGAATGTCAGCATTGTATTTATTAAATATAAGATGTGATCCAAGATCTGCAGACGCTCAACTTAATTATTTTGGAACCAAGAAGAGCGGGATATTAAAAGGAGATGCGGTTTCGGATATTTTCAAACGAGGTGTTTTGATGCAGGTCGTCAGGCACTAATACGCAGTCAACAAAATGGCTGAGCAACCTGGGATCAGCATTAATCCAATGTACACCCGTAAGACTCAGCTTGCAAAACCAGCACCTATAAGAGATAGGGGTGAGGGTCGGCATTTATTCAGCGCGTTTACAGAAATCTGACGCAATGAACCATTTTCACGCTCAACGCGTTAGCTGTTAGCAGACCAAAACCCCGAAATACGTAAATCTTTAGCGTCGTGGCCTGTCGCCTTAGCTGCGTCCCGCACCCTACGGGCCTGTTCTCGTTCACCCGCAAACCAAATTTTAGAATCACTGTGGTGGGGCATTGCCGTAAGCACAGCATCTGCAAGTTTTTCATGTGCCTTACGTGCGAGCCACACAACCTCAATTCCTACAGGAATGGTGAACGGGTATTCACACGCCGCGCCATCATCCGCTTCGAGAAATAATTGCCCTTTTACATTGGGTGATAAGTTCTCCAACAAACGTGCAACTGCTGGAAATCCAGTTTCGTCGCTGGCCATTAGAACTTTATCTGTGTTTAATATTCCTCCCCCTAATGGCCCAACCAAACCCACAATTTGGTGGGAGCCGTTGTCACTTAAGACCAGCTGTGCCCAATCAGATGTTCGTCCACCATCATGAATGAAAACATCGCATTCCAACGTATTTGTGCTATAATTAATTGAGCGTGCTGTGTAGACAGGTTTGTGCAGCGCCCCTTCGCCGTCAGGCCAAACGGTCGACCCATTCGCCGCGACCGTGGGCCATAATGGCTGACCGTCCTGCGATGGCTGAAGCAAGCGAAAATGAATGGCATCGTCACCATAACTTGAAAGATCGTCCCCCTCCAACATGACGCGCAAAAAGACTGAACCGAGTGGGACCACTGAGATAACCCGCACAAATATAAAATTTAGGGGTAGCGTCCCTTCTGCAGGGCCATTCGACCATCGCATCGCGTCAGCAACTGTCGGCATCACCTGACGCAACTGTTCAACAACTGCAGTTTTCATAATGAATAACCAGCGTTCATTATTCGCTGCGACCATTGCAGAAACTGATGTAGAATGACCGGCGCGTATCCCGATCAAACCATGTTGTGTCTCAACGGTTAGGGACTGTTCAACGTCTTCAAGAACTTTCAGTTTTGCTAGCTTGGCATGCCCTAAAACCATTTGCCGGATCACGGAAAAAGTGACACCTGGCAAATCTGCGAAGGCTTCCTGATTATATTTCGTATCAAACATCTCAACGCCCCAATTTTAAATATCGCGCTGGCGCTTGGAGCTGGCTAATTAGTCGCTAACCTGCCCCGTAAAAGGGAAAAGTGCAATTTTATATTTATGACCAAACGTTGATACATTATGTTTTTTTATTAAAAATGCGCCGATGCCGTTGAGGCTGGTTTCGGTAGTGGTGGTGCAAATTTTGTTAGATCAATTCCTTTAACCGCCGCTTTGTATTCATCCAAAGTTGGAGTCCGCCCAAGGATTGAGGACAACACAACAACAGGTGTTGAGGCCAATAAAGATTCTCCTGTTTTTCCATCGGCATCTTCGACAACCCTCCCTTTGAATAAGCGAGTGGATGTCGCCAAAACAGTGTCACCTTTTGCAGCTTTTTCTTGATTTCCCATGCATAAGTTACAACCTGGGCGTTCAAGATACAGTATATTTTCGTATACTGTCCGCGCATTACCTTTGGGGGCTGCGTCGTCGAATTCAAAACCTGAATACTTTTGGAGAACCGCCCAATCACCTTCTTCTTTAAGCTCATCAATGATGTTATAAGTAGGCGCCGCAACCACCAATGGCGCCTTGAATTCGACCTTGCCATTTTCTTCTTCAAGGTTGCGCAGCATTTGCGCTACGATCTTCACATCGCCCTTGTGCACCATGCAGGATCCGACAAAGCCTAAATCCACTTTCTTTTTCGCATTATAGTAAGAAATAGGGCGGATTGTATCGTGGGTATAGCGCTTTGACACATCTGCGTTTGCAACGTCGGGGTCCGCAATCATTGGCTCGATAATCGCATCGAGGTCGACAATGACTTTAGCAAAATATTTAGCATTATCATCAGGAATAAGCGCCGGCTTTTCCCCAGATGTTATTTCGTCAATACGCTTATTCGCAATTGAAATCAAACCTTTCAGCATCTGTTCAGCGTTATCCATACCTTTGTCGATCATAATTTGAATACGATTTTTAGCTATTTCGAGCGAGGCGATCAGCGTCGCGTCTTCTGAAATACAAATCGATGCCTTGGCCTTCATTTCCGCAGACCAGTCCGTAAAAGTAAATGCTTGGTCAGCCAGCAGCGTGCCAATATGGACCTCGATAATGCGGCCCTGAAACACATTGTCCCCAAATTGCTGGAGCATTTGCGCCTGCGTGGCGTGCACCACATCGCGAAAATCCATGTGATCAGCCATACGTCCTTTGAATGTCACTTTGACGGATTCTGGTATCGGCATCGTCGCTTCACCCGTTGCAAGGGCAAGCGCCACAGTGCCTGAATCGGCCCCGAATGCTACACCTTTAGACATCCGTGTGTGGCTGTCACCACCGATAATAATCGCCCAGTCATCTACTGTTAGATCATTTAAAACCTTATGAATAACATCTGTCATTGCATGATAGACACTCTTTGGATCACGCGCGGTTATCAGGCCAAATTTGTTCATGAACTCCATCAATTTGGGCGTATTTGCCTGCGCTTTCACGTCCCAGACTGACGCTGTATGGCAGCCAGATTGATACGCACCGTCCACGGTTGGGGACAAGATTGTTGCGGCCATCGATTCAAGTTCTTGGGAGGTCATCAAACCGGTTGTGTCTTGCGAACCTACGATATTAACGCTTACCCGCGCATCAGAACCGGCGAGCAACTCAGTGCCTGGCGCGACACCAACAGCGTTTGCATTGAAAATTTTCTCAACCGCTGTCAGGCCCTGGCCAGGATTTGTAATTTCTTTTGACTGCGCAAACGCAGATTTGAGTTTAACACCGAGGATTTCGCACGATATGCTTTGCAGCTTTTTACCAAACACAATGGCATAAGACCCACCAGCTTTCATAAATTCGAGCTTTTGCGGTGTAAACGACGAGGCCATGTCAACTAGTTCTTCCTCACCAGTCTGATCATACAGCTTTTTGTCTTTAGTGTTGATTGTCAAAACAGTACCGGTTTCAACAGAATACGTCTGTTCAAGAACAGCGTTACCATCATTGTTTATGATCGGCTTGCTGTTGTTGTCCACCTTTTTAACCCAATTTTTCAAATCGACACCGATACCACCGGTCACACCAACGGTCGTTAAAAAAATCGGTGAAATCCCATTAGTGCCCGCGACAACAGGCGCAAAATTAACAAATGGCACGTAAGGACTCGCCTGTTTTCCAGTCCATAGCGCCACGTTGTTAACCCCAGACATGCGCGATGATCCGACACCCATCGTGCCCTTTTCGGCAATTAGCATGACGCGTTTGTTTGGGTGCTGTTTTTGTAGCTTCTGGATTTCCATCTGCGCTTCGGGTGTAATCATACATTTACCATGCAGTTCGCGGTCTGATCGCGAATGTGCCTGATTGCCCGGAGATAGCAAATCGGTCGAAATGTCACCCTCACCCGCGATATAAGTCACGACTTTGATTTCTTCTTCGATGTCTGCTAGTTTAGTAAAAAATTCTGCTTTAGCGTAGCTTTGCAAGATATCGAGTGCAATCGCATTCCCGTTTTCATACGCGTCCTTCAGCCGATCGGTGTCCGCGTCATATAAGAAGAACTGTGTCTTGAGGACTTCGCCCGCCTGCTCCGCAATGAGGGGATTATGGCCCAGCGCCAGATCAAGCAGAACCTTGACTGAAGGTCCGCCCTTCATATGCGACAACAATTCAAATGCAAACGGTATCGGTATTTCTTCGACAACGCTCTCACCAATCACGATTTCCTTCAGGAACTGCGCCTTTTCGCCAGCAGCACTCGTCGTGCCGGGCAACGAATTATAAATTAAAAATTGCAGCGATTTCGCCCTATGCGCGTGCTCAACATTTTTAATTTGTGCGATAATTTCTTTTGTAAGCGCGTCACCGTCAATCGGCTTGGGATTCAAACCCTGTTTTTTGCGCATCTCGATCTCTTCAAGGTAGGCTGCATATAACGTCATTTTTGTCTCAACTATTTAATAATTTATGGCGCAAACAGTTTTTAAAGACGACGACGTTTGCTTTGTATGCTATTGTATACCTTACACGACGTAATTTCAAGATACCCATTTACGACAAGACGAACTGCCCGTAAAAAGAACAGGCAAAATCAAATAATAAACTAAGTCCTAATTCGGTTATTTTAGAGGTTAATCGCCACAAGCCAACTTGACTGGTTTACCCGAGACCTCAAGGCGTCGCGGCCAGTGTGAGAAATTTCTTCCGTAGATCTGACATTTATTGTCTTGTTTTGGTCTGCTTTTTTGTCAACTGTTGATAAATGTGCAGACACCGCATCCAATACTAATTCTTCATGATCGCACAGCAAATCTCCCACACCACAAATATATATCATGTCTGTTGTGATGTGTCGGAAAATAGCAAAAACATCATCAATAACGGGGTGCATCGCATCACTAGCTAAGATAAATGACATTTTGAGTTCAAAAGTGTCTCTAGACAAATATTGACCTAACCATTCACGATAAAGTGTGATCAACAGTGCTTCGTCTTCAGTCAAATCAGAAAATCCCAAGCCAGTCATCGCTTCATCCAAATTGTCTTTAAAAAATTTGGGTAGCGATAGCGACCTATCATTTTTTACCATGTCAAAGCTCATCAAACAAGGACTTTATTGCATAAGTCGGATGGAGTATTTTTAACTAAATAATTTTACGTGATAGCAAGAGGTCATTAGTATCGACGACTTGTCAGACAAAAAATTATTTTATAATATCAATAACTTGGTACAGAATGGTCCACAATCAATCTAGTTTAAAATTAAGATGTATTGGAAAAGTAAGCCTAGGTGTTGGCGAAGCGGCAGCACCTCTACACTAATGCAGCATCTTAAACCTGTTTAACGTTTAAAGTATTCTACAATTTCCAATTAAGGCAGACCTCTAGATTTCTTGAAAGTCTATTAGACTTGATCGGTTCATATCATATTTAAGTACTTTTCCTGCCAACTTTATTATATCAATTTATCAGGCTTACTAAAAATTATTCAAGTAACTGATGTAATCAAATATTTATTATAAATAAATTAGACTCAGGGCTCATAGCCAAAATAAGACGATCGCAGCGATCATGATTGCGAAGAGGAAGA
>JAPKAD010000113.1 GCA_028825445.1 Octadecabacter sp.
CTTGTGGTTACCGAGGGTGATTGGATGGTAAACGGAATCCGTAATGATGTAGGGCTGGACGTTCCTGCGCGGGTTGGGATGTCCGAAGTAGATATTGAAACACCCGCATTGATCGTTGATCTTGATGCCTTCGAAAGAAATCTGAAAAAGATGCGTAGCATTACAGAGGCAAACGGCGTGAAATTGCGTGCCCATGCAAAGGCCCATAAATCCGCTGGCGTTGCACATCAGCAGATGAAAATTGGCGGCGCGTATGGTTTTTGCTGCCAAAAGGTGTCTGAGGCCGAAGCGCTGGTGGCCGCGGAGCTTAACGATATTCTGATCTCCAACCAGATCATCACGCCGTCCAAGATTGAACGCCTTGTCAGTCTAAGCCAGCGAGCAACACTGCGTGTTTGCGTCGATGACATCAGGAATGTCGTTGATCTGTCAAAGGCTGCCAAAGCCCAGAACGTAGTCTTGGGGTGCCTCGTGGAGATTGATGTCGGTGCGGGTCGGTGTGGTATCAATCCGGGCAGCGATGCCGCAAGGCTTGCACATGCTATCGCACAGCACACACATCTACGATTTGATGGATTGCAGGCCTATCATGGACCCGCACAGCACTACGTCAAAGCAAGTGAGAGAGCCGCCGCATTTTCACAGGTCATTGCCAAAGTTCGTGAGACCGTGGCCGAACTGGAAAAGCGCGATCTGAGCTGTGAGATTATCAGTGGCGCGGGCACCGGCACCTTCCAGATGGAAGCCGCATCAGGGCTGTTCACCGAACTTCAGGCTGGCACCTATTGCTTCATGGATGCCGCTTACATGACGCTTGAGGCCGAAGACGGGCAACCCGCTGTTCCCTTCGAAAACGCACTCTTTGTTCTGACAACAGTGATGTCAGTGGCGCGACCCGGTACCGTGGTTTGTGACGCTGGACACAAAAGCTCGGCTGTGGATTCAGGGATGCCGAAAGTGCATGGAGTTGATGGCGTGACTTATACTGGATGCAATGACGAGCATGGTATGATCCTTGACCCAAGCGGTGTTCTTGATCTGAAAGACCGCATACGGCTGATCCCCGGCCACTGTGATCCAACA
This sequence comes from Octadecabacter sp., assembly GCA_028825445.1. Classification (GTDB taxonomy): domain Bacteria; phylum Pseudomonadota; class Alphaproteobacteria; order Rhodobacterales; family Rhodobacteraceae; genus Octadecabacter. Next base: position 1,084 of record JAPKAD010000113.1, read on the forward strand.
TGCAACTTGCATGATTATCTGATCGGCATTCGCAATGGTCTTGTTGAAACGGTCTGGCCCGTCACGGCGCGCGGCAAGCTTTGGTGATCGCATTGATTGACCAAGGTACCGGGGGCCTCTTTTGTCGTCCATGGGACCCATTGGCTGAGGCCACCACAGAGGCCACCAAAAATGCCCTAGACAGCCTAGGGTGGCTAGAGGTAAGCTGCTGTTATCGTTGATGTCGTGTGTGGACTGATGCCGTGCTAAGGAACCACTAGTCTCTTCTGGGCACCACTTTAACCAAGAACCGTGGACCAAGTGCGTTCATTATGGATTTAAACAGCAACACGTATCAGAGAGTTTGGAGGGGAAACTTTTTGGTGCCACCCGTTATTGCTATATATTCCTAAGACAAAGATTTTCTTTTGGTATCACAGGTTTTAGCCCAGTGTCCCAAAGCCTAACGCCCTTGCTTACTTGAAATAACACCTCTGGGTTTAACGACATGATCGTTGGGTGGTGTCTTATGGTGGGTACAACAAATACTTTACAGTTAGACATAAACCATGAATAATTTGCGGATGATTAAACTATTCACAACCATCTCTTTGATTTTCATTGCTACTGCTGGGATGGCTCAAGAAGCACCCTCATGCCCTGATAGAGGTACCGACCCAAGTGCGTTTTGTCTGCCGGGGACAACATGGGATGAAACTGCAAAATCATGTGTTGGTTTGGCTTAGGTGCTACAGCCTAATACCCTTGCTTGCTCGGGAAAACACCTCTGACACCGCATCTAGGGTTAACTACATCACCATCCCTACGTGGAATCAGATGTATGTGCGCATATATTGAGGCTTAGTCAGTAATCTGATGCGAGTTTTGTTTAGTTTGACAGCTCTTCACAAAACACTCTCTTTTCAAATTACACTATTTGGACCTATAGGCGTTGATGTCAGACACTATTTACAGTCGGAGTTGTCCCACCACCCTCGTTTAATTTTCCCCATTGTGCCTTTAAGGAGCATGCCTGCTATAGTGGTGAAACCAAAGCGTTCCTCGTCTCCTAATGCTAACACATATTTACCAGTGTTTGTTTGGTTTGACACCGAAATGAAGTATATTCCGGGAGTATAAATTCGATCAGACTTGAAGTCTTTCCCAATTTCAGGCCCGACCCAGTACCAAGTTTTTCCATACTCTTCATACCAAGGCCACCAATCAACAGACTTGCCGATACGTTTGTCGATTTCTTTGCCATCAGCACCAAATATTTTTAAGTCAAAGGTTTGCTCCAAATCACAGCTATCAAGCTTTGGAGCCGTAAGTCCTGCATAAAATTTAAACTCTTGCTGTGAACTTATTTTGTAGTAGTGGGGTTTACCTGTTAGTTTAGAAAACAGCGCCTTAGAATGCTCCGGATCTTCAATTTCGAATGGTTGATCAATTGTCATTGGGGCGTTGGCATTAGGTATAACTGGCGCGTGAGCCTGAACTTGCAAGCATAATAAAATGAGTGGAATTGTAATTATGAGGCGCATTTTTATTTTCCTTTATTACTTACTTTTACGTTTTTAAATCATATTTGGATCACAAATGATAATGTCCTACTTGGATAGCTGTCCTCAATAGATGATTTGGATTTTGTCAGACAAAACTATCTGAGACGGGCGGGGCTACTTTGTAACCTCGTCGAATGACAAAACACTCCCTTTCCGTCGTCATATAAAATGGAACATCAGATCGGCTTAAGCTTTGGAGGCTCTGGCTCGTTAGTATGATTGATTATGCAGCTTGTTTTTGATGTTGCAAGCGGCGTTGTCGTATTGTCTGTTTCTTGATAGTTTCCTTTTTTCTCAGAATGGTTTTGTCGCGTCTGAAGTACACGTCAGCTGTTTATAATTAATATCTTAAATGGTTAGTATGGCAGAGAGAC
>JAPKAD010000114.1 GCA_028825445.1 Octadecabacter sp.
ATAGCGGCTTAGACCCTTTTGATATCTATGCCTGTGCTGCAGTCATTGAAGGTGCCGGCGGTTTTGTGACCGACTAGAACGGCAACCCAATTACGTTTGAAATGGCAGGCCATGTTGTTGCCGCTGGTGACAAAGCCCGCCTTGAAGATGCAATACATATCCTGCAAAAATAAATGAAACCAAACACCTTAATGGCGGATGAAATGACCCTAACCAATATGCCCCCGATTCTTCTGGATGAACATGCTATCGCAAAATTACTACCAAAACTGAACATCAAAGCCGAATTGACCGCATTGTTTCGAGCTTTAGGCGAAGGTGATGCTGTCCAGCCTGCACAAACTGTCACGGATTTTCCCACCGGCGCTGGCGATTTCATAACCTATATGGGTGCAATCAAATCCGCAGGCGTCTTTGGCGCAAAGCTTTCACCCTACATCGTAACGGACGCGAAACCAATCATAACAGCTTGGACCACGCTGATGTCAATGCAGACGGGTCAACCACTGGTTTGGTGTGACGCAGCTGCGCTGACAACAGAACGTACTGCGGGCACAACCGCGCTTGCTGTTGATCTACTTGCTCCCCGTTCTGTGCGCCGTCTGGCAATTATAGGCAGCGGGCCCGTTGCACAGGCACATTTGCGCCATGTGGCAACGTTACGTAACTGGGATCAAATCGCGGTCTACTCGCCGAACCTAACGTTGGAACGCGCCACCCAATGGCAAAATTTTGACCATCGTATTCGTATTGCTGCCACGTCGTCCGATTGTTTGGATGCAAGTGATGTGGTCATGTTATGCACGTCGTCAGGCACACCAGTGATCGACCCTGCAGATACGAAAAAACCTTCACTTTTTACCTCAATCAGCACAAACGCTCCGAATGCACATGAGGTACCACCAGCGTTTTTGACCATGTCCCAAGTCTATTGCGATTACCTCGCGACAACGGCCCAAAGCGCCGCCGAAATGCGTTTAGCTGAGCAAAATCATGGGTGGAATGCCGATCAGATAATTGGTGACCTTGCTGGCATTGTTTGTGGGTCTTGCGCGCAACCAAGCGCAGACAAACCTGTCTATTTCCGCTCCATCGGGTTAGGACTTGAAGACATAGCGATGGCTTATGGAATCTGGAAGCTAGCGCAATCCAATGATGAGTGGAAAACAACATGAAAATCAAACCATTCGGTGTAGAAATTTGGATGAACGAATTCGAGGATCATTGCGAATTCAATCTGGCCGAAACCTGCGTTGCCTCACTGACGATTGAACAGCTTTTAGAAATGTCCGGTAAGAATGACAGTGTAATGTCAGACCTGTTGCCAATGAAAATGACTTACGGTGCCATCCAAGGCTCTGATCGGTTGCGTGATGCAATCTGCACGATGTACGCCAAGCAAACGCGCGAAAATATCGTCGTCACCCACGGAGCAATTGGCGCCAACGCATTGGTACACGAAACTCTAGTTGAGCAGGGCGATCACGTCATCTCCGTACGCCCAACTTATCAGCAGCATTATTCGATCCCCGAAAGCTATGGCGCAGAAGTCGAAATTTTACATTTGCGCCCCGAGAACGGTTTTTTACCTGACTTGCAAGAATTTGCAGCCATGGTGCGCCCAAAAACTAAGCTCATAGTTTTAAACAACCCAAACAACCCTACCGGTTCCCTGATGGAGGCAGGTTTTCTGGACCAATTCATTGACATCGCCAGAGGATCAGACGCCTATATTCTGTGCGATGAGGTCTACCGAGGAACAAATCAGACTGGCGACGGCTTTGCCCCAGCCATGGCGGATATCTACAAAAAAGGTATCAGCGTTGCGGGTATGTCCAAGACTTTTTCTTTGGCTGGACTTCGGCTTGGCTGGATCGCAGGGCCACCAGAGGTATTAGAGGCTGTATCAATTCACCGGGATTACAACACCATAAGCGTTGGAATGTTAGACGACTATTTCGCTGCTATGGCGCTAGAAGCCAAGGATAAGATACTTGAACGCACCCATCGGATCACACGTCAAAATCTAGAGGTTTTGGATGCTTGGGTCGCCGGCGAACCATCGATTTCCTACATAAAACCCAAAGCAGGCACTACGGCCTTATTGAAATACGATTTTGACATGCCGTCGCGTGATTTCTGCATTCAGCTTTTGGAGAACAAAGGCGTAATGTTCACCCCCGGCTCAGTCATGAACATGGAGGGCTGGCTGCGCGTTGGCTATGCGAACGATACTGATATCTTACGTACAGGTTTGGCCCGGGTCAGTGAGTTTTTGGCTAGGTTGCCGGCTAGGAGATGCAATACCGTCTGAACCGTTGGTCTGTACCAACGGTATCATATCAGCGGTGCAGGCGATATTCGTATGCAATTGAACCATAAGTTGAAAAATAGGATAGATAGTGACACCTGATTGGCAAGAGATACTACGAAAAAAATGGGGGATCACTGCAGAACTGACCCAACTACCAGGTGAGTTTGACCTAAATTTTATGGTGCAAACCAATGCTGATGATGGTTATGTGCTCAAGGTTATGCGCGCCGGTTGTGATCCCGATCTTGTTGATATGCAGATTGCTGCCCTAGTCCATATTGCTGAACGCACACCCCAACTTCCGTTTCCCAAAGTCATCCCAAACCTCACCGGTGAACAGATGGTGACCCACAGCGCTCCATCTGGTGAAGAGCGCCTAGTGTGGCTGCTCGAACGCCTGCCAGGCCGTGCCTTTGCACAGGCGTTACCCAAAACATTCGATCTAATCCGCGATTTGGGCGGGACCATTGGTGCTAGTGATTTGGCGTTGGTAGATTTTACCCACCCTGCCCTAACACGCGATTTCAAATGGAATTTGATGCAGGCCCATTGGATCGAACCCAAGATTACCAAAATCCTCACCAGCCCTCGCCGCAAACTTCTTGATCAGATAGTAAAAGAATATCACGCCATTATGGCAGATCTGAAAAATCTACCGGTTCAGGCGATTCACAACGACGTCAAT
>JAPKAD010000074.1 GCA_028825445.1 Octadecabacter sp.
CATTAGCCTCAATTGCGATCCTTATCCGCGCCTGATAAATTTGCTTCCAAATGCACCGGACTTTGACAAAATTTCATAAATGTCTCGAACGACGGCACCTCAGGTGCTAGAAATGACGGATACAACACTTCACAAAAGCAGAGCGACGTGACATCACATTTAATCACCACATTATTCACTCGTTCGCCCTCCCCCTAATGGGTTCGAAATCAGCTCACTGATCCACAACTATTATCTCCGCGCTTTTAACTTAAAAATCTTGCGTGAAGTGATGCGCATTTTAGTTAACACTACTTTTACAGCGGCAAAGCCACCGTTGATTTGATCTCTTCCATGCTCAGCAATGCTGTTACATTAAATACCCGCACTTCTGAAATCAGCGCCTGATAGAAAACATCATAGGCCCGTGCATTCTGCACCCGCACCTTCAAAATATAATCTATGTCACCTGCCAACCTGTGTGCCTCCTGAACTTCCGAGCGATCCATCATAGCTTTTAGGAATTTGGCCTGCCAATCTGCCTCATGTTCGGACGTGCGGATCAGCACGAAGAAGCAAGCCTCGAACCCTAATGCTTCTGCATTCAGCATGACTGTCTGTTTGCCAATCACCCCCGCATCGCGCATTTTGCGAATCCGGTTCCATACAGGAGTCTTTGATGACCCCACTTCTTTAGCGATTTCGTCCAATGATTGCCCCGCATCATGCTGCATGGTGCGTAGAATTTTCCGGTCCAGCTCATCTATCCGAACATCCATTCGCTTTTTCCTCTCCTTAGGAAACACTTTGACTTAACTGTAACATACGGCGAACAGGTGTTCCTATCAACCTGATATATGGCGCAATTAATAGAATTATATTTTATAATGAGTCCAAACAACCTGGACACACCACTATGAAACACTTTCCCATCTTCCTTGCCGTAGAGGGCCGTCGCATAATATTAGCGGGTGGCGGTGACGCGGCATTGGCAAAACTGCGCTTACTCTTAAAGACCGAAGCAAAGCTGACGGTGATTGCCGCACAAGCTGCACCAGAAATCCATGCCTGGGCTGACGCCAGCAGACTAACGCTGATCCAACGTACCATGGAACCGGGTGATACCATGTGTGCAGCACTTTTTTACGCCGCACACGATGACGCTAAGGAAGACGCCCGCACCGCAAAAATCGCACACCGTGATGGAGCACTAGTCAATATTGTCGATAACCTGCTCGAGAGCCAGTTCATCACCCCCGCAATCGTTGATCGTGATCCCGTCACCATCGCCATAGGCACAGAAGGCGCTGCCCCCGTTCTGGCCCGCGCCATAAAGAAAGACCTCGAAGACCGCCTGCCCACCTCGCTAGGCACACTCGCACGCATCGGCAAAGGCTTTCGCGCCATGGCCGAAAAGCTTTCTTATGGCGCGGCACGGCGTAATTTCTGGTCCGACTTTTATTTTAATGCTGGCCCTCGCACCATGCATCAAGGCGAAGACGCTATTAAAGACGCCCTATTCACTCTTCTGCACAACCATCTTAACGAAGACGTCAAACAGGGTCACATAGACATTGTCGGTGCAGGACCAGGTGATCCTGATCTGCTGACGCTAAAGGCGCGCAAGGCCTTAGATAAAGCAGACGTGGTTATTTTTGATCAGCTTGTGACGCCCAACATTTTAGAATTGGCGCGGCGCGAAGCAATAATGATCAACGCGGGAAAAACTGGCTTTGGCACAGCCATGGCGCAGGAAGACATCAACGCGTTGATCGTTGAGCACGGACTGCGCGGTCACCATGTTGTGCGCCTAAAGGCGGGCGACCCGACAGTGTTTGGTCGCCTTGATGAAGAAATCAACGCCATTACAACCGCTGACCTATCCTACACCATTGTTCCAGGCATCACCGCCGCATCCGCTGCGGTCGCAAATATTGGACAAAGCCTTACTAAACGCGGTCGTAATTCGTCCGTACGCTTTATCACTGGTCACGACACCAAAGGCTACGCCGATCACGACTGGAAAGAATTGGCTAAGGTCGGCCAGGTAGCCGCAATCTACATGGGGAAAAAATCAGCGCGTTTCATCCAAGGGCGCCTTTTAATGCACGGCGCAGACCCATCCACGCCCGTTACCGTAATAGAAAACGTGTCACGTCCAGATCAACGCGTCATCACCACTGCGTTGAGTAACCTCGAGCCAACAATCACCAACAAAAACCTTTCTGGCCCCGCAATAATGTTTCTCGGCCTTGTGCCCCGCGCCATCACACAGCAACTACATCAGCTGTGCAAAGCTGATGTACAAGATGTGCCACCACAAATATCTACTCAGGAGGCGCTTTAACATGGCCCGCAGTTTCACCCCCAAGGTCGTAACCGCGAACCGCCTGATACAAGGCGACACTGTCTGGCTCACCGCGAACGGCTACTGGTCCAGCGATATTTGTGAAGCTGAATTCATCACGGATGCAGGTACAGCCGAACTTCGCATGATTGACACTGAAACTCAGGCACATCTGGTTGCTGGTGCATATCTGGCAGACGCAGTCATGGGCGAAAAAGGCCCCAAACCAATCCATTTTCGAGAAGACTTTCGCACGCGCGGCCCATCTAATTACGCCCACGGAAAACAGGCTGAAAAGGTAGAAAAAAATGTATAAATACAATAACTTCGATGAAGACTTTGTAAAAGAACGGGTATCGCAATTCCGTGAACAGGTTTCACGCCGCATTGATGGCAGCTTAACTGAAGACGAATTCAAACCCTTACGTTTGATGAACGGGTTATATCTACAATTGCACGCCTACATGCTCCGAGTTGCGGTGCCATACGGGACGCTGAATTCAGCGCAGATGGACAAGCTAGCACACCTGGCCGATACCTATGATAAGGGCTATGGCCATTTCACCACCCGTCAAAACATCCAATACAACTGGCCCAAACTGAGTGACGTACCTGACATGTTATCAGAACTTGCGGACGTTGGCATGCACGCCATCCAAACTTCTGGAAACACGATAAGAAATGTCACTGCCGATCATTTCGCAGGCGCCGCGGCAGACGAAATCGCTGACCCGCGCCCTGTTGCTGAATTAATGCGCCAATGGTCCACTGACCACCCCGAATTCCAGTTTATGCCGCGCAAATTCAAGATTGCCATAACTGGTTCGCCTAACGACCGCGCCGTGACCAAAGCCCATGACATCGGCCTGCGTATGGTACTTTTGAACGGGATTTCAGGCTATGAGGTCATCGTCGGTGGCGGTCTTGGTCGCACACCAATGATCGGCAAGGTCATTACTGACTTCCTTCCACAAGCGGACTTACTGCCTTATGTTGAGGCCATTATCTCAGTTTGGAACCGTCTTGGACGACGTGACAATAAGTATAAATCCCGCATCAAGATCACCGTGCATGAACACGGCATCGATAAATTCCGCCGCTTAGTAGATGCACGATTTATAGAAATTCGCCCTTTTTTCAGCGGTATAGACCAAGAAATCTTGGCAAAAATTGAAAAACAATTCGCAGCACCTGAGTTTAAAATTGCAGACACGAAAGGTTATGAAGCCGTGCGTCTGATAAATCCCGCGTTTCGGTCTTGGACGGATACGAACCTTAAGCAACACCGCGCAGATGGCTATGTAATCGTCAGTATTTCTATTAAAAAGCACGGCGCAACTCCGGGTGATGCAACATCTGATCAGATGCGTGTAATGGCTGATCTAGCTCGCACGTATGGCCATGATGAACTGCGCATCAGCCACGAACAAAATGTTATTCTGCCGCATGTTCACAAATCGGACCTGTCAAAACTTTACACAGTACTTCGCACCGCCGGCCTCGCCACAGCCAACATCGGCCTTGCGTCTGATATTATTGCTTGCCCGGGAATGGATTACTGCGCACTTGCCACCGCGCGCTCTATCCCTGTAGCACAAGAAATAGCGGTGCGGTTCGATGAGCTAAAGATTGAACACGACATTGGAGCACTCAAAATTAAGATCTCAGGCTGTATCAACGCCTGCGGCCATCACCATGTTGGCCACATCGGTATTCTTGGCCTTGATCGTGCGGGCGTGGAAAACTACCAGATCACACTTGGAGGCGATCACACGGAAACCGCGGCAATTGGCGAACGGGCCGGACCTGGTTTCAGCGCAGATGAAATCGTACCAGCCATCGAACGCCTTGTGCTAGGATATATGGACCTGCGCAGCAGTCCCGATGAAACATTTCTTAACGCCTACCATCGCCTTGGCGTCGCGCCCTTTAAAGCAATTCTTTATCCACAGGAAAAAGCCAATGCCGCTTGATGGACAGGCCCAAACGTTAAACCGTATCTATAAGAACTGTGATGCTCAGGACGTGTTGGGGCATGCATTAAACAAATTTGGCAACATGGCGTTGGTAATTTCATTCAGCATAGAAAGCGCTATTTTACTGCATTTGGCGGTACAGATTTATCGCAAAGTGCTCGTGTTGTTCATCAGCACAGAAATACTGCTTGTTGAAACACTTAACTATCAGTGCGACGTGGCCGAAAAGCTGGGCCTTACCAATGTGCAGGTTACTCTCATAACATTATTTAAACACGACGACGAAAACCTATTGCGTCTGCACGACCCTTACGCTTGCTGTAAATTGCGCAAAACCGAACCTTTGCAAAAGGCCTTACTTTGGTTTGATGGCTGGATTTCGTGGCGCAAAAGATATCAAGGTGGCGTCTGCCTAGCGTCAAATTTATCTGAGGTTGATCAAACACTCGGTCAAATGCCTCAGCATAAGAATTAACCCGCTTGCACATTGGAACAGCAGCAATCTGAGCGACTTCATTACTACGCATAATTTGGCACTTAATTCTTTGGTCGCGAGGTAATTTAAAAGCGTCGACTGCGCACCCTTCACCACTCGGGCTGGTTCGGGCAAAAGCCCTTACAAAAGCAGCTGGCACGACACAACCAAATCCAAACATGGCATTTATTTTGATAATAGCAAAATAGCCCAAATCGCATAATTGAAGCCCATAAATTGTGGGCTTAGCCAAAAGGATAAATCATGACTGTACTTGTGAATGACACGGGCTTTACTCTCGACGATTGGACAACTGGTTTTGTAAACATTACCGAACTGGACGCGAAAAATTGTTGTAGTGTAGCAGTTGATCTTGCGTCTGACGACGAACCTACAGATTTGGCGGGATTGCTAAAACAGATCAACTTGATTCGTGTCAATTTTCCCAGCTTTTCTGACGGACGCGGATTTACCATCGCCGCGCAGTTGCGTCGTATGGGATTTGCAGGCCGTCTGCGCGCGCACGGCCATATGATTGCCGACCAATACACCATGGCAAGACGGTCTGGATTTGATGAGGTTCAAATTTCAGATCATCTTGCTACCCGTCAGCCAGAACAGCAATGGTTAGCCCGTGCAAATTGGCGTGCCCATGATTATCAAACGCGGCTGCGCGGGTAGATATACAACTTCACCCCCCTTTAACTGATATACATCAAAGCGTAACAGGAGGACGCAGGCGTAAGTCTGCGCTTATATTAATGACAGAAATGATTCCCGTGCCAAATTCTCAAAATAATTCAAATCCTGCCATCAAAGTCGTTCCTGCCCTGCCTGACGCGCAGACTGTGACGCAAGTAAAACACTACACAGACCGCCTGTTCAGCTTTCGTTGCACTCGGCCAGCATCAATGCGGTTTCGGTCTGGTGAATTTGTAATGATTGGGTTGATGGGTGATCCACATCCAGAAACCAGCAAGGTGAAGCCGCTCCTGCGAGCTTATTCGATCGCGTCACCAAACTGGGATGAAGAATTGGAATTTTATTCCATTAAAGTTCAAGATGGCCCACTGACATCGCGTTTGCAACACATTGAAGTCGGACAGGAAATCATCCTGCGCCCCAAGCCAGTCGGTACACTAGTACATGACGCATTGTTGCCCGGGAAACGGCTGTGGTTATTTGCAACTGGCACTGGTTTTGCACCCTTCGCCAGCCTGCTCCGCGAACCTCAAACATATGAAGACTACGAAGAAATCATAATTACCCACACCTGCCGTGAAATCGGTGAGCTGACCTACGGCCATGATCTGATCAAAGGTCTAGAGATGGATGAACTGCTGAACGAAGTGATTGGTGATGGGTTCTGGAAAAAGATTAAATACTATCCAACAACAACCCGTGAGCCGAGCCAGATAATAGGCCGCATAACTGATTTGTTACGATCTGGCCAAGCATTCACTGACCTAGGTGTGCCAGTGCTGAGTCCTGAAAGTGACCGTGCAATGATTTGTGGCAACATGGCGTTCAATTTGGAACTCAAGGCGATGCTTGAGGGTTATGGGCTGGTCGAAGGTGCTAATTCCAACCCACAGCATTACGTGGTTGAGAAAGCATTCCTAGACTAAATTATTATTAATAAAAGTAAAAAGGACCACATATTATTATCAGATGTGGCCTTTTCCATGTACGGTGCAGTAATAATTTCATGCCAAGAGTGTTGCGTAAACGCGCGCGCGTGCCTTCAATCAGTGCATAATAACGTTGAGTACCAATTAGTTCGACACGGAATACCGCCTTTGATTGACCATCCAGTTTAGACATTTCAATCACTACCGCAACAACGTCAAAATTGAAACATTCGGCTTTCAGTTCAGTGCTCACATCAGTGCCAACAGTCAGTCACAGCACCTTCAACGGCCGCTAAAGCAACGTCAGCCAATTCGATTACTGCATCAACGCCTGTAGCGTCAACGTCTTTGGCAGCAGTGGAGAATTCAACAGCTTCTACGGTATTAGTAGCCTCGGCATTTGCGGTAACCTCAACGAAAATTTCTTCTACTTCGGCTTCTGCTTAAAGGGCAACAGCAATGGCAATAATTTATATTACCGTAACGGCAGCAAGAGCGGCAGCCTTTTCTTTAGCAGCAGTTGCAGCACCAACTTCGCAGCAGCGTATACTTCTAAAGCAGCAACAACTTCAGCTTGGATGGGCTTGATTGAGGATACGTCAACTAGATTTTACCGTTAACGGCCAACTGGAAACCCAAAAAGCCTAGAGCTTCGATGGCCAGAATTCCAATCGTACCTCTCATATTTTTCCTTAAGCATTTAAAGTGCCCAATTGGATTTTGGGAAAATATATACCAAACTGTGCATTCAAAAAAAAGATGAGAAGCTTACTGAATGACCAATTCTGTATGAAACAATTTTTATTTATATTTATAAAGTCGTACGATATTTTCAAAGCTTATAAACCTTGCATGGCATAATACATTCACGTCGTTTGCGACTTGAATTGCGCCCCTTACGGGTTTAGGTTCCGCTCCGGAACCATAAACAATCAAAGGAAAAGTCCAATAGCCCGCAGACCCCATAACGCGCCACCACAGCGCGACACAGGCCCCCGCGTAAATGAACGCATTCGCGCAACTGAAATTCGTCTTATTGGCGCTGATGGCGAAAACGCCGGCGTTGTTACGCCTGAGCGTGCTATGCAGATGGCGGAAGAAGCTGGACTCGATTTGGTCGAAATCTCACCCAATGCTGCGCCTCCAGTGTGTAAGATCATGGACTTCGGCAAATTTAAATATGAGACGCAAAAGCGCGAGGCTGAAGCCCGAAAAAAACAAAAGATCATTGAAATTAAAGAGGTCAAATTTCGACCCAATACTGATATCAATGACTATGATGTCAAAATGCGTAACGTATATAAGTTCCTTGAGAACGGCGACAAGGTAAAAGTCACCTTGAGATTCCGCGGTCGAGAAATGGCGCACCAAAATTTGGGCCGTGAATTACTTGAACGCGTTGCAGACGACACCAAAGATCAGGGCAAGGTTGAAAATTTTCCAAAAATGGAAGGTCGCCAAATGGTCATGCTGATTGGACCACTGCCCCAGAAATAACTGCACCTGTTTGTAGCGTCGTTCTTCATTGAGCGGCGCTCTCATGGTTTTTACAATTCATTGTTAAGTTGAAAGTTTCGTCCCTTTTATGAATTGATAAATTTTTAAATCTTAAATTTAACATAGCAGTTGTTTATCAATACCTACAGTATTGCATCGATCATCCTGTACAGGCCTTACGTAGGAATTTTAGAATTATGTATTGATAGCCTCAGATCACAAGATTTAATTGGCATCTCAAAACATTGCCTCAGCGCCAGCGCAACAGTTTCAGGCCACCGAGCTGACAGAGCTGGACCATACCATACTCTTCAAAACGTCAGTATGACGTTTAATATGGAACACTTCTTCTAGATGTTAAACGATTAGTCCATTGTTGGCCGTTTCAAGGTCAGCAGATTCTACCATTGATCAGTCTGGATTGCAGAAGTATGTTGAACGCAAATAGTTAAAAAACCAAAAATTCACAATTTTTTTGAGAGTATGGTGTTAGCTTTTCAAGAATATTCAATCTTGAAGGAAGTCCTCTCAGCACCAAATTCCGGACACAATTGTGTCTCCTTAACAACATTTGATATCGGTTGTGCGGAGATTGTCACATGCGGCAGAAACAACATATAGATGGCGCATTATTCTTGTGTTTGATCGAACAGCTTAATTTGCCAGTACTAACGCACAGGGCAAGAAGAATTTACCAGCAGCACGGATTATAATAACCATTGCCATCAGCTTACGGAACGCATTTAGGAATGGACCTGTCATTAAAAGTTTCGATGGGCACTTCTGATCTAGGTTGGTGAAGCAGCACATAGTCATCTCTAAAATTATGCAACTGCCTTGCAATACAATGTGGCTGTCTGAATTTGAGACGGCCTCATTTCTGTTGGAACAACCATTTAAAAAAACTTAAAGTCTGACCAGAAAGAACTTTTTAATGTTGCTAAAGCCATAATTAATGTTGTCAGACGATGAACTAACATCTTTATTTGTGGCTGTTAAAAATCCTCGTTGGAATTGCAATAGTCACCTACAACAACAACAACTTGGATAATGATTTTGCTCTCAACTTTGCTAATAGATGAAGTTGCCTAGTTGCTGTATTTTGAACTCTTTTTTCAGATATTAAAAAACTAAAACTAAGTAATCATCTGGTGCGTCTTTCACAATTTCAATTTCCGCAAAACCAATAATGCAAATCAGAGCATCTGCACTTTCAATGAGAATTGCCATTCTGAATTTACGACATTTGTAGCATCAAATCCCGCATTGGAAAATCGCTGCAAATGTTTAGAA
>JAPKAD010000115.1 GCA_028825445.1 Octadecabacter sp.
AATCCACGGCGCAGACACTCGACATTAGGTTGGAAAAGCCCCTTGGATTTCGAACAAATGGCAGCTTAAGTGAGAATATGGGGCGGCACTAAAGCGGGACACGTCCACTAAATTCGCGACCCGCCTAGGTTCTGTCCGCATTTGATGGCGATGGCGGCAATGACACCCTTGTGGGTGGTGGCGGAGACTACCAACTCCACGCACACATATCCAGTATTTCTGGTGAAGCCGGCGTCTACTTAGTAAGTTCGATATCCACTTCTACAATAAGCTTGCTACCCTTCGCCTCAACCCTCCCAACGTGTTTATTTTAAAGGATCACCATGCCCAATTATGCATTAACAGCGACTTGCGTCTCGGCTATCGGTATTGTCGCTGCAATCTCGTCCTTTCTGGCAAAGGGCGGGTGCAACATCACGGACAGTGCGCAGCTTGATGATCCCGGCACAGGTCAGTTCTTTATCCGTGTGAGTTTCAAGGTCCCCGAAACGGTGTCGCTCGAGAATTTCCAAGCTCGTTTCGCGGACGTAGCAGAATCATTAGACTTGAAATGGGCTGTCCACGACGAGGGCGTCAAATTGAAGGTGGCAATCATGGTATCTCGTTTTGGGCATTGCCTAAACGATATCCTTTATCGCTGGCAGATTGGCGCGCTGCCAATTGATATCGTCGCAGTTATATCAAACCATACCGACTATCAAAAAGTTGTTATCAATCACGATATCCCGTTTCACCACATCAAAGTAACCAAAGAGAATAAGCCGCAGGCCGAGGCGCAGATCATGAAGGTGGTTGAAGATGCAGGTGCGGAGCTGATCGTTCTTGCGCGATACATGCAAATCCTTAGCGATACGATGTGTCAAAAAATGTCTGGCCGGATCATCAATATCCACCATTCTTTCCTCCCCAGTTTCAAAGGCGCAAATCCTTACAAACAGGCCTTCGAGCGTGGCGTTAAACTGATTGGCGCGACGGCACACTATGTAACAGCTGATCTTGATGAAGGTCCAATCATCGAGCAAGATACCATTCGGATAACCCACGCACAAAGTGCGGGCGATTACGTGAGTCTTGGGCGCGATGTTGAAGCGCAGGTTTTTGCCAGAGCTATCCATGCGCACATCCACCATCGCGTGTTTCTGAACGGCAACAAAACAGTGGTCTTTCCTGCCAGCCCAGGTGGTTATGCGTCCGAGAGAATGGGGTAAGGTGGGCGTTGTTGCACGGATAATGCACTGGGTTGAGATTGCCCTTACCCGTAGATTAGGTCAAGCGACGACCTCGAACTTGGCGCGGCCAGGTTTGGTCATTTTGTTGAGGATTTGGCTGCCGATCTTGGCCTCTTTTTTTGGTTGGAAAAGCTGCACACTTCCAATTTGGGCCGATGACAGCTTTCCAGTGACCATTAGCGTTTCGCCACGACTTCTCTTGGTTCTGTCGCAAAGTTTTTACCTTAATGATGAACAGTCTTTTCCGGATACAGTTATGCTGCGAGCGCGGCTTTGTTGCACAAATCGGTTGAGAGGATTCATGTTGTGAACCAGTGTGCTAGCTGGCTGCCATGAGCAGCTGGACACCGACGACTTACAAAACCAAAATTGGTCAGATTACAACCAAGCTCTAAAGTAGCGCGGTTCACTATCGATCTGGTTTGATGATGAGATGGAGTGGGGAGAGAAGTTTTTGTGGTCAAAGCAGTGCAGTCAACCCCAACCATAGTATTTGCGTGCAGCCTCAAAACACAGCGTTGTTCAACACTGCTGTTACGCTCTGTGCGATGTGAGTGCGTTATGCGCTTGCTGCAGTCTGTCGGATAAAGCTTCCGTTTAGAAGTACACTCTGCAGGCATTCTCCAACTTGCAAATGCCAATTTGGATACTTGTATGAAATCACTGACGTCTTCCATGCAAAACAGATCATCGATAACTGGATTGGATTCTACAACTTTTAGCGCCCTCACACAGCCCTTGAAAAGTGAACGCCGGACATCGCATACTTCTGCCAAGCGGGGACACAGAGAGCGTCATGAACATAAAACTGATTCACCTTAGCCAAGCCGCAAGCCTGTCCTAAAAATCAGGACCACTTCAATCATACGTATAGCGTTCCTGTGAAGAGGTGGATAAAATCAATGCGATGCATCTTACGTAGGTAGAGGGCATGGTTTTTGAGTTGCAGGCACTGGCCAGTGAGTTGGTGCGGATATCTGCGTGCTGCAATGGAGGTGGCACAATTTCAAACTGTCGCATTCTTGATGCGATTACGCCCGAGTAGGATAGTAGTCCCTAACCTTAATCCCACGGCCACATTCCAGTCCTGCTTCAAACAGGGAAGTGTGACACTTCTTGCTGCTATGCGACATTCTAACTTTGCGTGGATTATCACGGGTCGTTGCGACGGTTTCCGCTGTCTCTGTTCCATCATTTTTTTGAACGTTTCGGTTGGGGTGCACCATCCCAGATAATTTCTAGGTGTTCCATTCAAGTGCAAGCGTTACGACTTATAGCATTGGACTGCTTTTGTTTGACCAACGAGAGCTGATTTTCGCAGCTTCAGATAGACGGTAGCTTCTTCTCTCATGAGATTCATGCACGTTTGAAATGAGTTGGCAGCGGCCCTAAACGCTTAACATTTATAAGTTTCGATTCAAAACTCGCATGAGAGCGTATCATTTTTTCTATCGCATAGGCTTCTTCTTGAGCGGTGAAAATATGTTTGCGCCGCTCTCCGTCACATTCGATCGTGATCTCAAACCTTTTGCGTGCTGGCGTGCTCTTCATGAATGCTTCCATCAGCCTTTATAAATAATAACGGCTAGCAGCGTGCTTGCATTCGAAATACAATTCAACGGTTGCGGAGCGCCGTTGAGTAAGAGATCAAAAGTGTGATGCGCCCACCTGCGATCGCCTGTCACAGGGCGAAATTACATAACAACCCGGATAAAACCGGCCAGCCCAGTTTTTTGATGCTCAATAATATGGCAATGGAACG
>JAPKAD010000075.1 GCA_028825445.1 Octadecabacter sp.
CGTGCGGATAGGAATTAATGCGTTCATCAGGTGCTGGAATGCCGACCATCTTAAGGCCATTGATCGAGATTTTTCGGGCTTCATCCTTTGAGACATCTTTATGGGCCAAGACAGTTTCGATCATTTGCGTATCAATCCGAAGGACCGGATTAAGTGATACATTTGCATCCTGAAAGATGATCGACATCCGGTTACCCCGAAGCATACGTAATTGTTCTTCTGACATATAGGCAAGGTCGTCTCCACGAAACTTAATATGGCCGCCCACAACCTTTCCCGGTTTATTGACAAGGCCCATAATTGAAAAACCGGTAACTGATTTCCCTGACCCAGACTCACCCACAATTCCAAGAATTTCGCCTTTTCCCACCCGAAATGACACACCGTCTACTGCTTTGACGACACCCTCTCTCAGGAAAAAATGTGTTTGCAAGTCTTTAACTTCAAGAATTGTATCGGAATATATGGTCATTTTTTCATCCTTGGATTCAGAACATCCCGCATTCGGTCTGCAACAAGATTGATGCTTGCAACGGTGATCAACAGCGAAAGTCCAGGATAAAAACTCAGCCAGTATTTGCCTGTCAAAATATATTCATAGCCATTTGCGATTAGCAGCCCCAATGAGGGCTGAGTGATTGGAAGGCCTACGCCTAGAAATGACAACGACGCCTCCAGAGTAATCGAAAATGCTACATTCATGGTCGCAACAACGATCAGCGGGGCAAGGCAATTTGGCAGCAAATGCCTAAATATGATCCTTGATTTAGGTAGAGCCAATCCACGTGCCGCATCCATATATTCCTTTTCGCGCTCAGCTATGGCGACGCCGCGAACAATTCGGGCAAAGTTGGCCCATTGGCTTAACACCAGCGCAAGCACGACTTTGTCAGCGCCTCGACCCAAAACAGCAAGACAAATTAGTGCTATAAGGAAACTTGGAAAACCTAGAAACAAATCAACAACGCGCATGATTAAGTTATCAATTCGGCCTCCTACATAGGCACTGACGATGCCGACCGAGGTGCCTATGACCACCGCAAGAACGCCACTGATAATTCCCACCATAATGCTAATGCGCAAACCAAAAACGATCGCGCTCACCAAATCGCGACCCTGATCATCCGTACCCAACCAAAACGTATTGCCATCAATGCTCTCTGAGCCAGGTGCCAGACCAGATTCCATGATGGTTATCTGAGCTAAATCATAAGGATTCTGCATTGTAAGGAAGGGGCCCAAAAAGGCCGTAAGTAAAACGAAAACAAGCAATAAAAATGCAAATACTGCGGTTTTCCGTTCAACATATTCAGAAATAAAACGCTTAAACGGTGTTTGTACAGAAGGTATGCTCATTGATTACATCCCTCCCAAGCGAACCCGAGGATCCAATATCGAATACAGAATATCTACAAGGATATTTACGATAAGAAACACAACGACTGTCACCAAAAGATAAGCCACAATAACAGGGCGGTCCAAAAGGTTAATCGAATCGATAATCAGACGTCCCATACCCGGCCATGCAAAGATACTTTCTGTCACAACGGCAAATGCCAGAATAACAGAGAATTGCAGGCCAATTACTGTCACGATTGGAATCATGATGTTTTTCAAAAGATGAATGAAAATAATTCGCCGCCTGCGCAGTCCCTTTGCCTTGGCTAACTTCATATATTCTAAGGGAATGGTTTCTTGTGTTCCTGACGCCGTCAGGCGAATGATCAAGGCCAGCGGATATAGGCCAAGGTTCACAGCAGGCATGGCCAAGTGGCGCAAGCCATCTAGTGTCAAGAAGCTGGCATGGATACCCCAAATTTCGACGGTTTCGCCCCGTCCAGTGGTGGGGAGCCAGCCCAGATTGATCGAGAACAGAAGTATCATCATCAACCCAACCCAAAACGTAGGCAGGCTGAAGAAGAGTATCGAGCTAGATAGTATACCACGACCAATCAAGGATTCCGTATTTAACCCCGCCAGCAAACCAAGCGGTATTCCGACGATGATTGCAAATACTAATGCCGCAACTGTCAGTTCTAATGTTGCAGGAAGTCGTTCAAGAATAAGTTTAATTGCCGGACGATTATGAACAAAGGACGTTCCCAGTTCACCGCGCGACACGTTTTTCAAAAAGACAAAATATTGGGCATAAAGCGGTTGATCAAGCCCAAGCTGTGAGATCGCTTTCTCGCGCTCCTGTTCCGTTGCTTCGGGGCTGATCAGCGAGTCGATCGGGTTTCCGATGGCGAACACCCCCGCAAATACGACAAAAGACATCACCAATAAAACGACGATACTTTGTTGCAGGCGTCGTATCAGAAAAAGTGTCATATTTGGCCCCTTTTAAAAAACTATGGACGGCAAACTATTTTGCCGTCCATAGTTTTGTTCAAACGATAATTATCGTAATTACCAAAGCCGACTATTCAGAAGGCTGGGCCAGCATTGCCGAGAAATGCTCATCAACGCGCGGTTCGTATCTAACACCGTCGCGTACGCCGAGAATTGTGAACTGCGAGTGCAACGGGATTGCCCCGCGATCTTGCTGAATCAAGATCCGCATGGCTTCGTTCAGGTATTTTTCCTGCTTAACTGTGTCGAATTCCTTTTCAGCGGCTTCAACAGCTGCGTCAAAGTCCGCGTTGGAATACCCACCAGCGTTCCAGCCACCATAGCCACGATCCTTTTCACGGGTGTGGAATGCTGCGCTCAGCGACATCAATGAAGATCCAGTTAGGCTGTTATCCCACCCAATCATCGACAGGCTAAATTCCTGGCGGTTCAAGCGACCAAAATATACCGACTTAGGCATGGTTTCGACCTGGGTTATAATACCGATACGTGCAAGCATCTGAGCAACCGCTTGTGCTATTTTTTCGTCGTTCACATAACGGTCATTCGGTGCATGTACTGTCAGGCCAAATCCATCGGCATAGCCAGCTTCGGCAAGAAGCGATTTTGCGCGTTTAACATCAATTGAAATGCTGTCAATGTCAGGGTTATGGCTAAACCAACCAGCCGGCACGAGTTGATTAGCCGATTCTGCCAGGCCACCCATAACGTGAGTAACTATAGCATCGCGATCAATTGCAATCGACATGGCCTCACGTACACGCGCATCTTTTAACGGGCTATTATCCATTGGATTGCCATCTAGATCAGTCACAAAGGGCGATTGGTCATTTTGGATGTCAACATAGAGCCATAGCGTTCGCGCAGAAGCACGTTGGGCGACATAAAAACCCTCGCGCGCTTCCAGAGTCTCAACCGATGAAGGCGAAAAACCCTCAACAATGTCTACATCGCCACCAAGCAAGGCAGCCATGCGCGAAGCAGGATCTGGCATGATACGGAAGATAACTTTGTCATAAGCGGGCTGTTCACCCCAATAGTCTTCGTTGCGAACCAGTTCGTAACGGTCACCAGGCACAAATGCCGAAAACTTATATGGACCAGTACCAACTGCGATCTGACCAGACGTAAAATCAGCTGTTGTGCCGCCTTCGACTGCTTCAGCAGAAACAATAGACACACCTGATATACGGCGAAGAAGGAGCGGATATGGATTTTTGGTTTTTATAACCAAAGTATACGGACCCGTCGCTGTGATTGTTTCAATCATATTTGTATTGGACTCGTAGCTTGCCGGGTTATTTGGAACATTTGGCACGCGGTTAAACGAGAAAATGACATCTTCGGCATCAAACGTTGAACCGTCATGGAATGTAACGCCTTCCCGAAGATTAAATTCCCAAGTAAATTCATCAATATTTTTCCAGGAAACGGCAAGGTCTGCCTTTACGCGTGCGTCTCCATCACGATCGAGCAGCTTTCCAAAAACGTGGCGTCCATAAGCTGCATTTGTTGAAACATACAGATAATGTGGATCAATTGATGGATCGTTTGGTGTTGCAACTGTCAATTCATCAGCTGCTGCGGCTCCCGCCCCCATAAGCACCATGCACACTGGCAAAGCGCGAGTAAGTATTTTCTTAATCATAGTAGTTTCCCCTTTGTGATCTCAGTTTCCATTTCGTAATGTGGTTTTCCGGACGACTGTCCTTGTGCGTGATTTTGCAAACAAATTGGTCTTGGCGTAAGGTCCATTTTGGACAAAATTACAGGCCAATTATTAACGCCCAGATTTGTCGAGCCAGCGATAATAATGGACCGAAGGCGCCAAAAACCATGGATTCCCGATGTAAAATGGACGTGTATTGAACGATATATCGTCAAGTTCCGTCATGCCTTGCGGATCTCCTAAGAGTTTTTGACCGACCCGTGCTCCGAGATAACTTGCAGTCGCAATGCCTGATCCACAATAACCCAACGCGTAATACAATCCATCATGGCAACCTATGTGTGGCATCGAATCAAAGGTAAAATCGACATATCCCATCCATGAATGACTAATCTTAACGTCCAATATTTGTGGGAACAGCTTAACCAACTCGTTTCGCAAAAGAGGTGCACTTACTTTGGGGTTAGTTTCTTGAAGCGATACCCGACCGCCAAACAGGATGCGCCGGCGATCAGGGCTAGAACGATAATAATAGACCAATTTACGCGAATCTGTGACAATCCGGTCATTTGGAATGATGCTTTTCACGACATCCACGCCCAAATCTTCAGTTGTAATCATATAACTGCCAATTGGAATTATACGGCGACGGTGCCACGGTAACGACTTATCGGTATATCCGCTGGTGGCCACGATCACATCACGCGCCTCAATAATGCCCTTAGATGTACAGATCAGGAATTTGTTGGCTTGGCGGTTTATTTTTTCCACCCTGCAATAGGCGACCAGTTTTACTCCAGAACTCCTAGCTCTCTTAACCAATTCACTGTGAAATTTGGCTGGGTTCAAACCGAAATGATTGTGAATAACCGCGCCACCAAAATAGGCGGCACTCCCAATTTCGCGGTGTTGTTCTGATTGTGGAACCATATCGACTTTCAGTTCCAGCCCTTTGATTTGATTGGTATACTTTTTAGCCATCGCTTCATATTGGGCGGCATTATGGGCAGCACGGAACTTACCGTTCATGCGAACGTCACAGTCAATGCCTTCATCAGCAATGAAGTCCTTTAGGAATTGCATCGAATTCGCGCCTTCTTGCAAAATCTTTAACGCCTTGTCGGCACCATATTTCTGGCTCAGGTCCGCAAGTGATGGTTTCAGCAAACCCGACACTTGACCACCATTTTGCGAGCTACAGCCCCAGCCAAGACGCTCGGCGTCTAGTATTAGCGTTTCTCGCCCAGCCCGTGCTGTCTGGATGCCAGCACATAAACCAGTATATCCTGAGCCAATAATTACGACATCAGTTTTGGTTACAGGAAGCTCTATATCTGCCTGCGGCTCCTCTACCAGATCCCACCAATACGCTGTATTTTTAAAGTCTTGAGTGAATATATCATTATTTTGCAATATGCTATCCTTCATGGTGCCACAAAACGCACCCAAAATCACCAACTAGTCCAGAACGCTGACCTTATAAGCAGATTTTGCGAGCCACTCCGGATTGATCTCAACGCCCCATCCTGGCTTCTCAGTCAGGTGGTATTTTCCATCGCGTACAGTTGGGTAATCCGTATAGATCCCCCGTTGCCAAGGATAATAATCTTCAACCTCAATTGAAAACTCAAGGTATTTTCCTGCGTTTTCAATGGCAGCCAACATATGAGCGGTAAAAACCGTAACAAGCGACATATTTGCGGCGTGGGGTGTACAAGGAAGGCCAGCTTCCTGCGCCATTTTTGCAACCCGCATTGCCCGTTCAATCCCACCAACATAGCTAACGTCAGGCTGTACAATGTCGACAACACGATTTTTGATCATGTACTTCCACGAGGTCAAATCGTTATCCTGTTCGCCGCCAGATACGTCGATCGGCAATGCATCAGTAACTTTTTTTGTGGCATCATGATCCCAGTATGGGCACGGCTCCTCAAAATGGGACACGCCGTTGTCTTCTAGAATTGCACCCACTTCAATTGCACGCTCAGGAATATAGCAACTGTTGGCATCCACCAACAGCGTTGCGTCATCCCCTAATTCGCGCCGGATTGTCGGAATAATCTCCTCGGTTCGCCCCAGCCATTCGTCCTGATTGCGACCAACCTCTGCACCGATCCGAAATTTGAATGCGTCATATCCGCATTCATCGCGCAAACGTTTAAAACGTTCAGCTTCGTCCTTTGGTGTAATATCGCGTTTCATACTGGAGGCATATGCGCGCAAAGATTTAACTTTTCCGCCCAAAAGAACGCACACTGGTTTCCCAGTAACTTTACCGTGGAGATCCCAAATTGCAGTATCAAGACCACCCAAGGCACGACACATATACGAACCTGGAAACTTGTGCTGCTTCTCATAAGTTCGATCCAACAAGTCACCAAGTGTGGACAAATCCGAAATGTCTTCGCCCATCACATATGGCGCGACTTGGCGGTGCAAAACATCGGCGCTAATGTCAGAGTGATATGTTGATAGCTGCCCCCACCCCTGTTCGCCAGAGGCTGTTGTCAAGCGAACCAATCCGACATAGCGGGTGCTGAATGTCTCAATAGATGCAATTTTCAAAATACTTCACTCCCTGTTAATAATACAAACACTGAGTTTCTGGCTGAGCCATCGTATACTTCCCGTTTATTCTGGATACTGCCAAAATCAGTTGTCACGAAGGTCCGGTTTAAATAAAATAAAGTACCAATTTGGAAATTCTCTAATATCTATGCTCAAGTTTCTGCGAGCAATTCGTGGCAAACTTTTTGCAACGTCATGACACCATTTAGCAATTGGCTGGCATTTACACCACTAAAACCTAGCGATAATCCGTTAAGGTCAGTTGGTTCGATGCAGTACTTTCTGAGCGGCACAACTGAAACCCCGTATTTATCAGCACGTTCAGCGACCCTTTCTTCCGATAGTTCTTTGGGCAAATATCCAACTGTATGTAATCCCGCCTCAACGGGGCGGACGTCCAAAAGACCGTTCAAGTGCTCTTTTGCGCAGTCCAGTAAAACCTGATGGCGTTCTGAATAAATGCGTCTCATCCGACGCAAATGCGCGCCAAAATGTCCCTCATCCATAAAGCTCGACAAAACGGCTTGTGAACTGGTGGATACATTGGGCAACACAGATTCGAATATTCTTGTAAACGAGTCGACTAGACTTTCGGGTGCTAAAATGTATCCAAGACGAACCTCCGGGAACAATGTTTTGCTGAAGGTGCCAACATAAAGTACACGGTCATTCTGATCTAAACTTTTCAATGACGGCAAACGATGGTTACCATAGTGAAATTCGCTGTCATAATCATCTTCTATGATCCAGGCATTTGCTGCTTCCGCAGCTTTTAACAACTCAATCCTTCGCGCCAGACTCATCTTGACCCCAAGAGGTTGCTGATGAGTTGGCGTGACAAACGCCAAGCGAAAGTCAGGTGCGCGCCGTAAACCTTCTTTGACAATAATGCCATCTTGGTCGACCGGAATTGGTTGCAGTTTGGCACGCGCCGCGACCAATGCATTGCGTGCACCCAAAGCCCCTGGGTTTTCGAACCAAACGGTGTCATTCGGCTTAAGTAAAAATGAACCAATCACATGAAATGCCTGCTGAGCGCCATTAGTGACGAATATCTGCTCATCGCGACAGTCTATTCCAAGGCTGGCCCGCAGAAATGCAGCAATAGACTGTTGGAGCGGCAGATAGCCAACCCGCTTTCCATAGCCCAACACAACATCCCGCGATCCGCGCCAATGTTTTGATGTCAGCCGCGACCATTGCGCAACCGGGAACAAATCTAGAGCGGGCAAAGCTGTTGTGAATGCCCGGACACCATGACCAAGTCGCGGCGCAAACTTCGATGGATCTTGTGAAAGCGTATTTTCTTGGTAGTTCTTATTTTTTAACTGGATTTGGACATTCAAATTTAGGCCACTAAAATCACTTAGCTTAGGCTCTCTATCATTTGGCGCTTGTTCGAAGTTCTGAATTTCGACAATAAAAGTACCAGCGCCAATCCGCGCCTCCAACAGCCCTTCCGCTAACAGTCGATCAAAAACGCCAACAATTGTATTGCGCGACACACCTAGATCTTTGGCAAGAGTTCTTGTTGAGGGCAGTCGCTCTCCAGCTCTCAATCCGCCACTCAAAATCAGATTACGAACTGCAATTAATATCTGGGTCGTCAGAGATTGGGCACTTTTAGGCTCAAATTGAATTGATTGAAGAATTGCCCCACGAGTTCTTTTTACCATACGCCCATTTCCTCTAGGTTAGCCGTCGTCAGGCATTAGGCAGCACGTAAACATGCTCCGTCACCCAACATGCCGTAATAGTCGAGGCAATACTCACGCCCATGCACACCGTATCAAATCCCTCGTCTTGCGAGCTGAGGCCAACTTCGAACACTGCGAGATTTCCAATCATGCGGTCATCGTATGTGTCGTTCAAGGCCGGGTGCCTTGGGGCCACAAAACTCAAAATCGATATAGGGACCAAACTTTACCGATTGGACTTGGTTGAGGCGATTATCGATCCCTTTGTCGACAAGTGCGAAAGGCACTATTACGAGAATGCGGGCCATACTTACCCCCTCTACAAAATAACGAAAAAAAGTTAATACATTCATATATTGCTATATTAGCAATTTAGTGTCTACACTTTTCTCGAAAACGCACACAAATTGGGCCAATTTCTAAGTAAGATGCAAATAAAATTGGGAGACTACTCAGTTTCAAGTTGGATTAGCTGCCACAGAATGGGCCAGTGGGGGGGGGAGCCAGGGGTTTGTATACTTGGCCTTTGCTAGAGATCAGGCCTGTGAAAGGCAGTGTTTTCAGTATAAGGCCATCCAGACTTTTCATCTATTTGAATCACCATAAATCATATTTATCTAAAATCTGCATTATTCATGAAACAATTATAAATTACTTATTAATTAAAAAAGATATTGTT
>JAPKAD010000076.1 GCA_028825445.1 Octadecabacter sp.
TTTTTGGGAAACGTTTTGTGGTGAATAGAGTGGTGAATAGATATGAGTAAACTGATTTAAAGTGAAAAAGACTACTACGTGCAAAGGCTGGAGAACTATTCAAAAGTGGACCTGTTTTGGTGGCTGGTAGGAATAAGTTATGATTTTGATTTCTGGACCCAAAAGTTCTTTAGAACTAAAAATTGTCTAGTAAATGAACTTCATTTTAGCGAGATAAAGCTGTTTGAATTGACCTAATTCAAGCAAAAAAGAACTTTACATATAAAAATTTGTTGGCACCATCGAAACTATATGCAGTTTGAAGCAAAAAACACGTTGAATTTGGCAAAGTGTTCCACCATTTTCTCAGGCAATTACAATTTAACCCGGTAAAAGTTGAGCATACCAAACTGTTGAAAATTGGGGTATGCGTAGGGCTTCAAATGGACAAGTTACGGAATAAAAGCTGGTCAACCTATGCAAGAGAGCACCATATGAGTTGTAAACCAACACAATCCAATTTGATGGAGCGACGTGTCAATCACATTGCAAGACATGAGCCCACTGTTCAGGCTTTTGTCGATGGAACGTTTGACAGCGACAGAGTTTTGGATGCTATTGCCCGGTCCGATCAGAGACTAGCACTTAATGGTTTGCTGCTTGGCGTCAAAGATATAATTAACGTCGATCAATTTTCCACACGTTGTGGCTCGGTTCTGCCCACCCACCTGTTTGATGGACCACAGGCTAGCTGTGTGACGCGCCTTCTCGAAGCTGGGGCTGTTATGGCTGGGAAAACCGTTACAGCAGAGTTCGCAGTTTCAGATCCTGGTCCTACGCGAAATCCCCGCAACCTAAAACATACTCCTGGAGGGTCTTCTAGCGGATCGGCGGCCGCGGTTGCCGCTGGCTTCTGTGATATAGCGCTTGGAACTCAGACATCTGGATCGGTAATCCGGCCAGCAGGTTATTGTGGGACCTTTGGTTACAAACCAAGCTTTGGACGAGTGGCATTAGATGGTGTGTTGCCATACTCAAAATCCATGGATCATATAGGTCTATTCGCAAAAGATATGCCGACAATGACAGCAACCCTACCGATTTTGGTGACCGATTGGCAAAAAAAACCCGAAGATAGTCTGGCGAATAAACCGGTAATCGGTGTACCCATGGGCTCATATATCGATATTGCAAAGCCGCATGTAAAGGCGCAGTTTGAGATGATAATTGGTATAATCAAACATTTGGGTGCCATAGTTAAGCCAATTATTTTGTGTGATGATATTGCCTCCCACAATGATACCCATGACTTGATTGCCAATGCAGAACTTTATCAAATACACAAATCTTGGGTCAAAGAATATTGGGAAATCTACAAGCCCATGTCGCGCGCTGCGCTAGAGTTTGGGCGAAACGTATCCAATAAAACACTTACTGAAAGTCTTGATAAGGCCCGAAAAATGCAATCTTGGATGCAGCAACTGATGGTGGAGCATGCTATTGATGCATGGATCGCGCCAGTTGCGCCTGATCTAGCTCCAAAAGGTATCGGCTCGACTGGAGACTTTCGCATGAATGCTATTTGGAGTTCTACAGGTTTGCCCATCATTACTTTTCCAACTGGAACTGATAATCGAAACCTGCCTTATAGCGTTCAGATTGTTGGCCGCTTTGGACGAGACGAGTCATTGTTAAACATCTCGCGTTATCTCCATCAGGTTATTGGAGTTGGTAAACTGCCATTAGCTTGGAGTGTAAGCGATCCTGGACTAAGAAAATAAGTCCTGCGCATTCTGCAATAGTTCAATGTTTAAGATTTTATCATAAAGAGTAAATTCCGAGTTATTACTATTTTTGTATTGCACGCAGTCATTAAATTTCTTCTTCAGAATTTCATCAGACAAGGGCCTTGATGCAGAGCCTAACGGCGAACCTACAAAGCAGCTTTTGTGAGACCCAGATTGTGTATTTAATTCGACATATCCCCATTCTGGGCAAATTGATTTTGAAGATCTATGCTGTTGTGGGATGTCGCCAACCTTTACAATAATCCCTGCCATGAGCCTTTTTATTGGAGCGCTTGACAAAACTTCGGTTGTCAAATGTTTTAGTGTGATGTCTCCATGGAGCACGATCGAAGCGATTGCGAAGTGCAAACTGAATTGCGCCTCAGCAGCAGTTCGCGGCCTATGATATGTAAGATTAGATGCCACTACCGGCGGCACTGTACAGGTCAGTGAGGCGATGTCCCTGGCCAGTAGCCCATTCGCAACCATGATCTCTTTCACCGCATCGGCGGTTGCGTGGCTCGCGTAACAAACTGGATATTTCTTAATATCTACGCCTGGGTCAATAATACCATATTCCTCACCCAGTTTTTCGAGTTCCGTTCGGTCAAATATTCCATCGTTTAGTACTTGCCCAAGACCTGATTGATCTTCAAACACGTCAACTGGGCCAGTGGCGCCTTGCTTGGCCGCAATGGCAGAGACGACGCCTAATTCGGCGGCACGTCCACAATAGTAGTGTTTTGCTGTGGTTCCACGCACGGCACGTGTGGCTCCAGCACCAACTGCGGCAAGAGACAGGGCATGCTCCGTCATCTCGCGATTAAAGCCTGCAACCTTCGCGGCTCCTGCCGCACTGCCGATTGCTCCAAGGACTGAGGTCGTCCACCAGCCTTTATCATATATTGAGTTGGTCAGAGCTTTAGCAACTGCAAACTCGACCTCTAGGCCAGTAACAAATCCAAGCAGCAGTTTGGAACCCATTTCACCGCGTTGTTGCGCCACGGCCAAGACAGCTGGAAAGACAACTGCTGAACCATGCACAATGCCAGCATAACAATTGTCGTCAAAATCAAGCGCATGTGCGGCTGCTCCATTTGCAAAAGCTGCACATGGAGCATTCATCTTATGGGACGTCCCCACAATATCACAATTCCCTCTTCCATAGGTTTCGGCCGCTGTTGAAAAAAGTAACTTTGCAGACTCAGTCTTTGATCCTGCCAAAGTTACGCCGCATACATCAACCAGGCAACGTTTTGCAAGGCTCAGCACATCATCTGGAATGGTCTCGAGTTGGAAAGACATTATAGCTTCCGCCAGACTTTGTATCGCGGTTCTATGCGCCATCATGTCTCAGCTCCCAACGGGGAAGTACTAACATGCAAGATTTTGGTGTAACGTTGACATGGCAAATATATCTCCTATTTCTCATCAAAATATCCGGCCCTAACAGCCATACCAATCAGATTGCAGATAAATCTTCCGGCTGTGATTGCGGTGATCCCGTTCACATCACGGCTAGGGGTAATCTCGACGATATCCATACCCACAACATTGCCTTTTTTAACTAACCCTTGGATTAGTGTCCGCATTTGGGGATAGTTGACACCTCCCGGTGCGGGGCCTGCTACCGCTGGCATGATTGTGGGATCGACGCCGTCTGCATCAATTGTCAGATAATAATCTCCACCATCGGGAATACGATCCAGAATGGCCTTCATGCCAATTTCTTGTAACTCCATGTCAGAGATCAAATTTGATCCGTAGGCGAGTGCTGCCTCTACTTCTTCAGGCCGTCCGCTGCCTGCAGAACGTAATCCAATTTGATAGATATCCTGAATATGTTCCATCTCGGATGCCCGCCGGATGACACTTGATAATCCGTCGCTTACGCCATGGAATACATCTCGCCAGTCTACATGGGCATCGACCTGAATCAAGGTGATAGGTCCACGACCTTCAAAGGCACGTAAAACTGGGACTGGGATGGCATGATCGCCACCCAAGATAATTGGCAGTGCGCCCGAGGCGAGGATTTTGCGCACAACCTTCTCTGAGCGGTCATGGTTTCCCGCAATATCCTTGGCTTCGCCTACGACGTCTCCACAATCGACAACCTTAATATCGCGCCCATCAAGAAGGGTGCCGCCGATATCAAAATCGTAACGATCAAGTCCCCGAAGGGCGCGCTCGCAATAACGCCGGATATGCGTCGGTGCATTACACTGATCATTACTTGCTTCTCCCATTGAATAGGGATCCCCAAAGGGAATCCCCAATATTGCGATATCGGCGTCCATGTTATCCAGATCAGTAACAATTGGAAAATCATGGAAACTTTGAAACTCCCGTTTTGGAGCAGCCGTGAGATCTGATGCCATGTACTATGTCTCCTTTTATTTATTTGTTGGATCGGTGATACCGACCATTTTCGTTACTTCCAAAGCTTGATCCCAAGCTTTACTAAAATGCCTCAATTCACATTCTTAGATCAGATTTCATTGTCCGCTGAGTTACGACTCTGATTTGGGTTTGAAGGCGGTAATGTTAAGTTTTTCCAAAAAGAATTGGAGCCTTTTGGTCGATGGAGATCGAAGGATTACGTTGGGGGAACCTTCTTCGATGATTTGCCCTCCTTCCATGAACACAACCCGGTCGGCTACACTGCGGGCGAAGCCCAGTTCATGGGTCACGATGATCATCGTCATGCCTTTTTCAGCAAGTTGCTTTAATACGGCCAATACTCCGGAGACTAGTTCAGGATCTAATGCGGAGGTCGGTTCATCCAACAACATCAAAACCGGATCCATCGCCAGAACTCGGGCAATAGCAAGACGTTGTTTTTGTCCCCCAGACAGGTTTTCGGGCCAGTCCTTTTTCTTGTCCTCAAGGCCAACTTGAGCCAGCGCGGCAAGCGCCTTCTTTTCAGCGATGTCACGACCACGCTTAGCGACAACCATTTGTGGGCAAACAACGTTTTCCAGGACGTTCATATGAGGCCAAACGTTAAACTGCTGGAACACCATTCCAATCCGCGCTCTCGCTGCATTGAGGCTCCTTGCCTGCACCGATGTCGAACGCATGTCAGGCATCGCGCCAACCAATTCGCCATCTAGGCGCACTTCGCCCGCATCTGCCGGTGTCAGCCAGTTGGCGGTGCGCAGCAATGTGCTTTTGCCGCATCCGCTGGGGCCAATGATGCAGACAACTTCGCCTTTGGGCACGCTCAGTGAAACATCCTGCAACGCTGTCATGTTGGCAAATGATTTTCGTATTCCGGTCATTTCCAGAAAATTGTTTTTTGTTTCAGTAGCCACAGCCATATCGTCAATCATCCTTCACGGCAGGGTCTGCACGCGCGATCCCGCTTGCACGTCCACTATTTGACCGGCTTGAAACCTTGCGTTCGAGCCGGCGCATGATGGTAGCAATGGTTTCATTCAGCGCCCAGTACATCAGGGCGATCATTATGAACGCCTCAAATGGGCGAAATGTTTCGCCTTGAACCTTAATAGCCGCCATCGTCAATTCGCTGACGGTTATCGTTGACAGTACCGCCGATTCCTTGACGAGCGAGAGCGTCTGGTTGGTCATTGCAGGCAAAATGATTGGGAGCGTTTGTGGCAAAATAACAAAGCGCATCGCCTTCCAGTCCGACATTCCGGTGGCTCGAGCACTTTCCAGTTGCCCCTTGGCGACAGCGTTAATCCCACCACGAATTACTTCGGCGAAATAAGCACTTCCAAAGGCGGCCAGCGCCACGATCCCGACATACGCCGCCGGTAAGTGAAGTCCATAAAATGGCAGCACGTAAAAGAACATAAACACCTGGATGATAAAGGGTGTATTGCGGAAAATTTCAATGAAACTAGTGGTCAGAACACGCACAAGTTTCAATCGAGATCGCCGGCCAAGCGCCAGAACAAGCCCGAAAGGCAAGCTCAGAATGATGGCGCCAACGACGATTTTAATGGTCATCCAAAAGCCAAGAAAAAGCTGCGGAGCATAGTTTGTGAAGATTGACAGATCGATATTCATAGCCGTTTACGCCCGCTTTACTTCGAACGTGGCCTCAAGCCACGACGCGCTGCGGCTAACGGCAAAGCACATTAAAAAATACATTACAAAGGCCCCGGTCAGCACCTCTATCGGATGATAATTGTTACTGTATATCTGCTGTGAAACACGCATCAGTTCGACAACGGTAATGGTGGAAAGCAGTGCAGTTGCCTTTAGTAATTGGGTAAACTCATTTACTAGTGGTGGGATTGAGGCCATGAATGTTTGCGGCAGTATGACTTTGACCCAAAGCGCAAACCCGGAGAGTCCAAGCGAACGAGCGGCTTCGAATTGTCCCTTTGATACAGATGCCAGCCCGCCGCGCAGGATTTCAATTATGAATGCTGCACTGTTGAGAGTTAAGGCAACAATTCCCGCCGTTATCGGGCCAATATTGAGGCCAATAATCGGAAGCACATAGTAGACAAGGAAAATTTGTACCAAAATTGGCGTTCCACGAATGAAACTGATGTAAACGGCAATAATAGCACCAAAAATTTGTGATTTGGACACGGTGCGTGCAACGGTAACTATTGTTGCCAGTACGACACTGAAAGTAAATCCTAATAGCGCCAATTTGAGCGTAACAAGCGATCCGTCAAGAAGTCGTGGCAACGCATCGAGAGTATAGGTGAGGTCGAATTTCACAGTGCTCATTCCTAAATAATGCGCCGCCGACGGCTGTGGTGGACCTAGCTGGCTTTATGCGCTGAAGTCCATCGACCTAGCGTTAGCCAGGACGATGATATTTTTCCCAAATTCAGAGAGCGCCTTCAGGCAGATAACCGTCGTCAGGAATCTCCATCCTGAAGCCAAACCATTTGTCCTGAAGCTCATCGATCTTACCGCTATCGCGCATCTTGAGTATTTGCTCGCTCAGGTAATCGCGCAAATCTGTGTCCTCGGGGCGTGTAACCCACCCAAAATAGCTGATATCGGTAATTGGCCCAACAAGTTCGAACAGATCCGGTTGTTTTTGGATGATGACCGCCAAATTTGGCAGATTTTGTACGGCCACATCAAGCGTTCCATTCGCCAATGCAAGGGTCACTTCCGGATAACTGGTGAAAAGCTTCAATTCACCAAAACCATCCAGTCCTCGCGCCTTCATATCCTGCTCAAAAGCTTTGGAAGCGTCCTCATTACCCGACGCAAGCTGCGTGCCGACAACCTTACCAGCCATGTCATCGACAGACATAACGGACGTGTCGCCTTTTCGTTTCATGATCCAGGTTGTGCCTTCGCCAATTGGCACGGTGAAGGCAAATTGCTTGGCCCGATCTGGTTTGATCGTAACGCTAGTCGCGACAAAGTCGAATTTTCCGGCCAACACGCCTGGAAGAATGCCCTGCCAGGGTAGGTCTAGCTGGTTTAGCTCAACACCAAGATCCGCGATGATGATATCAAGCATGTCCTTTCCGTAACCAACAATCTTGCCATCCTGTACAAACTCAAATGGCGGAAAGGCGGCTTCGGTTCCAACGGTAACTTGACCTGTTTTTTTAATCTTATCAAAAGTTGTATCTGCAGACACTGCAGTACCAACAGCACTTACAGCGAAAAGTACGGCAATAGTCAGTCCTAACTTTCGGACAGAGGTAATTATCGTTTTCATTTTACTCTCCTTTGAATTTTGTGGTTTCTATTAAGCTCGAAGGGCAGCGGTTGTTTTTTAGCAACCCAGAAAAGTAGTAGTAAGGTTGGGCAGAACCGGCTTTAACACAATAGATTTGTTTGCAAATTGATATATAAAGAATCATTCAAGTATCTAATTATTAGATACAAAGATTATTCTGTTACCCATAAGGAAGGCTATATGTTTGGATGAGTAAAATTAGAAATCTTAATTCTATTCAGGTTTTTGACGAGGTATCACGTCTTAAGAGTATTACTTTATCTGCTAAATCGTTGCACATTAGTCAGAGTTCAGTAAGTTATCACATCAAAAAATTGGAGAATGAATTGAATGCTCCCCTCTTTCAGAGAAGTCGGAAGGGATTGATTCTAACCTCGAATGGGGAAAACCTTGCAACACACGTGGCAAACGGCTTGCGTTCAATCCAGATTGGACTCGAGAGAGCCTCAGATCAAACTGAAATTGTACGTATTGCAATATTACCTTTGTTTGCCAGCCGGTGGCTATCGCCACGGCTAGGGGATTTTTGGGACGCCCATCCCAATACTCAGCTATCGTTTCGAAGTCAGAACAATACCTTCGCGGAAAGAGAACGCCCAAGCGACTTTGCTGACTTGGGTATTGTATGGGGGCAAGGAGATTGGGTTGATTTTGAGTCTATACGTCTATGGCCAGAGGAAATGGTTGTCGCCTGCAGTACTGATTATCTTCGTGAAAATCCTATCCGAGAGGAATCGGATTTAAAAAATCTCGCATTACTGCACGTGGACGATGAAACGCGATGGCAAGAATGGTTTACCAATAATCAGCTAACTCCTCCTCTTTTGCGTGAAAATCTTATTCCGCAAGAGCCACACTTTCAGATTAGTTCGACCATCAACGGCCTTGGTGTTGCCTTGCTTCCCCATAGCATGATAAAAGCTGAGCTCGAGACTGGAGTGCTGGTAAATGTGTTTGACCGTACTTACACCACTTCTTTCGCATACTATCTTGGAATACCAAATAGAATTCCCTTATCAGATTCGGCGATCATATTTAAAAACTGGTTACTGTCTCAATGTCCAGATTAGATATTCTGTTCCTCCGCCACATAACCCAGTTAAGTAGCTGATTTAATTTATATTTATAATAAAATAAAATCTCTACCCACAACACTAACCACAACGAAGTTCTGTGTGAAAGCAGACCTTTCCAGACATAAGTGGGTTTCCCTAAGATGCAGTAGGGGGTTACTTAGCTCAATCCAGACAGACCAAGGGCCCAGGACCATGGACCCCTATAGAAGGCCCCCGCGCCTCGGATACCGGCCCTTTAGT
>JAPKAD010000007.1 GCA_028825445.1 Octadecabacter sp.
GATAGGTTCGACAGGATTGTAAGGGTTTCAGGCTGCTCTAGCGTTGACAATGTTGCTGGGTGTGCAGCGATCAATGCGATAAGAACTGCTGGCTGCTCGGGGGGGGCTAGATGCGTAATCTGGGTTAGAATAGTTCGGATTTGTACTGGTGTTAGCGCGCTGGTGGGCTGTGCTGCAAGACTTGGGATGTCTATGTCAGGTGACACAGGCGAAATAAGAGCCGCGACTGTTGGCTCTCTTTGCCCATTCGCTATCATTTCCAGCACTGAATCGATTTGTTCTGCCGAATTTTGTTGTGCGGGTCTAGCCTTATGATTGTCGGATGCTCGCTGGTTCATTTCAAGGGTTTGCAAAAGCCGCACTATTTCGTTTGAAGCATTATGGCTAAATGGCAAGGCATTCCAGCGGTCGAGTAATGCGCGGCGGTCAGACTCTGTTACGGCACTAAATTGGGCAATTGTGGCTTGTAACTCAGGGGATAGGTTCGACAGGATTGTAAGGGTTTCAGGCTGCTCTAGCGTTGACAATGTTGCTGGGTGTGCAGCGATCAATGCGATAAGAACTGCTGGCTGCTCGGGGGGGGCTAGATGCGTAATCTGGGTTAGAATAGTTCGGATTTGTACTGGTGTAATTGTTGGCAAAAGGTTGCGATCAGCATCTGATGATGCTTTCCTTTTAACCTTGGCTTGCTGTGCTTCTGGAAGACTTTCAGGGTCTGGTGAGGCGCTGAACACACGGTGCAGGACGTCTGAAAGTTCTGCAACAGTGTGTGTGCCTACGTCATGTTTCTCCAGGATTAAAGTACTCGATTTTTCTTTGAAATGGCGTAGAAGTCCCCAAATGTGCCTAGATACTGACCTGTCTAGGCATAATTTTGGGCTATCTTTAGGTCTCAAAATTGGTGTTTCTGATGGATATGTAATCTGCAGGTTACTCTGATTGGCAGTCCCGTCATTTAGTATCAATTTAGGGGGAATTTGTCCGTTATTTATTTTGCCTACCGGCGCTGGGGATTGCGCCGATGCGGTGTACTGCTGTGCGGTTTCAAGTGCGTGTCGCAAAGAGGCTGCAAGTTGTGTCTTGTCTAGAGTGGTGTCGTGCTGTCCCAGCAATGCCAAGGCCGCTGGGTCGGTAGCGATCAATTTAAGAAGGTAGGCAAATTGTTTTGGTGGGGAGAGGCCTGCCAGTGCTGAAAGGGTTAATTGAACGTTAAGGTGTGTTGCGAATGTGACTTGTACAATGGTGGCTGCATTCAGCGAGTGGTGCAGCTTGTCCAGTGCGGTCGTCATGTAGAGCAACAGCGTGTCAATATCTTTGATTTGAGGTGAAAATATGCGCTTTGGAAGTGATATATCGGCGATTAAAGCGACTAGTGTATTGGTCAGAGCAGGGTATTGGGACAGAAATTTGCGTACGATTTGCAGACTTTTTGGATGCGTCGGTATTTGCGCGAGCAGTTTCTTCGCTAGTACGCGTGTTTGGTTATGTAAAAAGCGGCTTTGGGCTGCAATGGTGTTTAACGTGGCTGGGTTTTCTGCAACTTTAGTCAAAAGTTGTTCAAGAGTGCCGTACTGTGCAATTAAACCAGGTTGCAAACGTGCGGCTGCTAAAAGGCCTGCCATTTGTGACGGGGTATCCACCAAGGCTTGCATTAGGTCCGGCAATGTCACTGGGTTGGCGGCGACGTAGGCCAGAAGCGTTGCAAGCTGATGATTGGGCGCGTATGAGTCAATGCTTTCCAACAAAACACGCACCGTGAATTTAGATAGTAATGTGGCGAGTTTTGGGTTGGCCATTGCTTGAGCACGTAATGATGAGTCATCGCGCAGTGCAGCGTTCAAAGCGCCGGTCTGATCGGCGGGCGCCTTGGCTAAAATATAAGCAAAAATCTCGTGTCCCTTAAAAGTCCGAGATGCCTGTAGGGCGGGTACCGTTTGTACGACCAGTTGAGGAGTTTTTTGCAAATGAGGGTCAAGGATTGCACGCAATTTCTGGGTTAGTACATGGCGGACATCCGGCCAGTTGGGATCATCAGGCCATCTGCCCAAATCGATCTCAACGTGAGCGAGTGTGAGAACCAGTTCTGAATAGGGAGGACTTTCTAACAAGTCAGATAAGGCAGGTAATATCTGTGATCGCGTTATGGCCAAAAGTAGTTCAGGCGCGGAAAGTTTGCCTTGGGCCGCTGTTACATTAAAATTAGCCTGCACGGTATTGATCCGTGCGGCTGGTGGTGGCACGTGGGGCAGGTGCGCAGGTGTGCTCATAGCGTGGAGACAGCTGTGTGGTTTAGGAATATGTGCAGGTCGAGTGATGTCGCCCTGTTGTCTATAAGTGCCTGAAAGGCTGCAGTTTGATCAACGGACAGCCAATGTAGTTTGAACATAAGATGGGCGGGTGCATGGTCCTCCATCTGGGATTGTACGTAGTTGCGATAGTTTTCCAAAGCACATCGAGCGGTCCAATTTGGTAGCACCAGATCGGCTGAATAAGCCGGGTAGGGATCGTTGCCCGCGGACAACACTGGTTCAATAAGGTGCAGGCTCTCAGATCCGCGATTTAGCATGCGCCACGTTGTACGCAAACGCGCAGCACATCTGCGCGCGTCTTCATGTGGGTCGTTTAAAGTGTTGGGGTCGCGGGAAAATGCGGTGATGTACCAAAGAGGCGCGTTATTGCCCAAATCCGCGACGACCTGCCATTTGCCCTCTTTTGCAGGGAGTATAAAGAAGCAATCTGGATCTGATAGCCTGCGTAGCAGCTTTGATGTAATTGTATTGTTGCTCACAAATGGTGAATAGTTTTCCAGTTGAGCGGCGTCGAACGGTTTGGCGCTGGGGATCTCAATTGGGACTAGATCTAGTAAATTATAAGTGCGAATTGGAACAATTTTGATTCCTGTCGGCATCGTTTTTAAAGGTGCGTTGGGTGCCACTTTCAACCCATAGGATTTGAGCGTTGGGGTGGTGTGTGGTACCGTCGCCAGATCTAGATCGCACATGAGCGACAGCATTGATAAGAATCCGCCATGCTCTTTCAAGTTTGGGCTTGGTCCTATGCCGCGTGCAGATTGTGCGCGTGGCAATATGTCGAGAGCATTTAATCGCCACTGAATTTCGAACCGGTGTATCGAGGATGTGCATCGGTAACAATGAATGCCTGTGTGGAAGTTGTTTGGCATCTCGACCCCTTGCAGCGCGATTAGATAATTTAAAAGGGCTATACGTTCACGGTGGACGACGGGGTCCGAAAAGTCTGCTACGCGGTTCGCCTGAAACGTGTCTGGCAAATCTGTCAGCGCAGCGTTAATACTTTCCAGAACGCAGTTGATTGCTTGCCGGTACTGCGAAATTGTTGAACCGAGCTCGTCAGGTTCGTATCCTGTGGAGCGATAAATGTTGGGCAAAAGACTGTCGACATGGCTTTGTGAACTGACGCGTGGTCTGCCAGGCTTCATCACGTCCCAATCGCTTGCCAAAATGGGATGATGGGTGTGGGCCAAACGTTCAGCGTGGATGCGAACGTATTCTTCGTGGATAATAGTTGAATCTAGAGGTAGGTTTACGCCATTGAGGGTCAGCTCTAGCTGCAAAAGTTGTCGCGCTGCCGTTTCTAAACGATTAAGGTTTACATCGCCTATTTCGAGTTCGTCAGGCAAGGCGCAGTGAAAAAAGTACGCGTTAGCGGGCAGCGGCTTGGACCCGTCGGGAAGCCTCAGTTCCAAATGGTAGATTTCAAGAACGCCTGACAGCTGGCGAATAGCGGAAAGTTCGTTTGCGAGGCTCAACGTTTGCAGTTTCGCATTGTGGTTTAGGTTTGAAAGCCGCTCAGGTGCATCATAGACTTGCCGCCGAGTTGCGCCGGTCTGCGTTTGTGCCTCGCTATCTAGCCCAGCCAGCATGTCGAAGACAACATGGTAGATATGCGCCGCAACTGTTTCCGGTAAAGTTCCGGGAGTAATTTCTATTTGGCCGGCGAGCGTTACATTGACGCGCTGAGCAATGTGAACAGCGTTCAAGGCGGTACATAGTGGACGTCTGCGTGCGAATGCGATGCGTACAATATTTGTGAGTTCTTCATGCTGCATCGAAGTGTAATGTGTGGGAAAGACCGTGATGTCATATTGCCCTGGAAAGGGCGCACCACGCGGGGTCAATTTTACACTTTCAATATCGTCGCAGTCGCTGATCCACGATTCGATATCGCTGTGCGTAACAGGCTGGCCTTCCAACACTTTGCGTGGGTGAAACATGCCGATTTCACGAAACAAAAAACTGTGACGCGGCGTCGTCAAGAGGTCACGGATCGGCAGAGCACTTTGATAAGCCAGTTGACTGAGTGCAAAGCAGGTTTGTTCCAGTAACGTCACACCAGGATCATGGACGTTATAATCGCTCCATTGCTCGCGCGATGCGTCTTGCGCATACTGAATGGCAATGCGGCGCAAATCGCTAAATTCAATTAGTGGAGCAACAGTTTTTGTCACAGCACACCCTTATCCCTATCATTTGAGAATTGGTCATTCATTATTGTAGAGCCGGCCATTTGTTCATCAAACCAGAGCTGCGTAATGGAATAGCGGATGAATTGGGTGTCAGTCCGCCCTGAACGATCCGGTAAAAGTCGGTTAAAATTGGCGTTGGTGCAGACTTCTAAGATGTATGAGTGCTGGTCTGGTCCATAGACCCAACGTAGACGAAGTCTGTCAGCGTAACTGTCATACATTGCCGTCTGGATTTTTATTGAGCGCCGGCGAAACCACCAGTTCAAAATTGGATTGCGTGGCTGATAGGCATTCATTGCAATGGCATGCATTAGGGAATAACGCCCGTCGCCGGGGTGGCCACCTGCACCAGCGGTGACCTCAAGAATGTGACAGCCGGTCATGGGTTGGGTAATCGCATGCCAACCTCCATCCGCTTTAACATAAGGAATGTCATAGCTGGTGACGCCGATCCGGCCCTGCATTCGTGCTACGCCGCCTACATCTAATCGCCACTTGGGATCGTCTTGGTTGACACCTACGCACCCTTTCTTGGTCAAGGTTAGGTTGGGGGCGTATAATTCGGGTTTTTTTGGGCTTACCGTTTTAGCCATTTCAGTTTTTTCGACGCCAGATTTCGTTAAGGCTGCTTTGCCAATGTCTGGGCGGATGTGCAGTGATTCATCGGACTTATCACCATGATCAAACACCCAAGACGGTTTGGCAGTGCCCAGTCCCTCGTAAATACTCAGGATCCGAAGTGATCCGCCGCTGGACGCCAGTTGGATCCCATCTTCACTGGTTTTAGCAAAACCGTCATCTTTAATGTTAACGGTACTTTCGATCAAATCGCTGTATTCTTCCTCAGATGGTAACGCGCCGTGACGGAAGAAGGCCTTCAGCGTTGTACGGTCTTGTTTCGTCATGTAAGAGTCCTTTGGCCTACGATAAGCATGTCGCCCACGCCCAAACTGCCGATGCCAGCAGGAGTTGGGCTCTCGTCCGTAAGAGTGTCTACGAGTTTAAGAATATGATCAGCAGCGGAAAGTGGCAGACTCCATGGGAAGCGCGGGCGCAAAATAGGTCCGTGCTGACCGCGCGGATCTGTTTCGTTTTGTGCTGTATCCAGCAGTTCAAACCGAGCGGCGTCGTTACCAGAAAAGTGAAGCATAGAAAAATCACTAACGTCTTTTACATAATCGAGTTGCATGAGGTGGGCGCGCAGCATTTGTTTGTTGAGCTGCCAGCCAAACCGACCCAGTGAACGTGGTGCGGTCCAGACCGATAGGTATTTAGCGATTTCAGTTTTTAACATTTTTGCCATAACACCATCTTCTGTTTGCGATTTAATCGCAATTTTGGCGCGCATTTGAAGCCGTTCAAACGTCGGGTTTACAACCTCAATTTTGGCAAACTCAGATGCGTGATCACGGAGAAAAAATCTCATTTTTTCAAGGGTGGCAACATCAAATAAGTGTGGCGCGTAATGCGGGACATCTGTGCCTGGCGCGGGTGCGCGCAAAACAATGACGGTAAGATGTCCAGGCGCTGGGGTGGGATGTGAGCTTGACAGATGTGGCATGCATTTGACTAACCATATTTCTGTAAAATTCTGTAAAAGCAGGCGTTCAATGTCCCAAGGTGTAACTGCGCGTTTGCGATGCCTGAGTCGTTCGCTGACCCGCGCTGTAAACGTATCCTGAAGCTCATGTGGACGCGCTGGTTTTGGTATGACCATTTCGCGAATTGTCGTGATACCTTTTTGCGCTGGCGAGAATGACCAACTGCGTGCTGTTTGTTGTGCGCGCAACGTGTTGTCGGTGCGTATGGCCCATACGCCACCGACCTTGATCTGATGTAGCTCGGGGAAGATATCGAGGCGCGGCCGCGTTGCGACTGCGGCAATCCAGACACCACCGGGTGGCATTTCAGAGGAATGATCAATTGCATCAGCAGGCAAATCAAGTAACAAAAGACCTGAATTCATCAAGCCACCTGTCGTGTCAGAGGTAAACGCGGTATCAGGCAATGCGCACCATCCATCTGCTGATAAATAATGCCATTTGATCGGGTTGTTTGTTGGTACAGTTCGAAGGTGCCCTGATTGCGTAGTTGCGAAGGCCAGCGCTATTGGACCTGCAGTATGAGATCCTTTAATTTGAATGTATAATTCTCCAAATCCGAGCCGTTTGGGAAACAAACGCGCCTGACGCAGCTTACGGTTTGGATAAATCTCTATTTTTCCAAAAGGACCCACTTGCGTGACACAGTCGCCACTATTTGCAGCACTTGGGGCCATCAGTTCGATCGTGGCGCTAGCGCAGTAATTGAGAGAGAATTGCGCAACCGTTGGTACAAAAGGCGCCTTTGGCATTGGTTTTTTAGGCAAAGGTAAATAACCAGGCCTCATCGCTTTGACTAATGCCAGTGGATACAGATCTGCGTTAAACCCATCACCAGTCCCACTCAGCGTCATGCGAATTGCACCCGCGCGCATAGATTGGCGCGACTTGAATTCTTTCGCGCTGACAGTGCCAGCTGCGGATATAGAATGCCCCGTAACACGGCCGTTAAAAGTCCAGTTCGCGAGAAGCTTGCCCGTCACTCCATTGGAATTAAATAGTGGCTTTAGGGTTCTGCTGACAGGCCGCCAGCCATCCCCGCTGAGGTAGTCAATAGAAAGCTGTGGATTAGGAATTTGGGCAGCCTTCGTATATGAGGCGTAGTGAGCTTTGAAACCTCCAATCTCGGGGGGCATATCTGTCCAGTCAATTGAGACGCCGACAGCCGTTACTGGCTTGCGTGCCATTTCGGGGCTGCCAGCTATAAAGGTGGCCCCATCCTTTGGGCGTGGGCCAAACGGTTGAAACTTTTGGTCTGTGACGACAGGTGCATCATCGGAAAAAGCAGCTAACGTTTTTAGCCCTGTGACATCCACGTCAATGCCGATGCTTGAGATTGAGTAGCGTTCAAAAAATGACACTGGGCAAACGCGTGGGGTCTTTGCATAACGCAATTCTAGCAAAGGCGCATCTGGTATGTCTTGTCCAACAAGTGCGGGTGAGCTGGCGTTAAACAACATGCTAACGACAATGCCACTGGTCTTTTCACTGTCCTGCAGTGGCATGATTTGAACTATATCAGGTTTGCGCGGTCCTTCTTGCGTGCTGATAGTCAGGTCAAGCGCTTCGCCAAGAAGGCTTTGGAACAAGTCCTCTGGAGTATCGGTGGGTTTGTCGTTGGGGCTTTTGATGAAAGCTGCGTAGATCATCGATTTATCGTTATTTTTGAAAAGTTTATGGTTGTGAATTAAGCTTTGAATGTGTGCTGAGTAAGGGCCAGAAGGTAACGGAATGTTTTCCAACATCGATATCGTCAGGATGCGCCTCAAAATCAGGCGCAATTGTGCATCTGTTTTTACCATGCGAGAAAGGTATTCGTACACCAAACTCAAGGATAATGTTTTGTCACTGGCAGCCGCATAATGCCCAATTTCACGCGAATGATGTAGTGCTGTTTGTGATGTGTCGTTACCGAAAAAGGCGAGTATTAGCTCAGGATCACTAAATAGGGCCTGACGCAAATCGGGGTCAACATAGGTCTGGTCTTGCAACACATCTTTGGGCTTTTGCGCCTTGTGTCCGGCGTGGGACCAATGCGCTGCTAAGTCTTTGGGTGGACTTTTCGTTATCCATTCAGAAACTGCTGGCAGATTGGACGCGCGTGTCATGTTTAGCTTCAGGTCGATGCGCCGCTTACCCTGTGCCAGTGAGAACATCCGCGAGACGATATCGAGTCCCATACGCAGAGGTTGTTTTTGGCCCGATGAAAATACTGGCTGTGATTGATTTAATGCACCAATGGAAACCTGTGCTGCGCGCACCCCAGTGATCCCGTCCAGCGCTGTATTAAGGGATATTTTATCATCGGTTTGATAGTTTAATAATTTGATATCGCAGACCTTAGCTGGAGTTAGTGGGACTGCCCCTCTTGTCGCAAAATGTTGCACTGTGCCATCGGACAACAGGGCTTCTAAGTTGGCACCGTGCGGAATATGGCCCGGCAAAGCTGCATGGCCAAGATCAAGCAATACGCGCTCAGTGCTGGCGGGGGCGGCCTCTTGGCCAATGATATCTTGGTAATAGTGTTTGGTGTGACGCAAGGGCAATTCATTGAGGTGTGCTTCCACGTGCGCGCAAGTGCGTAGTTCTGCGATCAATAAGCCAAGACCTGGATCCATTTTGCCGGATAGGATTCGCGCGTCAAAGGCCATTTGCGCCTGCGGTTTTAGCGTTGTGACCGCATTGCGCAATGTGGTGTGGGACGCGCGCAGAGCCTCGCGAGTTGCGCGAGCCACGCCCATCACATCGGCGGAGGTGATAGACATCTGTTTCAGGGCAATTTTTTCCGCTATCGCAAGTGTGGTACGTACGTCTGCGTTAGCAAAATCTTTCAACATTTGAGTTAACTTTGACTTACTGTCAAGTTTCTGAAATTGCTTTGAGAAAAGTCTGTTGTGGTCATTTTCGATCCGTTTTTTCCAGCCCTGCAAATTTGCGGCCAACTGGGCTAATTGTATGCATGCGACTTGAGGGCGGCGATCCAGCGCCTCAGTAAATGAAAACGCCACATCTTCGGTTTTAAACGAAAGTAGTTCTGACAAAAGATAAGCGGGTTCATTTTGAAAAACGTGTGCCCAGATTGTAGCACCACTGTCGATCTGCGCCACTGCGACATCTGCAGCGCCCAATCGATGCCCTGCGCTACAAAATGCTTCTGCAAGTGTCTGTGGACGTATCAAAATACGCGGATTGGCTAAGGGCTGCGGCAAACGATCTGTTGCGCGGGTGCCAGGTCTGCCTATCCAGTTAGCCCACTCATTTTTTTCACGGCTGCTACCCATGGTCTACGTCCCTGCCACATCTGAAAGAAACACGCCTGTTATTGTGCCAACATCACTTTGTATCACAAAAGTCCCACCAACTTTTTCAGGTAATGCAGGGCGTGTGGCAGGCGCAAACAGCGAGGATTCAAACATTGAATTTAGAGGTACAGGTGTCTGATCTGTTTGAAATGGCGGTGTTGCTGCGTTGCTCTCTGATTTTGTAGTAACCCTGCCTTCGCCACTGCTGACCAAACGCGCACCACACTGATACAAGTTGGTCCAGCTAAGTGATTCAAATGGCAAATCTGCGCCAAGGCCTGATACCGTGAAATGAGCGCGTTTTTCTCCATACCCTGTGGACATTTCAAACGTCCCCGTGCTGGTTGCGGAAAGTGGAGAGCCATCTGGAGATTGAGTAAAAAGTGATACGTCGATGCGCCCAGCAAAGGTCTGCGAGCCTGAGGTCGGAATTTCAAACTCCGCCATGGTTGGTCCAACAACAAGCGGTCCCGTATATTCAATTTTGTTGGCACGGTAAGCAAGTGCATAGACGTTTGGCAATGTGCTTTCAGGGGCAAAGCCCGCATGTA
Organism: Octadecabacter sp.; assembly: GCA_028825445.1. Classification (GTDB taxonomy): domain Bacteria; phylum Pseudomonadota; class Alphaproteobacteria; order Rhodobacterales; family Rhodobacteraceae; genus Octadecabacter. Next base: position 9,959 of record JAPKAD010000007.1, read on the forward strand.
GTGTTGCAGTTGAGCGGTGAGATCCTGTCAGAGTGTCGTCTTCGTTGCGGTCTTTAAGGCGGCGTAATGCAGTATCATCAATGATAAGGGAACGCGGCAAACCTGCCCGACTTTCGCGGCCATTGATGAACAAAAGATCAAACCCAAGTGGAGCAATTATAGGTCGACGCAGATAGGCACCGGCCAGTCTGCGTCCTTCGCGCGATGTTAACGTGCAAGGTTGATCCAGCACTAAGCCTAAAATCTGTGCTGTTTCATTGCCTTTAACTGCATCTACGATACCTTCGCAGGCAATTAAAAGTGTCACCATACCCAGTAAAATGAGCTTTTTACCAAATTGCCCGATGATCCCTAAATCTTGCATATGTGTTAGACCGCCAGCACGGGCGTATCAGACACTAGGGTGCCTTCGTTGATATAGAAGGGAAATACCATGTTTGAGCGCGCGTTAGTCTGATCAATGGTATATTCCAACTGTACAGATATGCGCCCGTCTAGCCAGTCAACCACGTTGGCGCTGACCTCGATAAGAGTGATCCGCGACTCATAATATAAGATTGCCTGTCTAATTGCCGTTTCGATAGCGGCGCGAGTGGTGCCATTTATAACTTCAAATACAAAATCTTGCAGGCGGCAGCCATAGCCAGGGTGCATGATCCGTTCACCTGGTCTTGTGGACATTAAAATGCGAAGGCTCTCAATAATATCTAGGTCATTTTGAACCAAGTTCGCTTTGCCATTGTTGGAATCAAAGCGAGGCGGGAAGGCCCACCCTCGCCCCTGGAAACCTGCGTCTTCAGCGTTCATACGCTAACCTCCAATCATCACGTTTGGCGCGCCGAGGGCGATGATGCCGCCATGCGCCGTTGAGTCACCCATGCGGGCTGCAGGTTTGCCGCCAATCATCACCGTAGTAGAGCCATTGGCGATAGTTGTTGGTGGCCCCACGCAGATGCAATTGTCTCCCACAATAGCGGCGGGTAATTTCGCTATCAATACTGTTGCTTCCCCCGGTCCGAGGATCGGTCCCCCAACATGTGGTACAGGTCCAGTACTCATTGGGCAAAATTGCATGTCTGTTAGTCTGGCTGCTGGTGGCATAATTTACCCTCCCCTTCGTTTCTAATTTATCATCACCATGGCGCCTTTGATGGTGGTTTGTCCCGAGGCAGATACTTCGGCAGTGGCGCCACCTTTACCTGTAAATGCCTCAGCGCCATCGCAGGTAACATTCGCACCTGTTATGCTTGCGTCTTGCCCTGCGGTTACATCAATTTTGCCGCTCGCATTTAATGTGATGTCGCTAGTGGAGTCCAAGGTAATGCCCTTATCGTCCAATGTGATTGTGTTGCCATTGCTGTCGGTTAATTTAATTGCGGTTCCGTCATCGTCCAGCACAATGCTGTGGCCACCGGGTGTTTCCAGCGACAGGATTTTCTTTTCATCGTCAAATTCAATCTTTAGTTTTTCTGGTGTTATAATCATTTTTATAAAGTTGTCTTCTGTCGCCTCCAACGGTCGCGCGGCCGTGGCGTTGTGAAGTGATCCAAGAATTACTGGTGCATTGGGATCGTCGTGCAGAAAACCTACCAGAACCTCATCGTTTATCTCAGGCAAAAACTGGATGCCGGCGTCGCTTGTCGCATATGGCGTGCCCATTCTGGCCCAGACCAGTGTTTCGGGATCATCACTCAGCAATGGCAGTTTGATCTGAATGCGGTCTTTGTTGTCAGGGTCCTCGTGGCGTTTAACAACTACTCCAATCTGTAACCCTGGCACTGGTGTGGCAATTCCTGATGCTTGAGGTCTGGCCAGTCGAGGCGTGTCTGACACCCAGTCAAGGGGCAGCCCCATCCGGACTCGCGTGGTCCAGCTTCCACCTTCAATCTGATTAGTTAGGCCTGACACAAAGGCTACGCCGCTAAAACGATCGCTTGCGTTTTTGATTTCAAGCATATCTCCAGGAGCAATTGCACCAGATCCTATAAAACTACAACTGCCGTAGATCGCATCCAAGCCAGCGCGCATCATGCGCGCTTTGGCGAAAGATTTTAGCGCCGCATCAGAGGTATCTGCACCAATGGGGGTGGTCATTTCTCGTGGGCCGAGTACGCCAGCAATGATGCTGGCAGCTGTGTTTCCTATAGATGGGTCAGTCATTTGCGCCTCAGCACCTGTGACTACGGTTTGTGTCGTGGAATTCCATGCAATGTAAGTTGCACGTTCAATCATGCGTTGGCTGTCGATAGTCGCATCGTAGGTGATAATATCAACCCCAAGTGTTACCGTTAGTGCGGCTTTCTTCGAGAGGTCGGGAGCATTCACAGTAATTTTACCCGCATCAACTTTGACCAGAAGACCGTTACGATCAGCCAGAAGACGCAAAAAATCCCAGTCAGATGAGTCAACCCTTAGCTGATCCCATGTCAACGTTGTGGGTTCTACAACAGACTGAAGTCCAGCATCATCGATAATCGCAGTTATGATGTCGCTATCTTTTTTTTCATTATATTTGACAGATTTGCGGACTTCGGTTAATTTCATCGACTTGTCGCGGCAAAACAGTTCCAGCGACGTACCACGTTGGCTGTCCATCCGCAGACGTGTGTTCACAACGATGCCTTTAAAAACCATAGCTTCGGTTTCGTCGCCATAATACGTGGCAATTTCTATATCGCTACCAATTTTGAATTCATCAGAGTCAACCTCTGCGAATTCTTCAATCTCCACACCTTCTGACTGGATGGCAACCATGGCTTCAGGAATCCGGCCTATATCTTTATCGATCCGTACAGATGTGATCATCGTGTTTTCCGGTATCAAGGAGCCGTTCAATTTGATGGACAAGCCAAGGGGTCCAGTCGCACCGGCATCTGGACTGTTAGACATTTTGGGCTCCTTTGCCACGCATTGGTGGGAACCGCAGCAGTGTGTTAGGTTCAAGGTCGCGGAAATTATCTAGATCGTTGTGGCGCGCAATCGCGAGGTATTTGCCCGCGTCTTTATAGATCCTGTGGCACAGCATCGGAAGAGTATCACCAGTCTGCACGCGAACGACATGAGTCAAATCTGGCGAGCTTCGCTTAGCTTCTAATGCTTCTTGTGCAGCCGTTACAGCCTGAATGAAACTCAGCTGGATTTTAGCACGAAGCGCGGCTCCTTCTGGGTGAAATAAAGTATATTCCACGTTCATTGACGTTAGCCTACCAAAAAATTCTTTAAGCCCATCGCCCCAGACAATTTTCACTGCTGTTGGTTCATGTGCCTCTCCGTCGTAATCATAGGCAATCTTGCGAAGTTTTTCGATCTGCTGGGCTACTGTTTGATCCGCACTGTCGGGGACCACTCCTGTACCATCGACGATCAACGTGAATGAGACTTTCTCTGGATCGGCCATAGAATATTTTGGAATGGGCGCAGACTTTCCCACGGGTGTGTCCCTGTCACCATTTGTGCCAGTATATTGGAGCGCATAGTCATGCTTGTAGCTTTCGGGGTTAATCGTAGCCTCAAAGGTATTCGCGGTCCCGCCTTTTGGCACGATTTTATCTATCTGCATTGAGCAGCGGTATAACGTTAATTTAGCCATAACTTCACCTCTCGCGCGCGCGGCGGTCAGATTCAGCCAGTATGTCGTCAATTTCGCGAAGCAACATACGGCGAAACAAGTCCAGTTCAGTTTGTAATTCTTTTGTATTGTTGTGCATAGGCGCGCTTGTTGGCCCGAACTGGCCGCGAAGAACCAAGGTCCCGATCTCAACCGCCATGTTTTAGGTCCTTATTATTTGATTGCAGGCTAATTCTATTGTTTCGATAACCAGTTCGTTTTTCATCGCGTCAAACGTTGTTACGTCCCATTTGATTGGCCACGCGTTTTGCACATTAAATTCGCGCTGCGTGTCGCCTTCACGGTCTAACAGTTTGATTATAAGATCCATGGGCTCAATCTTTTTAACTAAACCTCCCTCGATGGTGTCCTTGCACCATTCCATAAGGTCATCTCTTGCTGGTTCCAGGCCGCGCTTTAATTTTAGTGTACCTTGCTTAACAGATGTTGGAAGGCGGTGTTGAAAGTCGTTCACACCACCTTCCAACACCGTTTCCACATCGATTGAACTGTCTAACCCGGAGACTTCTTGAAACGCCGCCGCACTAACTGAACGTGACTTCCCTGAGAATGTCACCTCAAATCTGAACGCGGTGGGAATGTCCCAAAGATCCTCTGGATTAGGCATTTTCGACGACGAACCCTTCATGCGCCAGCTCAATAGTTTCCACCGCGACTTCGTTGCCTTCGGCCTTTAGTTCGGTACCGGTAATTTTGGTAGGGAAGACATTGACAAACTTCCAAACCATTGTTGGTGCGCCTTCTTGATCGAGTAGCGATATCACCATGTCTTTGCGTTCAATGGTGTTCATTTTAATTGTACTAAACCAATCAAACAATTTGTTATCTTTAGCAAAAATACCCTTTTTTAGCGTTACATTGGATGATTTTAACATCCCGGGCATCTTGATGCTTGAAAAGACCTTGCTGTTGCCTGCACGGTATTCAATAACTTCTGTTTCGATATCAAGTCCGGACACTTCTTGACATGCCATTGCTTCGCCGCCAATTTCGACGTTGAAGCTGAACTTCGGAAGGGGCCAGATGTCGTCTTGAGCTTCGCCTGCCATCAGGGAATCTCCTTTCTAAATTCAGGATTTTTGCATTTGCTGTTGGAACGTGATTTCGATGAATTCTGCTGGGCGGACGATGGCCACTAGAACAGTGATCAACAGTTTACCTTCGAGGATATCCACTGGAGTCATCGTGCTGCCGAGACCCACGTGAACGCTGAACGCATCTTCGGGTATTGACCCAGCTAAACCTCCTGCTTTCCAAACTCCAGTTAGGAAGTTTTCAATCATTGCTTTGAGATTTACCCAAGTATTTGCGGTGTTGGGTTCAAAGACATAGGCCTTAGATGCAAGTTTGATCGATTCCTGCAACATGATCATTGTGCGACGAACGTTGACGTAACGCCAATCGAGGCTGTTGCCATCTAGGGTTCGTGCGCCCCAGACCAGTGTGCCTTCGCCTACAAAGGGACGTATGGCATTGATTGATTTGCCAGTTGTCGAAACGTTAAGATCTTCTTGTTGTCTGTGATCAATATTTACCATTGGTCCCGTGACCGCACTGACTGAAACATTTGCCGGTGCTTTCCACACGCCACGGCTATTATCTGTCGCCGAATATATACCTGCCATCGCCGCTGCAGGTGGCATCGTATTCATGTATTTTGTGACTGCATTCATTACATCAGTATATAATGGCACAATCGCGCGCATCGTTTTATCAATTGTTTTGGCCATGTCATCGGGCGTGTCATCTGTCGACACAACTTCGTCCACAAGGATCTTGAGATCGTTGCGCTTCGAAGCGACTTCTCCCTTTGACGTAATATATTGGACCGCAACTTCAGCCCCTTTGAAGGTTGGATTTGCGGCAAACGTGACTTTGTCTCCCGCTGCAGTCCAAGTCCCGATTCCGGGAAGACTGCGTGTTTTACCCTCAACTGATATAACAGCTTTTACCTGCGCGTCGGTCACCGCTTTTTTAAGTTCTGGCGTTGAAGAAGGTGCGTCTGTTAGCGCCTTTTGTGCGGTCTGGACGTCAGGGTCATCTTTATAAACTGCAGATTTGTCTATAGGGTCAGCATCCACGAACTTGACGGAGCCCGGATCCATATCGTCAGTTAAAGTAAGCGAGATTTCTGCACCAGCCTCTATTGACGCCTTGGCAATAACACTGTTGCCAACCACAACTGAGATTTTCTTTTCACCAGTCTGCACGTCTTCGTTGTCTGTCACAATGACACCGAATGAGCCTTGCATTTCTCCATCAACACTATGGATAAAGCTGATCGTACCGTCGTCAATTTCAGCTTGACTGAATGTATAAATAGGCTTGGTTTTCGCAGCACCACGAACCAATGTACCAGCCATTGCCCCCGTCAGCATCGCGCGATCATCTTCATTCATATTGTCTGATGCGCCGACGACTTTATAGATCAAATCGATAGCGTCAGCTTGGTCATCTTCTGCTTTGAGGTCCTTAGGTAGGAGCTTGACAGTTCCACCAGCCGTCACTGAAATGGTCAAATCACCTTTGACCTCGGCCTTGCCAACTTTCAAGATTTCGGGTGTGATTTCCTTGTCCATTGATACAGAGCGTTTTAAAAGTGAAATTAAAAGTTTACGACTGGTAATTTCGACATTTTCAAATGTAAAATCACGGTTTTGAAAAACAGCACTGTCCAGCCAAGGGTAGTAGGCTGCCCCGTAATCCAATGCTTTGGTGCCAACATCACCGCGGAAACATTTAACCGGCTTACCCCTTGGTCCATCCAGTTCCAAATAGCCACCGTGTACATCTAGAATTGAGAAACGGTTTCGCATTTCTGCGCCGCAATGCGCGAGCATCGCCTGCTGGACCTTTGCGGCGTTTTGACGGTTCAGCCGAGTAGTCTCGGGAATGACGACCATCGTGACTTCAGGTTCCTTCTCAAGTCCTTTTATTCCCCTAAGCATGGCTTCGCTATCGATTGGGGCTGTGTAATCTCCGATCGCCGTAATGTAGCATGTTCCGCCTCCATTGAGGAAAAACATCCGCATCGCCGAATACAGTGAGTAGGCTGTGTTAGTTTGAATTAGTTCGTACTTTTCGGGGCCACGTGGACCAATGACAGTGAACTCAGCCTGCGGAAGCATTGCGGCAGCGGCTGGATCTGCACCATCGGCGTAGGGGTTTTTCGTACGCTCTTTGAACGGTTTAAGATCAAATATAGGCCGTGGCGCACCACCAAATTTTGCTGCATAATCTGAAAATGTGGTGATGCGGTGTGGCGTGTTCCAGAGCGGTACGTTGCCGTTCATCGCCTTTTCAGTATAGCCAATAAATGCGGGAACTGCGGTGGCAACCTGTACCACCGAATTGGGGAACGCGCTTTTCTCTACAATGTAGACGCCAGGGGTTTTCATGGCCATTTCTAGGATACTCCTTTAAAAAATCGAGATAAAAATGTCAGATTGAACGAAAGTCTGTGAGGATCCCGGCACAGGAACTGACACAAATTCGTGTCCCGCTGCAGGAAGCACTGGGACGAGTGTTTTTGATCCAAATAAGCTGGGGGTCTTGAGCGCAAAGCGCTGTGTCGCCCTAGCGCGTGCTGGAAGGGCCGTGCGAGATCGCAAAACATGAGCGAGGCGACCATCGGGAAGTGGGACTGGGTCAATTTGATCGAAGAATATTTCTTCTTCCGGGTCTTCAATAATCGCAGATTTACTGCCGGGGCCAATAACGTGATAAGCCCAGAAAGAAGTTACAGCGTCAAAGCTGATTGTAACGCGTCGACCTTGAGTTTGTGGTGCGACCCGCAAAAGTGCCAGCACCAAGTCACCCATTTTTTGCACCCCTGATGTCCCCGATAGTGGATTGAAATCCACGTCATTTTTACTATCAGGTACAGTGATAACTGGACATTCAAGCCAATCCGCGCCTTTGGTCACTGCTATTACACTTAGATCGGTTGGCTTTATCGCGAATTCGAGTACTGAAGGCACCTCTGTTGCGTCGGCGATGACAAGTACATCCTCGCCCTGACGGCGAATAAGAAGTCCCTGTGCAGCAAATGCAACAGCATCGTTGGGAACAATATTTATGGGAATTGGATTCGCTTGATAATAGCTGTGCCGCACTTTTAAGCGCAGAATTTCACGGTATGTTCCCACTATACATCCTGCCTTGGTCGTGTGGTGTCTTCGGGCGTGCGGATGAGCGGCGTAATGTGAGATACGGCACCAGCATCAATTATTACTGAGCGCATTTTGAACATCACCGAAGGGACATACCGCCGCTCTAAAGCCCCCCACATCTGACTGACTTCCTCAGTGCGCAGATTTGCTATTTCAAAGGTTAGATTGGATAAGCCTGTGGGCATTTCAGGAAAACGTTCGGGGGTCATTACCGCGTTCGCTTGAAAAAACATCAATGCCGTTGAAATTAGTTTCAGTCCTTCGCTATAACCTTTTGGATCGTGTCCTGACGCGAGCATGAAATAAACATCGAGATGCATTGGTCTTCGGCCGCCTAATGGCCCACGCGCAGATTTTGGTTTAGCCCTAGAAACAGTGTCTTCGGTCAGATTTGTCATGAACAGCGCCAAACGATTATGGGTTTTGGCAGTGGGGCGACCTTCGGAGTCGCTGAGGGGTGCAAGGACAACAAGATCTTCTTGAACCGAGTAAATAGCGGACAAATGCGAATTTAATCTGCTGCAAACTAAATTTAGTGCAAGATCAATCATGGTTTGCTGTTAAGTGCATTGGTCATCCTGTTAGGGCCGTAAGTCTGTCAAATTTAATTTTATGAGGCCCTCAAAAAGCCAATCTAAAATACTGCGATCACTATATTAATTAAATAGCTTAAGTATTTGTCTTAACGTGTCCTTAGGAAATTACAAGCGATGTGTTTGTCATATTTAAAATACCCAATAGTTGAAGTTCCAAACTCAGCATCGACCAAGAGGATCAAACGTTATGTTTATCGAGAGATATACTTTAATTTATCTCCAAATAACACTTTAGCAAAAATAAACTAAAAATAAGAAAACCTATAAATTGGTGATGTCAAACTGTTGTTGCCAGATTGCATAATTAAGGCATCTGCGTGGCCCGCAATCTCACCCGCTATGATGACAGAGGCTTATGTCGGAGCCATGATGATTAAAAAAGTACTGCAGCCAACAACTTAAAAACGTCGCTGGTAGTATTCTGTCATTGACGCTCATAGTTTAAAGCTTGGCCTGTCGTGAACTCAATTATGATGAAAAAAGAGGCAGATTTTGGCACTCAAACCGCCCCACTTTGGCCCACTTTTGCGATGCGTGTCGGGGGCCAACATCACAATGAATAGTGTTTCTGCCATCATTGAAACAACTAAGATGAGAAAGCTAGTTGTAAAATCATGCGCCAAAAATTAAAACTGTGTGATAAGATTTTGTGAAAACCCAGTTGATAGCACGCACCAAAAAATTAAAGAAATAGTAACCCGTTCATCAAGGTCAAGGTGTCAACGTTCTGGTCAGCTAAAATTCAGAAAACGCAATGAACAGTGCTGTGGTTTTGGGACGGTCTGTAGGCTTGCATAAATAAAAAGTGGTTCGAAATCCATGTGGTAAATGTTGGTACCCTTGTAGTCTGCATTTATTCGATTTAACTAAATACGCCTAAGCCAATTCTGCAGCATTTCACAAAAGCCTCTTTAGAGCATCAACAGTAGAGTGAAAATTTGATATCAATTAATAATTTTTTTGTAAAATGAAATTGAGAATCGAAATTTGCAAACGTTAAATTATTCATTTAACGCAATCCAAATTTTAGCACGCTTTATTTGCAATGAGATGTCTAAATTGGCATCAGATTAACTGTATTGCGCCCAAAATTTTAAGTCGATGGCACCTAACCCGTATTTTTGCTTAAATCACACCGATTTTAGCTTTAAAATATTAAAAATTTGTAAAAACCTTCTTTGCAGGTGTTCGCAAACTTATGCTGCATTGGCATCATAATGTGAGATGGTGAGCCCTGGAAGATTCGAACTTCCGGCCTATCCCTTAGGAGGGGATCGCTCTATCCAGCTGAGCTAAGGGCCCACGATTTAGTCAGAAAGATTGACGTTAATCGTAAGTATATTTGCTTCGTATATATTATAACTTCCATATGCAAACACTCGCGTAATCCAAATTGTTCACACAATTAAGATAATTCTTATCACTATTACTTAAAAATTAGTAGTTCGAGTATTAATGTCATTTGACTGGTTTTAAGTCGTATTTTTTTAATAATATAAATCTATTGTCCGTAAAATACTTTTTCTCGTGGGGTCAAAATTTTTTATCTAAGTTATTATTGTCTAAAATAGGGCAATTGAAAGCCTCTTCTTGGAATGAAGCGAGCGCATCAATGAACACTACCCCCTCTTCGTCGCCTGTATTTAAGGAACACAAAGTCGGAATTGTCTGAGTTTATTTATTTTAATTATTAACATAATTTTAATCGTAAACTTTATATTTAGGAAAGAAATACATTATTCAAAATGACATCACACTATGCGAATTACGTCTTTATCAATTGCGAGCATGTAGCCGCGCCGCGCAATGTTGCGCACCAACAATTCAGATATCATTTGGTTTCCCAAGGTGTCGCGTAACCGCTTTATCCTTGTGGCACCGGCAGCTTCTTCGCAGTCTGATGACGGCCTACCAGATATGACGCCTTCGATTTCGGCACCAGACAAAACTTCATTATCCATGCGTGCTTCAGCAAGAACGCTCAGCGTTTCAATCGCCGCATCGGTAAGTTTAAATTCAAAACCGTTGAGGTAAACCATATTTTGTTCGCGTGAGATTAGCAGTGAGTTTACCTCAATTCCCTTACGTTCGATTTTACCCATCCAGCGGTTCATCGTAATCAGCGTCACAAGGAACATCACCGATGCAATTAATAAAGCGGTCGCGAAGACCAGCAATACGAAGATGACAAATCGGTAGCTGTCTAAGGTCGCAGAAAACGCGGTGCCAGACTGTGCCAAAATCTCCAGCAGCTTAATTTCAGCTTGGCCAGTTAATGACGCATTTTCGACAAACAGCTGTTCTACATGCGCATTAAATATGTTGGCATCAGGCAGGTTAGAAAATAGCAATATTGCGACTGTCGTCAATATTACAACGATCGCTACAATCCCACTCACAACAACTTTGTTGCCTGTCTGACGTGTTTCAATAGCGGAGGTAATTTTCGCCTGCATTAACTAGCCTCTTCCCAAGTCCGTCGTCGTTAAAAACGCTCAATATGTTCAATAGTTGCCAATCTTCAGCAGCAAGGCGCGGCGTGAGTTCGACAAGCGCGTCTTCTAACAAACACGTACCAATGATCTCAGCGACACCGTAGTGCAACTGAAGCGGGTCGTCACGCTTGGCTTTATAATCGACGAAACAAGCAGCTTGCGCTGTCGATGACACCACTAAAATTGCGAAAGTAATATGTATTAAATTTTTCATTCCCAAAACATGCCTATGGGGCCAATGTTATTCAACATCTGTTGAGCGTCTTCGCATTGAAAGTAATTAGTACTGTACAGTAATTTGATCAACATCCGTGTTCACCCCCATGTTTGGTTCATGCCAAGCTGGATCGCTGCCAAGCAGTATCCAAAATAAGCATGTAATTTTTTCTTAATTATACATTAAGATCCTCAGTGCTGATGTTACGTCCTCTACACTGGCGTTAACAGATATTATTCCAGCAACCGTGTTGGTGCAGATTTCAGATGAAGATGCTATTACAAGTATTCTGCCTGCGGACTGACGAAGTAATTTGAGACCCACCGTGGCAACACCGTTCGAATTTTACCCCAGCTCTGATCGTCAGGAATACCTCGCACGTTGCTTGATAAACGTAGGATTTAGCACAATCAAATGTTAACGCTGACGTGGAGTAGAACGACTGCCCAAAGTGGCCGTTCGATTTGGGGCCGTTGGGTTAACATCGGCCTCTGCTGCTTTGCTGGGCAAGACTAAAATGCTGTTTGCGTTCTGCGCATGGCGGGAATGCGTAATTAGCCTCTAACGATATGGGTCAGAGACCTTTATTGAAATGAGAATATTAAGTTTGAAAGAGTAGAACATGATTCAGGATCGCTTAACTGCAAAATTTTTGACCGCTCAGTCTGTTAAGCGGGACAAAAAAAAGCCATTTGTCGCTGTTGTACCCAAAATTAGCAAAGCTCCCGTGACAGATATTTACACACGTGGCCGCAGCCTTTTGGGAACATTTTGGCTCTAAGCCTTGCGACCTGTGGCTCGGTTTGAAACACAGAAAATATGACTATAATAAATCTGTCTCGCCCTAACTTCATATTTGAAGAAGCTCTTGTCGCCTGTGGGGTGATGCGCATAGCAGGCGTTGACGAAGTTGGGCGCGGCCCGCTGGCTGGTCCCGTAACTGCAGCTGCTGTGATCCTTGATCCGAACAATATTCCCGATGGATTAAATGATAGTAAAGCCCTTAGCCGTAAAAAGCGCGAGGCGTTAGAGCCGCTAATCTTTGCCAGCGCAGAAGTCTCCATTGCCCACGCGACCGTCGAGGAGATTGACGAAATCAATATATTACGCGCCAGCCACCTTGCCATGGAACGTGCAATTGCCAGTTTGGGCCGCGTTGATCACGCATTAATTGATGGAAACATGATCCCGCGCGGCCTGACCATTCCTGCAACCACAATCATCAAAGGCGATACACGATCTTTGTCGATTGCGGCAGCCTCAATCGTAGCAAAAATATGTCGTGATCGGATTATGAAGGTGCTGTCTCAGCAATATCCTGGTTACGGATGGGAGACAAATTCTGGATACGGGTCGAAAAGCCACATATTTGCACTTCAAAATCTTGGGGTGACCCCACACCATAGACGATCATTCAAACCCGTACACAACATGTTGTGACAAGAATAAATTGTAACCCTTTGATTCAATAAAGCTTTTGACTGCGAATCATCTTTGACTCACATTGGCCACAACCAATGAGCGGAATAACCGCCGAGGCAGAGGCAGAAAATGACAAAGAAAAAAGATGGAAAGAGCACGCCCAACGTAAAGGGGGACTTGCCCCTAAATAGCATCATAGATGGAGATTGTATTAAAGTCATGAACAGCCTGCCAGAAGGCAGTGTTGACCTAATTTTTGCGGACCCACCTTATAACCTTCAGCTGAAGGGTGATTTGCATCGTCCTGATAATTCCAAAGTAGATGCTGTTGATAACGATTGGGACCAGTTCGAAAGCTTTAAGGTCTATGACGACTTTACCCATGCATGGCTCAAGGCTGCCCGCCGAATTTTGAAGCCGGATGGTGCAATTTGGGTAATTGGATCCTATCATAACGTGTTCCGTATGGGCACAGAACTGCAGAACCAAGGGTTCTGGATTCTGAATGATGTGGTCTGGCGTAAGTCGAACCCAATGCCAAACTTTCGGGGTAAACGGCTAACTAACGCCCATGAAACACTTATTTGGGCTTCCAAAGCGGAAAAGTCGAAACCAACCTTTAATTATGAGGCGCTGAAAGCGCTCAACGAAGGCATCCAAATGCGCAGCGACTGGGTCCTTCCGATTTGCACGGGACATGAACGATTGAAAAATGACCAAGGTGATAAAGCCCACCCGACACAAAAACCTGAAAGCCTACTACATCGTGTGCTGCTGGGAACTACAAATCCTGGTGACGTGGTGCTAGATCCATTTTTTGGTACTGGCACAACAGGTGCAGTCGCTAAGATGTTAGGTCGTGATTACATTGGTATCGAGCGCGAAGCTGAATATCGCGCTGTGGCTGAAAGACGTTTGGCAAAAATCCGTAAGTTTGACGCTGAGGCTCTTGAAGTAACGCAGTCCAAACGTGCTGAACCGCGGGTGCCATTTGGCCAAGTAGTAGAACGTGGCATGCTGCGCCCAGGTGAAGAGCTGTGGTCAATGAATGGTCGCCACAAGGCCAAGGTTCGCGCTGATGGTACATTGATCGCTGCCGACGCCAAAGGGTCTATCCATCAAGTTGGTGCGGCCTGTGAAAACGCACCAAGTTGTAATGGTTGGACATACTGGCACTTCCGTCGTGATGGTAAAAAGGTCCCCATTGATCTTTTGCGCCAACAAATCCGTTCCGAAATGAGGGCTAACTAAAGTTTTTGCCTCCACAATAGCATACCGTAAATAGCCCTTCGTGTTTGACCAAGGCTAATACAAGGACCAATCGTTCCTGAATAAAGTTGAAGGCGAATTTGATCCATAACAAGTTTACCGCCTGTACTTGGCCCCTAATTGCCGCTGCGCCACTTATCCCTCGTCGGTCCCCAAGACCTGACGAGGGTTTTTTGCCATGGGAAATATTTTGATACTAACTGGCTTCTAATGTTCGTGGCTTCCCCTTTGATCGAACATAAAATACGAGGATTGATATCACAGAAGGCTCCCAAATCGCTATAATCCCCCGTGATCTTAGCATAATGAAAGGCCGTCTTACCTTTTATCAAGACTGGGAAATTAACGAGGTTCAACATGACAAAAATTCTTCTTACGGGTGGTGCTGGATACATTGGATCGCATACCTATCTAGCTCTGATCCAATCTGGTTTTGAGGTTGTAATTCTAGATAATTTTTCAAATTCAAAGTCAGATGTACCACGCCGGTTGCAAGATATTTCTGGTAAAATGGTCTATTGTTTTAATGGAGACGTTCTAGATCGTACAGATTTAGACAACGTATTTGCGGCCCACAAAATTGATGGTGTTGTGCATTTTGCAGCCAAAAAAGCTGTCAGCGAAAGTGTCGTAAAGCCTCTCGACTATATGCATAACAACATTGGTGGATTGTTAAATCTTCTTGCTGCGATGGACGCGGCAGACGTGCGCAACATTGTGTTTTCATCCTCAGCAACAGTCTATGGCGATACAGATGTTCAACCAATCCCAGAAGATCATCCGCGCACCTACACGTCGCCATATGCGTTTACCAAAATCGCAGGTGAACAAATTTTAGAACAACTGCCTAACACTTGGGTCGTGGGTATCCTGCGCTATTTTAATCCTGCGGGCGCCCATAAATCTGCGATGATTGGTGAAGATTCGGAAGATATTCCAAATAATCTTTTACCTTACATTGCTAAGGTCGCTGTGGGTGAACTTGCAGAACTCGTCGTATTTGGCGATGACTATGACACGCCGGATGGGACTGGCGTGCGCGACTATATCCACGTTGAAGACCTTGCTGATGGGCATGTGCTGTCGCTAAAGTCATTGTTGGAAACGGGCGAAAGCCACACTGTCAACCTTGGGACAGGCGAAGGATCGTCTGTGTTGGATGTAGTAGCAGCTTATTCAGAGGCGTGTGGCAAAGACCTTGCGCACACGATCGCTCCACGCCGTGACGGTGACGTTGCTGTGCTGACGGGCCTCCCAGAACAAGCTAAAGCACGTTTGGGTTTTGAGGCGAAGCGATCCCTAGGGGACATGTGTAAATCAAGTTGGGCGTGGGTCAGTGGACAGCGACGCAATAAACGTTAGCGGGGCAATGGATTTGTTGCGTTGTTGTATGGCATCCAATCCGTAATCTCGGAATAATGCTTCTGACGCCATGCCCTCACACGCGGATTCATTACCCGCCGCCAGATAGGGGGAAGCATCGCGAAAGTTGTCATGATCGGATAACCGTAAGGCAACTGCGGTGCCGTATCACCATCGTATGTCTGTAGCATGGGAAATCTGCGATCAGGTTTGTAGTGGTGGTCGCTGTGGCGTTGCAAATTAATAAGCAGCCAGTTTGATGCCAGTTGTGATGCGTTCCATGAATGGCGTGGTAGCACATGTTCGTATTTGCCGTCTCCTAGGTGTTTGCGCGTTAGGCCAAAGTGTTGGACATAGTTGACCAGTTCAAGTTGCCACATAGCGATGAATGCCTGCACAAGGAACAGGCCTAACCCGGCCCAGCCGCCGATCCCCATGGAGAGAATAAGAAAAGTCGTCTGCAACAAGGCGTAGCGCCAAATTGGGTTGCTTCGGTGATGCCAAGAGAGATTTTTGCGGGCAAGCATCGCAGCTTCTGCCTTAAACGCAGATACCGGTTGCTGGAGCAGGACACGAGGAAAGTATCGATGAAAACCTTCGTTATAGCGTGCAGTCACAGGGTCTTTTGGGGTGCCAACGTAGCGGTGATGCACCAGCAAATGCTCACTACGAAAATGGGAGTATAGCGACATAGCTAGCAGAATATCGCCCAACCAGCGTTCGAATTTGGGCTTTTGGTGCGCAAGCTCATGCGCATAAGTAATGCCGATGGTGCCCGACATGACCCCAATACTGAAGAACAGCGCAATCTTTTCAATTGTGCCAAGATGCCCTGTCGCGGTGACATACCAAAGCACACCGAACAATGTGATGAATTGCAATGGCGCCCAGATGAAGGTTATGAGGCGATACCAAAAAAGTTCATCTTCGCTGGTTTCAAGGTCGGCGACTTCTTCATAGGTTCCTGCAAGTGCGTCGATTGCCGAAAACAAATACCACGTAGCAATGGGCATCAAGACCACAGTCCAGCCGCCAAAGACTGCCCCAATCCACGCAAGCGGTATCAACGCCACTGATAACCAGAATGGTGCTGCGCGGGCGATTCTGGCCATGTTGGTGGGGGACACGACTGGAAAGGTTGTCATTGTGATCTCCTATTTGCAGGTAACATAGCAGTTTGTGCCGTTCGCTCAAACATTTTGTAATGTCGCAACTGCTATGCTGTAAGCTTTTTGCATTACGGTTGGCATCGCATTAGGGCTAAAAATGTCAGCAGGGATAAATTGTCCACGATCAGGCAGTGTATCGTAAGGTAGCCATACTGTTTGGACACGCAGAATTAAATGAAAATGGGTGAAAGCATGGCGTGCCTGTGTATCAAGTTCCTGCCAATCAGCCAAAACAGGCTCTTGATCCGTTGGCAAATCGTTCCAGTCTGTCGTTGGCCACCCGAGCATTCCTCCCAACAACCCTTTGTTGGGCCGTGTTTCCAACAGCCATGCGCCATCATCTCGCCGTGCGATATAAGCGATACCATGGCGCGTTGGCTTTGGTTTTTTAGGAGTCTTTTTTGGTAGCTCACCTTGTGTACCAGCCGTGTGTGCTTCGCACGCGCCGCGCACTGGGCAAATCCCGCAGGCAGGTTTCTTGGGCATACAAATTGTAGCCCCTAAATCCATTACGGCCTGCGCATAATCTCCTGGTCGTTGTAGGGATGTGTGTCGCTTGGCATACTCCATTAACACAGGTTTTGCTGCTGGCAGAGGTGTGTGATCGTCATATAGACGTGACATGACTCGTTCGACATTCCCGTCCAAAACTGTTGACGCCTCATCAAACGCAATGGCGGAAATGGCAGCTGCAGTGTAAGGACCAATACCGGGCAATTTGATTAATGCGTTATAGGTTTGGGGGAACTCTCCGTTGTGAAAAGCCACCACTGCGCGCGCGCACTTCAAAAGGTTACGAGCTCGTGCATAATAACCTAACCCTGCCCAAGCTGCCATGACATCTGCATCCTTGGCTGCTGCCAATGCGCCAACTGTGGGCCACAGCGCTGTGAATTTAATGTGATATGCCCGTACGGCAGCCACAGTAGTCTGTTGCAGCATTACCTCTGACAGCCAAATGCCATAAGGGTCAGGCAAATGCCTCGCTTTGCGCATTGCAGGCATCACGCGCCAAGGCATTTCTCGAGCGTGGACGTCGTACCAATCTAATAAGGTTTCTGTGATGTCACGCAATTTTTATGAGTCCTTAACAGTGGTTTTACTGGCTTTAACACTTCAGAGGTTTAGAATAGCTCATAATGATGAAACAACCACGCCCTCATAGCACAACGCGCGGATTTTCTCGTGCTAATACGCTGATGCAAAAACGCATTCGTGAAGCAACCGAAACGCGCGGTTTTGCGCAAAGTCGTGTATTGACTCACTGGGCTGAAATCGTTGGCGAAGCGACCGCAAAAATCGCGCATCCTGTTGATGTGGGCTATGCCCGTGGTGGAATGGGCGCGACGCTGACTGTGCTGACGTCTGGTGCGCAGGCCCCGATGCTAGAGATGCAAAAAGAACAAATTCGCACTAAGGTAAATGCGTGCTACGGCTTTAACGCTATCGCCCGCATCCGCATTACGCAAACGGCAGCGACTGGCTTTTCTGAAGGGCGAATGGCGTTCGATGATGGCAATGTGGCTCCGCGCGGCCCGAAAGCTGAAGCACAATCTGCGGCACAAGACCTCGCTGCACCCGTAAAGAGTGACAACCTGCGCGCAGCCCTTGAGGCCTTGGGCGCAAATGTCATAAGCAAACGTCCCTCCGGTTCTTAAATTGGAAACTAGAAAGTAGACCTGATGAATAAATCTATTCTATCCACCGTCGCTATTGTTGCAATTGCTGCTGCCGCTGGTGGCGCGTGGTTCATGAATCGCTCCCCTGTGTCTGCACAAACAAATGGGGCCGCAGAAACTTTGGAAGCCGTCCAGTTCAACGTTGTTGAGATGATTCAAGGTAACCCAGATTCAGTGGTTCAAGTCTTTGAATATGCGTCTTTTACATGCCCACATTGCGCGGACTTTCACGCTGATCAATATCCGCAGATCAAGGCGAACTACATCGACACTGGTTTAATTGGTTTTACTTACCGCGAAGTTTATTTTGACGCCCCCGGTCTTTGGGCGTCGATGATTGCACGCTGTGGTGGGGAAATGCGTTTCTTCGGCATGTCAACTTTGTTGTATCAGAACCAACAAGATTGGGCGCGTGGTGAAAATGGTGAAGAGATTATAACATCTCTGCGTAATATAGGAAAAGTTGCGGGTTTGACAGACACTGAGCTCGATGTGTGTATGTCTGATGAGGCGAAGGCACAGGAGTTAACAGGTTGGTACCGGTTTAACGCAGATGTGGATGATGTTCAGGGCACGCCGACATTTTTGATCAACGGTGAAAAATATTCCAACATGAATTATGCTGATTTCGCAGAAGTGTTGGATGAAAAGTTAGCAGAAGCTTACGAATGACCCCACTTTCAGGACTGAAAGTTATTGAATTAGCCCGAATTTTGGCGGGGCCGTGGGCAGGGCAATTGCTTGCCGATATGGGCGCCGAGGTCATCAAGGTGGAAGCCCCGGAAGGTGACGATACCCGCACATGGGGCCCACCGTTCGTCGAGCACAGTGGCGAACGCTCAGCTGCGTATTTTCATGGTTGCAATCGGGGCAAGAAATCTGTCGTTATTGATTTCAGTAATGAAGACGGAAAAGCTGCTTTGATGCGGCTTTTGGCAGATGCAGATGTATTGATTGAGAATTTTAAAGTTGGTGGGCTTGCTAAATATGGGCTGGATTATGCGAGCCTGCAAACCACTCATCCGCGCCTTATCTACTGTTCTATCACGGGTTTTGGCCAAGATGGGCCCTATTCGTTGCGCGCTGGATACGACTACATTATCCAAGGTATGTCAGGATTGATGTCTGTTACTGGAGATCCAGATGGCCAGCCGCAAAAAGTTGGTGTTGCTGTCACAGATATTTTTACTGGCCTGTACGCGAGCAACGCAATCCTTGCTGCTGTTCATCAACGTCACAGCACTGGAAGTGGGCAGCACATTGATCTGGCGCTGCTCGATGTTGCGGTGGCGACGACAGCAAACCAAGCTATGAATTACTTGGCAACCGGCAAATCACCCGAACGTCTTGGTAATTCCCACCCGAATATTGTGCCCTATCAAGTGTTCGAATGTAGTAATGGGCACGTTATTATTGCCGTAGGTAACGATAATCAGTTTCGTAAATTTTGTTCAATTCTTGACCTGCATATGTTGGGCGTTGACCCACGTTTTGCAAACAATCCTAAGCGTCTTGAAAACCGTGCAACATTGGTACCACTGCTGGCAGAAAAGATGCTTGAATGGACGAAAGCTGACATCCTTTTGACTTGCGAATCCAAAGGTGTACCTGCTGGACCAATCAACACTTTTGAGGATGTTTTTGCTGATCCGCAGGTGATTGCAAGAGGGCTAAAGCTCGATATTGATGGGGTTTTGTCTGTGCGGCCTCCGATGCGGTTTTCAAACGCTGACCTTGAGTTAAATCGGCCCGCACCATTGCTTGGTCAGGATCAGGATATTATCGGTGAGTGATTCCAAGGAGTGCTAACTTTGCATCAATTGGCCGCCAATCCAAAAGTGACAACCGCACGGGAAGCACCGTGACCTTTGAGCGGAAAGTGTCAGGTAGCCGCGTAGCGTCTTTTTCGGTCGTGACCATGATAAGACCGCGCGACTTTGCTTCTGTTTCTAGCCGCATTAGCAGAGTGTTAGTGAACGGTTGGTGATCATCCAGCCCCTCACTGCGGACAACATCAGCGCCAAGGTCTCTGAGTGTTGTAAAAAATTTTTCAGGGTGACCGATTCCCGCAAATGCTAATACACGTAACCTGTCCCAGGGCATTCCTGTGGGAAGCGCATCCAGTTGGCCGTTCACGCGCGCACAGTGTGTCGGTAAATCCGGCGTAAACGCAGCTCTTGCTTCATCAGTTCCAATCGCTAACACGGAGTCAGCCCGTGCAAAGCCAGCTTTGGTTGGTTCGCGCAAAGGGCCCGCTGGAATTACGCGGCCATTGCCAAAACCTTTGATGGCATCCACCACAACGATGTTCAGATCCTTGTACACACTTGGATTTTGAAACCCATCATCAAGTAAGATGACCGTCGCACCGGCAGCCTCAGCTGACTTAACGCCTTTCGCGCGATCTTTGGATACCCATGTGGGCGCAAATGCCGCAAGTAAAAGTGGTTCGTCTCCCATCTCTTGGGCATTTTGCGTATTAGGCTCGACCTGCATCGGGCCACCTACAGATCCTCCGTAGCCACGACTAACGATGTGTGGTGTTTGCCCGAATTCGATAAGACGCTGGGTTAGCGCTATTACTGTTGGGGTTTTACCGGTTCCACCAGCGTTGATATTGCCAATACAAATGACAGGGACTGTCGCGCGGTAGGTCGGGTTTTGGCGTAGGCGCCAAGCTGTCGCTGCGCCGTAAAGGAACCCCAACGGTGACAACAACGCTCCGATGATGCTTAGGTCTTGATACCAAAATAGTGGTGGCTTCATCGTGTGACCTCTGTGCTTTGTACAGCATCCAATATGAGCCAATTTATTGCCTCAGCGTTCTGAGTAATTTCAGACCATCCAGCTAATGCCATCCGTGCGGTTTGTTCTGGTGAGACAAGCACACCGACTGCTATTCCTAGTTCCACTGCTGAGCGTATTTGACGGCTAGCATCTGCCTGTTCAAGCCGCGCAAACTGTGTTGCATGTGTGGACTTACGGGGACCATGAATTACGGCAGACCCCAGTGCGATTGGTTCAAATGGAGAGATTGCGCCACCGGCAGCCAAAGTACCACCAATAAATGTGAGTGGCGAAATCCGGTACCATAACCCAAGTTCATTGACCAAGTCTGCTACATAGGCCTGATGTTCTGGTTCGGGATTATCACCTTCTGACCGTACACCAACCTTGAAACCGGCTTCGCGTAAGGCCTGTGCAACGCGCGGGCTACTGTCGATATCACGCGGATTGATAATAAGGAGAAGTCGATGATTTTTACGGCTTGCTGCCAGATGAGCCTCAATAATATGGATAATTTCTGGTGTGGTGACACTGGCGGCAAACCAAAGGGGGCGAGCCCTTAATGTTTCAATTATGAGGGTAAGCTCGTTTGCGTCGTATGGCAGCGTGATGGGTTCTTCCAAAACTGGACCGGTCGCCACGACCTTTTTGCGAGGCGCTCCACCATGGATCAAACGGGTTGCTGTTGCGCCATCTGCTGTTAGTACGCGTTTAAACGGTAGGACTGCATTGCGTGATGCCCCCGGTAACCATCGCGATTTACCAGTAAAAAGTGTAGAGTTACGGGCATTGATCATGGTCGCGTTAAAGCCAATTTTTTTAATGTAACGCAATAAAATGCGGCGCACCGGACCACCATTCCAGATCAGATATTGTGGTTCCCATTCTTCGAAAAACTCCCGCACTTTGACGTGCGTATCTGTCGGTATGGCGACAACCTGTACCCCATCTGGAATCAGCTTTAAAAGTGGTAAGATTTCAGTGTTAGCGGTGACAAGAATGCTAATAGCATTGCCGTGTCCATGCAGACGTATGGCCAAGGAAAGAGTTGTCGTGACTTCATCCTGATTGCCGCAATGAACCCAAATCAACGACCCAACCGCGCTTAGCTCAGTTCTTTGGTGGTGGATGTTTCCGTTTTTTCATCGCGCAGGCGGTGAATATGAGAGATAAAATAGCGCATATGAGCGTTGTCTACCGTCTTTTGTGCTTCTGATTTCCAAGCATTAAGCGCTGAGTCATAATCAGGGAACATGCCAACGATATGGATGTCATTAACATCCTTGAACGTGTTTTTGCTCGGGTCGATGAGTTCGCCACCAAAGACGAGATGAAGACGCTGAGACATGGGGCACCTATAAGTTGAGAATGAGGAGTAGATATTATTAATTCAATCCTATGGCGTTGGCTAGACAGGGTAAAGTAGGGTAACCAAGTTCAGACTAGGGCGGCAACCAGTTTAGAGTGAATCCCGCCCGCGGCGACCATGCCGTTGATCTGCGGGTGTGGGTTGTTGAATAAAGGCGTTACGCCTTTTTGGTCACACACACTACCGCCTGCTTCTGTCACGATTAATGCCCCTGCTGCAACGTCCCATTCCCAAGTAGGGCGCAATGTGAGCATACCGTCGAACCGTCCTTCGGCAACTAGCGCAAGACGGTAAGCCAATGATGACCGGAATGCGCGCTTGAACGGGGGCACTGCGCCACCCCAATATTTTGGATCAATGTTTGGCTTGGAAGACAATACCGTCGCGATTTCGAGGGGTTTTTCAGGAAGAGCTTTGATTGGTATGCCATTTAAAGCCGCACCTTGCCCTAATGCAGCCGTGTACATCGCGTTGTGCATGGGTAAATAGATTACTGCTGAAACGATAACACCATTCTTGGCAATAGCAATCGAATGCGCCCAATCCTTGCTACCCTCTATGTAAGCACGTGTGCCATCGATTGGATCGATAATGAACTGGTACTCGGTTGAAAGCCGCGCTGCGCTGTCTTCGGTTTCTTCAGACAGCCAACCATAGGAAGGTCGCGCGGACTGAAGGTCTGCAGATAATTGCCTATTTACGTGCAGGTCAGCTTCAGTCACGGGACCTTGATCGTCGGATTTTTCCCAGATTTTGGGTGAAGCGTTAAAATAACCACATGCGATATCACCTGCAGTTTGCGCTGCTAAAATTAAGAGATCAAGGTCTCTACGCCCTGAATAAAGCTCAGAACTAAGCACCGGCGAGCGTCATTGCGTCAATCATCAAACTTGGGATGACGCCGCTGATGTGTTTTCGCGCATCGTTAGCAGGAATGATACGCGCAAGCATATCATGTAGATTCCCAGCGACTGTACATTCGTTAACTGGATAGGCAATTTCACCATTTTCGATCCATAATCCGGATGCGCCGCGTGAATAATCACCTGTGTTGGGGTTGATGGTGGACCCGATCATAGACGTGATTAGCAGGCCAGTACCCATTTCGCGGATTATTTCGAAAGGTGATTGCATGCCTTGTGTCAGCGTCACGTGAGACACTGACGGCGATGGTGGTCCTGATGTGCCACGAGATGCACTTCCAGTGCTTTCTAGTCCCAGCTTGCGTGCAGCGGCGAGGTCGAGCGTCCAACCAGTTAGGATCCCGTCTTCGATGATTTTACGTTCCGAAGTTGGGAGTCCTTCGCCGTCAAACAGCCGCGATCCAGATACGCGAGCGCGATGTGGTGTTTCGATTAGGTCCATGCCTTTGGGCAAAATTCGTTTGCCCATGCTTTCGCGCAACCACGATGACCCTCGTGCAATCATCGCACCATTGCTGGCAGATAGCAGATGCCCAATCAATGAACTTGCTATACGTTCATCAAACAAAACAGGATAGGTTCCAGTTTTGGGCTTGCGCGCGCCGTGTCTCGCAACCGCGCGCTCACCTGCTATGCGACCAATTTCAGTAGCGTCGCGCATGTCAGAAAGATGGATACGACTATCGTAGTCATAATCACGTTCCATACCTGTTCCAGCTCCAGATATGGCGACTGAACTTAGCGAATGGCTTGTGCTTTCGTAGCCGCCTGAAAACCCGTTCGTAGCTGCAAGGTGGACCTGATGGCGACCATATCCAGCGGATGTTGACTGGACCTGTGCAACACCTTTAACGGTCTGCGCAGCGGCCTCCGCGATACGCGCTTGATCTTCGAGCCAAGCGGGATTGGGTTCAGGTCCGTCGTCAACTAAATCTAGTCGTGAGGGATCAAGATCAGTGGCTAACTGCGTAGCGTCAGCAATTCCAGCATGCGGGTCTTTGGGGGCTTCGTTTGCCATGGCAACGGCGCGCGCAGCCATTTCTTCGATGGTGCGGTTGGAAGTATCGGATGCTGACACATTAGCAGATTTGTGGCCCACAAAAACCCGTAATCCGATGTCTGTTCCTTCTGACCGTTCGGCCTGTTCCAGAACTGAATTACGCACATCAATAGACACAGAGGTACCTGCGACGGCTACGGCATCAGCGCTGTCAGCACCTGCGGCTTTAGCTGCATCAATTAATCGATGGGTCAGGTCTGCAAGGGACTGTGTCATGGGAATTCCTTTAGGCGCCACATTTGCGACGTAGGCGAGTTGAATGTTTTATCGAAGTAGTCACAGTTGGGGCGGCCTGCAAGTGCGAGCCACCTCAAATAGGCGCTATTGCAAGCGCTGACCATTTGCCAAAATATGATCTCCACTGCTAGTTTCCAGCACACTTTCTAGTATGTCTTAACCAACGAGGATGGTGAACATGCTCATCTACAAGTCTTCTTGAGAGAGCAGAGCCATCAAGACCAGCAAAACCATTAACCTGTTGGTAACGATCAAGTTGACTGTGATCGCACCTTTGAGGCGGAAAATGTCCACAATGGTCTGAAAGTCAGCTCAATCAATCATCATATTGCCTTTCTCAGTTGCCTTGGCACAGTATGTTGAAATCCACAGGTTTTCGTTCTTTAATTTGTCGATCTGGATTGGTGGTGGGCCGAATAACTTCGGTAATGTGCAAAGCCAATAGGTCTATGTCGTTGTTGCTTATACCCCTCACACCTAACGAATTCTCTGCTGGATCAAGGGGCAATTCGCCCACTATATCAAACATATTCCAGATCTCATCGCTGATGGTTATGCTAGACAGCCCAGTCAAGACGTAGAAATTTAGTTGCGCATCATATGCATTTTGCAGCATCACAGATGGCTCGTGAAACAATGCCGCAGATAAGTTTATAACAGTAGGCCCACTCACTGTCAGCGTTACTGTCGATGACAGGCAATAAAGGTAAAGTTATTTGCTTGCTTTAAAATGAACGTTAACGCTACCGATGGTGAAGCAAGCATTCAAAGTGTTATTTTTTGTCGAACACGCGTAGGCATTCTATTTGGCTTGCATGGCCCTTTTCGTGCACGTCTAGTGTTAAAAAGTTAACTGGGATCCTAAACTGTGGAATCATTATGGATAATGAGATAAAATTTTATCCTCAGATTTATAAAAAATGTTACCTAGTCCACTGGATGCTGTGCCGATCGTGGCTGTCGCTCTAAAGTTGTTTTCGCCCTTGGCGGCGCCGGCAACCAAAATTGTCATTGGTGAGGGGTGATTTATTATGACCGCGCTGTTGCTGTTATAGTCGGGCTATTGGCCTTGACCTATAACTGGCGATGCTTTGTTATAATATTAAGATAATTCCAAGATTTTGCAGCTGGTCGCCAAACGGTGCGCCAAGTTATAGCTAATAGCAGATGAGCGGCTCCCGAACGATTCAGGCGCCGCAGATAGATAATCTAATTTAAGATCAGCGAAGTCTTTGTCCATTGGCAAGGACGTGGCCTTCGGCATTAAATTCAATCGTTGATTTCAACATGTCGTCACCAACAGGTGTTGCGAACATACCCAACATCATGCGGGGCATCATCGCCTGATCCGCTGGAATGAGTCCTATCTTGATCAATTTTTCGACCAAACCGTTGATGCCATTAATTGCAAAGCTGGCTTGACCTTCGGGTCGTGGAAAACCATCAAAAGTTATCAGATCAGTGTAGTCAAACGTGAAAGCGCCGTTACCTGTGATTTCAGCACCCGCACCACTCACAGTTAGTTCAGAGATTTGAACGCCATTAACATTACCGGGAATGTTGGACATCATTGCAGCTTCTTTCTGAGTGGGGTCAAGGAAATCAAAAGATGGTGTGACTTGTGCATCAACCCCAAACGTGACTGTCACTGGATCACGAGGCAGTATTGATGATGGGTCTATTATATTCCACAAAAGTTCGCTGATCGAAAGATCAGTTAGGTTGAAGGCTAGGCGCGCGTCGCGCGGACCATCTTCGCCTTGGCTTAGTGGGACTAAAACCTGGAAGCCGTATTTGGCTATCGACGCCTGCAGCGGAATTGGAATTTCATTAAGAATTGATAAGTTTACATCAATACCATAAGTTTCGGTTTTGTACTCTGCCTGATCCATATCAAATGAAAATTCAAGACCACCACCTTCTATAGATGCAGAGCCGGAGCCCGTGTCATCTACAAAATCATAGTTAAATGAATAGGCCGTTTCTCCAAATGAATAACCACCTTCCATCGCAAGACCATCACCAAATGGCGGCATTTCGGCGTTTAAGTCCACATCCATTGGGACGACAATGTTGGTAAACATTGAAAGGTTAGCAATATCC
Organism: Octadecabacter sp.; assembly: GCA_028825445.1. Taxonomy (GTDB): domain Bacteria; phylum Pseudomonadota; class Alphaproteobacteria; order Rhodobacterales; family Rhodobacteraceae; genus Octadecabacter. The sequence continues at coordinate 36,447 of JAPKAD010000007.1, forward strand.
GCATTTGCTTGAACAATGCCGCCTTGATCAGTTTCGTTTAAATGGGCGTTAATATCTAAGGCACCAACATTGAAAAAATATGCGATGCGGGTCAAGGCGGCTTCGTTGACTGAAAAGGTACCTGACAGATCAAGCATCGTAATCGCAACGTCCACTAATTCCACAGATTGATCGCCATCAATGCTGTCAACGTGTATTCCGTAGCTGTCGGCGGAGATATCGTAGATCATAGCGTCTGGTACGCCAGATACTTTTAATATCATATTTGATTGTAACACTGTAATGTTTATCGTTACTGGATCGCCGATTTGAGGCGTTAAATCGACCTTAATTGGGTAGCTGGTGCCTATTGTAATTTTCACTGTGCCGTCGCCGTTTTCGGTTAGGGCAATATCGCCAAGCTCTGCCGCTATGGATGCTTCTGCATCTAACATTTGTATTTTTAGGCCTGAAACTGTCAATGTGTTGCCTGACAACTCTTCGCCGCTGGTTGTGAATTCTTGACCGTAAACGGCCATTTGGTCGGTCCAATTGTTCCAAACTTGCTGGGCTGTGACGTCGGCGTGAGATATCGTGCCGCAAAATATGCCGGCGGCAATAGCTAAATGACGAATGCTCTTCATTATAAGATGCTCCTGCAAAAAAATACTCAATAGAGCTTTTCAAGTCTTTGTGCGGCGGTCAAGGTCAGGAAAACGCGATGGTGTCAGAAAACCTGCCCCACGATGTTTTTTGAAAGGGTAACGGATGGATTTGAAAAACAAAGTAGTTTTAATAACGGGGGCAAGCCGGGGCATTGGGGCTGCCAGTGCGCGAATTTTCGCTAGTGTAGGGGCAAAAGTGGCATTGGTAGCGCGAACAACAGCTCAGATCGAAACATTGGCCGCAGACATAGGCCCCAACGCTATCGCAATTTCATGTGATGTGTCGTTGTATGAAGATGTAGTTGCCGCAATTGCAAGGACCGAAGAGACATTTGGGCCGCTGGATGTGCTCATCGGAAATGCAGGGTCACTGGATCCAATCAGTCATATGGCTGATGCCGATCCTGACATGTGGGGTAAAACCATCGATGTGAATCTTAAAGGTGTTTTTAACGGAATGCGCGCGGCCATGCCCGACATGATCAAGCGTGGCAAAGGCACTATAATTACTGTTTCATCAGGCGCGGCGCATGGTCCGGTTGAGGCCTGGTCTTCCTACTGTGCATCCAAAGCTGGTGCCTACATGATGACAAGGTGTGCTGACTTGGAAGCTCGGGAAAAGGGTCTGCGAATTATGGGTCTGTCTCCGGGAACTGTCGCTACAGACATGCAGCGTGAGATCAAGGCGTCTGGTATAAACCCTGTCAGTAAACTTGAATGGTCCGATCACATCCCCCCTGAATGGCCCGCACAAACGCTTGTTTGGATGTGCAGCGCCGATGCTGATGAATTTCGTGGTCTGGATGTTTCATTGCGGGAAAGCGACATTCGTAAACGTGTTGGCCTGATATGATCGTGTTCGACACAAACGACGGACAACTTACTCTGAAAATTAATCGTCCAGAAAAGGCCAATGCGCTTACAGAGCTTATGTTGGGTGAAATGGCTGACATGGTTACTAACACAGATGCCCGCGTGCTGGTTCTCACGGGTATAGGCAATGTATTTAGCGCTGGTGCTGACTTTGACGATGTTAGGGATGGCACCCTTGCTACATCGCCTGAATGGGAACGCTTATCGACTGCTGTGGCCAATTTTTTAGGTCTCAGCATTGCTGCGTTAAACGGGTCGTGTGCAGGTGGAGCGCTGGGCATGGTGCTGGCATGTGACCTGCGTATTTCTGTACCAAACGCTAAATTTTTTTACCCAATTATTAAAATGGGTGTCTTGCCGCAGCCATCTGACCCAGTCCGCCTGCACAATCTTATCGGACCATCTGCCACCAAGCTTATTTTGCTCACTGGCGCGCAGATCACCGCAGTTGAGGCACTGAGGCTTGGTCTTATTGACCGGATTAGTCCTCTAGATCTCATGTCTGATGTTCAAGCATTGACAGCGCCCGCCCGCGGTGCAGATCCGGCGCAGATTTGTGCAATTAAAGCACTTATTAAATGAAGAAAGTTCATTGTTGGCAAAACGTGTTGTAACGTAAAGTATAGTTGACTTTTTGACACCTCGCTTGGATTTATAATCACTGCCTATGATGTTGCATTTTAAATGGTGGTAACGATAATGATCTGGCTAGGGTGTTGGTCTAACGACGAAAGCACGTCGATTTTTGGCAAACATAAAATGCGCATGGCCAACCCGCAACTAGTCGTTAAAGTGGTAAAATTTGTGATTTATAGCACTATGTTTTTTGTAAGATGAATATCAAAGTTGTTCCGCAGACGTCACTGGCAGTTTTGACAGGTGTTGGTATTTGGCATTATAAAAATTGAAAGCAATTTTGTATTTAGCGTGATTTTTCCCTTCAGAACAAACAACTGTCAGGGGCTATTTTGGCTTCGAAATATGTGGGGTGGTAACCATTTTCAATACGATTTACTGGGCTGCGATTTTGGATAAATTTAATGGAAAATAGACTGTTGTTCCAAATGAAGCATTTATCGTGAAACGAGTGACTACCTAATCTGATTTTGGCTTTGCGAACCGTTATGATGTGACCCTTTAAGTCAGTTACGATACTGATATTAACGTAGTAATTATCTTCCTTACCTGTTGCTATAGTATTGAATTTTATTGTGAAATACCTGATATCTGCCAGGAATTGTATGAAATAATTTTGGTGATATAGCATTAATTTTATTGTAGATTTTTGGGTGAAAAGCATTGACGATAGACGTTCTAATGATAGGAAAAAATATGCTATGTAGCTTGGAATACACTTAAAGATGCTAGCATTAAAATTCTATTCCTGCATCATGTTGTCTAAATTAAAAGTGGGTTTTCCGCAGGAGTGAGCAAATGATTGATGCCTTAATTATTGGTGGTGGTCCGGCAGGACTGATGGCTGCAGAAGTACTTTCAGCGGCAGGAAATAGTGTAATTATTACCGAAGCGATGCCGACCGTGGGGCGTAAGTTCCTAATGGCTGGAAAGTCCGGTTTGAACCTTACTAAAGCAGAAGACTTTTGGGCTTTTCAAGCGGCCTATGGCGCATCTAACGCGTCTTTAAAGCCTATCTTATCCGAATTTGGTCCAACAGACGTAACCGAATGGGCGAAAGGCCTGGGGCAACTGGTCTTCACAGGCACTACAGGTCGCGTTTTTCCAACAAAGATGAAGTCGTCACCAATTTTGCGGGCATGGCTTGCACGGCTGAATGACCAGGGCGTCATGGTCCGAACGCGCTGGCGTTGGACGGGTTGGGCCAGAGAGGAATCGGGCGATGTGGCAACGTTTGATACACCAAATGGCCCTAAAACGATTTCTGCGAAAACCACTGTGCTCGCCATGGGCGGTGCCAGTTGGAGGCGGTTGGGGTCGGATGGGCAGTGGGCAGGGAATTTACTAGATGCCGTCGCGCCATTCCAACCTGCCAACGTAGGCTTCAGCGTTTTGTGGTCGCATCACATGACACAGCATTTCGGATCTGCCGTGAAAGGGTGTGAAATAACTGCTGGCGACTTGACTTCACGGGGGGAATTTGTCGTGTCAGCTAATGGTATCGAGGGTGGTGGTATCTACACCGTGTCAGCAGCAATCCGTGACGGTGCACCGATGGTATTGGATTTGTTGCCTGACATGTCTGTTGAAGACATTACTGCGAGATTGCGTGATCCCAAAGGTAAACAATCTACAGCAAATACTTTACGAAAGTTGTTGAAGTTAAGTCCAGTAAAACGTGCGTTACTAAATGAGTTTGGCAATAACAGTGATCGGTCCTTACCTGAGAAAATCAAAGCATTGCCATTTTCATCTTTGACGCCACGCCCCATTGATGAAGCGATATCAACTGCTGGTGGCGTGCGGTTTGATGCACTAACTGATGATTTAATGTTGAAATCCCGGGTTGGGGTCTATTGCGCCGGCGAAATGCTGGACTGGGAAGCCCCGACAGGCGGCTATCTAATTACTGCATGTCTTGCGACGGGCCGTTATGCGGGACTTGCAGCTGCACATTTTCTTCGAACGGACCCAGCCCTAGATATTTTGTACACGTCGTAATAAACACAGTTCCGATAGACAAAGGCTCTTTCATTGACTGTATTATCCGTCTTTTGCGGGTAGAGGTTTATTCTTACAACAGCTCGCCCCTTGTCTTTTTTCTGAAGAAATCAACAGTTTGAATAGGCATAATTTTTAGTGAATTTATCAATTAAGATTAAAGCACTTCCATGAAAATTTAGTTTTTTTACTGCAGTAATAGCCACATGTATATCCATAATGCAAAAAGTCTAAAGTGTGGTTACACTTACAGGTGACATATTTAGTGTTTGAAATTAAGGCTGTAGCCTAAACTATGAAAGGTTATAATTGATAAACGGGAATGCTGAATTTAGGCACTTACTTTTAGCCCTTGGCGCTATTTTCTGCTCTGCTCTGCGCAACTGCATCAGCCAGGAGTTCAGACTAAGATCGACCACGACCCAACATAGCTAGACGTATAAACATGCGTTCCACCAACGCACGATCGGGCGCTGTGTTTGCAGATCGCAACGTCAAGTCTACGTCAGTAATCGTCCCAAGTGCGCGTTCCAGCTTAAACCGCCCCCAAGTGCTGGCCTGACGTACAATTCGGTCACGGCGTGGCCCAAATACAGGCGGACGTAGACGACTAATGCCCGCTGATGGTCCACCTGGATCAGATGCCACAATGTGTAATTGCCGAAAGTGGCGCATCGCGCCAATGCACAGTGCCACGGGTTGAGTGCCTTGGGCGTACAAACGATTTAGGATTGGGTCAACCTCAGTCACCTTAAGATCTGCAACGGCGTTTAAAATATCATCAAGATCGGCTTCACTGGACAGGGGCGCGCAGGCTTCAACATCTGTGACAGTCACGTCTGACTTTTCATTTACCATATAAAGGCTGAGTTTTTCAATGGTCTGACGCAAGTCACCAGGTGCCATCTCACACGACAGGGCATTGATTAGATCCACAGCATCGCTGGCAATATTATGAAGACCTGCTTCACGCAGAGCGGTTTTGATCTCGTCGTGCGTGGGCGGGTCATCATAAATGCCAGCAGAATAAGCTGAGGGGTGGCTTTCGAAAAGCTTGCGTAAGGACGATTTTGCGGTTAGTTGCCCTGATGTTACAACGATCTGTGCGTCTCCGGAAACCCAATTTTTCAGGGCAGGGATTATTATCTTTGCCGCCAAATCGGTAACTTCTTCCACGAAAACCACACGTGGCCCGGGGAAAAATCCCTGTGACTTGATAGCGTCCCCGAGCAGCGAAAGATCTTTGCGTAGATCTGCTCCTGACATTCGTGTCAGCCGCATTTCTTCTTCGCCTTTGGGTCCGACAAGTGCTTTGATCACATCTTGGCGTTTTAGCGCGACCCGCATCAGGTCGCCTCCATATATCAAAATACCCGCACCATTTGGGTCAGGTTTTTTAAAATATGAATTTGCGTCACGGACGGACAGCTTCATTGACTAAAGGCCCACAGACGCAACAATGATGTCTGTCACAATCAAATCTGCAAGGGTCACTGCCAAGCGGTCCCGTGCGTCGTCTTGTGCTTCGCGCGTGGCGACAATCGTGCCAAAAGCGGAATAGGCCGTGAAAGTCTGAGCTATGCCTGATGCGAGCGGCGTGTCATCTCCCGTTTCTGTCAGAATCCAATTCGCCTTTCCTGGTAAATTGAAACGGTTAATATCCTGTGCAGAACTGATAACAATTGCATCCTTTTGTATTTCAAGTTGCACAGTGAGCAAATAATCTCCGAGTTCAACACGGCCCAATCGATCTTCGAGCCGCGTGCGCAGACGAAAGCCTTCGGGGGTGTTGGGTGCGCGATAAGCAATGCGGCCGCGCAAAGTTTTGCCAGCTCCGTGAGTGCCATAGACGGGTGTAAACCCGCAGCTTGCTATGAGGCCTAAGATGGGGAAGGCTGCAAAGTGCGTTAAAAAAGTGCGTCTGTTAGATGACAACATTGATGATCCTGCCTGGTACAACAATCAGCTTTTTGGGCTGTCCACCCTCCAAAGCTTTAATCACAGCCTCATCTGTGAGCGCGACTTTTTCAACATCTTCTTTGCTCATTTCTTTTGGCACGGTGATTTCTGACCTTCGTTTGCCGTTAATCTGAATAGGAAGCGTGATCGTGTCCTCAATCATCATTGTCTCAATCGCAATGGGCCAAGGGGCGTTGGCTATCAATTTCTTTTCACCCAACATGTTCCAGATATCTTCGGCTAAGTGTGGCGTGATCGGGGACATGAGCTGCGCAAGGATTTTTATTGCTATTCGTTTAGCGTCGCCGCCCGCCTTGGATTTAGCAATCGTGTTGGTGAACCCATATAGTTTGGCGATTGAGGCGTTGAAGCCAAAGGACTCCACACCCTGCGTAACTTCAAAGATAGCCTTGTGCATGTCGCGCAGCAGCGGTTCATCTTGTTGGTTTGCGGCGTCTGTGTTTTCCACGATATCACAGGCGATGCGGTGTACGCGGGACAGGTGTTTGAACGTCGCTTCTGCGCCGGACGCTGTCCATTCAACGTCACGTTCTGGTGGAGAGTCGGACAAGACGAACCAGCGCGCAGTGTCCGCACCGTATTGATTAATAATCGCAACGGGATCGACGACGTTGTTTTTGGATTTCGACATTTTGGCAGAAGGGATGATGGCGACTTGTGTGCCATCTTTCAGGAAGCCGCCACCGTCACGTAAGTCCACCTCTTCTGGATAATGATAGATGGGACGTCCGTCTGTAGTTTCAGTCTTGAAGATAGCGTGCGTGACCATTCCTTGGGTGAACAACGCATTAAAAGGTTCGATTGCAGACTCGGGTAAGTGGCTTGTCTTGTGCATCGCACGCGCAAAGAAACGTGAATAGAGGAGGTGCAGAATCGCGTGTTCGACCCCGCCGATGTATTGATCGACGTTCATCCAGTAAGCTGCATCGGCAGCTTCGGTAGGCGTTTTTGTGTGGGGAGCAGTAAAGCGAGCGAAATACCAGCTTGAATCCACAAACGTGTCCATCGTGTCGGTTTCACGCAGCGCAGCTTTACCGCACGCAGGACAAAGCGTATTGCGCCACGTTGGGTGTCGATCAAGCGGGTTGCCGGGAATTTCGAAGCTGACATCATAGGGCAGCTCAATCGGCAAGTTTTCCTTTTTCTCGGGAACCACACCGCAGGAATTACAATGTACTACTGGAATTGGTGCACCCCAGTATCGCTGGCGTGATAGGCCCCAATCACGCAGGCGGAATTTGGTAACGCCCATACCAACGCCGTTGGCTTCGCAGAAATCGATTGCCTTATTTATGGCGTCCGTACCATTTGTATTGGGACTCCAAGCAAACGGCGCTACCCAGTGAACCATGTCAGTTTTGGTGGGCACGAAAGCTTCTGTTAACTCGGCTTCGCTATCTTCGGACGGGAGAAACGTCGGGATGATTGGCAGGCCGTATTTCTTGGCGAAGTCAAAGTCGCGCTGGTCGTGTGCAGGGCAGCCAAAAATCGCGCCAGTTCCATAATCCATCATAACGAAATTGGCGACGTAGATAGGCAGCTCCCATAATGTGTCGAACGGGTGGTGAACGCAAAGTCCTGTATCAAAACCCATCTTTTCAGCCTTTTCCAAGGCTTCGGCGGTCGTACCACCTTTGCGGCATTTGGCATTGAAGGCGGCGAGGTCAGCGTTGTTCTGTTCCAGTTCTTTGGCGAGTGGATGATCTGGCGAGATGCCAACAAACGAAGCACCCATCAACGTGTCCGGTCGGGTTGTGTAAACCTCAACACTATTATGCGCACCGATCCCTTTGACTAGTGAAAACGCAAATTGCAGTCCGCGCGACTTTCCGATCCAGTTAGCTTGCATCAGCTTTACTTTTGCGGGCCAGTTATCCAGACTATCTAGTGCTTCAAGAAGCTCATCGGCATAGTCTGAGATCTTGAAAAACCACTGCGTCAGATCTTTGCGTTCAACCTCAGCACCTGAACGCCAGCCTTTGCCGTCGATGACTTGTTCGTTGGCCAACACAGTCATGTCGACTGGGTCCCAGTTTACTGTCGCATTTTTACGATCAATCATACCGGCGTCCAACATATCGATGAACAGTGATTGCTGCTGGCCGTAGTATTCTGGATCGCAGGTTGCAAACATGCGGGACCAGTCAATACCGAGGCCAAGCGGTTTCATTTGTGCAACCATGTCGTCTATATTTTGGTAGGTGTAATCCTTAGGGTGAATGCCTGTTTGCATCGCTGCGTTTTCAGCGGGCATTCCAAAAGCATCAAAGCCCATGGGGTGCAGGACGTTGTGGCCTGTTGCCAGTTTGTAGCGCGCGATTACGTCGCCCATTGTGTAGTTTCGCACGTGGCCGATGTGGATACGTCCTGATGGATAGGGGAACATTTCAAGCACATAGTACTTCGGCTTATCATCGCTGCGTGTAGCTTTAAATGTCTCCGCTTTGTCCCAAGCGGCTTGCCATTTGGCTTCAATTTCTGATGGGGCGTAGGGAGTCATTTTTTGTCCTTGAAAAGCAAACGCCGGATGCTGGACCCGGCGTTGAAATACTATGGGTTTTGGAGAGTTCTTCAGTGCCAGATTTTATAGAGCGCTGTCTGCGATGCGTAACTGGCGCGCACGCGTTAGAATGGCGTCTTCAATGGCGCGGGTAGTTTCCGCGGTGGCGGGGCCAGAGCGCGTTAGTAGGGCCACATTTAAAGATCGCGCATCAAGTGCTGGATCGGTAATAAAGACTGTCGCACGGTAACTGCGGCTGCCACCGGGTGGTGTACCGTAGCCCATAATAATAATCCCAGTAAACGGATCAACAGCTTCAACAGGTAAAAATCTCATAATATCCAGTGATGCTGCCCAGAGATAGCGGTTTACAGCGACATTCTCTGCACCGCGAGTCCGCGTAGCTTGCAGTGTTGCAGCGTTACCTCCTCTGCCAAGTACTCCACCCAAGCTGCCGATTGATCCGACAGGGTTGGTGTCAACATTGCCACAGGCAGATAATGTAGCCACAAGGCCCAGCCCAAAGGTCAGGCGGATAATTTTGGTAAATCCAGTCACGTGTCGATCTTCCCATCATTTGCTTAACAAATGTGTAGCGAATGGGCGTAGATGTAACAAGACCTCTGCGCACCGTTGGCTAAGAATTGGGTGCTACAAAGGAAAAGGGCGGCCCCCGAAGGAGCCGCCCAAGCATTAAGCTATTAATCGGTTTGATTAGAACTTGAAGGAAACTTCAACAGTTGTACCTTGCTGGTAGTCACCAGCACCGGTTTCATCACCATCAACGTCATCTTTGTCTTCTGCATAAGACATGCCCAAGGAAGCTCCGGAGCCAAGGTCATAAGTACCGGCGACGTAGAAGCGGTCGTCTTTTGCATCTTTGGTCAAATAACCAGCGTAAGCCATTATGCCGTTGCCAATATCATATGAACCTTCGAGACCTGTTAAAGAAGTACCCTGGTCGTCTTGGATGTCGAGGGCTACTGCTAGTGGGCCACTAGAGTAGCTCAGATTGATACCCGTGTTGTCTTTGCCAACAGACTCACTCACAACATACGCAGTTGCTGTAACTGGGCCAAATGGATAGGCAACTTTAAGACCGGTTGAGTCGGAGTTGTTATCTTCAGCATATGCTAAACGGACATCGGCTCCAGCAAAGGACGTGCCTAATGAAAGACCGAATACGTCATTTTTGTTGAAGTCACCATTGCCGGTGTAACCACCTTCATTTGTATTTTCCTGGTAGGCCATCTTAACGTTGACATTTCCAAGATCAGTAGAAGCGCCAATCGAAAGCTGTGTCAGATCGTCGAGTGTATTTGTTACATTATCTGAATCTATCAAAGCATAGGAGATGGATGCGTCAACGGTACCAACTTTAACGTCACCACGAAGAGCAACATCGCCGTCAGCTTCGGAAAAACCATCAGATTCCATATCGCCTGCACCAGTCCAGTGTGTTTGTGCAGCGAAATCAGTGTCTCCGTAGAACAAACCAGCTGTTTCAGATGACAAAGACAAGGAGTAATCCTTACCATCGTCGGTATTACCGGAGTCCAAGTTGTCCAGATTCAAGGATGCAGCAGCTGTAAGGCCATTGTCGAGTTCAGCAGCAAAACCTGCAGATATGTCGAGGTCGGAGTAGAAGCCGTCATTGTCGCCGCGTACTTCGTCATTGTAGCCTAAATTTGCAGAACCACTAAAGGAGATGCCAGTGTGGCCTTCAGCGAAAGCGGCACCAGCGAAGGCGACAAGTGCTGTAGAAGCGAGTAGAATATTTTTCATTGGATAGTTCCTCGTGTTTGCATTCTTTGAGAATGCCAGTTCAACTAGCATTATTGAACTGTGTGGCCCTAAAGTAGTACACACTCAAGGAAATTGCCCGCCAACTTTAGAGCTGCTGTAAAAATGATGCAGACAGGACACACACTAAATAGGTGCATTCCGGCCGTGGCAGTCTGCTGATAACAGCCTAAGTAAGCATAATGTACTAATAGAACCAACTATTCAGGAGGTTGCAGTGTCTCTGCTCGAAATTAAAAAACGTATAAAGATTGCAGAAGCGAAGTCGGGGCGTAGCGATGGATCTACCAAACTGATTGCCGTTTCTAAAGTACAGCCAAACGAACGGGTTCAAATGATTCTTGAACAAGGCCATCACATTTATGGTGAGAATCGTGTGCAAGAGGCCACAGCTAAATGGCCAGCGTTCCGCGAACAGTTCGACGGAATTGAATTGCACATCATCGGACCTCTGCAAACTAACAAGGCAAGGGCTGCAATGGAATTAGCGCAGGCCATTCATACGTTGGACCGCATCAAGCTAGCCCACACTTTTGCGCGTTTGGCACAAGAGATGGGCGCGTGTCCGGACATTTACATACAAGTAAACACTGGCGCGGAGCCACAGAAGGCTGGCGTGTTACCTGCTAATGCGGATGCATTTATCACCGAGGCTGTCTCGTTAGATCTTCCAGTGGCCGGATTAATGTGTATCCCGCCCGCTAATGAAGACCCATCGCGGCATTTTAAAATGCTCAACAACATTGCGTCGCGCAATGGGGTGAATGGCTTGTCGATGGGCATGTCGGGGGATTTTGAAACGGCTATAGCCAATGGCGCTACGCATGTGCGTGTTGGATCGGCAATATTTGGAGGCCGCGTCCCAACCTGATGCCTAACTTATAAAACTATTAGACGTGTTGAATACTGGATGCGAGGGGCAATCCATGCCAGGTGAGCGACATGCAGCCCGATGCAGCCTTCTGTGGGATGTCTTACTTTACGCCAACGGTGAATGAAAATCGCCGATCCACGGCCTTTAACAGGGTAGGGCCAGTTCCAATCCGTCAGAATGATAAGATCATATAGTGGGTCTGCGCGGCACAGTTTTTCGTGACTATATGTGTAGGGCGCGCGCACCATCATATTATAATCTTCGTGCGTTTGGTCATCGGACCACAGATCACCAGGGTGGATTGGCCGTGCCCAATCGGTGGGCTTTTCCATCCGATCCGGCCTGTAAAGCATCCCAACAATGCGATGCGTTCCGCGCGGTGTTGCGCCGTCACCTTCGGTTTTGTGGCTCCTGATCCCACCCTTGCCGATCGAGCGCGGAAATTTACGATTCATAAACCGTAGATGGTACGGAGATATAACAAGATCGTGGGCTTTCATGACGCAAATATGACCAGAAGTGTACAGGTTGTTCAAGTATCCTTTCTGGGCCTAAGCTACGTTAAAGAGTGGTGGTTAATGCCAACAATTGTTATTGCCACGACATTATGCGCGGCTTTGCTTCATGCCTGTTGGAATGCACTGGCGAAAGGTGCGGCTGACAAACATCTAAGCATGGCGGGGGTTATCATTGGCCATTTGCCGTTTGCCATTATTGGCCTGATGTTCGTGCCGATGCCAGATTTGGCGTGCTGGCCGTATTTGCTTGGCAGTATGGTGTTTCATTTTGGCTACCAAGTGTTTTTACTGAACTCTTACCGCATTGGTGATTTGACACAGGTCTACCCCGTTGCACGGGGCATTACGCCACTGATTGTCGCAATGGTGTCTGTATCGTTCCTTAACGTTTTATTGGATTGGCAAGAAGTTGTAGCCATTGCGCTGATTGGGACTGGTCTGTTGTTGCTGGGTCTTGTGCGTGGACATGGTGGAGCTCGAAATCCTAAGGCCGCCATGTTAGCGGCGATCACGGGATGTTTTATTGCCGGCTATTCGCTGGTCGACGGTTTGGGCGCGAGGGTCGCAGGAACTGCCATCGGCTTTTATGGAGGGTCAGCCATCGGCAATGCGCTTATTTTCGCAGCGTTCATGCGGCTCAGCAAGCCGGACACGCTGGGGCGGCTATGTTCCGAAGGACTGTTCGTTTTGATCTTCGGTGGTGCGGCATCTTATACGGCTTATGCTTTAGTTGTATGGGGCTTCCTGCAAGCGCCAATAGCCTTGGTGACTGCGTTGCGTGAAACATCGATCATCTTTGCATTATTTATTGGTGTGTTTTTAATGAAGAAAAGGTTGGATCTTTTTAAGGTTGGATCAACTTTTCTGACATTGGTTGGTGCGATCCTGATGCGCTTTGCACACTAAAGGATATGACCCGATTTGGTCGCCTTGGTCGCGAGGTATGCTGCATTATGGCGGTTTTCACCGACCTTTAAGGGCACCTGTTCTGTCACCTTCAGGCCGCTGCTTTCGAGCTTTGCCACCTTTGCGGGATTATTTGTTAGCAGGCGAACCTGCGAGAAACCTAGTTTATGTAGTATTTCAGCACCGATGCGGAAATCACGTTCGTCGTCAGCAAAGCCAAGGCGGTGATTTGCCTCAACGGTATCGAACCCCTGATCTTGCAAAGAATAGGCGCGCATTTTGTTGGTGAGCCCAATGCCGCGGCCCTCTTGGTTGAGATAAACAAGGACGCCTGCTCCTTCGGCCCCCATTTGCGCCATTGCATTGCGTAATTGCGGACCGCAGTCGCATTTTAGGCTACCAAGTAAGTCGCCTGTGAAACAAGCTGAATGAAGTCGGGTCAGGACGGATGCTGCGCGGCTAGGTGCGCCGATTTCAACAGCGTAATGTTCTTCGCCCCCATCTTTTGGGCGGAAAATATGCAGACGACCTGCCTCTGATACGTCCAGTGGCAGCTTTGCCGAGATAATTGGGTCCAGTTGGGAAAGGTCTGTCGCTAGTGCGGCATCTGCGTCAAGCTGGGTAAGGTCATGTTTTACAGCGAACGCAGGGCCATCGTCCAATGCGACCACAATACAAGCAGGCAAAAGACGTGCCGCCTTGGTAAGCGCGATGCCAGCGCGGTGCACTTTAGCCGAACTATCGCGCGCCGTCTTGAACGGGCCTTTCATTGGGTTTCGCAGGTCGCCCGCAGGGTCAGCCATAGCCCGAACCCAAGCGATGTTAGCGCCTTTAGGTAGGATCACACGTGCAAGATCACCGTCGTAAGCAGTGACTTTCAACGTCGCTGCGCGGTGATTAGTGATTGCCAGAACTGCGTGGGTGCCTGAAAGGCTTGCCAATCTTTCAGATGTCAGCACCTCAGCCGCGCAGACAAGTCCTGCAGTTTTGCCGTCACAAACCACAATCGCAACGCCCATGCGCAGGTCTGCGCGGGCGCGGGCGATGCGTTCTGTAAGATCGGGCTTAAAAGAATCTGTGGAGAATGTCATGATTGTGCTTTCTTTGTCCCCTTCCGATACCTGTTAGTTTGAGGAATTGAAACATTTACCCTTTTGATGACACGTCGCCGTGAGTCGCTGCCATTAATGTTGCGCCATCACGTAACTAAATTCATCTTTGATTTAACAAAGGAGATAAGCGTAATGGCACAACTGAAGAAAATTCTACTTGTTGATGATGATGAGGACCTGCGCGAAGCGCTGGGTGAACAATTGTTAATGACTGAAGACTTCGATGTTTTCGAGGCAAGCAATGGCGCGGAAGCGATGATCAAGGCCAAGGAAGGTCTCTATGATCTCGTAATCCTCGATGTGGGACTGCCTGATACTGATGGACGTGAACTATGCCGTTTGATGCGCAAACAGGGTGTTAAATGCCCGATTGTAATGCTAACGGGTCATGACGGTGACAGCGATACAATTCTGGGTCTTGATGCAGGCGCAAATGATTATGTCACCAAACCTTTTAAATTCCCAGTGCTTTTAGCACGTATTCGCGCGCAACTTCGCACACATGAGCAATCAGAAGATGCCGTTTTTACGCTTGGGCCGTATACATTCCAGCCTGCACAAAAAATACTTTTGACTGAGGAAGACAAAAAGATTCGCTTGACTGAGAAAGAAACGAATATTTTAAAGTTCTTGTATCGTTCGACCGATGGTGTCGTCGCGCGCGAGGTGCTGCTCCACGAGGTTTGGGGCTACAACGCAGGTGTCACGACTCACACGCTTGAGACTCATATCTATCGTTTGCGCCAAAAGATTGAACCAGACCCTAGCAACGCACGTTTGCTGGTGACCGAAAGTGGGGGCTACCGTTTGATGGGCTAAGATATCCCTTGGAGATGGGGTTATCACCCCATCTCACTGTTAGATTCACCCCTAATTTTTTTGTTAAGTATTTAATATCATATCAATTTTAGGTTCGCCAAGGCTTTACCCTACGAATTCTGGTGAGTTTTAAAAAAAGATAAATATGAATAATAAGAACCGTGGGGCTGGACGCCTCGAAGCGGCGCTGTTCAAATGGAGTTCAATAAGGAGAGTTCCCCGTGAAAATAAAGCCGTTTGGAGTTGAGCAGTGGATGAACGCTTGGGAAACCAAGTGTGAGTTGAACTTGGCAGAGACCTGCGTTGCGTCTTTGACACTTGCTGAGCTAATGCAAATTGCGGGGACAACACAACAAATGCCTGCTGATTTAGCGGCCATGCAGATGACTTATGGGGAAATTCGTGGATCAACCCGATTGCGTGGGTTGGTTGCCGGTATGTTTGAGGGGCAGGGCGCTGAGAATGTACTGATTACCCACGGTACAATTGGAGCGAATCATATGGTTTATCAGGCGCTGGTTGGTAACAACGACCATGTGGTCGCCATTACCCCCACATATCAACAACATACTGCGATCCCGCGGTCCCTTGGAGCTGAGGTGACGGAGGTGGCGCTGTCAGAGGATCAGAACTGGCTGCCTAATTGGGATGTTGTTGCGGCGGCGGTGACGCCTGCAACAAACGTAATTGCGCTGACGAATCCGAACAACCCAACGGGGGCTTTGATTGGCCGGGAAGGGTTAGAGCGGATTACTGAAATTGCACGCAGTGTTGATGCGTGGGTGTTGTGTGATGAGGTTTATCGTGGCACCGAACAGGGTGGACCAGTGCCGTCGATTGTTGACATGTATGACAAAGGCATCTCAACTGGGTCCACATCCAAGGCATTTTCACTGGCAGGGCTGCGGTTGGGTTGGATTATTGGGCGAGAAAGCCTGTTGGATGCGTGTGAAATACACCGTGACTACACGACTATTAGTGTTGGTATGGTGGACGATTATTTTGCTGCGATGGCGATTGAGGTAAAAACAGAAGTGCTAGGCAGGTCGCGTAAAATAACGCGAGGCAATCTTGCGCTGCTTGATGACTGGGTGAAGCAAGAACCAAAGGCGCGTTACGTTAAGCCACAGGCAGGGACGACGGCTTTTGTGGCCCTTGATGTAGCAATGGCATCCTACGATCAATGTGTGGCGTTGTTACAGGAGACTGGCGTTATGTTTACGCCCGGCTCAGCATTAGGCTTTGAAGGCTACGTTCGGATCGGATTTGCATGTTATCCTGATGTTCTTAAAGAAGGGTTGGCTCGGGTGTCTGTGTGGCTGGCAAAGCAGTCCTGACATTGCTAAAGTTGTTCCGAATTTAGGGGAGATCTACATGTCATTCACGTTGGCCACTTGGAACATTAATTCGGTGCGTTTGCGCGAAGAACTTGTCGTGCGTTTGATGTCTGAAGAAGCTCCCGATGTGCTGTGCTTGCAGGAGTGTAAGAGCCCAGTTGATTTAATCCCGCTGGAGCAATTTCAGGCGCTTGGGTATCACCACATGGTGGCGCGCGGGCAAAAAGGATATAACGGTGTTGCAATCTTTTCAAAGATGGCAATCGAAGAAGTCGCAGCTGAGGATTTTGCATCGCTTGGCCACGCCCGCCACATCGCTGGCAAGCTTGAAAATGGCGTGATTATTCACAATTTTTACGTGCCTGCGGGGGGTGACAAGCCAAGCCGAGATGTGAACGAAAAGTTTGGACAAAAGCTCGACTACCTGACTGAAATGCGGGACTACTTTAGAGCGAATGCGCCCAAGAAATCAATTCTTGTTGGGGATCTGAATATTGCTCCACGTGAAGACGATGTTTGGAACCACAAGAAGTTGATAAAAGTTGTCAGTCATACGCCGATTGAGATTAAACATTTAGCCGATGTGCAGGACTCTGGCGATTGGGTCGATATAATCCGAGCCGATATTCCAGATGGCGATTTATACAGTTGGTGGAGTTATCGCGCAGCTGATTGGGACACTGCCGATAAAGGTCGCCGGCTGGACCATGTTTGGGCAACGCTGGATATCGCTAATTCAGCCCATTCGAGCCGCGTAATTCGTGCTGTTCGCGGGTGGAATAAACCCAGTGACCATGCACCAGTCTTTGCAACGTTTGATTTGTAATATGGCGTGGCCTGCAGCGCGTAACAACTGTGCACAGCGTGTACGGCATAAAATTCATTGGAATTGATGAACCGGACCCCCTTGGCCTTTGGTGCAGGCTTGCCCATATAGATGTCAAATAGAATGTACTAATCGGAGGCGAAGATGCTTGAACTCGGTGGACAACAACCCGCAGTGGCGGATGATTTGATAAAAGACAGTGGCGATGCTGCATTTGTACAAGATGTGGTCGAGATGTCCAAAACTGTGCCGGTAATTGTAGACTTCTGGGCGCCGTGGTGTGGCCCATGCAAAACGTTGGGTCCGGCGCTGGAAGACGCAGTAAAGAAGTTAGGTGGCCGTGTAAAAATGGTCAAGATCGATGTGGATCAAAACCAAGGTATAGCAACACAGCTAAAAGTGCAGTCTATCCCAATGGTTTATGCGTTCTTTAATGGCCAGCCCGTTGATGGGTTTCAAGGAGCTTTGCCACCGAGTGAGATTGAAGCGTTTGTCACCAAGATTGCTAATCTGGGTGGTGAGCCGGACAATGGGCTGGACGATGCGTTTGATGCAGCAGAGACAATGTTCACGGATGGTGAATTTACCGATGCAGCAGAGACGTTTTTGGCTATTCTGGAAGAAGATCCCAATCATGCCGGTGCGTTTGGTGGATTGGCGCGCTGCCATGTCGCGCAAGATCAAATGGATGAAGCGGAGGCTGTGCTGAATGGCGCGCCGGCGGAAATTTCCGATACGACCCCAATTGAAGCTGCGCGTGCGGCAATTGAGTTGGCGAGACTGGCGGCAAATGCTGGCCCAGTAGTTGAATTGCAGGCTACGATTGATGATGATGAAAATGACCATCAAGCACGTCTCGATCTGGCCGTGGCACTGCATGCGTCAGGTGATAGTGAGGGGGCCGTCGATCAGCTGCTCGATTTATTTCGTCGTGATCGAGAGTGGAACGACAGTGCGGCGAAAAAACAATTATTCACTGTCTTTGATGCAATGAAGCCAACGGACCCTGTAGTCCTGAATGGTCGGCGAAAACTTTCGTCAATGATATTTGCCTGATCGGGCGAGCGGGCTAGCTATTGAACATGAAACAAAAACTTGATCTTCCCGATGTCATTCCAATCTTTCCGTTACCCGGCGCGCTGTTGTTGCCGCGTTCTCGATTGCCGCTGCAATTGTTCGAGCCGCGTTTTCTTGCGATGTTAAATGATACTCTGAAAACCGATGGGCGACTGATCGGAATGGTCCAGCCTTATACAGCGGCTGACGGTTCAAAAAAACTGCATTCTATTGGTTGTTCTGGGCGCGTGACGGCGATGTCTGAAACAGAAGATGGGCGATATATGATCACTCTGTCAGGCATGTCGCGGTTTCGCATGCTGGATGAAGTTGAAGGTTTTTCGCCCTATCGCCGAGCGCGCGTGAATTGGGATGGGTTTGATGCAGATTTGGGCGGTGAAGAAACGGACCCAGGTTTAGATCGTGACGCTTTGATGGATTTGCTTCAGCGATTTTTTGAAGACAGAGGATTAAATACTGATTGGGATTCGATGTCAGATGCGGAACCTGAATTGTTGATCAATTCATTGTCGATGCTCTGCCCGTTTGAAGCAGAGGAACGCCAAGCGTTGTTGGAAGCGCCATCATTGGTGACCCGACGCGAAACCCTTGTGACGCTAATCGAATACGCGCTTCATGGTGGTGATGATTCCAAGATGCTGCAATGACAGGAGCAGATGAGCGCAAGTTTGACCCCAAGATGCTGGAGGCATTGGTCTGTCCACAATGTCAGGGGCGGTTATCTTATGATGCAGTAGCACAAGAACTGACCAGTAAAGCTGCACATCTAGCCTATCCCATCAGAGCTGGAATTCCAGTATTATTGATTGATGAAGCTCGCGTGATACTCAAAGATTAACTTGTAGTTGCTATGTCCGCATTAGGCTGGGTAGATCGCCTGTAAGTCCTGCGGCTTCACGGATAAACTGTCGGCGCAGACTAGGTGCTGCGTTGATAAGGCCCATCCCAGCATCACGAACAGCGCGTAGTAGGGAGTTATCGTTTGAAAATAATTTATTAAACATATCAGTTGCGGTGGCAAGTGTAGCGGTGTCAAATCGGCGCCATTGTTCATAACGGGTTAAAACTGATAGGCTGCCAATGTCTTCGCCGCGCATTTTGGCACTAGATAGGACATCAAATAGGGCCGCAATATCGCGGAGCCCTGCATTTAGGCCTTGGCCAGCAATAGGGTGAACGCCATGTGCTGCGTCACCGATTAATGCAACGCGATCTGCGATAAAACGATTGGCGAGAGTCAGGCCAAGTGGGTAGCTAAAGCGTTTTCCCGTTAATGAAATTCCACCTAAAAAATCACCAAATGCTGGACGTAATGCATCAATGAAATTTACATCGTCCATTGCCATAATTTCGGCAGCACGGGCGGTGGATTCGGACCAGACAATCGAACATCGGTTATCTGGAAGGGGAAGAATTGCTAGTGGGCCCGCTGGCATAAAAAATTGGTGCGCAATTCCGTCATGGTTTTTTTCGTGCGAAACGGCACAGACAATTGCGGTTTGGCCATAGCTCCAACCAGTGCGTTTGATGCCTGCGCGGGTGGCGGTGCCGCTGGTACGTCCGTCAGCCCCGATGATTAGTTTGGCGTAGAGTGTTTGACCCGAGGCCAGCGTCACGCACCCCTCGCCTTGTGTTATGACGGCTTCATCAGACAATTGCGTAATATATTTATTGGCATCCATAGCAGCCAGCAAGGCACTGCGTAGATGCCGGTCTTGACACATGAAACCCATGGGACCTTCTTCGATTTCAGCATGGTCGAAATGGAGCATCCAAGGTGCTGGACCCTCACCTGCGCGGCCATCTGTAACTTTTATTTCTAACATTGGTTGGGTGTGGTCTGCCACATCATTCCAAATGCTGATGTTGCGCATAAGGCGCATTGAGGCGTGAGCCAAGGCGTATGAGCGGCCATCGAAATCACGTAATCCACGCGTTGGGCTGGGAAGCATATCAATAATTGTGGAGCGCAAACCAATTTTGGCGAGAGCGAGAGCAAGAGTTGGGCCATTTAATCCACCACCAACTATAATTACATCGGTCATATTATTTTTGTATGCTTTCATAATGATAATTTTGCGCTTTTTGTCGGGATTGTCCATGTGCAGGATGGTCGCTACCGTTAATGCCAACAGGGAGAACACGATGCAAGAATGGCTTTGGGCAACAGCGGCAGATTTGGGACGTAGGATTGATTTGGGTGAGATTGATCCAGTTGATTTGTGCGAGATGTATCTGACGGCGATTGCGGCGCATCCAATGCGAGATCGGATTTACGCGCGGGTTACAGTGGGCCGCGCACGTAGTGAAGCCGCTGCCGCCAGCGTGCGGGCGAAGGCAGGCCAGCGATTGTCGCCCTTGGACGGTGTTCCCATCAGTTGGAAGGACTTGTTCGACACGGCTGGTGTTGCAACTGAAGCGGGGACTAAATTGATGACGGGCCGTGTGCCGACGACGGACGCTGAGGTTCTATGTAGGGCAACGGGCATGGGGCTGGTGTGTCTTGGAAAAACCCATATGTCCGAAATTGCGTTTTCGGGCTTGGGGTATAATCCGATGACGGCAACACCGCCTTGTGTGAATGATCCAAATGCGGTTCCTGGTGGGTCATCGTCTGGCGCTGCGGCGTCTGTTGCATTCGGACTTGCGGCGGCGGCTGTCGGGTCTGACACAGGTGGATCGGTTCGAGTGCCGTCTGTTTGGAATGACCTAGTGGGGTTAAAAACGACGTTTGGGCGATTGCCAGTGAAGGGATCGGTTGCGCTGTGTACTGAGTTTGATACCGTAGGACCGCTGTGCCGATCCGTTGAAGACGCAGCCTTAATGCTGGCGGCACTGGACGGTGGCCAATCGGCCGATTTGAAAGGTACATCTTTAATTGGAATGCGATTTGCGGCGTTAAAATCGGTTGTGATGAACGATGTCGCGGATGCGTCGATGGCAGGCTATACTTCAGCGTTGGCGAAGCTGGAGGCGGCGGGCGCTGATATTGTATTTCTTGAGGTGCCCGCTTTAGAACGCGCCTTTGCGATATCTTTGCCGCTTTACACTGCAGATGCATACGCCAATTGGCGTGATCTGGTTGAAGGGGATCCAGACAAAATGTATCCTCAGATTTTGCAGCGTGTGCGTGGGGGCAAGGATGTCCTCGCCCATGACTATTTGTCGCTTTGGGCCGAATTGCGCAATATTCGGGTCGTTTACGCTGAAGCGACTGTGGGATTTGATGCTGTGCTGTGCCCTGGTGCCGCCAATATGCCACCGAATTTAAAACGACTGGTGACGGATACTGATTATTATATAAAAGAGAATCTGCTGACTTTGCGCAATACACGGGTTGCGAATTTGATGGGGTTAGCGTCGCTGGCATTGCCCACTGGGGTGCCGTCTGTAGGGATTATGCTAAACGTTGCGGCGGGCCGTGATGAAGGCTTATTAAGAATTGGTGCAGCGGTTGAGGCTACTTTGTCGTCGACCACGACGTAAAAGCCACACAAGCCGCCGAAGCAGCATGCTTTTTCTGGACTTGGCAGGGTCGCCTAAGCTACTTTAGTAATAAGCGGTCCATAAATGAGGCCGCAGTTTGAGGCAGTAATGATGTACCCTGAGCGGTTTTCGAACCTACCCCCCTATGCGTGGCCACGCTTACGGGCTTTACTTGACGTCCATGGAGCGGGTGGCGATTCTATAAATATGACAATCGGTGAGCCGCAGCATCCCTTCCCTGCGTTTGTGCCGGATGTTTTGGCGCAGTCAGTTAGCGAGTTCAGCAAGTACCCAACAAATGAGGGTGCGCCTGACTTGTTGATGGCAATCTGTGGTTGGATCAAACGGCGATATACCGTTGATTTAACACGAGATCGTTTAATGGTTTTGAACGGTACACGTGAGGGTTTGTACAACGCAGCGATGGCGCTGTGCCCGGAGTTCAAGAATGGCAAGCAGCCCGTCGTATTGTTACCGAATCCGTTTTATCAGGTCTATGCAATTGCTGCTTTGTCTGTGAAAGCAGAACCCGTCATGGTGCCTGCCACCGCTTTGACAGGTTATTTACCAGATTATGCGTCGCTGCCGGTGGATGTTCTGGATCGCACGACGATTGCTTATATCTGCTCGCCTGCTAATCCGCAGGGCGCTGTGGCATCGCGTGAGTACTGGTCGACATTAATTGCATTAGCTGAAAAGCACGATTTCAAAATTTTTGCAGATGAGTGTTATTCAGAGATTTATCGTGATAAACCGCCCATGGGTGCACTGGAGGCTGCGGCTGCGGAAGGCTGTGACCCAGAACGGATTGTGGTATTCCATTCTTTGTCAAAGCGGAGTAATTTGCCTGGATTACGGTCTGGCTTTGTCGCCAGTGGGCAGAAAAATATTAAAGAAATCCGTCAGTTGCGGGCTTATGCCGGTACGCCCGTGCCTATGCCAATTCAGCGTGTTTCTGAGCGAGTTTGGTCGGACGAACAGCACGTCATTGCCAATCGTGCGATGTATCAAGACAAATTTAAAGACGCCGATGTAATATTTGCAGGTGTAAACAACTATGCGTCACCGGAAGCGGGGTTTTTCTTGTGGCTTCCAGTTGAGGACGGTGAACAGGCAGCATCAAAGCTGTGGCAAAAGACTGGCGTTCGGGTTTTACCAGGCGCTTATCTCAGCAGACCCGACCCGGCTGGTGATCCTGGCATAGGTTATATACGAGTCGCACTTGTGGCTCCAAAAGATGAAACGCAGCGTGGTCTGACCCTGATCCATGACTGTTTGTACACGTGAGGAATCGTAAAATGGCATCTTATCAATCTCGACAAAGAGATCCCCTGCTTGATAGCGGCACCCAAGCTGCGATTGAAAAACGTGGCCGTGAGCTGTTAGGGATTTGCCTATTCTTTGTTGGCCTTTTGGTCGTGACGATGTTGTGGTCCTATGCTCCCAATGATCCAAATTTCATGTCCGCGACGGATGCCCCTGTGCAAAACTGGCTGGGACGGTCGGGAGCGTCGTTCGCCGCTGCGCTGTTTCTGGTTGTTGGCTATGCAAGCTGGATGGTTCCGCTGGTATTGATGGCGTGGGGGCTGCGGTTTACGTCACATCGTGGGCAAGAACGTGTAGTTGGACGGGTAATTTTTGCTCCAATCGCAATTGCTGGAACGGCAATATATGCTGCAACGCTGAATACTGGGGTCGGTTGGGAAGAAAGTTTTGGCCTTGGTGGTCATTTTGGCGATATGGTTTTATCGATCCTGCTAACGGTATTGCCGTTCGGCACGACGTTTAGTGTGAAGCTGATGTCTTTAGTAATGGGGATAGGAGTCGTTTCGCTGATGGCGTTTGCACTTGGATTTACATTGTATGAGGTCAGACGTTTGGGTCGTTTTCTGTCCGTTGGCGTGATCGTCACCTATTCAGGAGTTTTTAAATTGCTCAGCCAGACGGTTTTAGCATTTTGTAAAGGAGCGAAGGCCTTGAATTCCAGAGTTCAGAAACGCCGTGAGCTATCTCGCCAAGAGACGTCTGATATTGAGGCTAAATTGGCTGCTGCACGGGCCATTTCGACGCCTTCAATTATGCAAGAATCTGCCCGTGTCGCAGCTGTTGTTCGTGCTAACTCAACGATACCAACACGGTATGAAGATTTTGATCCCATAGAGGCACCCGAACTGCATACAAGTACACCATCTCCACTTTCAGCACCTGCACGTGTTACGGAGCCTGCGCAAAAAACTGGCCTGTTTGCGTCTTTGTTGAAACGTGCTGATCCGATGCCAGAGCCTGAACTGATCGAAAATCTGGCCCTGCAAAGGGACGCGCCGGCTGTGGATACTGATCGTATTTCAGCACGCATCGCCAATGCCGTGCGTAGACGTAGCAGTCAACCAAAAGAGGTCAATGTGGCCACAATATCTGGGGTAAATCCTGCGATCACCGCTGCAATCGCTAGCCGGATGGAGCCACAATCAGCCCGCGTTGAACCCACGGTGGGACGCCAGACTGGATTGCGCCCGCTGTTGTTAAACCGACAACAGAAGGCAGCCTTGGATCTGGCTGCGCCGAGTGACGCGCTAATGGCACCGAATTTTGAGGAATACACAAAGTCTGAAATAGAGGCTGCGCCAGTTGATGTTGTATCACTGGAAACGCCAACCGCCTCGTTCTCGCCTGCTCTGATCCGTGTACCTGAGGCAAAAGCGGTCGTTCAGCATCCAGCACGAAAATCAGTACAACCATCGCGTCAAGCCAAAGCAGAAGCGCAGCCCGCACTGAAGTTTGAGGACAAGCGCCCGGTCTATGAAACACCGCCGCTAAGCCTTTTATCGTCTCCCGAAAATATCACCCGCCATGTGTTGAGTGATGAAGCATTAGAAGAAAACGCACGCATGTTGGAAAACGTGCTGGATGATTATGGAGTAAAAGGTGACATTGTGTCTGTGCGCCCTGGTCCGGTTGTCACGATGTATGAACTTGAACCTGCACCCGGTTTGAAAGCATCCCGTGTTATTGGTTTGGCTGATGATATCGCCCGTTCCATGTCGGCATTGTCAGCTCGTGTGTCCACAGTTCCCGGTCGTACGGTAATTGGGATCGAATTGCCAAACGAAAATCGTGAAATGGTTGTTCTGCGCGAAATGTTATCTGCGCGTGATTTTGGCGATAGCAATATGAAGCTACCATTGGCGTTGGGTAAAGACATTGGTGGTGAACCAATTATCGCAAACCTAGCCAAAATGCCCCACTTACTGATCGCGGGTACCACCGGTTCTGGCAAATCTGTGGCGATCAACACCATGATTCTAAGCTTACTATATAAGCTAAGCCCTGAAGAATGCCGGATGATCATGATCGATCCAAAAATGCTTGAATTGTCGGTCTATGACGGTATTCCACACTTGCTGAGCCCTGTTGTGACCGACCCCAAGAAGGCAGTTGTTGCCTTGAAATGGGTGGTTGGAGAAATGGAAGAACGCTATCGCAAGATGTCCAAAATGGGGGTGCGCAATATCGATGGCTATAATGGCCGCGTAAAAGATGCTCTTGGCAGGGATGAGTTATTTAGCCGCACGGTTCAAACTGGATTTGATGACGACACGGGTGATCCGGTATTTGAAACTGATGATTTTAAACCTGAAGTCTTACCATATATTGTTGTGATCGTGGATGAGATGGCCGACTTGATGATGGTCGCTGGCAAAGAGATTGAGGCCTGTATTCAGCGTCTGGCACAGATGGCGCGGGCTTCGGGCATCCATTTGATTATGGCGACGCAACGTCCATCGGTTGATGTCATTACTGGCACGATCAAGGCTAACTTTCCGACAAGGATTTCATTTCAGGTGACCAGCAAAATTGACTCGCGTACGATCCTTGGTGAACAAGGTGCGGAGCAGCTTTTGGGCATGGGTGATATGCTCTATATGGCGGGTGGATCGAAGATTATGCGCGTTCATGGGCCGTTTTGTTCTGACGAAGAAGTTGAAGAAATTGTTACTTATTTAAAAGCCTACGGTCCGCCTGAATATTTCAGTGGAGTGGTCGAAGGGCCCGCTGATGATAATGCCAGCAGCATTGACCAAGTCCTTGGTCTGGGTGGTAACACCGACGGTGAAGACGCGCTTTATGATACGGCAGTAGCGATTGTGGCCAAGGACAGGAAATGTTCGACGTCCTATATTCAGCGCAAACTGGCTATAGGGTATAATAAGGCCGCTCGATTGGTTGAGCAGATGGAAGATGAAAATATCGTCAGCGCTGCCAATCATGTTGGCAAACGTGAGATTTTAATTCCAGAACGGCAGCAGTAATCTGGTAATGTTTATTAAAGGGGGCTCTGGTTATTTCGCAGCCCCCTTTTCTATGCCTGCTGTTCGAGTGAATATTGGCTAGATCTTTCCCAAAAGATCAGTTCTATAAATTTTGGCCATTGAGAAAATTTATATATGATCTGTCTAATGGGAGAATGTGTCTACTTGACCAGGCTGATCATGGGATGAACTCTAAGCTTGGAATGCCGACGGACCGCCTATTCGCAAAATGCTGAAGTAGGCTTTATGGATCATGTCACAGTATTCAAAAAATAAGATAGTTTGTTAGCTATGAACTATTGTTTTCACAATAATGTAAACGTGCAGACGCGTGTGAGATATCTACATGACCATCTCGGTAATCTAATCTTTGCCATCAACTTTCATAGTATGTAAAAATCTAGGGCGCGAGGCGTCACCGAAATAGGTAGGAAAGCTGATTGTTGGTGACCATGATGATTTACGTTGATGCATAATTAATGACCGGTGTGCAATAACATGCGGACTGCTGTAAGCTGGGGACTAATTTAATATCGCGCCTGAGGCATAAAGCGACAATTTGGTTGCTTTCCTGAAGAGTAATTGTTGAATGGTAATAACCTACTTTAAAATGAGGCAAGATCATGGGGTCATAGAGTATAAACACTATTGAGATTAAAAGTACTAACAGTGCCGCAACTAGTAGAAGCTAATCTGAGATAAGTTGAGTGCGAACAGTCCATAATTACTAGCCTTAATTTTGAAGATCACCGTTTGAGTCAGAGGAATATTAATCTTAATTGCAATAAAACTGAGGGTGATGCCATTGATGAGTGTCAGGTTCGCCTCAAGCAGATCGGTATTGATCCTTGTGCTGGTGATCATAAAGAAAGGCGAATTAGCAGTCGCTTAAACGGGTTGACGTGGGTTTATAGTTTGTAACAATATTCCAAGTTTACCAAAGTTATTCCTGCTATAAACGTGCCAATGACTGGTGATGTTTCAACGAGCAACACTAACAGCGCGATGCCGATAAGCATAATCAGCGATGGCAACAAGTTGCCGTAAAAGACAGCAGCAAAATGACCAATGCTTCAATCGTGATAAAACGGGAACGGAAATCATCCCCTCCACCAAAAATACGAATTTGAGCATTAAGATATTGGCCCCCCTTTCGCTCTGAATGCATCGACGCGCTCTCAATTAATATCCGGCAGGATGTCGCTTAATGCGAGCAGATCACTAATGTGTGTGCAATTGATGAGGTGCAAATGATGCACCGTCAGATTAGAGATAATGTATGTACATGATTACCCGCCGTTTATGTCTTTTAGCCGTTTCCCTTACGTTTGCAGGGTTCGTGGCTTCGCCCTCACTGGCACAGAAATTATCATTGGGACAGGTGTCTGGCTATCTCAACTCATTTACCAGTGCAGAAGGTCAGTTTACACAGATCAATGCGGATGGCACGATTTCGACTGGGACAATCTTTATAAAGCGACCTGGTCGTATACGGTTTGAATATAATCCACCGGAAGAATCACTGGTTGTTGCAGGTGGTGGTCAGGTTGCGATCTTTGATCCACGCTCCAACGGAGGACCAGATCGCTACCCTTTGAGTCAGACCCCTTTGTCGATCATTCTAGAACGTAATATTAACTTTTTGCGTACTGATATGGTTGCTGGGCATACCAGTGATGGGACTACCACGACCGTAACTGCGCAAGATCCTGATCATCCAGAATATGGCAGTATTCAGATGATCTATACGTCAAGTCCAGTTGAATTGCGCCAGTGGATAATCACAGACGACACAGGTCAGC
This sequence comes from Octadecabacter sp., assembly GCA_028825445.1. Classification (GTDB taxonomy): domain Bacteria; phylum Pseudomonadota; class Alphaproteobacteria; order Rhodobacterales; family Rhodobacteraceae; genus Octadecabacter. The sequence continues at coordinate 63,951 of JAPKAD010000007.1, forward strand.
AGACCAAGGTAATTTTGGGTAATTTGACCAAGGACGGCCGCGTGCCGAATATCCTGTTCAACATCCAGCGAGAAATGCGAAACTGGGGCGAGTAATGTTGCAAACTGACAGCCCAAAACCATTAAAAATGCAAACTTCTTTTAAAACCTAGGGAACACTTTTATTTTTAAAACGTATTGTTTAACGGAATTTACGACAGGTACGTAATTGTGCGTCATACATCTCTGCGCGGTTGCGAACTTTACTGGCAATGCGGGTAAGCCAAGGTTTTGATCGATACGTACCACGCCGCCAACCTGTTCGGCCATCGTGGTAGGCCAAATACTGGTTGTAGGTGTCATTTAACGGTATGGCATTTTCACGTAGGGTGGCAGTCATATACCAACCCATAAAATCTGTGGCGTCAGAAATGTTAGTACGACTTGCTCTGCGCCTGCCATGCTGGTCTACATATTCTTCCCATGTTCCGTCCAACGCTTGACTATAGCCAAGTGCGGAAGATTGGCGACCCATTGGAATAATCCCTAAGGCGTAGGTATGAGGTGGCCGGTTATCGGCGATAAACTTACTTTCTTGATAGATCATTGCCATCAAGACGTGGGTTTCAATACCCCATTTTCGTTCAGCCTGTTTAAAGGCACGTACATAGTACGGACGTTCAGTTAGAATAGAACAGGCATTGTCTAAATTGCGCGGCGCTGAGGAGTCTCGGGCTGCACAGCTTCCCAAAATCAACAATAATAGGGCTGCGCGGAAGAAATTGCTCATCTGCCTCTCGCTTCTTTTATTTTTATTAAGGTTACTGTAACCGTTTTGAAGCAGTCTGGAAACCAATTTTTTTCCGCACAGATAGGATCATAATCAATGTAATAAGTGGGAAAGAGACCATTGATGGGCATGTCGACAAGTGAGAAGCTTTGCTAAAAATCTGCAACAAGTCCGTTTGGTATAAAGAGGCAGAGCCCAACTTTTAGTTCAGCAACAAACTATAGCAGAATATGATTTTGTACGGCATAAACGCAAGCCTTGTCATAGTTTAAACGTAACTTTCAAATTCAAATTTCATCCAGTCGAACAAGACAGCCGTTAAAAGAACGACCGCAGCATCAATTTCTAACACTGTTGTAATAACAAACACTGCCTGTTAAATTTAATTTTACTCTGTTTGCATGGACTCATGCGGGCTAGCCTGATTAGTAGCGGCTAAGGGGCTATAAAACTATGCTGAAAACACGTGCAAAATATCATCTGGGTCAAGTTGTCCGCCATCGCAAACATCCGTTTCGCGGAGTCGTTTTTGACGTTGATGCCATGTTTACCAACACTGAAGAATGGTATGAGGCAATTCCAGAAGAAGCGCGCCCTCAAAAAGATCAACCTTTTTATCATTTGTTGGCTGAAAACGACCAATCTTATTACGTGGCCTATGTGTCCGAGCAGAATTTAGTCGCAGATCATTCTGGCCAGCCTGTAGATCATCCTGATCTGGATGATTTGTTTGGTCCTTTTGAAGACGGTCAGTACCCGCTGCAGTTCCAGTTAAACTAGTGGGCTAGCCTTTTGGTCTTTTTGACCAAAAGAACAACATTCCCCCAAATGAAAACATTGCGACATAAATTGCTGCGTTAAGTGTTGCATCTGGGATGCCTATCAGAGCGTCATTCACTGCGGTACCGCAAAGTATCCCTCCTGAAAGCATAAATGCCAGCCCGAATGTGCGGGCAAGTCGTTTTATGAGTGCTTCAATACCCAAGTGCTATCCCATCTTTACGTGGATCGCTGGCTCCTTCGAGGACGCCATCATCACGCAACACAATTGCCTGCGCCCCACCAATCGGAGTTTCAGCACGTTTGATGATGTGACCTTTGTCGGCCAATCCCTGAGCAACATCATCATTATACCCATTTTCCACTGTTAATCCGCCATTTTCTGCAAAGCATCTTGGCGCATCTATGGCTGTTTGCGCATCCATGCCAAAATCTTCCATGTTGGTCAGTAATCGCGCATGGCCGCATGGCTGGTACGCCCCGCCCATAACGCCGAATGGCATTTCGATCTTTCCAACACGTTTGACCATGCCTGGGATGATCGTGTGCAGTGGGCGTTTGTTGCCCATCGCCTCATTTTCGTGGCCTTCTTCTAAGGTGAAACCTGCGGCGCGGTTCTGAAATAAGATGCCAAATTTGTCAGACGCAAAACCTGATCCAAACGAGTGAAAGATGGAATATATAAGTGAAACACACATGCGGTCTTTATCGACTACAGTGATGTAAACAGTATCTTTGTGCACTGCCTCAGTACCCGGCAGGGACGGGGGAAGGGCTGTGTTAGGGTCGATTAAGCTCGCCAATTTCACAGCGGTGTCGGGAGAAAGCATATGATCCAGACGTACGGTGTGATCAAGGTCGGCAATGACACGGTCGCGGGTGTCATAGGCAAGCTTGGATGCTTCTGCTTCTAGATGCGCACGTTGTGTGCCCATCGGATCCAGGCCCGCGATATTAAAGTGCTTAAGAATGTTAAGAATCAGAATCGCCGTCGCACCTTGGCCATTTGGTGGGTGTTCGACCAGTTCGATTCCTTTATATGTGCCAGATAATGGCGTGGTATAGTCGCTACGTACGTTGGCAAAGTCATCCAAAGTATGGGTGCCGCCTGCCACTTTTAGGGATGCAACCATGTCTTGTGCCACTTCGCCTTCGTAGAACCCCGCGCGCCCCTCCACCGCCACACGTCGCAGGACATCTGCCTGACCGAATGCACGAAATTTTTGGCCAACAATCAGTGGTTTGTCCTGTACCATAAAATGTGTCCGCCCCGCCCCGTGAAGCGTTGCGCCGGACTGTGCATAGTCAAATGCAACCCTTGGTGCGATCGGCACGCCTGTTTCTGCATAATGGATAGCGGGTGCAAGTATTGCCTTAAGTCCAATTTTTCCATGATCATTGGATAACCTGATAAAACCGTCCATAGCACCAGGCAGACTGATTGCGTGTACAGATGTCAGGGGCAAAATATCCAAACCACTTGCTCGCAGTTTTGTAGCGTCCAATCCAGCTGGTGCACGACCGGATGCATTCAACGCGTGTACATTATTGCTGCCTGCTAAACTGAACAGACAAAATGCATCACCACCGATGCCAGTGGACTGCGGTTCACAGATGCCAAGCAAAACAGCCCCTGCGATGGCTGCATCCATGGCATTACCGCCTGCTTCTAGAATTTGTACCGCAACTTTGGCGGCAAGCGGATGCGACGTGGCGCAGATGCCATTATTTGCAAAGACTGCTGATCTGCCTGGTTGTTGAAAATTCCGCATGCTCTCTCCCCTGAATGACTGCAATCTTAGCACCATGATTGTTGGAGGAAAGGTAGTAGGAAATTATTATTTTAGGGTGTCCTCGATATCGTGTACTGAGTGGAAGTGTGAATAAACGATGCCGTGGTTAGTCTATTTACCTAAAAACGTACTATAAAATTAAACTCAATTTTTTAAATATAAAAATTTTTGGAAAGTTTCATATTTAGCAGATTTTAAAATTAAAATAAATAAAGTGATGATCGTAGGGTATCTCGCGCATTGATAGATGGGTTCTAGATTACAGTGTTGGGAATGCTAGCGCTGGCACTGCGCGGTACTGCGTTGAGGGTGGTAATCATCAGTTTTGATCAGATTACGCTCGGGAAAGCTAAGTGTATGCTGGTTCGGGCAAATAGAATTTATGACCAACGCGATATATGTGCTGCCAAAGATGTGCGCAGATTTGACATGGAACCGTTTTTTTGATGTTTTGCATGGGCTGGAAGGCGCCAATGATACATCGCGTTAGATAAACAGAATTGCTGTATAGCAAGCTGTTAATTATCATTTTACCCGTGTGGCGCAAGACTAATACTCGCTACGGTCCCTGAAGTGGGGATTGATGCTAAAATTACAGTCGTGGTTGTGACGGGCAGAAAAGCGCAATTGACAGTGTCGGTTGATGGGCATCCAGTAAACACGCAACTCAAATATGATTCCACTATTAAAGCCTTTTTTCGACAAGTAGCAGGGTATTGACGGCTAATATTTCCGCATTTTAAAAGAAACTGCAGCGCCCACTTTTGACGGTAAACGCAACTGATCTGCCAATTTGAGCTTACATCCACGACCATGCAAGACTCGTCTAAGTGCTAAATCTACTAACGATCGCGCCCGTACTGGGGCACAAAATTGCTTTACTAACTTAGTTGGGACAAAAGCTCTGTTTATCTGTTGTGGGCTCATGAGTCCTTCTCTGTCGTATTAATAGCGTTCATGCACGAGATGGATCTGCCGCGTGATATCATCAAAAATCAAAAGTGGTGCTTGTGCGCTTGAGAATTCGATTGGCAGATCCAGTGGATAGAGCATTGTGACACTATTGTATGTCTTGCAAACCTACGATTTAAAAAGTGGCATCGCCTTGATCTGTATTGGGGATGGCGAAGGGACAGCAATTGCGATTGAAAGGCTAAGATCCATAATAGCTTTCTCTGACTTTAAAATACTCAAATCTGACAAACTCAAGTGGAATAGACCTTGCCTGATTACGACACACTCGCCAAGACCATCGCCAGCCTGACGGAGGGGGAAGATGACGCCGTCGCGTTGATGGCAACTGTTACCTGTGAGGTTCATCATTTCGATGTAAGATTTGATTGGACGGGGTTTTATCGCGTAACGGAGCCAGACTTACTCAAAATTGGTCCTTATCAGGGCAGGCATGGCTGTCTGCAGATTCCGTTTTCACGAGGAGTATGTGGCACTGCAGCACGCACGGGCAAGGTGCAATTAATCCCAAATGTTGAGGCCTTTGAAGGGCACATTGCCTGCGCCACCTCTACGCGATCAGAACTGGTATTGCCAGTATTCAACGGGGTGGGTTTATTGATTGCGGTATTTGATATTGACAGTGATCAACTGGATGCTTTTACCGTTGAAGATGCTACGCAAATGGCTTCAATCCTTAAGGTGGTTTTCAAAGCTGTAAATATATAAAATATGATTATTTAAAAAATACTCAGAATATTCACAAACTCGTAACGCGCCTTTGGTTAGACAGGGCGTCTGTACCAAGTGTTTTATGCGCCACCATAATAAATCCAAACGCTTGGGGCTGATATTTACGCCTTTTAAAAGGCGCACAAGCTAACGTTTTCTGGGTTAGTTGAAACATTGGATCGGTTAGTTGATGACTTAGCCAAGTTGAAGCCGTAAATTTCTGATTTAAGTCACATTGCATCTGTATTGGATGTATCGGTTTCCAGTCTGTTTCAAGCTGTTGTGGCGGAACGCAAGCAAAGCACACTTGTAAGGTTTGATGCGTGACGCCCCATTGGATCACGTCCTGTGGGCTTTGTTTAGGGTATTTTCTTCGTTGATTTGATTGATAATTTTAAATTGTTCGTTTAAATTTCAGCCTGGTAGTAAAATCTCTGAAGAAGTTGTGCACCCAACGCATGAGATTGGATACATCGTATTTGGTCGCCTTGATTTGTTGATCTCTGGCAAAACCTATTAGCTGGATGAATGCATACGCCGCGTCCTGCCTTTTGATCTAGGTTACCCCACGGCTATTTATTTAAAGTTGTGGTTTGAATGACGTTTTAAGCAGGCGCCAGCTTCGCTCTGTTTGGAGTATTATTTGTCACCACTCTGGAGCCGAATGCAAAATTGCATTTCAAACAAAATGAGTCTGAGTTGTGTTCGTAGCTTGCCCTATTTAGTTGTGATCTTGACGGTGGATACTCTGTTTTTAGCATTGTAAGCAGTTGAGGTGATGGCGTTTTTTGTGGCGTCAGATGTGGCATTTTTAAAGTTAAAAATTATTGAGTCAGGGGTCTTGATCTTTTCTAGCCTTCGCAGTTGCGTTAATAAATCCCAAAGGCGTTGTTTGATATCTTGCTGCATTTAGCAATTTTGTGCAGCTTAAAGTGCCAATTGGCCCGCAAATATGGGTGAGTGTACTAACTGTATTGACACTTATGGGATGTAATTATTTTATATTTATTGTAATTAACGTTTGCGAGCACTTTGCTGGCTGGATTTGACGCACAATGGTAATTTTTGTCATTCATGGCATCAGCCAATTCACGAGGGTACCGTAATGATCTGAGATTTACATCTAGGTCATTATGAACGCCGCGCAGTTTGATTTGAATTTAAAAACTAGGTCTGGACTTGACCACGTGCCATTGAGTCCAGTTTCAGTATCTGTGTTGTCATCATTTGACTGCCGCATGTTTGAAATTTGTTGATTAGACGTTTATCCTTGAAGACTGACCAGCTTGGTACATGCCAGTCAACATTGTTCAATAATAAGTTTGTAATCGTTGTGGATCAAGCCTGTTTTATCAAACTCATGACAGTGCCAAAATTGGGAGTACAGTGGGTAGTTTTGATGTTACTATGGGTTAGATCGTGGGCTAGCATATCTTTGTTGCCGACAAGGGTGACTATTATGTCGTCGCGGACGACACGCCGCATTTCTTGAAGTACTGGGGAGTGAACTTTTGTCAGATTTGCCAACAACAGCTCGGGTGGTCATCATTGGTGGCGGTATTATTGGCACGTCGACATTGTTTCATTTGGTTCGGGCGGGATGGTCTGACTGTGTGCTGATTGAAAAAAATGAACTAACGGCTGGTTCTACTTGGCATGCGGCTGGCAACTGTCCAAATTTTGCGCCCAACTGGGCGGTTATGAATATGCAACGTTATGGGTTGGAATTGTATCGCGGTTTGGCGGAAGATGTTGATTATCCGATGAACTACCATGTTACTGGATCGTTACGCTTGGCCCATTCCAAGGAACGGATGCAGGAATTTGCGAAGGTGTCTGGTCAAGCCCGACATCAGGGTCTTGAAATGAATATTTTAACAAATTCAGAAATCAAGGAACGCCACCCCTTTCTTGAAACACATGATCTTGTGGGTGGCATGTGGGATGCGTTGGACGGCGACATTGACCCTGCGCAGCTCACACAGGCGCTGGCCAAAGGCGCGCGTGCGGCGGGTGGACATATTGAGCGGTTCTGCCCTGTGACGGGCATTGATAGAGATGGCGGCGAATGGATCATAGAAACTGACAAAGGTAATATCCGTGCCGAATACGTTGTCAACTGTGCGGGCTATTACGCGCAGCGCGTCGGTGAGATGTTTAAACCTTTTGGTGGACGTACAGTGCCAATGGTTGTGATGAGCCATCAGTATCTGCTGACTGAACCGATTGCCGAGCTTGAAGCATGGACAAAGGAAGTCGGGCATAAAGTCCCACTGGTGCGTGATGTCGATATTTCGTACTATTTACGGCAGGATAAATATGGTCTGAATCTTGGCCCATATGAGCGAAACTGTAAGGCGTATTGGGTAACCCCGGACGACCCAATGCCTGATGATTTTTCATTCCAGCTGTATCCTGATGACTTAGATCGGCTGGAATTTTACATCGAAGATGCGATGGCACGACTGCCGTTGTTGGGCGACGCGGGCATTGGCCGTAATATTAATGGTCCAATCCCCTATGCGCCTGATGGTCTTCCGGTGATTGGACCAATGCCCGGTGTAAAGAACGCGTTCGAGGCGCATTCTTTTACCTTTGGGATTGCCCAAGGTGGTGGCGCGGGTAAGGTCATGGCGGAATGGATCATGCATGGCGAAACTGAGATGGATATGTGGTCAGTTGATCCACGCCGCTACACTGATTTCACTGACCCTCATCATTGCTTGGCTAAAGCTATGGAAACTTATGGCCACGAATACGCAATGCATTTCCCGCATCATGAATGGCCAGCGGGCCGTGACAAGAAACAGTCGACCTTGCAGTCGCGGTTGCAAGATGTAGGAGCGCAGTTTGGTGCCTATAACGGTTGGGAACGTGCTAACTGGTTTGCCAAAGCCGGTGATGATAGAACTGAGAAATCAACGCAAACATGGGACCGTGATGGTCCGTGGGAATTGCGTATTCGCGAAGAGGTTGAGGCGGTGCGTGATGGTTGTGGTATGTTGCCGATCACGGGATTAAGCCGCATTAAAATTGTAGGAGTTGGTGCCAAAGATTTTGTTGATGCTTTAACTGCATCGCGCCTTCCTGCTCGGGGCCGCGTTAGTCTTGCCTATTTCCCAGACAGCCGTGGTCGCATTCTTACGGAAACGTCAATTATGGTTTATAGTAATACTGAAGTTAGCCTGATCACTGCGGCAACAGCGCAGTGGCATGATGCTGAAATTTTCTTGCGCCAAGCCCCAGATGGGATCACAGTAATAGACAATACCAATGAAACGGAATGTCTGTTGGTCACAGGGCCAAACGCCCGCAACATCCTGAAGCCTTTAGTTGTAGGGCACAATCTATCCAATCCGTGGTTGAGCACGAGTTTTTATGGGTCTGTCGCGGGACAACCATGTGCGTTGATCCGCATTTCGTTTGCTGGTGAATTGGGCTGGGAAATCCATGCCGCTCCCAATTTGATGCCTGCTATTTGGGATGCCTTATCAGAAGTAGGTGTTGCTCCGTTTGGTATGTACGCGCTAAATTCGATGCGGATTGAAAAGGGATACCGTGCGTGGAAAGTCGATCTTTCAACCGATTATTCGCTGATCGAAGGTGGGCTTGATCGCTTTATCAAGTTTGACAAACCGCAGGACTTTCCGGGCAAGGCGGCATTGCTGGCGGAAAAACAGCAAGGCCGAAATAAGGGGTTTGTCACGTTGGTTTTGGATGCAGGTAATATGGATGCACCGTATATGGCCCCAATCTGGTATGCTGGTGAAATTGTTGGTGAAGTCACGTCTTGCGCTATGGGATATCGCACCAATAAGTGTATCGCTTTAGGTATGGTTCGCGCTGATCTAATTCTGGTTGGCACTGAATTGGAGGTTGATGTCTATGGCAAACGTCACAAGGCAGTCGTGCAAGAAGATACCCCGCTTTGGGATCCCACAAATGAACGTATTAAGGTTTGATTAATGACGAAGATAACACTTTTAGATGGTGGTATGGGGCAGGAGCTGGTGCACCGCGCTGGTGACCGGCCCACGCCGCTCTGGTCAACGCAAGTGATGGTTGATCACCCTGGTATGGTAGCTAGCGTGCATCGTGATTTCGCCGCAGCAGGCGCCACTGTCGCCACTACCAACACCTATGCCATTCATCATGACCGTTTGGATGGCACTGCATTAGAAGGCAAGTTCAAGGAACTGCACCGCTTGGCTTTGGTAGAAGCGCGTGGCTTCAGTCGTGTAGCGGGATCAATTGGGCCGCTTGGAGCATCCTACCGTGCGGACCTTATGCCGATCCATGACGACGCTGTGGCTAAATTTGCTGAGGTGGCGTGCATTCTTGGTTCGCATGTTGATCTCATTATTTGTGAAACAGTCGTTTCGCTGGCCCAAACACGCGCAATTTTGGAAGCAGTGCAAAATGTGGGTAAACCAATATGGATTGCGTTTTCAGTGTCTGATGGAGACGGCACAATGTTGCGATCTGGTGAAGCGCTTGCCGATGCAATGACGCTTATAAGCGTAGCTGAGGCTGTGATGGTAAATTGCTCAACGCCTGAAGTCATCATTGCTGCGTTAGATGTTTTGGCAACGTTTGATAAGCCTTACGGCGCGTACGCCAATGGGTTTGAATCAATTACTGATGGGTTTCTTGAAGTAAATTCAACCGTTGATCAGTTAAAAATGAGACGTGATTTTACGCCAGACCTTTACGCTGATTATGCGATGCGTTGGGTTGATCATGGGGCTACAATTATTGGTGGTTGCTGCGAAGTCAGTCCCGCACATATTGCTGAAATTGCCAGCCGCCTTACTGACGCTGGGCACACTATCATTTAGGGAACTGACAGATGGCTGATCTTCCAAGCAAGGCACGTGTGGTTATCATTGGTGGTGGTATAATTGGGTGTTCGGTGGCCTATCACCTGAGCAAATTGGGTTGGACAGATGTTGTATTGCTTGAACGCAAACAACTCACCAGCGGCACGACATGGCATGCGGCAGGTCTGATTGCGCAGCTTCGTGCGACACAAAACATGACAAAGCTGGCGAAGTATTCACAAGAATTGTACGGTACGCTTGAAGCAGAAACAGGCGTCGCCACGGGTTTCAAACGCTGCGGATCAATTACGGTTGCCTTGACCGAAAACCGCAAAGAAGAGATTTACCGTCAGGCTGCCATGGCGCGCGCGTTTGGGGTTGAAGTTGAGGAGATTTCACCAAGCGAAGTGAAGGCGAAGTATGAGCATCTTAATATTAATGGTGTGGTCGGGGGTGTTTATCTGCCGCTGGATGGGCAAGGTGACCCATCTAACATCGCGCTGGCCTTGGCCAAAGGTGCGCGGAAACGTGGGGCAGTCGTAAAGGAGCGTGTGAAGGCCACGGGTGTTGTCCGCGTTGGGCTGCGGATTACGGGTGTGAACTGGGAAGACCCAAACGGGCACGGTACGATTGATTGCGATCATGTTGTGAATTGTGCGGGCATGTGGGGCCGTGAAATTGGTCAGATGCTTGGCACCAATGTGCCGCTACAAGCCTGTGAGCATTTTTATATTGTAACCGAGGCGATAGCGGGATTGACGCAGATGCCCGTGCTGAGGGTTCCTGACGAGTGTGCTTATTACAAAGAAGACGCTGGAAAGATGCTTTTAGGCGCGTTTGAGCCCGTTTCAAAGCCTTGGGGTCCTATTCCTGAGGAGTTTGAGTTTGATCAACTGCCAGAGGATTTTGACCACTTCGAGCCGATCTTAGAAAACGCGGTTGATCGCATGCCAATATTGGCCGAAGTGGGTATCCATACTTTTTTTAATGGGCCTGAAAGTTTTACGCCTGACGATGCCTATCACCTTGGCCTTGCGCCTGAAATGGACAATGTTTGGGTCGCGGCAGGGTTTAATTCCATTGGTATTCAGTCTGCTGGCGGGGCAGGAATGGCGTTGGCGCAATGGATGGATGAGGGTGCGAAACCGTTTGATTTAGGTGATGTAGACATCAGTCGGATGCAACCTTTCATGGGCAATAAAACGTTCCTAATGCAACGGTCTAAAGAAACTTTGGGCTTGTTGTATGCAGACCATTTTCCGTTCCGCCAAAAAGTTACAGCACGGGGAGTGCGGCGCACACCGTTCCATCATCATCTTTTACAACATGGCGCTGTGATGGGAGAATTGTCTGGTTGGGAACGCGCCAACTGGTTTGCTAAAGAGAGCCAGACGCCAGAGTATGAATACAGCTGGCAGCGACAGAATTTCTTTAACAATGTGGCCATGGAACATAAGGCAGTGCGAGAAAATGTTGGCATGTATGATATGTCGTCTTTTGGTAAAATTAGGGTCGAGGGTCGCAACGCTGAAGCGTTTATGAACTACGTCGGTGGTGGTGATTATTCGGTTTCTATCGGCAAGATCGTTTATACGCAGTTTTTGAATAATCGGGGGGGTATTGAGGCTGATGTGACTGTGACCCGCCTATCTGAAACGGCTTACCTGGTTGTCACTCCAGCGGCGACGCGGTTGGCTGATCAGGTTTGGATGGAACGCAACTCCGGTGGTTTTAATGTTGTCATCATTGACGTGACTGCTGGTGAAGGTGTTCTGGCAGTGATGGGGCCAAACGCGCGAAAACTGCTGCAAGTTGTGTCACCTGCTGATTTCACTAACGATGCGAACCCTTTTGGCACGGCGCAAGACATTGAGATTGGGATGGGTATGGCTCGCGTTCATCGTGTTACCTACGTGGGAGAGCTTGGCTGGGAAGTTTACGTAAGCGCCGATCAAGCCGGCCATGTATTTGAAACGCTAAACGCTGCGGGGCAGGATTTCGGACTGACATTGTGTGGAATGCACATGATGGACACTTGCCGCATCGAAAAAGGCTTTCGCCATTTTGGTCATGACATCACGTGCGAAGATCATGTGATGGAGGCGGGGTTAGGTTTTGCCGTCAAGAAGGACAAACCGGACTTTATTGGTCGCGCGGCAGTGTTGGAAAAGCAGGAAAGCGGGTTGAATAAGCGTATGTTGCAGTTCAAGTTAACAGATCCTGAACCACTTTTGTATCATAATGAACCCATTCTGAGAGACGGTGAACTAGTTGGCTACCTCTCGTCGGGTGGCTATGGGCATACACTGGGTGGGGCCATGGGCCTTGGCTATGTACCGTGCAAAAGTGAAACTGCGGTAGAAGTCTTGGCGTCCTCTTATGAGATTGATGTGATGGGTACTAAGGTACGTGCACAAGCTTCGCTTAAGCCAATGTATGATCCCAAGTCTGAGCGTGTGAAAGTCTAAGCAAAAATCGCTGCCCTTGCGAGTGGTCTTCGGAGCGGTCATGAGGGAGAGATGAAAAAACCAGAAAACCAAGACACCCTGCGCGGCTTTGGCTTTGCATTAAGCGCCTATTTGTTGTGGGGATTTTTGCCATTGTACTTAAATGTGATAGGCCACATTCCAGCAATCGAAGTTATCGCACATCGTGTATTGTGGTCTGTGCCAGTAGCAGGTCTAATATTGCTTCTTTTAGGCCGTACAAGTGATCTGGGGCGCATTTTTCGCGATCCCAAGGCGCTGATGATGGGCTGCGTTACCGCAACGTTGGTATCAATTAATTGGGGTGTTTACGTCTGGGCGATTGCGGCTGAACGCACATTGGACGGCGCGCTGGGATATTACATCAACCCAATCTTTAGTGTATTTCTGGGGGCGATTTTACTGGGAGAAAAGCTTAACAAATTGCAATGGGCTGCGGTTGGATTGGCTGCGTTAGGAGTAGGTGTGTTGACCTATGCAAGTGGATCGCTGCCGTGGCCCGCTTTGGCGCTGACGTTTTCTTGGGGGTTGTATGCATATTTTAAACGCTCGCTGCCGATTGGTCCGAATCAGGGCTTCCTTCTTGAGATATTGATTCTGTCTCCCATCGCGCTGGGCTATTTAATTTGGCTGGTAGGGCAAGGTGGTGGTAACTTCGTACCAATGTCGATGGACATGTGGTTGCTTATGGGGTGTGGAATCGTCACGGCTGTACCTCTGATGTTGTATGCGAACGGCGCCAAAGGGCTGCGGTTGGCTACAATCGGGATCATGCAATATATTGCACCAACGATGATTATGCTGATTGCTGTTTTCGTGTTTGAAGAACCGTTTGGCAGTGCCCGCGCGATTGCTTTCCCGATCATCTGGGCTGCACTAGGCCTTTACACGTTTGCAATGTTTCGGGGCCGTAAGGCATGAGTGGTGATTATTCACCGCCTGATATCTCACTTGATGTGATCCATGCGGATCATGAAATTTTAATTGTGAATAAGCCAAGTGGGTTATTGTCAGTGCCCGGTAAGGGGCCGCATCTGGCGGATTGTTTGATCGCACGGGTGCAGGTAGCGTTTCCGCAGGCGTTATTAATTCATCGTCTGGATCGCGACACTTCCGGTGTGATGGTATTTGCACTTACGCGACATGCGCAGCGCCACATTGGGTTGCAGTTTGAAAAACGCATGACAAAAAAGACCTATGTGGCTCGCGTTTGGGGCACTTTAAAACCAAAAACAGGAACTGTGGATTTGCCCTTGATCGTCGATTGGGAAAATCGCCCACTACAAAAGGTATGCCATGAGACCGGTAAGTTGGCGCATACAGATTGGCGAGTCTTGCGCAGCGATGCAAACGAATCCCGTGTGCGGTTGATGCCCAAAACTGGGCGCAGCCATCAGTTGCGGGTGCATATGCTCAGCCTTGGACATCCAGTTCTGGGCGATCCGTTTTATGCCCAGGGTGAGGCGCGCCAATATAACCGACTGATGCTGCATTCCGAAGAGTTACGACTGCGCCATCCTGATGGCGGTGAAGGTGTAAAGTTTCGTGCAAAGACACCATTCTAAAAGACATTCTGAGTGTTCTGAATAGCCCAATTTAATTAAGCTAGTCGGGCAACGCACGTGGATGATCTGGGTAGAATTGATCTGGGTGAATGCCTATATATATTCTGACTGTAACTCAGAAGGAGAACCACTATGGGCCTGCGCATCAACGATACAATCCCAAATTTGACTGTTGAAACGGATCAAGGCACATTCACTTTGCATGACTGGATTGATGACAGTTGGGCTATTATGTTTAGCCACCCAAAAGATTTCACGCCTGTTTGCACGACTGAATTCGGTGCAGTGGCACTATTGGCCGATGAATGGAATGCGCGCGGGACTAAAGTTATTGGCATCTCTGTTGACGGTGTTGAAGACCACAAAAAGTGGAAGACTGACATTGAAAGTTTTTCTGGTACAAAGGCTGGTTTCCCGATCATCGCGGACGACGGTCTGAATGTTGCAAAGGCATTCGATATGCTACCATCTGAAGCATACATGCCTGATGGACGCACGCCTGCAGACAGTGCAACGGTGCGCGCTGTGTTCATTATCGGACCGGATAAAAAATTGAAACTATCAATGACCTACCCGATGAACGTTGGTCGTAATTTTGCAGAAATACTGCGTGCGTTAGACGCTTTGCAAACCGCAGCTCATGAGAATGTGGCGACACCAGCAAACTGGACTGTTGGGCAGGATGTTGTCGTACCATCAAACGTGTCTGATGAAGACGCAATTGCTAAGTATGGAGCAATTGAAACGATACTACCGTATCTTAGAATGGCAAAACTGTCAACCTAAAGGCTAATCATAAGACGACAAAGGCCCCACTAACTGGTGGGGCCTTTGTCATCTTATCTTGTCATGGATTGGTGTGCGGGTGTTTAGCGGCACACGGTTGTATATATCTTAAATAGGCCTGTTAACCAATCACACACAGCCGTTAGATATGGCGTAATATGTGGTGTTTAGCGCGTTGATGGGCAGGCATTTGTCGTGGTTGTCGCGCTAAAAAAATACAGTCCACAGGCGCCTAGCTTGTTATTGATACCATCTTTCATTTCACTCTTGAAACGTGCGTAAGCTGCGGGGCTGTGTGCAATCATCTCAAGTGTTGATGTCCCGCTTAGCTATTCTTTTTTCTAAATGATAAAATCGCCATTTTAGGACAATCCAGCTTAGGCTATCATAACTTGATATTCCATCGCTAAGCCAGATTTAATTGTTCAGTAAAGTTTAGAGACTAATGCGCACAACCCGAGGTAACTGCTGTTCGGAAATAAGGAAACCTTGGGCATTGATGGAAGTTGCTACAATGCAAGTAGTGACTGCGTTGATGGAACTAAAAAAATAGTGGCGCATAGTCATTGGAAACCACAGTCCTCGTCTGTTAATTTTTAATTTGCCCTGTAAGCAAGGTTTTGTGCGTCATATTGACGCTAGATTTACCATACCTTTTATATCGATCCGGCAAAAGAAAAAGGGCTCCAACGATTTCATTGGAGCCCAATCGTGCAGAAAAGTTAAAGTAACTAGTCTTCTTTTGCTTCTTCTTTTACTTCTTCGCCCGTAACTTGATCAACAACTTTCATCGACAGGCGCACTTTGCCGCGATCATCAAAGCCCAGAAGCTTAACTTTCACTTCTTGACCTTCTTTCAGAACGTCGGATGGATGGTTCAAGCGACGGTTTTCAATCTGGGAAACGTGCACTAGGCCGTCTTTTTTACCGAAGAAGTTAACAAATGCACCAAAGTCTACAATTTTGACGACTGTGCCGGTGTAAACCATTCCTTCTTCAGGCTCGGCCACGATGGACCAGATCATATCGTAGGCTTTCTTGATGGCCGCAGCGTCGGATGATGCGATCTTGATGATGCCTTCATCGTTGATGTCTACCTTTGCGCCAGACACTTCGACAATTTCACGGATGACTTTACCGCCAGAACCGATGACTTCTCGAATTTTATCCGTTGGTATCTGCATTGTTTCAATTTTTGGCGCATGCTCGGAAAACTCACCGGCCGAAGACATTGCCTTGTTCATCTCGTTCAAGATGTGAACACGACCAACTTTGGCCTGAGCCAACGCTTCTTTCATAATGGCTGGCGTGATGCCTGCGATCTTGATGTCCATTTGCAAGGACGTGATACCTTTTTCGGTACCTGCTACTTTGAAGTCCATATCGCCAAGGTGGTCTTCATCACCTAATATGTCTGACAATATTGCGTAGTTGCCATCGTCTTCCATGATTAGACCCATAGCAACCCCAGCAACGGGTGCTTTTAGAGGAACACCAGCGTCCATCATCGACAAGGAACCACCACAAACAGATGCCATTGAAGACGAACCGTTGGATTCAGTGATCTCCGATACAACGCGGATTGTGTAAGGGAAATCAGTTGCTGCTGGCAGAACCGCCTGAAGCGCGCGCCATGCGAGCTTACCATGGCCGATTTCACGACGACCTGGAGGGCCAAAGCGACCAACTTCACCAACAGAGTACGGTGGGAAGTTATAGTGCAGCAAGAAGTTAGATTTATACATGCCCTGAAGAGAGTCTATCATCTGCTCGTCGTCGCCTGTACCCAGAGTGGTCACAACCAGACCTTGGGTTTCGCCGCGTGTAAATAGAGCAGAACCGTGGGTCCTTGGGAGAATACCAGTTTCAGACACGATATCGCGAATTTCGTCAGTTTTACGACCGTCAATCCGCTTTCCTGTCTTTACAACATCGCCGCGCAGAATGGATGCTTCGAGCTTCTTGAGCGCGGAGCCGAGGTTCTCATCGTCAAGCTGTTCGTCTGTTAGAGCTGCTTTGATTGCAGTGCGGGCATCGGAAACGGCCGTTGTGCGTTCTTGCTTGTCAGAAATTGCAAAGGCTGCGCGCATCTGCTTTTCACCAGCTGCGGCAACAGCCTTGGACAAGTCAGAGTAATCAGGTGCAGAAAAATTGAATGGCTCTTTTGCAGCGTCTTCGGCAAGATCGACGATCATGTCGATGACGGGCTGGATTTGTGCGTGGGCGAATTCGACAGCACCCAGCATTTCTTCTTCTGATAGCTCATAAGCTTCGGACTCAACCATCATTACGGCGTCTTTGGTACCAGCAACAACAAGGTCTAAACGTTGATCGGGTTTTTCACGCAGCTTGTGCATGTCGTCCATTTCAGGATTCAGGATGTAATCACCATCTTCAAAACCAACGCGGCAAGCTGCAATTGGGCCCATGAACGGTGCACCGGAAATTGTCAGTGCAGCTGAGGCGGCAATCATAGCGACCATGTCGGGATCGTTGACAAGATCGTGGGAAAGAACTGTACAGATCACGAGGACCTCGTTCTTGAAACCATCGACGAATAGCGGGCGGATAGGACGGTCAATAAGGCGGCTTGTGAGCGTCTCTTTCTCAGTTGGACGTGCCTCACGCTTGAAAAAGCCACCTGGGACTTTACCAGCGGCGTAATACCGTTCATTGTAATGCACGGTCAAAGGAAAGAAATCCTGCCCCGGCTTTTGCTTTTTAGCGAATGTGACGTTGGCCATTACAGTTGTCTCGCCATAGGTGGCGATGACTGTGCCGTCTGCTTGCCGTGCGACCTTACCTGTTTCCAGTGTCAGTGTTTCTTCGCCCCACTGGATGGATTTTTTAACTTCTTTAAACATCTATGTTTCCTGTGTCGGGGATCATTTGGCATATCCCAAGTCCCCTTTGCATTGGTGGCCCCATTACCACCGACCCCATATCCTTAGGCGAACGCCGGGGTCATAAGCGTCGCGTCGCAGATAAAAATCGTTTACACGGGTTTTGTTTGTTTGGGAAGGGTCGTGTCATTGGTGCCGTTGGCGACGTTAATGCAGTGGGTCCGTTTGCCAAAGTCTGATCTTGATACCGCCGTGATTAACCACTGGGCCAACAGGTTTAAACGGTAGGCCAGTTGCCTTTGCCAGGCTCTGTTCTGAAGTGATTATGCCCACACGCCAGCCTTTAAATTCTTTTTTTAGACGTTCACCAAGTGACGCATACAGCCCGTAGAGCGGCTTTTTGTTGCCGATGCGCCCGCCGTAGGGCGGGTTTGCAATTATTAGTCCTTTAACTTCACAGGGCGGTGTAATGTCGCTGATCGGTTTTATCTGGAAATTGGTCTGTTCAGTCACGCCTGCACGTTTTGCGTTAGCCTGACACATCCGGATCGCGCCTGCGTCGCGGTCGGTCCCATAAAAACGGTACGGCGTCTCTTTTGGTAGGCTGCGCAGTGCATCAAAGGCTGTTGCGTCATAGCTGGCGAGGTCTTGAAGTGCGAACACGCGGCTGCGCCCTGCATCCATTGCCATTGCAATCTCAGCGGCTTCAATTGGGAAGGTTCCCGATCCGCACATTGGGTCATAGACAGGCTCGCTGCCGTCATAGCCGCAACCTCGTAGAAACAACGATGCTAGCGTTTCGCGCATAGGGGCTTTATTCACTGCTTCTTTGTGCCCGCGTCTGTGCAAGCTTTCACCGGAGGTGTCGAGGGAGAAAGTCACAAGATCGTCTTCAATCCGCACGCGCACGCCGAAGTCTGCAGTCTTGGAAATGGTTGCGCCAACAATGTCTTTGATAGCATCTTCAACTCTCTGTTGCGCTGCCCCTGCGTGATAGATTTTGGATTTTCGACAAGTCGCTTCGACTTTGACTGTCGCACCTTGTGGAATCACGTCACCCCATGGGAATTTCTTGGATCTTTTGTCGAGTTGCGCGAGGTGCATTGCGCGAAACTCACCAATGCGGGCCAGCACACGGGTTGCGCCGCGCAACGTTAGGTTTGCACGCCAAACGTCTGACCAATTACCCGTGATCGTCACACCTCCAGGAATTGTTTCAATGACCGTGAAGCCACGCTCGTGAGCCTCAGTGCTAAGCAGACCTTCAAGGCCAGGTGCTGTGATTAGAAAAATTTCCATATCGAAGTGATTACACTGCTAGTGCGCAAACCGAAACCTCTTGAAATGGAAATATGGTGCTACTGAGAGAGGCCGTCGAGCCCTGCAATGGTACTTTGATCAGGCATTGTGGGTATGAAATCTTGCACTGAAGTGCGTTTTATGTCCTCTTTGTCAGGGTCGATTAGTAAGAACCCGACAGTTTCAAATAAAGTGATGTCTTGGGGCATACTAAGTTGTTCCATTGGGCACCCTAACTCGTGGTAAGCCGCTACCAAATGCTTTTTTATAAAGCATGGCATAGTTTAAATCTGCGTCTGTAATTGCATGGGATTTGGCCTTCGGTGTTAACCAACTGGTCAACAGCTTCGAAATCAAGTTTTGTAATTTACTATATTTACATAATTGAAGTAGGCCACCCACCTAAAATTAATAATGGAAATTGGTTCAGGAAAATTGTCGACTGTGTAATGATGTATTTGGTATTGTTGTTTTTATAAGGTGCCCGATGCTTGTGATATTCTCATCGTACGGAGCAGATGCGTAATGCTGGCAGTGGCCGCTAAGAATGCCAAAGTGTGTAGTTGCTGGCGGTTGTGGAAGATTACTGCAGTGACAAGAATTGAGATAATTGCAACGGTAAAATGTGGGTCTTTTGGTCCTTAAAGCTGACTTTAACAGAGGCGAGGGCCAGACTTTCTAATTGTAGCAGTCGGACAGTGATGGAAGCCAAGAAAAATATTACGCTTGGTGGATAGTTGCATCATAGGCGTGACGGTTCAAAAATAATGGCTAGGTTTGCGGATGAGTTGAGAGAGTTTCACATTTTTGTGAGCGCTCATGCAAACCTATTGATTACAAGAAACAAGACAGCGCTTAAGGACTCTGCTTAAAGGGCGCTGCTGAATAGGGACGCGTGTCTAAATGGCGATTTACCTTAGGCATCCCAAAAATTTGATGTCAGACAAGCATCACAAATGATTTTGGGGAATAGCGCAACGAGATTACCATTGTCCGGGTCAAGCGCGTCAGTCAAAAGGAAGGGGGGGGCAAAGTAAGTATGAGGGCGATGCGACCGCAATCAAGTTTAGTTTATAATCTGCTTATAAAAAATTTTTGATCAAAGATGGGTGATGTTAGAGATTATTGAGGTTTTATGTTTTTTGTCCTCCGGTGGGCCGGAGGACAAAAAACAGCCAGATCGCCTCAACAGAACTGAATACTCTTAAATGCAAGTTTTGAACTGCAACAGCGATAGGTAAAGCTTAAATTTAGCGGCGGATACCTAAGCGCTTTATGAGGTCTTGGTAACGGGCCTCATCTTTGCCTTTGGTATAATCCAATAATTTGCGACGCAGAGCAACCATTTTCAAAAGTCCACGGCGACCGTGGTTATCTTTTTTATGAATCTTAAAGTGCTCAGTCAGTGTCATGATGCGAGATGTAAGGACAGCAACCTGAACTTCGGGCGAACCAGTGTCGCCTTCTTTGGTGGCAAATTCCTTCATCAGTCGTGTTTTATCTTCTACAGTAATCGACATCGGGGTCTCCTTTTTAAAAGGGTGGATGGCGCAAGCCGGGATGTCGTCCAGCAGGGCCCATGGAGGGTGAATCAGCCTATTCATAAGCTAAGATTTTCATATAGAAAAATTCCTCCGTAAACGCAAAGGAAAAGAGTAAAGTTTTTGCTGCTGGATTGTGGGATTAGGCTTTCACAATAATACTGTGCTAATGTTAAACTATATCATACAATACTAAAAATTAGTCAGGTTTGGCATTTAAAGTCAATTGCGTGCTCAGATCAGGTGCGGTGCCTTCCTAGTTTGGAATCACTACAAGTTGTCTCAGTAATCCATGATTGCAGCTTTAGCATAACTAATTTTAAGCCTGTTGGCGTTGGAGCCCCTTGACATCAAGTAATCATTTTTTTGATGAGCTTTTCGTGTTCAGTAATGCCATTTAGGTAGTTTTGGTGATGTCTTATCTTGTCATACTCCTAGTAAAATCATATACTTAGCCACCTTGCACATTTTGGTTTCCCACTCTAACGATCGGGGTATCATCAACGTAAAAGCCAAAAAAATCATCGTCCAAAGTGCCGTCTTTGATGACATTGTCCCAAACGAAGGCGTATGCGAAGTCGATCCTACTCATTATCCGATACAATGTTGTCATCAACACTGCCATGGCCATAGTCATTATAGGCCCAACCTAGCAATGCATCGTTTTCATTTTGATGGATCGGTGTCAGAGCTACATGATAATGTTAGTCTTCTGATAAATTTAGATTTTACAAAAGCGAGATCTAAGAGCCAAATAATTTTAATAATGAAGTGTCACCTTTGTTCATCTAGATACAATGGACTCTGAGGATTTTACCTTGAAAAGTACAAAGCCTTGCAGCTTCACGAGAAGGACATGTACTCATCACTGTGTAAAAAATAATAAAAAATGGTTAATGATCATATTCTTGTGTTGGATTAGGTGAGGAAAACCAAATTTCTGGTCGTTGTGTGTAAGCGATATAAAGGGGGTGTTTTGGATGGCCTGCTTTAGTCAATCCTAGGTGCCAAAGTCTTACACTACTGGAGCGCAAAAGGGATTTGACATCGGCGCCTCGATTACGATGTTCTCCATGGGTCCCCCAACCGCAAATCGTGACGTCGGCCCATGCAGCACCGTCACGAATCGCACTATCGTTTTCAGGGCCTACCGGGTCGTTGGCCATGCGCATCTTTCGTGGATCAGTGTCGCGCCACGCAAAAATATTTGTCACACAAAAGCCGCCATAGCCCAGTGCGCGCGCGCGTCGTTCGCAGCGTTCCACAGTTGGATCATTCTGGATTTCAGTTGCTGTTGACGGATTGAGCATCACAAACTGGACCAAGCTTATTGTCCCATCCCAGACCCGCGTCAGGGAATAGCGGTAGCGTTCACAATCTGAATAGATAGCCGTTGAAGGCGCGTCGCCTTTAGTATGGGTTCGAGTGATCATGATAAGCTTATGACCAAGTCGCACAAAATGTACTAGAGTGGGACTGATTAAGACAAGATTCTAATATGATACTTGGCGGATTTTTATCAGCTTTCGGTTAAAGACTTGTCAAAGTTCATCATATTTTAAAAGAACTTTGAATTTTTACAGTCTGATGGCACGCACAAAACATATTTAGTCACGAAAAGTGGTGACAATTTTTAGCCTGAAGAAAGGCATGTTCGATTGCAATATAGCGATGTTTAATTCTGGCTGGAGCCAGTTCCTATGATGAGTTGATCCGCTCGGAAATGTCCACATTATCAACATTAAAGTGGAGGCTGCAGGTTAGGAAATTTCGTAATAAGTCAGCGAAGACAATGGGATCAGATCATTCGTTCAAATGTACCCTAATGCAACCCTATCCTGATTGATCTGTAGCGTTGTGCACAATGTTAAGAGCTTCTTCGTTAATAATTTTGGAATAATATGAGCTTAAAAACGTACAAAAACGCGTGTTGGGTGCATCTCGCCTGATTTGAATGTGCCAACTGCAATGGCTTTGCCTGCGTGGTCTGCCCAACATTCTTCACCGTACTCCACGTTGCCCATGACCAGTGCGGGATTGCCGTTTCGCAGTTTACTAACACTCGATTCTGGGCAGTGAACTCGCGGCAGGTCGGTAAGGCCTGCTTCTAGCGGTAAGATTAGGTGGTCTAGTCCATCAGTTTTTGCGTGGGTATCCAATTGGTCGAGCGTGACGCCGTCTTTCGCATCAAATGGACCAGACCACACACGACGTAATTCGCGCACGTGGCCATAACAGCCCAAGGCGTCGCCCAGATCGCGGGCAATAGCACGCACGTAGCCGCCTTTGCCGCAGGTCATTTCAAGTGTCACGTGATCTGCGTCAGGTCTATTTGTAAGTAAAAGTTCTTCAACCCAAAGTGGGCGTGCCTCGATTTTGAATTCTTCGCCTTCGCGGGCGCGCTTGTAGGCGCGTTCACCATCAATTTTAACGGCTGAAAAGAGAGGTGGCGTTTGCATGATATCACCAACAAAATGGGTGAGTTGGGCTTTGATTTTTTCATCAGTTGGGCGTGCATCACTTTGTACAGTGATTTCACCTTCGGCATCATCTGTGTTAGTTTTTTGACCAAGGCGCACTGTAAAAGTGTAGGCCTTTAGTGCGTCGGTGATGTAGGGTACAGTTTTAGTTGCTTCACCTAAAGCCACAGCCAAAACGCCTGTAGCGTCAGGGTCCAAGGTGCCCGCATGACCGGCTTTTTTCGCATCGAGCGCCCATTTAACTTTGTTGACTACAGACGTTGAAGTGATTCCTGCTGGTTTGTCCACGACAAGCCATCCGTGAAGGTCGCGTCCTTTGCGTTTGCGTGCCATGAAACCCCCAGTGTTAGATAAGAAAAGCGAGTTAGTCTGCTGTGCGTGTCGCGTCAAGCACAGGTCAGTTTAATACGCCAACTATTGGGCCGAGTTGCCAGCCGAAATCTGAGCGATTTAGCGATGGAGCGTAAATCCTGCTTACATTTCCATCAAAATACAGCGCATTTTGTAGAGCAAGACGGTTGCTGAACAGTGTCGCAAAATCGTGGAGATTTACCTTATCATTCGATATGGCGAACACTGCGCGGGTACCATCGCCTGACGTACCAACCCCGTTGCGAATGAATTTGGACGTGCCATTGACGAGAAAACGCGGATGCAGCACCTCATTGATCACAAGCATCGGTCCGGATTGAATGGCGTAAGAGCAGTTGGGTTGTTGATCAAGATACTCAAAAGTTTCATAGACTTTTAAGGTGTCCGCAATACATAAAATACCATTTGGCAACATTCCGAAGTTACCGGGACCATCTGACGAAATAACTGGTGTTTCTTGGATTCCGTCTTCGATGTAATGCCCAACGGGCTCACGGTTTTGATGGAACATACCAGCATTCATGCCAAAGGCTAGCGTCTGGCCTGTGTCGTTTTCAACGGCTAAAAAATTGCCAAGTATGTTACCTGCACTGTCGCGGAGAAACAATTGTAGGTTTTCGTCAGCGGCCACTTCACAGATCGTGTAGGAAGCCCCTAAGTAAGTTGTATTTTCACATGTACTCGCGGTAGCGGGAGATGCCAGCAGGAAAAAACCCACCAGCCAGCGCATCAGTCAGTGCCATCAGAATTTGGGATTTCAGGCTCAGCAGCCACATCTTTGGCCACGCGATCCTCCGCGAACATTACGCGGGTCGCATCCATGCGGTCATACATATCGTCAATGCGAAACCGCAGGTCTGGAGTGACCTTTAGCTTCATGCCGCGTGATATAAGATGTCTGAGCTCGCCTTTGTTGCGCGCCAAAGCTGCGATCGTTAGGTCTGCATCCTTACCGCCGAGTGGCAAAACGAAGCATGTCGCAATGCTCAGGTCGGGGGTCATGCGAACTTCACCGACAGTGATGGACATGCGCTG
The DNA here is from genome assembly GCA_028825445.1 of Octadecabacter sp. GTDB lineage: Bacteria > Pseudomonadota > Alphaproteobacteria > Rhodobacterales > Rhodobacteraceae > Octadecabacter. Next base: position 88,202 of record JAPKAD010000007.1, read on the forward strand.
CAAGTCAGGGTCATGGACTTCTCCGCGCTGCAATAATTCGGACATTGTACGGCGGATCAATTCGCCCACCCGCAATTGCCGTGTCGTTGGGCCGTCCTTGCCTTGAAATCTATTCTTTGCCATATCGTTTGTGTAATGGGATTGAATGGCATTGCCAAGCAGGTCTGTGCGAATGTGACTACCAAATTACAAGAGGATACGAACATGACGGATTTGCCGGGGATTGTGGTAACAGGTGGATCTGGCCGAATGGGTCAGATGTTGGTCAATGCTGTGCAGGCATCTGAGTCCTGTACGCTGGTCGGTGTGTTAGAGTGCAACGGTCATGATTGGGTTGGTCAGGATGTTGGTGTTGCTATGGGTGGCGCTGCTATTGGGGTGTCTGTAAGTGATGATGCAGTCACTACATTTGCAAAGACTCAAGCGATTATTGATTTCACGGCGCCAGCTGCGACGATTGAGTATGCCGAACTTGCCGCGCAAGCCCGCGCGGTGCATGTGATTGGCACAACGGGTTTTACCGAGGGTGATGTTTCTAAGCTTAAATTGGCAGCGCGCCATGCAGTAATTGTGCGGGCGGGAAATATGTCACTTGGTGTTAACCTTCTGGTGCAGTTAACTAAAAAAGTTGCAGCGGCACTGGATGAAGATTTTGATATTGAAATTATCGAAGCCCACCATCACCAGAAAATTGATGCGCCTTCAGGAACTGCGCTGATGTTGGGTGAGGCGGCTGCATCGGGTCGTGGTGTGGTACTGAAAGACGTGAGTGATTCTGGGCGGGACGGTATCACAGGAGCGCGCATGCGAGGAGATATTGGTTTTTCAGCTATCCGCGGGGGTGACATTGTGGGCGAACACGACGTTTTATTTGCAGCAGCAGGAGAGCGGATCAAGCTAACGCATATTGCAACAGATCGCGCTATTTTTGCTCGTGGTGCACTTAAGGCTGCACTGTGGGGCCAGACCCAGAAGCCAGGATCTTACAACATGCTAGATGTGCTGGGTCTACACAACGAGTAAACTAGTTTAAGCCGCAATGAGTAATCTTTTAAATACAATTAAGGAATCCTACTATTTTTCGCGCATTTCTTCTTTTTGTAATTGCATGTGTTTCTTTGCCTGCAAATGCCAAAGCATTTGAACGCATTAGCGATCGTGATGCTTTTGTTGATGCTGTCGATGGTAAAAATCTTCGGATTGCGCTTTATGGCCTAACGCTGAATGTTTTGGCGAATGGCTCTATAGCAGGACGTGCCGTTGGGTGGAGCATTTCGGGAACGTGGATCTGGGAAGACGGATATTTCTGCCGAGATATGGATTGGTCAGGTACTGCGATTAAATACAATTGCCAGTTGGTTGAGCTGAGTGGGGATCGTATACGTTTTACAGTCGATCAAGGTGATGGCAGTTACGCGGTGCTGCGTATACGCTGATGCCTTGCTAAAAATCGACGGCAATACCTTTTCTCTCCCAATCTCCAAAACGAACAGGTTCGGGGCCATCGCGACCACCATGTTCTTCTGGCAGTTCCATAGACTTTGCCTTTTTGCGGCGGTCTTCTGCCTCGGAAAGTGCGCGTTTGGCGGTATCACTAAGGTCTTTGGGTGTATCAGTCATGTCGGCTCCTTGCGGTGGTTCTGTGTGTGATATACTCCGAGTAGACCAATAGCCAAGGGGTAATAAATGTCGCAGCAACAAGGTTTAGGTCCACGCAGGGCAGCATTGTATATGCTCGATCAGGTCACGGGCGAAGGTAAACTGCTGCCGGAACTCATCGGTGAAGGAGCTTTGCAGCATCTTTCGCCCGAAGACCGTGCCCGAGCTCAGCGCCTTACAGCTGAAACTTTGCGTGGATTGGCGCGTGCAGATCGGATGTTGGCGCGGTTCATGCAAAAGACTCCTCCATTGTCTGTGAGAAATGTTTTGCGGCTTTGTACTGTTGAGTTAGCGGGTGGCGAAGCGGCATACGGCGTTGTGAATGCAGGTGTTGAGATGGTGGCGCGTAGTCAGCGTACTTCATCAATGAAGGGGTTTGTGAACGCCGTGCTTCGTAAAGTTGCTGCCGAAGGCTCCGAAGGATGGTCGCAATTGGCCACACCTCGTATGCCGGGTTGGCTACGAAACCCCCTGAAAGATGCCTATGGATCAGAAGTTGTGGCTGCAATTGAGGTTGCACAGTTTGCAGGTGCGCCGCTGGATATTACCGCGAAGGGTGACCCAGTCGCTGCAAACGAGACACTGAAAGGCGAAATTTTGCCCAACAAAACCATTCGTCTTCGTGATGCGGGACAAGTGTCTACTTTACCAGGTTTTGAGGTAGGTGATTGGTGGGTGCAAGATGCAGCGGCTGCGATTCCAGTGCAAGTTTTGGCACCACAAAAAGGCGAAAAAATCCTTGATTTGTGCGCGGCGCCTGGTGGCAAAACAATGCAACTCGCCTCATCCGGTGCAGACGTCACTGCAGTGGATTCATCTGAAGGACGGATGATTCGTGTAGGCGAGAATTTAACACGTACTGGGTTAAGTGCGAGAATGATCATGGCAGACGCGTTCGCGTTCACGGAAGACGGTTTTGACGCTGTTTTGTTGGATGCCCCGTGTTCTGCTACAGGTACTATTCGTCGCCATCCTGATTTGCCATATGCCAAAGACGGGTCTGAGTTTGGTATCCTGTTTCATCAGCAGGCGCGCATGATCGACCATGCGCTAAGCCTTTTGAAGCCTGGTGGGCGTTTGGTATTTTGCACCTGTTCTCTTTTACCTGATGAGGGTGAAGTTCAAGTCGAGGAAGCGCTTGCGCGTAACGCTGGTCTGACGGTTGACAGTTCTGCCCTTGATCGTCCTGGAATTGACCCCGCGTGGCGTACTGAAGACGGTGGGCTGCGCCTGCGCCCTGACTACTGGGCGGACAAAGGTGGCATGGACGGCTTCTATATTGCGCAATTGCGAAAGCCTGCGGGACTTAAAACGTGACGTCTCGTTTAAAATAAAGGTATAAACCCATAACGCTAAGATGCTGAATAGCACGGGCGAAGGATGAGGCAACGCTGTGGACACATCTGATACATATTCAAGACGCGAACGTCTGATGAATCAGCTGCATGCTAGGTGGGTGGCACGGACACGGCCTGCAACGGGGTTTCGGTCCAATCCTGAACCCAAAATGATTGGGCATTATGCGCGTGGTAGGCAGTTGCTTGCGGGAAACTTCCTGTTCTCGGGCCATTTAATTGAAGCCCCTGGTATAAATTTATGGGAGGCTGCGGGACGGGTCACAACATCCACAAACTCTGTGCATGGTTTCGCCTGGCTTGATGATCTGGCGGCTGTCGGGGACACAAAAGCGCGGCTTGCCGCTCAAAGCTGGGTGAGCGACTGGATTGTTCGGTATGGTCACGGTCGCGGTGCTGGCTGGACGCCTGACATAACTGGTAGGCGATTAATTCGCTGGGTCGCACATGGATGTTTTCTTTTGCGTGGGGCTGACAAGGACGCATCAATAGCCTATTTTAGGTCTGCTGCTCAGCAAGTGATTTTTCTGTCACGTCGCTGGCACATCGCGCCCTCTGGCCTGCCCCGGTTTGAGGCATTGGCTGGTATAATCTATGCGGGTCTTACGTTGCAAGGTATGGAGAACTGGGTTGATCCTTCGATCGAGGCCCTGGCCCGTGACTGTGAAGTTCAGATTGAGCCGGACGGCGGGATAGCATCGCGCAACCCAGAAGAATTGCTGGAAATTCTGACGTTACTAAACTGGGTTGAAACGGCACTTAGTGGATCGGGGCGCGAAGTCCCTGAAGCGATGCTTTCAGGAATGGCACGAATGGCGCCTGCGTTGCGGGCAATGCGCCATTCTGATGGAGGATTAGCGCGGTTTCATGGCGGTGGTCGCGGACTTGATGGCTGGCTTGATCAGGCGTTGGCGGCAGTTGGTGCAATAGAACAACCCAATCAGGGTTTGAATATGGGGTACGTAAGGCTTGCCGCGGGTCGTACGAGCGTAATTGCAGACACAGTAGCGCCACCCATATTTGCAGCAGCTGCCAAAGCACACGCTTCAACACTCGCTTTCGAACTGACTTCTGGTCGACGGCCATTAATTGTGAGCTGTGGGTCGGGTAGCAGTTTTGGCCCCGAATGGCGTCGCGCTGGACGCGCCACGCCAAGCCATTCGACGTTGTGTATTGAGGGTTTATCGTCGGCCCTCATAGCAGTACGTAAAGATGGCGCGGAATTGCTCTGCTATGGGCCAAAAACCGTTCAATCAGAATTTACTGCTTTAGGTGATAGCGATCGCCTTGAGATGGCTCACGATAGCTACCGCGCGTCTCACGGATTGACACACGTACGCACACTTGAACTAAGTAATTATGGGCGGGACCTGGCGGGTGAAGACCTGCTGACTATTCTTGAAGCAGTTGATAAGCCAACTTTTGACAAAGCGCTTAATACTAAAAATATGCAAGGAATTCCGTGGTCTGTGCGGTTTCATCTGCATCCTGAAGTGGATGCAATTGTCGATTTGGGGAGAGCAGCTATATCTCTGACGCAGAAGTCTGGTGAAATTTGGGTGTTTCGCCATGATGGTGTGGGCGAAATGCGCCTTGAGCCGTCTGTTTATTTAGAAAACGGCCGCTTACGTCCGCGCGCAACGCAACAGGTGGTTTTATCTGGACGCACAATGTCATATGCGACTCGCATCCGCTGGTCTTTGTCTAAGGCGCAAGACACGCCAACTGCATTGCGCGATGTAAAAGAGAACCAGCCTGAGATGGACGTCTGACTTGCTTGAGGAGCCCCATATGACTGACCTTCAACCTATTTGCCGTGCATTGCTTTCTGTATCTGATAAAACTAGATTAATTGATCTTGGGCGGGCATTGACCGCCCGTGGAATCGAATTGTTGTCTACTGGTGGCTCTGCAAGGATGTTGCGTGACGCAGGGCTTGACGTTCGTGATGTTGCGGATGTGACCGGATTTCCTGAAATGATGGATGGTCGTGTAAAAACACTTCATCCTGGTGTGCATGGGGGATTGCTTGCGCTGCGCAACAATGATGCGCATCTGGCAGCGATGGATGAACACGGGATCAAAGCGATCGATCTTTTGGTGGTGAACCTTTATCCGTTTGAGGAAACAGTCGCGTCGGGTGCTGGATACGATAATTGTATCGAAAATATCGATATTGGTGGTCCTGCGATGATTCGAGCGGCGGCCAAGAATGCCTCGTTTGTTAACGTGGTTGTTGATGTGCAGGACTACGACGCACTTTTGGCTGAATTGGAGGCTAACGATGGTGCCACGACACTGGCGTTCCGTCAAACACTAGCTCAAACAGCTTACGCACGCACCGCAGCTTATGACGCCGCAGTAAGCACGTGGATGGCAGGTGCAATTGGCAATGCCACGCCACGCCGTAAGGCAGTTGCTGGAATATTGGCACAAACTTTGCGATATGGTGAGAATCCTCATCAGTCTGCGACTTTTTATGTTGATGGTTCTGACCGACCTGGAGTCGCGACGGCGATTCAGCATCAAGGCAAAGCACTGTCCTACAACAACATCAATGACACTGATGCAGCTTTTGAGCTTGTTAGTGAATTTGCACCTGCTGATGGCCCCGCAGTAGCAATCATCAAACACGCCAATCCTTGCGGTGTGGCAGTTGGCAAGACGTTGGCTGATGCATACAAAAAAGCGTTTGAATGCGATCAGACTAGCGCGTTTGGCGGTATTATTGCACTGAACGGTGAACTGGACGCTGAAACTGCCGAAGCAATCACTGGCATCTTCACTGAAGTCGTCATAGCGCCCTCCGCGACAGACGCTGCTAAGGTAATCTTCGCTGCAAAAAAGAACCTGCGTCTTTTGACAACGGGTGCTTTGGCAGATCCAATGTCTGTTGCGCAGACAATCAGGCAAGTGTCGGGCGGTTATCTAATGCAGGATAAGGACAATGGGCGTGTTGTGGCCACTGACCTTAGAGTAGTGACCAAAGTCCAACCAACGGATGTTCAAATGGCTGATCTGTTAGTTGCATGGAAAATCGCAAAGCATGTTAAATCCAACGCAATTGTCTATGTTAAAGATGGTGCCACGGTGGGTGTTGGTGCTGGACAGATGAGCCGTATCGACAGCGCTTTGATTGCTGCGAAAAAGGCTGAACGCATGGCTGAAGCGCTGGGGCTTTCTGCTCCTCTAACTAAGGGGTCCGCAGTTGCATCTGACGCATTCTTTCCATTCGCTGATGGCCTACTTGAGGCGGCAGCTGCGGGAGCGTCTTGCGTGATCCAGCCCGGTGGTTCTATGAGAGATGATGAAGTGATTGCAGCAGCGGATGACGCTGGTCTTGCTATGGTTTTCACAGGCATGCGCCATTTTCGGCACTAATAACCGATCGAAAGGGTGATGCAAATGTGGATGACTTACTGGACTGGATTTTGGATTTTTCTGTTTGATCAAGTCACAAAGTATATCGTACTTTATCAGATAAATTTGCCTGCTTTACCAAACCAAACCTATGAAGTGTTTGCGCCGTTGCTGACTTTGCGCATGGCTTGGAATCGTGGTGTGAATTTTGGGTTGTTTGCAGACTTCAACATGCGGTGGGCGCTGATTGCAGTGGCATTGACCATTTCGATATCTGTGCTTTGGTGGATACGGCGTGATAATGTAGGGCGCTGGGCGCATTTTAGCGCCGGATTGTTGGTAGGGGGTGCGATGGGCAACGTTGTGGACCGCATGTTACATGGAGCGGTTGCAGATTTCTTGAATGTGTCATGCTGTGGGATCAACAACCCCTATGCGTTTAATGTTGCAGATATTGCGATTTTTGTTGGTGCGATCGGGCTTGTGTTGTTTACGGATGGCGGCGACAAAAAGAAGAAAGCGTGACGGGAGCCAATGATTGCTCTAGAATTACATATATAAGACGTGAGGGTACGATGAAGCTAATCTTGTGTTTTGGTTTAATAGTGGCGCTGACCGCTTGCGCGGGTGGCGGTGGCGGATTGCGTGACTTGCGTTCAAACGGAAGTGGGCCGGATGAATTTAGTGTGATGCCGGCTCGTGTGCTTGTGCTGCCGGACAATGTTACGAATTTGCCAGAGCCAACGTCGGGTGAGTCCAACCGTACCGACCCAACGCCAAATGCAGATGTTGTCGCGATTTTGGGCGGCAATCCCAACGCGTTAATCTCTAATGGGATCCCTGTAAGCGACGACGCTTTAATGTCCGTAGTCAACCGCAACGGTGTTGATCCTAAGATCCGCCAAACACTTGCTGCTGAGGATGCAAAGTTTCGTTTGCGCCAGATGCGTTTTGGGTTCGTTCGTGGGCAGAACCGCTATTTTAGCGCGTATGCCCGTCAGGCGCTCAATGCGTATTCGGAGCTTCGGCGCTTCCGCAATGCAGGTATCGTGACGCCGACAGCACCACCCCAATAATGGCGCAATTTCGTGTATTCAATTGTTTACCAATTATATAAAATCACTTCACATCCACGTATGGCCCCTTGAAGAGCTCTGCGTGTAGCGTAAATACTAATAATATTATTAGTGGAGTTATCAAATGCGTATTCTCGCTGCGACTTTTGCTGTGTTTGCAATTTCTGCCCCTGTTTTGACGCAGGCAGAGGAAGTTACGACCTTTCAGCTCGACAATGGTATGGATGTGGTTGTCGTTGAAGATCATCGTGCGCCTGTCGTGGTACATATGTTGTGGTATCGCACAGGATCAGCCGATGAACCCGTAGGGTCGTCAGGTGTTGCGCATTATCTGGAACATTTGCTGTTTAAGGCTACTGATACGGTTAAAAGTGGTGAATTCCAGCGTGTTGTTGCCGAAAACGGTGGATCTGACAATGCGTTCACCAGTTATGATTATACTGGATACTTCCAGCGTATTGCAGCAGACCGTCTTCCACTAATGATGCAATATGAGGCTGACCGGATGAACAATCTGGTGCTGACTGAAGATGACATTGCCACTGAGCGTGGCGTGATTTTGGAAGAGCGCAATCAGCGTACCGAAAATTCACCTAATGCTTTAGCGCGTGAACAGATGCGCGCAGCACAGTTCCTGAACCACCGATACGGAGTACCCATTATAGGTTGGAAGCATGAAATGGAAACGCTTGATATGGATGACGCGTTGTCTTTCTATGAACTGTATTATTCCCCAAACAATGCGATCCTTGTAGTTGCAGGTGACGTTGATCCAGAAGAAGTTTTTGTATTGGCGCAAGAGTATTATGGTCCCATCCCAATGGAACCTAACTTGCCTGAACGCTTCCGAACACAAGAACCGCCACAAACAGCAGAACGGCGGCTGATTTTTCAAGACCCAAGGGTTGCGCAACCCTATCTGACCCGCAGCTACCTTGCGCCTGAACGAGACACTAGCGCGCAAGAAGACGCTGCCGCATTGACCTATTTGGCAGACCTTTTGGGTGGATCACCATTCACATCAGCTCTGGGTATTGCGCTCCAGTTTGAGACTAATACGGCTGTTTATGCAGGCGCGTATTATGATGGTTTGAACCTTGATGATGGAACATTCGGTTTTACGATTATTCCATCTGAGGGCGTAGGCTTGCAAGAGGCTGAAGACGCCATGGACGCTGCGATTACAAATTTTCTTGAGGCTGGGATTGATCCTGAGCGGATGAAAGCTTTGCGGACGCAACTCAAGGCAGGTGAAATCTATGCCCGCGATAATGTTGGAGGGCTGGCACGCCGTTATGGCGCTGCACTTACGTCTGGATTGACCGTGCAAGACGTCCAAGCGTGGCCTGATATCCTGCAAAGGGTTACGGCTGAAGACGTTCTCAAGGTTGCTGAACGTGTGCTAAATCGCAATCAATCCGTTACAGGCTGGATCATCCCAAGCCGAGAGGTTTTCCAATGATCCGTCTATCCCTCATCTTGGCGTTTTTGTTGAGTGCCGTTTCGGCCCGCGCCCAAATGGAAATACAAGAAGTTACATCGCAAGGTGGTATTAGCGCTTGGTTAGTGCAGGAAGAATCGATTCCATTTGTGGCAATTGAAATAGTCATTGATGGCGGAGCTTCGCTAGAAGACTCTGCAAAACGCGGGGTGACTAACCTAATGATGGCCCTGCTTGAAGAAGGTTCGGGCGATCTTGGCGCGCGTGAATTTCAAGAAGCGCGCGAGGGGATTGCAGCGTCGTTTGGGTTTAACGCTTACGATGACTCCATCTCAATATCTGCCGTGTTCCTGACAGAAAACCGCGACGAAGCGATGGCGCTGCTGCGCGACGCGTTAATTAAACCACGGTTTGATACCGCTGCTATTGAACGCGTCCGCGCACAGGTGCTGTCGATTATCCGATCTGACGCCCAAGACCCAAATAGCATTGCAAGTGCCACGTTTGATGCTGCCGCATTTGGTGATCATCCCTATGGCACATCGATCGATGGTTCTGCCAAAACAGTTGCCGCCCTTACGCAAGATGATTTGTTTGAAGCCCATGGCAATGTGCTGGTTCAAAGCCGTGTCTATGTGGGTGCAGCTGGCGACATTTCAGCGCAAGATTTAGGTGTGCTCATTGACGATCTGCTCGGCGATCTGCCAATGGATGGACCCGCCTTTCCATCACGTGTAGATTTTGGGCTGGGTGGTGGAACGACTATTGTACCATTTGAAACGCCACAATCCGTCGCACTGTTTGGCCATGCAGGGATTAAACGCGACGACGATGATTTTTTTGCTGCATTCCTGCTCAATGAAATACTTGGTGGACGTGGCGTTCAAAGCCGTCTGATGCGCGAAGTGCGTGAAAAACGTGGACTAACTTATGGAGTCAGTTCCTACCTTGTTCCCAAAACGCTATCGGAAGTTTACCTTGGCTCTGTTGCATCTTCCAATGGTACGATTGGAGAAGCGATCAGCGTGATTCGTGATGAATGGGCTTTGATGGCTAAAGAGGGCGTCAGCGCAGTGGAATTAAATCAGGCGAAAACATATCTTACAGGTGCTTATCCACTTCGGTTTGACGGCAATGCTAAAATCGCAGGAATTCTTGCATCGATGCAATGGACCGGTCTGACATCGGAATATATAATTAATCGAAATGATTTTGTGAATGCTGTGACACTAGATGATATTAACCGAGTAGCCGCTGAATTGCTAGACCCTGATGGATTACATTTTGTTGTTGTTGGCCAACCTGAAGGTCTTGAGGTGAGCGATTAACCAGCATTTGCTCTATTAGAATCGCATGTGAGTATGCTAATTATAGCGCCATGACTTTACCTAACCCCAATATAGGCGATTCGGTTCCCCATTCTGGAGATCTTCGCCCAGTTATTCGCCAACTCGACGATGCTGCGATCAACCGGATCGCTGCGGGTGAGGTTGTGGAACGTCCAGCGTCGGTGGTCAAAGAGATCATCGAAAATGCTTTGGATGCGCGTGCGGCTCGGATTGAAATTTCTGTCGCCGATGGTGGAAAGACTCTGATCCGCGTTGTTGATAATGGCATTGGAATGACTGCAGTAGATCTACCTATGGCACTCTCACGTCATGCCACGTCAAAGATCGACGGGTCCGATTTGCTGAACATTAACAGTTTCGGTTTTCGCGGTGAGGCGTTGCCATCTCTTGGCGCAGTTGGTCGCCTGACGATACAAAGCCGCACTGTGGGTGGCGAGGGTTGCGAAGTTTCGGTTTCGGGTGGCGCTCACACCGCGGTTCGTCCAGCGGCATTAACAGCGGGAACAGCCGTCGAATTGCGTGATTTATTTTATGCAACTCCCGCCCGCTTGAAGTTTTTACGTACGGATCGGGCAGAGATGCAGGCGATTAGCGATGTGGTCAAACGTCTTGCGATGGCAGAACCTTTTGTGACGTTCGTTTTGATAGATGTAACCGGTGGCAAGTCCCGCGTGGTGTTTCGTGCTGACGGTGAGACAGGTGATATGTTTGACGCTTTGCACGCGCGATTACGTGGTGTTCTGGGTAAAGATTTTGCGGATAACGCACTGGCAATTGATGCGCAGCGCGAAGGTGTGCATCTAACGGGGTATGCTGCGCTGCCGACTTATTCGCGCGGTTCGGCGGTGCAGCAGTTCCTGTATGTGAATGGTCGTCCAGTGCGTGACAAAGTCTTAATCGGGGCGCTGCGTGGAGCCTACATGGATACGCTGAGTCGTGACCGGCATCCGGCAGCGTGCTTGTTTATCGACGTCCCTCCAACCCGCGTTGATGTCAATGTGCATCCCGCAAAGTCAGAAGTTCGTTTTCGCGATCCCGCAATTGTGCGGGGACTAATCGTAAGTGGGTTGCGCGCGGCTTTAGTGCAAGCAGGGCATCGCGCATCCACAACGGTTGCCAATGAAACTTTGGGTGCGATGCAGCCTGAACCGATGATGCCGCGAGTTTATCAAATGGATCGCCCCACCGGCGGTAACGGTCCTGCGTATAGTTCGAGTGGGTTTGCAGACATGACGGCGGATATGTCAGGTCGTGTTGAAATGATTGAACAGAACGACGGCTTAAGTGTTGAAAGCCGCCCACTTGGTGCGGCTCGTGCGCAGGTTCATGAGAATTACATCATCGCGCAGACTGAGGCTGGTATTGTCATTGTTGACGGCCATGCGGCGCATGAGCGTTTAGTGTATGAAAAGCTCAAAAGCCAGATGGCGGAAAACGGTGTCTCTGCGCAGGCACTATTAATTCCTGAGATTATTCAAATGTCGGACGATGATACGGCGCAATTGGTGGCAGTGGCTGATGACTTAACGCGGTTTGGCCTGACAATCGAACGCTTTGGTGGCAGTGCTATTGCTGTGCGTGAAACACCCGCAATATTGGGCGAAGTCAACGCAGAAGCAATGTTGCGTGACATTCTAGATGAACTAACTGATCTTGGAACCAGTACGCTGGTGCAGGAAAAACTTGAAGCAATCCTAAGCCGTGTTGCCTGCCATGGGTCCATTCGAACGGGACGTTCGATGCGTGGTGAAGAAATGAATGCTTTGCTGCGAGAAATGGAACGCACTCCACGTTCGGGGCAGTGCAACCATGGGCGGCCGACCTACGTAGAGCTGAAACTCAGTGATATTGAGCGCTTGTTTGGGCGTACCTGACCCATTTGACTGAAATGTCTATTGAGGTGTGGCGAACTGGTCAGCAGCGGAGCTGAGATTTAAAGATCAATAAAAATAGTGATTTGCATATGTATTCGCTGATGGCGGGTCATGGTGTAATGCAGATCTGTGGTGCTGCTTGTGATGCGGACAATTTTCAGCATCACTAGATTATATTGTTTTGGGAGGCAATTATTGCTGCAGCACTTAGTTTTCTTTTGGAAGTGATGGATATTTGACTTTGTGAAGAGTGAAAGTTGATTTTGCTTTGAGTTATAAAAAATGCTCTAAAGTGAATACTTTTATCCAGAATTTTGACTGACAGTCTGGCGATGAAATGCTGCCATTTGCGCTAGAAAATACACTGATGTTTTATAATCAGTCGGTGCTAGCGAGATAAGCTGCAAGTGCCATGCAAACAACAAATCATTGCACAGTTATGTGTGAAAATGTCAAAAAGTTGGACTTTTGCAGTGGAAACTAATTAAAAATTTGTTGCATATGGTAAAGAAGAACTGCCTTTTAGCAGTTGAATGTAGGTGGCCTACCTTTGGGCCATGGCTATTTGAGCAACAATACGAATTGTGAAAGCTCAGCCATGGTTGTATTTCGTTACTGCCGTAGAGTGGTGCTAAATGAATAAAAATGCTTCAAGAGTCTGTTCTGTTTCATAATGTATAAAGTTAAATTTGTAGAAAAGGCTGCAAAAGGCGTGGAATTAAACTGTTGAAACGTAACGGTGCGTCGGTTGCCGCCAGACAAATACAATCTTCGCCCATCTCGGCGATCGGCTGATGATTGAGGTCTTCTGTAGCCACTTCAATGTCGCCTTTGTAAAAGCTATCAGTTTTATCGCTAAATGCACCCTGCAAAACAAGAGTTAGTTCTGTGCCACGATGCCCGTGATCTGGCACGGCAGCTCCCGCAGGAATATGTAGCAAACGTACACTTGTAGATTTATCTGTCTTTAGGATTGCTTGACGTACACCGCCCCCAACCTTACGCCATTTGACCGCATCCAAATCACCTCCAACATATTCTTGCAACGGGGTTGGAAAACTGCCGGATGAGATGTGTCTAAAGGGAGTTAGAACATCGCTATTCTCAATTAGGTCGAGAGTCGCGGAAAAACTATTGTCAGACATTGCTATTGGGTCTTCTGCGGCCATTATCGCGCCACCGACTGCGTCAAATTCATGCATGTGCGCACGGCATTCGTCACAAAATGAGATATGCGTTGCAACAACAAGGTTAAAGCCTTCTGGCAATGTTCCGGCGGAATATGCCATTAGCAGATTGTCGGTTAAATGGTGTTTGATATCTATCATGGGTGCCGTCATTTCATTTGGTGGCGTAAACGGTTTAGCGCCAGCCTGATTCTTGATTTAATGGTACCGAGAGGTAGTCCTGTAGCCTCGGCGATTTCGCTGTGTGTGAGTTCACCATAATAGGCACGCACTATCAGATCTTTTTGCTTGTGTGGTAAATCTGCTAAAGCCTCACTTAGTTTTGCGCTATCTTGTTGGAGTGCTAGAACATCGACTTGATCGGGCTCAGATACAGGACCCCATGTCATATCTTCTGGCTCCGGGCGACGCTGTTTGCGTAGTATGTCAATCCTACGATTTCGAGCTATTGTAAAAATCCATGTTGAAACGCTTGCCTTTGTTGGGTCAAATAGGTGAGCTTTACGCCATAAAGTGGCCATAACGTCCTGTGCAACTTCTTCAGCCATGTCAGGACTTGTCCCAGACTTCATCAAGAACGCTTTAACACGAGGTGCAAAATGGACAAATACCTCGGCAAAAGCAGCTCGATCTTTTTGATCGCGGATCAACGCAAGGTGGTTAACCCATGCCAATCTGTCTGGTTTTGTTCGCGGTGTCACATTCACCTCTTTCAAATCGAAGGTAATTGGACGCTTTGCGCCACTGGCCTTCGGAACACCATAGGACCGAAGTGCGGCAGGCGCACCCGGTAATATAAACAAAGATGTGTTTGTGATCATAGGAGGTTTACGGACTTAGAACCGTTCTGGATCACATAATAACTATGTGGAATTGAAACCAAACAAGCGCTCTTAGCGTAAATAGTATAAGATGATAAATGTAGCAGGGCATAGACCTAGTAGACTATCTAAGGAGACGACGAATAGATGTCATTAGAGCAGAGTATTAATGCGCGAAAGCGCATCGCAATTATTGGTGCGGGTATCTCAGGGATGGCTGCTGCGCATGAATTGGCGAAAGATCATAGTGTGGTACTGTTTGAAGCGGACCAACGGCTTGGAGGCCATGCCCGAACGCGCATGGCAGGCAAAAACGGCGATCAAGCTGTTGATACGGGTTTTATTGTTTTTAATTATGCCAATTACCCTCACCTTGCGGCATTATTTTCCGAATTAGATGTCCCTGTCACTGAATCGAATATGTCATTTGGGGCATCTATTGATGGGGGGCGGTTTGAATATGGCCTCGCATCGCTTCAGTCATTGTTTGCGCAACCAAAAAATATGATGAATCCAAAGTTTTTGCGGATGATCCGTGACGTTTTAAAATTTAACAGAAACGGCCTGCAATTGGCACAAAAAGAAGGGCTGACAGTTGGTGGCTTGATCGAACGTCTTGGCGCAGGGTCTTATTTTCGTGATTATTACCTATTGCCGCTTTCGGGTGCGATCTGGTCAACACCAACTGAAAAGATCATGGATTTTCCCGCCCGCGCCATGATGACATTTTTTGAAAATCATGCGTTGCTGGGTATTAATGGCCAACATCAATGGTTTACTGTTGATGGCGGCAGTCAAGAATATGTATCCCGCCTTGGTATGTCCATGGTTGAGCGTGGTGTGTTGATCCGGCTTGGTACGCCAGTTGATGCTGTGCGCCGTTTGGAAATTGGTGTTACGATCAAAGTTGCAGGATCAAATTGGGAGGCATTTGATGAGGTCATTTTCGCAACCCATTCCGACGACAGTCTTGCGATGATTGATGATCCAACCGCTTTTGAAAAAACCATGCTTAGAGCAATTAAATATCAACCAAATAAAATAGTGCTACACTCCGATGTATCGATTATGCCAAAACGCAAATCGGTCTGGTCGTCTTGGGTGTATTGTGAAGATGCTAATAAGCAATCTGACAAGATCGATTTAACTTACTGGATGAACAAGTTGCAGCCTTGGCTTCAGGATGATCCATTGTTTGTCACGCTGAACTCCACGCGTAATATTAATCCAGACCTGATCTGGGATGAAGTAACGCTGCGCCATCCAGTTTATGACCTGCAAGCGATTGCAGCGCAAAAGTCCGTTGTTGCGGTCAATGGGTCGAACCGAACATGGTTTTGTGGTGCATGGGTAAAGAACGGGTTTCACGAAGATGGGATCGGCTCAGCGATGGACGTTGTGTCTTCAATCCGTGCGCGCAACGCAATGAAATTGGCGGCTGAGTAAAATGTTACAGGTCAAACACATAGCAGGGAAGACCTACCACGGTCGGCGAGGGGGAACGAAAAATTCATTTCATTACTCTATCGACTATGTGCTGATTGACGCGGAAAATACGCCTGTACTGCCTGCGTTTTTTGCACGCAACGGGCGTGGTGTGATGTCGCTGCATGATAGTGATCATGGTGGCTTCCCAAAATATGGAACTGGTGCTGCTTGGGTGCGAACGGTGTTGGAGGATCGCGGCCTTGAGGTTGCGGGGCGAATTGAACTGTTGGCTCAGCCGCGGATGCTTGGGCATGTGTTCAATCCAGTGTCGTTCTGGCTTTGCTATGGTTGTGACGATGTGTTGCGCGTTGTCATTGCCGAAGTGTCCAACACTTTTGGTGATCGACATTCCTACCTGTGTTACCATAATGACCTGCGCGCAATCATTAAGGCCGATACGATAACGGCGCAAAAGGTGTTTCACGTTTCACCATTTCAGGACATTGCGGGCAGCTACACATTTCGCTTTGATATCCAGCCTGAAAGTATCGGTATCTGGATCAATTTCTCAGATGGTCCAACAGGTTTGATAGCGACGCTTACTGGCGCCTGTGAACCGCTGACCAATGCTAGCATCCTAAAAGCCATAGTGCGCCGCCCTTTTGGATCACGCCGCGTACTTGCTTTGATCCATTGGCAAGCAATTAAACTCTGGTGGAAGGGCGTTAGGTATCGCGCTACACCTAAACCACCGGTGGATGATGTGTCGCGATGACATCAATAAGTGAGGTGCTGTTCCAACGCTTTCCGGCCTATACAGGGTTCGCCGCAGTCCTTTCAGGCGCGGGCCTGCCGATCTATATCTACGCACCAAAACACTACGCGGATAGTTATGGCGTTAGTCTGACAGCGCTTGGTGCGATCCTGTTTGGCCTACGTTTTCTTGATGTGGTTCAGGACCCAGTCTTAGGTTGGATTGCTGAACGCATGCGCAGAGGAAAAGCGTATGCAGTTGCTGTTGGCGCGATCTTGCTTGCAGTATCAATGATCGGGTTGTTTGCAGTGCCCCCCCCCATTGATCCACTCTGGTGGTTTGGTCTTATGATTACGGGGTTGTTCAGCGCATTCAGTTTTCTCACAATAAGTTTTTACGCACAAGGTATCGCCAAAGTTGGTGATCGCGTTGGTGGGCATATGCAACTTGCGGCTTGGCGTGAATTTGGTGCGTTGACTGGGATTTGT
Source organism: Octadecabacter sp. (assembly GCA_028825445.1). Lineage (GTDB taxonomy): Bacteria > Pseudomonadota > Alphaproteobacteria > Rhodobacterales > Rhodobacteraceae > Octadecabacter. Next base: position 104,994 of record JAPKAD010000007.1, read on the forward strand.
TTGGCCGCCATTGCGCCAACTGTCTTAATGGGTTTTACGGACGCACCCTTTGCAGTCTTTGCATGGGGATTTGCTGCTGCCACGCTTTTGGCGGTGCTTTTTATGTGGCGAGAATGGACACCTGTATCTGTCCAATACGCTCCAACTCCGATTGGCGAAATTTTATCAGACCACATTTCAAGAAGATTGCTGTTTTTGGCACTGGTTAATGCTACTCCACTTGCAGTGTCATCGACGCTTTTTCTATTTTACGTGGAATCAAGGTTGAATGCCCCGGGGTGGGAAGGGCCGTTGTTAGTGTTATTTTTTTTAGCGGCGGCTTTATCGTCACCGTTATGGTCTGCACTGGCCCGCAAATCTGGTGAAAAACCTGTACTGCTGTGTGCGATGATGTTGGCAGTTGTAGCGTTTGGTTGGACGCTGACCCTGGGCGTGGGGGATATAACTGCATTTGCAATAATTTGTGTTCTGTCAGGGGCAACAATTGGCGCAGATTTGACGTTGTTGCCGGCAATCTTTGCCAAACGTATGGCAAAGATTGCCCCAAATGGTGGGCAGGGGTTTGGGCTTTGGTCCTTGGTGAACAAATTCACGTTAGCTTTTGCGGCGGTGCTTTTGCTGCCATTATTGGAAGCGGTTGGTTTTCAAGCTGGAACTGATAATCCACAAGCTGCACTGACACTGCTAACATTGCTATACGCGCTGGTCCCATCTTTATTGAAGATTGTAGCGATAATATTGTTATCATTAACAAAGTTGGAGAATTAAAATGCGTGATTGGCAAGGAAAACGGTACTGGCTTATCGGTGCAAGCGAAGGCTTGGGTAAAGCACTGGCTAATAAGCTGAGCCGCATGGGGGCTGAAGTGATAGTATCGTCGCGGTCAGAAGACGCACTTACCAAAGTTGTTGCCGGACTACACGGCAAAGCATCCTGTCAGGTGATCGACATTTCTGACGATGACAGTGTGAAAACGGCTGCCGAGGCCGTTGGTGAAATTGACGGCATCGTTTTGTTAGCAGGGGTCTATTGGCCGTTTGGAGCAGATGAATGGGACGCAGACAAGGCCGTGAAAATGGCAAATATCAACTTTACTGGATATTTGCGTGTGCTGGGTCAGGTAGTGCCAAGAATGGTGGAGCGCGATGCGGGTCATGTCGTCATCACGTCATCACTGACGGGTTTTCGCGGTTTGCCAGGGTCAATTGGCTACACTGCGTCAAAGGCCGCTAATATGTCGCTGGCCGAATGCATGTATGCTGATCTACGCAAAACTGGTGTTGACGTTCAAATCGCCAATCCAGGTTTTATTAAAACACGCCTAACAGACAAAAACGATTTTAAGATGCCGTTCATCTTAGAACCTGAGGATGCAGCGCAAGAAATGTTGGATCACATGAACACTGCCAACTTTAAGAAAAGTTTTCCGACTGTTTTTTCGTGGGTCTTTCGGCTGTCTCAGTTCTTGCCGGACTGGGCTTACTTCCGTATCTTTGGTAAATAGTGTCGCGACTATATGTGGGTTGCAAATATTTTTTGTGCCCGCCCCCAGACGCCAGCGTGGGGGTAATCCAGTGTTAGCAGATGCTGCAAAAGTTGGGACGCAAAATCATTGGTACTTTCGACAGGTAAAAGTGATGGTAAATTATCGATTGCCATGACGTCGAGCGGAGGTGTTTCATGAGAGCGCAGCGTTGGAACATCCCATGTTGTTGAAGTATTATAAACCTTAATGGGAGAAAAATCACTGTTAGGATCACATGCGATATCTCCAATCACTGATAGTTTGCGGGTGGTGGTTCGGGCATTGGCGGTTACAAAAACAGGCGCGCCTTTATGGGCTAAGATGCAGTTTAGCAGTATATCATGAGTCAGAACTTCGGGGAATGGTCCGCCATGTGCTGTTTGCGTTTTGTCCCATCCTGTTGGGGAAATGCCTGCAGTAACACACAAATCCATGGCGCCACTTCCAACACGGCCCATTGCACCTATAATTAGTATGGTGGGAATTGCGTCGATTGATGCGCGAACACTGCGTGCCATTTCAGTTGAAGACGCAAATACACTTACTTCTCCAAGTGTTTTTCCACGTTGTTGCTGGCCCCATGCCATCACTGAAAGCGCGGCCCCAGCGTATCCAGCCCAATAGCCAAATGCAGCGACGCGACGTCCTGTGTCATCCACCAGATATTCTAGATCAAGTAGCTTTCCACCCCCCATTTTGAAGCGATCCAACAGAGTGCGCCCTGATGATTGTCCCTTAAACGCATGTCCAAACATGATGTGGCGGTGGCGCAGTGGCGTACCATCTTCGGGCAATTCTTTCAGCCCGAGGATGATTGCGTCTTTGGGTGCTGTGACCCACGATCCGTTTTCCATGATTTCGCAACCGACATCACGGTATTTAGCAGTTGGAATACAGCGATTAGGCGTGTCTTCAACTACCACGCGCCAGCCTTTGGCTAAAATGTCAGTGGCACCCTTTGGTGTCATTGGTGCGCGGGCTTCGTTCTCGCGCGGCTCACTGCGCATCCAAATCAACATTGGCTAACTCCTGTTGCTAATTGCCCTTCATTCAGACATAATTATTATGAAATAAATTGAGCCTCAAAGGCAAATGAACACGCTTTTGAAACGCGTTTTCTGTGACTAAATGTTTCGTAGTTGTACTGGTAATTGGTGGTTTTGATATTGAACAGTTGAGTAAAAATCAAAAATAACTATTCAAATTGTAAAAGACAATTCATTAGGAATCCCAAGGAATTACTGTGACGGGTTATGTAAATCGTGCAACAACAGTTGGTTTGATGACAGGTACGCTTAGCATCACAATACCAAGACCTAAATTTTACAACAAAACTCACCCCAGCAGTTTGCTAGGGTGAGTTAATTTTAGGGATAAAGACTGCCTAAGGGCGTGCAGGAACGTAGCGTTCGAACACCATGCGGATGGGCCCCTGCGTTTGATCGTCCAACTGCCGTACAGCAACCAGATAGGTTCCAGGTTGCACACGTACTGTAAGTATAGAATCCAATGATCCGTCGTTGTCATCATTATGACCGATTTGACGACCTAGATCGTCATACATGAACAACATAGGATCGCCCTCGCCTTGCGCAATCGCTTCAATCAACACGAGACCAGTATCATAAATATCAAAAGTATACCACGCGGCATCACCACTCACGTTTACATCCTGACGCAATCGCGTTTGTAGTTCACCAAGAAGCTTAACTGGATAGCTGCCATCAAGTGGTGGGCTTGCATCACCACGGGCGTATAGGTTCATCTGAACTTCCATCGCATCATATATCTTGGCGGTCATAGTGATCGGCAGGCTTCCATCGCCATAAACATCAAGTGCAACACAATATTGGCCTGCTGGTAACATATCAGCCATGTCGATGCGGCTGTTGAGCCCGTCAAAATCATCGTTGTTCCCCAGCAAACTTCCTGAAGCGTCAAATAACTTTAGGGTTGGGTCAGCATCCTGATTTTCAGCGGTAATTGTTACGGCGGCAGGCGCGTCAATTTGAAAAGAATAAAAATTTTGTTCTGCCCATGTATTGGCAACAGGCTGGCCAAATGTCAAAGCTTGCGCGACGCTAAGGTCACACTCAGCAGCTTCGTTGGTCGGGGGAACAATGCCAGGGGTCAATGGTTCTTGATCTAACCGGCCTGCGCGTACAAATCCGGTAATTGGTGAACTGTCAAAGCTTCGCATGGACACGCAGTAGGTACCGACTGGAAGGAAGTTTTCGGCGCGGCTGGAAGCACCACCCCCGCTGTCGTCATCAGACGCCACGATGTCACCACTTGCATTACGCACGTCAAGAACTGTGTCGCCGCCCCCGCGCCCTTCAGCTTCGATGCGGTAATTTCCATCTTGTGAAACTGAAAAAAGGCCAACAAATTCGTTTTGCATTAAAACTAATGCCATTCTTTCGATGTATGCTGGCGACGTTGTGATATCAGATGAGGCTTCATCACCACCTAACCATTGGCCATTTACGCCGAGCCCACCGCATAAATTTGCATCCTCCCCAAGGGCAGGGAGGGCTGCCAATGTGAACAAGGTGGCGGCTATGGCTTTCGAAATTGCTCGGATCATAGAAATTCCTATCTGCTAATAATTTGAATTAGTTTAAGCGGCGCAAGGCACTGAAGCTAGTGTGTAGTGTGTCAAAGTGTTATAAGCTCAATGAAACAATACTGTGGTGCTATAAAATGGGGTCTATGAGCTGTGCAGGTCAAGAATTTTAGCGCAACTCTGATATCTGCGCCCAAGTAATATCAACTCTCTAAAAAAGGTCATTTTTGGCAATTGGTGCAAAGGTTGTGAACGGTCTGTTAGTGGGATATTTTTAAAAGTAACAGATCAATTTTTAGGCGTGCCTGCCGCCATTCGGTAAGTATTTTATTTTAATGCGTGTGAACTTGCGATTAAAAAACTGGATTGAGAAATTTATTCTGCTAAAATTTATATGTGTAAAATTGATCGGTCTGTTGCTTACAACCTCTTATATGCACTTTTAATCTGAAAGTAATTCACGATACAGGAAACGCGTATATTTTGATTTTAGTTAATGACTTGTGAAATGGCCCGCTCAGGCTGCTCCTAACCTCTGAGAGATACAGGGAAGGTTCAATTCCATGACGTCATTAAGGTGCTCAGTTTCAAATAGATTGGTGATGAGCGTAAAATTAATTTACTAATTGTAATTTTATTTACAGAAAATTCCACTCCTGAGCTTCATCGAAGGTGGCCCCTGAACTGGCTGATGACAGTAGCAAGACTAATGCTCAAGAAGCTCTCTTGGATTAATGGCATGCGCAATTTTGATTTTTGGCCTTCTGGTCAAAATAAAATTAATTATAGTATAATGATCTATGAATGCCTAAAGCTAAAACAGTTCTGGGTATCAGTATCGCCTTCAGTGCGCCGTTGGCGTACTGTCTCGATTAAACGCAAGGCTATTTTCATCAAGAAGTGTGTTTCACAAAATGACGATAGCAAGAGTAAGATATGTTAGCAGAATGGCTGGGGCAGCTAGATCTAATATTGAGATTTGGACTGCCTAGCTCAATTCGATGATCAAAGCTTTCTTGTCGTAAGCCGATCTGCGACGAACAAATAAGCAAGGTAAGCGACCACAAGCAATATCAGGACTAACATTTCAACCTAGTACTGTGACTGATCAAGGCCGTATTTACGCGTGGCTTTCTTCACAGTCTTAACATCAATATTTAGATGAGACAGTAGACTGGTAATGTTGATATTGAAAATACTGAGTAAGATTGTACAATTTGCAATCTTTATCAGATTTTGTATTGGGGGATTAAATAAACTACTGTAGTTGGTTATAAATTCATAGCTGTTTATAGTCCGCGAGTTGATGTTGCCATATTATAAGACTTTTGCAACGCTAGCGATTAAGGCATGTCTTATTGTATTTTCTTGGTGCCTAGCGTTGTTGATCTGCACGCGCTTGATTTGTCAGATGCATCATAGGACTTATGCGACCTGCGTGAAAAAGTCGGTGTGATTATTGAACGATATCACTGAAATCCTTACACCAGATAGCTTGTCGCAAATAAAAGTTCTAATGATGATGATAAACTTGGGCGATACATGAATTATTCTGTCTAGTGTGGCTGTGAGAACTGCAACTGGGTTTATCCCAATGGCCCAATGTTTGGTTGTGCCTGATGCAATCCACTTTATTTTCTGACAGAATACAAACTCAAAAGTGCCATGATTTAGTTAATGAGGGTGAAGCCTGACCCACTATTTGATGATGCAAAAAGACAAACGCGAAGCGTAATTCGAGATGAACTGAAAAAGTTTGTTATCTGAGTAATGTTTTTAGTAACACTTTTGAAAAAAACGCTCTGACCACCCAGCTTGACAGATTTTAAAAAGCCTTTTTAACACTGGAAATATTACTGAAGGAGGAGGGAGAGTCTGATCTTGATATTGATTCACCTTGGTCCAAGCTGCCAAAAAAAACCGCGACCCATTGCTGAGCGCGGTTTTTGATATAACGCATATTAAATGAATTAACCCTGACGGGCTTTGAACCGTGGGTTAGTTTTGTTGATAACGTAAACCCGGCCCTTACGGCGCACAACGCGGCAATCGCGGTGGCGCGACTTGAGCGAACGGAGGGAGTTTCGAACTTTCATATGTTCTGTCCTTTGTCTCGCGGCGCGGCGATTGCGCCTTTGTTACTATTATACGCTACCTAAGCAGCGCTGCGAAATAATTATTTACACCAGCTGGAGTAAAATGATGCCTACTCTACAAGGAGCAAGATTATGGTGGACGATACTGGGATCGAACCAGTGACCCCTTCGATGTCAACGAAGTGCTCTACCGCTGAGCTAATCATCCATACCCTTAGCACACGTACGTCCTGAAGAATTAGGATGCGCAAGCAAGCGTCGGTTGCGCGGTCTATATAAAGAGTCGTGATAGGGTTCAAGGCCTTTTGGAAAATGGTTTAAACGCGCTACACTGATTTTTATAACGTGGGTGCGAAAGGGTCACTATGAAAGATACTACGAGTAATCTATCCTATTTATTGTTGCGCCCAATTGAGTGTACAACCTCCGTAATTTTTGCTTCTCCGCATTCAGGGCGCAATTATCCAGCAGCCTTTTTGCGAAAGATCGTGTTGGATGAGACGCAAGTCCGTTCATCTGAGGATGCTTTTGTAGACGATTTGTTTGGGTCAGCAGTAAATCATGGAGCACCGTTGCTGTTGGCGCAGTCTCCCAGGGCGTATTTGGACCTAAACCGTGGTTCTAACGAATTAGACCCGGCGGTTATCATCGGAGTGCGGGGCGTTGCGCAAAACCCGCGCATTGCCAGTGGGCTGGGCGTTATTCCACGTGTCGTGTCTAATGGGCGTGCGATTTATAGCGGAAAACTAACATTATCAGAAGCACAAGAGCGTATCAGTTCGATCTGGCGACCCTACCATGATACTTTGCAAGCCCTCATGAATGAGGCGCATGCGGCCTTTGGAGAAGCGATCCTAGTGGATTGCCATTCTATGCCGCACGAAGCGCTGGAATATGTTGCCCCCCCAGGTGCAGCGCGGCCTGATGTTGTCCTTGGTGATCGGTTCGGGGCAGCTGCAGCGTCGTCGGTAGTAGAACGTATCGAGGTGGCCTTTACGTCTGCAGGTTTTAAAGTTGCACGGAACATGCCGTTTGCGGGTGCCTATATCTGCCAACACTATGGTCGCCCGTCACGCCGGCATCATGCCGTACAAATCGAAATTGACAGATCTATTTACATGGATGAGGGCGAGGTTAAGCCAAATGCTAATTTCCAGGCATTCAAAATAGTCCTTGATGGTGTGATTGCTGAAATCGCTGAAATTGGCCGCCCAGCTAATTTGCGAGTTGCTGCCGAATAGTCAGCGCAATGTTCGACCTTTGATAATTGCGTCTTTACCAAATTTTTTACGGATTGTGTCTGCTGCACGTTCGGCATTTGCGCGTTTGATGGCGTCGGGGTCCAATAGGTCGCCTATGCTGTCAGCGTCTTCTGCTGGCACCAGTTCTGAAATCCCAACACCTAAAAGACGGAAGGGTCCTTGATCACCCACTTGGTCAAATAATCCGCGTGCAGTGCGATAGATCGTATCCGCCAGTTGCGTAGGTTGATGCAAGCTGATCCGTTTGCTGAAAATTTTATGGTCACTATGCTTGAGTTTTAATGTCACAACGCGCCCTGCCTTGTTCTGCGCCTTGGCGCGTGCCGACACCTTTTCTGCCATCCGCCATATGTGACCATCAAGGATATCGGGATCATTGGTATCCTCATTGAATGTCGTTTCGTTGCTGAGCCCTTTCACAGGTGTGCTCCCCGAAATTCTGCGCGGATCTTCGCCACGCGCGAGAGAATAGAGCCTGTCACCCATGCTGCCAAATCGATCATGCAAGTCACGTCTGTCCCACCGCAGCAGATCATCAAAGGTGCGAATGCCAGCGGCCTCAAGTTTTTTGCGAGCAACGGGGCCAATGCCCCAGATCAGCTTCACAGGCATGGGGCGCAGAAATTTTGTCGTTTCCGCTACACCAATCACGGAAAACCCACGCGGTTTGTCTAAATCAGACGCGACCTTTGCGAGGAACTTGTTGTGGCTTAACCCGATAGATCCAGTTATCCCAATTTCGTCTTGCATCCGTTTTGTTAGCCTTGCCAACATTACAGCAGGCGGTGTGCCATGCAGGTTTTCGGTACCTGACAGGTCCATGAACGCTTCGTCTAGCGACAAGGGCTCAACTGTTGGTGTCAATTCGTCCATCAACGCGCGCACTTGGCGTGACACTTCGACGTAGCGGTCCATCCGGCCACGAACAATGATTGCTTCGGGGCATAGTTTTAGCGCCTGAAACATAGGCATTGCTGATCGAACGCCTTTGATACGCGCGATGTAACAACACGTTGACACTACACCACGGTGCCCGCCGCCAATTATGACTGGTTTTCCGTCAAGTTCTGGATTGTCACATTTTTCCACGGACGCGTAAAACGCATCGCAATCCATATGTGCAATGGTCAGGTCGAACAGTTCATCGTGCGCTGTCACACGCGGGGAGCGGCACACGGGGCAGCGGGTGCCGGTTTGAAACGAGTGCAGACAGGCGCGGCAAAGGCTAGGCATGAGATGTTAATACGCAGAGCGTGGGAGAAGTGGCAAGCTGACACTGCGGGGATTAAGCATTTTCAGTTTAAGAAGTGGGTAAGGTTGCGTTAAGGATATCGGATTTGATGATGTGGAGGCAGTAATTTTTATGGGGGCGCAGTTGTAAATTTATCAGCGCGATCACAGTTCTATATGGCTTAAATACTTAGTTCTTTCTAATGGAGGGCGTGAAGGGGATGAAACACTGCGAGATTTTTTTCGTTGTGAGGTGTTTGAATAATACAAGCTTAATATGCTTGATGTGGCAATCACGTTGGGTTCAGAATTTCCATTAATGATGAATGCCAAAGATATGAAATAGCTTATGTTGTGCGTTTGCTTAATTGGATCAAGCAATGCATCTGCTTTTGCGATGCAGGTCAACATTGAGCACTCATGGGCATAAGAGATGTTATAAATACAATAAATTTTGTGTCAGCTTGCACGTATGACTTAGGCAGTGGTTGCAGGACACGTGTGCTGAACTTATTTAATAAATCAATTTGACGAATTAAATTAATACAGTGAGGGAACATCATGGACATCGAAGACATCTTAATCAACTTGATCGGGGGTAATATTGTCCTGATCCTGCTGTCTGCTTTTATTATCATTTGCATCTTGGTTGGTGTTCGGATCGTGCCGCAGTCTGAAAAGTTTGTGGTCGAACGGTTTGGCCGCCTGCGTGCTGTGCTTGGACCTGGAATAAACTTTATAATCCCTTTTCTTGACCGCGTTGCGCATAAGATTTCAATTCTTGAACGTCAATTGCCGGTGATGGGCCAAGATGCAATTACATCTGATAACGTGCTAGTGCAGGTTGAAACTTCTGTGTTCTACCGGATTATCGAGCCTGAAAAGACTGTATATCGTATTCGTGATGTCGATGGAGCGATTTCGACCACTGTTGCTGGTATCGTGCGCTCCGAGATTGGTAAAATGGAACTCGATCAGGTGCAGGCGAACCGCACAGGATTAATCCTTGCGATTCAAGACCAGTTGGCCGCGCAAGTGGACGATTGGGGCATTGAAGTGACGCGCGCTGAAATACTCGACGTAAACTTGGATACTGCAACACGTGCTGCGATGCTTCAGCAATTGAACGCAGAGCGTGCACGACGAGCGCAAGTGACTGAAGCCGAGGGTAAGAAACGCTCTGTCGAGCTTCAGGCTGATGCAGAACTTTATGCCGCTATGCAAGCGGCTAAAGCACGCCGCGTTTCAGCGGATGCCGAGGCTTACGCTACGAAAGTAGTTGCCGTTGCGATTGCCGAAAACGGGCTTGAAGCGGCGCAGTACCAGGTAGCGCTTAAGCAGGTTGAATCGATTAATGCGCTGGGTGCATCTGCTGGCAGTAACACAATTCTAGTACCTGCCAACGCGCTTGAGGCATTTGGGGATGCGTTCAAGATGCTTAAGGGCCGTGGGTAATGTCGTGGTACAATGAATGGTGGGTCTGGACGGTTGTGGCACTTGTGCTGGGTATCGCCGAAATTCTCATCCCAGCCTGGATATTTTTTGGCTTCGCACTTGGTGCACTTTTCTTTGGAGTAACGATTTGGACGGGCATTAGTGCGGGCATGTCACTGGCTGGGTCGCTGGTCGTTTTTGCTGTATTTTCGTTGATTGCCTATTTTATTTTGTGCCAGATTTTTGGTGTACGTCGCGGGCAAGTCAAAATCTGGCACAAAGATATTAACGACTGATAGGCTTATAAAAAGCCTCGCAGAAAAAAAGTGAGGCCAAATTGATTTAATCATGAGAAAGGTTTTAGTAGTAAAGTGCTTGCTTACCTGGCCTATCTACTACCTGGGCATCAGTGTTTTAATTCAATTCTGAGTCTTTTTTGAATAATCTATGTTGACAGCTGCAGTCGCCCTTTTAAGAATTATTGTTTCTTTGCCTTTGGGTAATCAAAGTTTCGCCAGAATTTCTTTAGCTGCCGCTTTGGGATCTGCATTTTGCCAGATTGGACGTCCGATAACTACGTGATCTGCGCCGTTTGCGATGGCTTGTGCAGGCGTCATAACACGCTTTTGATCGTTTAGATCAGCCCCAGTAGGGCGTGCACCGGGTGTAACAATAAGCTTACCATAGGCTTCGGGAAGCGCGCGGATCAAGGCTGCTTCTTGCGGCGACGCTATAACGCCATCTGCACCGTTTGACAGCGCTAGCCCTGCGCGTTCTTGCACCAGATCTTTAATATCGCCCGTCTTGATGCAAGATGCATCGAGATCGGCGCGATCCAAAGACGTAAGAAAGGTTACGGCGAGTATTTTCATATTATCCTTGGTCTGTGCTGCAGCGCGCACCACATGGGGATCACCATGCACCGTCAGGAAATCATGCCCAAATTTCGATAGGCCACGCACGGCGGCTTCCACAGTTGCGCCGATATCAAACAATTTCATATCTAGGAAAATACGTTTGCCGTGTTCGTCGGCAAGTTCATTGGCTAAAGCGAGCCCACCTCCTGTCAACATGCCCAACCCAATTTTATAAAAAGTCACCGCATCGCCGATCTTCTTGGCCATAGCCATTCCGGACAAGGCGTCGGGCATATCTAATGCAACGATAAGGCGGTCATCAGCAGCTTTTAAATCGTGCATAGTTAATTCCTTTGATTGTTTCCGTTCTATGCCCGTGATGCACAATCATCAACCAACTTTGAATGGTCGCATGCGGCGCCCTATATATCTATAGAAGCTCTAGACAGCCTGTGCCGTATAAGTAGGCAACATCTGTAATGGGCCACTTGCACAGAGGAAAAAGTATGAATTTAGAGAAGTTTACAGAACGGTCGCGCGGTTTTATTCAAACTGCCCAGTCGATTGCAATGCGTGCAAGCCATCAACGGATTACCCCTGAACATTTGCTGAAAGCCCTGCTTGACGATGAACAAGGCTTGGCTGCGAACTTGATTAACGCGTCTGGTGGTGATGCCGCACGAGTTTTACATACCGTCGACATCGCGCTGGCAAAAATGCCAACAGTGACAGGTGACGCGGCGCAAATCTTTATGGATGGGACAACTGGTAAAGTCTTGGCTGAAGCTGAGAAGCTTGCCAAGATAGCTGGCGACAGCTTTGTGCCTGTTGAACGTATCTTGATGGCGCTGGCGATGGTTAAATGTAAAGCTAAAGATTCACTAGATGAAGGTAAGGTAACCGCACAGAAACTCAATTCTGCAATTAATAATATCCGCAAAGGCCGCACTGCGGACACGGCGTCAGCTGAAGAAAGTTATGACGCACTGAAAAAGTACGCTATGGATCTGACGGCGCGTGCTCGCGAAGGCAAGATTGACCCAATCATTGGTCGTGAAGAAGAAATCCGGCGTGCAATGCAGGTTTTGTCGCGCCGCACAAAGAACAACCCAGTGTTGATCGGTGAACCGGGTGTTGGTAAGACCGCGATTGCCGAAGGTTTGGCGTTGCGCATTGTCAACGGTGACGTGCCAGAATCTTTGCGTAACAAATTGCTGCTGTCTTTGGACATGGGTGCGTTGATTGCTGGCGCGAAATATCGTGGTGAATTCGAAGAACGCCTTAAGGCTGTGCTAAATGAAGTCACCGAAGCTGCGGGTGAGGTCATTCTCTTTATTGATGAAATGCATACGCTTGTTGGTGCGGGTAAAGGCGACGGTGCGATGGATGCTGCGAATCTGATCAAGCCAGCTTTGGCGCGGGGTGAATTGCATTGTATAGGTGCGACGACGCTAGATGAATACCGCAAATACGTTGAAAAAGATGCAGCCCTTGCGCGGCGTTTCCAGCCTATTATTGTGCAGGAACCGACAGTTGAAGATACGATTAGCATTTTGCGGGGCGTCAAAGAAAAGTATGAATTGCATCATGGTGTTAGGATCTCGGACAGCGCACTTGTCGCGGCAGCAACGCTAAGTTATCGCTATATAACAGGTCGGTTTTTGCCGGATAAGGCCATCGACCTGATGGATGAAGCTGCGTCCCGTTTGCGTATGGAAGTGGACAGCAAACCAGAAGAGCTTGACCAAATTGATCGCCAAGTAATGCAACTGCAGATCGAAGCCGAAGCTTTGCGCATGGAAGATGATCAGGCATCAAAAGATCGCCTTAAAAGACTTGAGGGTGAGTTGTCCAAGGTGAATGAGAAATCTGTCAGTATGACAGCGAAATGGCAAGCTGAACGAGATAAGCTCGAAGGGGTGCGTGTGTTGAAGGAAGATCTTGATCAGGCCCGTGCTGAACTTGATATTGCGAAACGTGAAAGCAACCTCTCCAAAGCGGGGGAGCTGTCCTATGGCGTGATTCCGCAGCTTGAAAAGCAGTTGAGCAACGTGGAGGATAGCGACCTTATGATTGAAGACGCCGTGCGTCCTGAACAGATTGCCAGTGTGGTTGAGCGCTGGACGGGTATCCCTGTTGCCAGAATGCTTGAAGGTGAACGTGAAAAGCTGCTGCGTATGGAAGACGGGCTGCATAAGCGTGTGATTGGACAAAATACTGCTGTAACGGCAGTTGCCAATGCAGTGCGGCGGGCACGTGCGGGCTTGAACGACGAAGGACGGCCATTAGGCAGCTTCTTGTTTCTTGGGCCAACGGGTGTGGGTAAAACCGAATTAACTAAGGCTGTTGCAGAGTTTTTGTTTGACAACGATAACGCAATGGTACGCATCGATATGTCGGAGTTTATGGAAAAGCATGCGGTATCGCGACTGATTGGTGCGCCCCCAGGATATGTGGGTTACGAGGAAGGTGGCGTATTAACCGAAGCTGTGCGGCGACGTCCTTATCAGGTTGTGTTGTTTGACGAAGTGGAAAAAGCGCACCCAGACGTTTTCAATGTGCTGCTGCAAGTCCTTGACGACGGTATCTTGACTGATGGTCAGGGTCGCAGTGTGGATTTCAAGCAAACGTTGATTATCTTGACGTCGAACCTTGGGAGCCAAGCGTTGAGCCAATTGCCTGAAGGATCGCACTCATCGGATGCTAAGCTTGATGTGATGGACGCTGTACGCACTCATTTTCGACCTGAATTCCTCAATCGTCTAGATGAAACGGTTATTTTTGATCGGTTGGTTCGCGATGATATGGATGGCATCGTTAATATCCAGATATCTAAGCTTTTGAAACGGCTTTCATCGCGTAAAATCAATCTGGCGTTGGACGATAGTGCGCGCAAATGGCTGGCGGACGAAGGATATGATCCAGTATTTGGAGCGCGTCCTTTAAAGCGAGTAATTCAACGTGCATTGCAAGATCCGCTGGCGGAAATGTTGCTTTCTAGGTATGTAAAAGATGGTGACACCGTTTCAGTTTCGGCTGGTGCTGAAGGATTACTGGTTGGAGATCGAATTAGCGTTTCGAACCGCTTAAATACTGATGAAGCTTTTGTTCATTAACGACTTAACATGATGGGTTTCATCTGGTCATCTGTGCGGCTTGATCCGGTTGATCTCATTTTATGCCGTAATTAGCAGTGGTCTTTGCGCGAATGTAACCTAATTTTTTTGAGCTTGCTGGCCCACCTTGATAATGACGCTGGAATTCTTGGCTCAA